>CAWATP010000021.1:0-119715 GCA_963784905.1 uncultured Actinomycetota bacterium | reverse complement strand
ACGATTCCGAGCATCTCGGCAAGAGCCGTGTCATCATCGACCACTAGCACGCGGTTCGTCACAGACACATCATGTCATTGACAACTGTGAGAGTGCCATGAGGAGGCTTAATGTCTGGCAAGGATCCACTCGTCCCCGATCGACCATTGCGCCTCGGTGAGATGCTGCTCGCCACGTTCCGGTATCTCCGGGCCAATCCGGCCGCAACACTTGGCGTTGGCGCGCTCCTTGGAACCGTCACCAGCACGGTGAGTGGGATCGTCATGAATGGGATCGTCTTCGGCAATCAGCGTGGGGCCGAACTCCAGCGTCTCCTCTCAGGCGAAACCATGACGCAGTCTGCGATCGACCGCGCCATCAGCCAACTGGGCGATGTTGCGCCGTATTTGGGATTCGCTGGCGCAGTTTCCGCGCTCACGCAATTGGCGGCCATGGGCGTCATGACGCTCGGCTTTGTGCGGGCACTCCGCGGTGAGCGACTGGCGCCAGCCGCCATTTGGCGGCAGGTGCCGTGGGGACGCATCTTGGGTATCAACTTCGCCGTATTCGCCATGGTGCTCGCCATCATCAGCGTGCCCGTCGGCCTGGCGCTCCTCATCGGAGGAACCGCCACCATCATCGCGTTACTTGGCGCGTGCGTGTTTGCTTTCATCCTGGCAATTGTTGCAACGCTGGCAGTACCCGCAGCGATTGTCGAAGACCTCCGAATTGCAGCAGCACTTCGGCGCGCGATCGCTGTTTCTCGGGGTGCTCTCCTACGCACAACAGGCCTCGTGATGGTGTCGCTGCTGTTCTGGGATGCCCTCGCCAGCTTGCTCGGCACACCCATTGGCAGCCTGGTCGGAACTCTCGCCGGCGGCAGCGGCTCAGCAGCGGGCGACGCGCTCACGACGCTCGTCAGCGGCATTGTGGTCGGCGCCATCACGCTCCCTGCCACTTCTGCCATGGCGGTACTGGTGTTTGTGGATCGGGTAACGAGAATGCGCCCACCGTCGATGTGACGGCAGGCGCATTTCGCGGGTCGTTAGTAGCGGTAGGCATCCGACTTGTAGGGGCCTTCAAGGTTGACGCCGAGGTATTCAGCCTGCACCTTGGTCAGGTTCGTCAGCTTGGCGCCGAGTGCGCCGAGGTGTAGTCGTGCCACCTTCTCGTCCAAGTGTTTGGGCAGCGTGAAGACACCGACTGGATACTCAGCCGGCTTGGTGAACAGCTCGATCTGCGCCAGCACCTGATTGGTGAACGAGTTGGACATGACGAACGAGGGATGACCCGTCGCATTTCCGAGGTTTAGCAGTCGGCCTTCTGACAGCATGATGATCGAATGACCGTCTTCGAAGCGCCACTCGTCAACCTGGGGCTTGACGTTGATCCGCGTGACCCCGGGGAATCGCGTCAGTCCGGCCATATCGATCTCATTATCGAAGTGACCGATATTGCCGACGATGGCCTGGTGCTTCATACGTGACATCTGCTCCGCAGAAACCACATCCTTGCAACCTGTCGCGGTAATGACGATGTCCGCGTAATCCAAGACATCATCCAGCGTCGCAACTTGGTAGCCGTCCATGGCTGCTTGCAGCGCGCAGATGGGATCGATTTCGGTGACGATGACGCGAGCGCCCTGGCCACGCAGCGATTCGGCGCAACCCTTGCCAACATCGCCATACCCACACACGACCGCGACCTTGCCGCCGATGAGCACATCGGTCGCGCGGTTAATGCCGTCGATCAGTGAGTGGCGGCATCCGTACTTGTTGTCGAACTTGCTCTTGGTGACAGAGTCATTGACGTTAATGGCTGGGAACAGCAGCGATCCCTCGCGGTACATCTCGTAGAGGCGATGGACGCCGGTGGTGGTCTCCTCGGTGACGCCCTTGATGCCGTCGGCGATGGTCGTCCAACGTGCGGCATCTTCCGTCAGGGATTGCTGCAGCAGGGTGAGCACGACCTGAAACTCTTCAGACTCGGCCGATTCCGGAGCTGGCACGTAATTGGCCAATTCGTATTCGCGACCCTTGTGCACGAGCAGCGTCGCATCGCCACCGTCGTCAAGGATCATGTTCGGACCTTCGCCTGGCCAACGAAGGATCTGCTCAGTGCACCACCAGTAGTCAGGCAGCGTCTCGCCCTTCCAGGCAAACACCGGAACACCCTGCGGGTCTGCCGCGGTTCCGGCAGGTCCCACGACGACTGCAGCAGCCGCATGATCCTGCGTCGAGAAGATGTTGCAGCTGGCCCAGCGCACCTCAGCACCAAGCGCGGTGAGCGTCTCAATGAGCACCGCGGTCTGAATGGTCATGTGCAGCGATCCGGCAATACGGGCGCCCTTCAACGGTTGTGCAACGCTGTATTCGGCCCGCATGGCCATGAGTCCCGGCATCTCGTTCTCGGCCAGGCGCATTTCGTGGCGACCGAATTCGGCAAGCCCCAAGTCAAGGACTGCATATTCAAGGCCGTTTGGGGCAGTGGTAATCGAGGGCATAACGGTCTCCGTCGAGGTCGTATTGGGAAACGAACGGCTCGAGACTTCGATGGTTCGCGGAATGGGCTCAGCGTACCAGTGCACAGCCTCTTGCACGTTCAGAGCAGTCGGTCGAGGTCTGGCTCGAGGAATACGTACTTTGCGCTCGGCACCTGTGCTCGCAGCGCCCGCTCCGCATCGTCGATACCGGCGGCAATGTCGTACGCGGTGGCCGTTGAGGTGACCGCAATCTTGGCAGCAACCAACAATTCATCCGGACCAATGTGCAGGGTTCGGAGGTGAATCACCCGTTCCACCAGAGCTGAACTGGTGAGCGCCGAGCGGATCAACTCTTCGTCGGCGGGCAAGGCACCTTCGCCAACCAAGAGGCTCGACATCTCTGCCGCCAGGAACACCGCGATACACACCAAGAGGACACCGATGGCAATGGCACCCATGCCGTCCCAGCGGCCATCGCCGGTGATGGTGGCCATCGCGACGCCGATGAGGGCGAAAAGCAGACCGACCAACGCGCCAGCGTCTTCCAGCAAGATGACGGGCAACTCGGGCTGCCGGCTTTCGCGGACGAAGGCAACCAAGCTGCGGTCGCCGCGGGCCAGATTTGCTTCGCGAATGGCGGTGCGGAAGGAGAAGCCTTCAAGCGCAACTGCCACTACCAGCACCGCGATTGCGACACGGGTATCGCCGACTTCTTCAACGTGCTGAATCTTGTGGGTGCCCTCATAGATGGCGAACACGCCGCCAACAAGGAACAGCACGATCGATACGACGAACCCGTACAGGTAGCGCAGGCGTCCGTAGCCGAACTGGTGGCGCTCGGTCGCCGAACGCTTGGAACGCTTGCCGCCGAACAGTAAGAGCACCTGATTGCCCGAATCGGCGACCGAGTGCACGGCCTCCGAGAGCATGGAGGAGGAGCCGGTAATGCCGAAGGCGATGAACTTCGAAACAGCAATGCCGAGGTTCGCCGTGAGTGCTGCGACGACTGCTTTCGTGCCGCCTTCGTTGCTCATGCCTGGACCGTGGGCTCGGCGAGCCGTGCCTTGAGTTCGTCAATGGGGCCGATAGGAGTGGGGTCGATGTGCAAGGCGATCGCTGCGTAGACGCTGGCCCAGTCGGTCAAGGTAATCAGCGAGGCCAATCGGTGCACGATGTGCACGCCCTCGGCTGCAACTTCAGTGACAGGAACATGACGGCGACGGGCAATCTCTTCAACAATCTCAGCGCGACGCGCCATCTGTGGGTACTCCACACCATCTCGGAGCACCACGAGACGGAAACTGCGCGGTGCATCTTCGGTGCGATCGCGGAATAACTCATCGATAGTCGCGCCACCTGCGAAAGGACCGTCAAATACGACCACTTGATTGTGCTGCGACTCGGGAATCTCGCCATGGATCGCCGGCATCTTGGCATTCTCGGCCAACTGCGAAATGGCTCGGTAGGAGGCCACTGGGCCCACCTCGCCGGTCCCCCAAATCATGGGCAGGGACTCCGCGAATTGGAGGCCGAGCTGCTTCGCCGGATTATCTGCGACAACGACGTCGACTCCACACCGCGCGGACATGTCATCTGCGATGTCGGCGGCGGCACTGAGTGCCGCATCGTCGGCGTTGCATACGCCAAAGGCGTGGCCGATGATGAGGAGCGGCGTCAGCAACGTCCACATTGACGCACGTGGCATGCGACCCTGCACGTCGACGGGAATATGCCAAGCGTTCCTCGTGCTGTTCACGCACTCGGCGAGCGGTGACCCCTCCGCAGTAATGGCAACCAGCATGCAGCCGCGGCGAGCGGCCTCCGCCGCCGCGGCGATGGTCTCTTCCGTGCGTCCGCTCGCAGACAGCGCAATGACGAGGTCATGGCTGCCCACCCACGCCGGCAGCAGGTAGCCACGGTGAGATACAACGGGGATAGAAGAATGTGTGTTGGCAAGGGCCGCGATGATTTGACCAGAGATACCTGATCCGCCCATGCCGGTAACGATGATCGCGCGGGGTGTGCCTGCGGCAACGATACGCGTGACGGCGTCGCGGTCGGTCTCACGCAACCCAGTGCGAATCTGCGCACCCGTACTCGCCGTGGCGAGCAACATATTGCCGGGGTCACTCGCCAGCAGCGCCGTCACGTCGTCGAGCAGCAAATCGTCGGCCATCGCTGGCTCCCCTTACGCCTCAGGTGATGTGGTTGGCAAGAGCACCGGGATGCCATTGCGTACTTCGAAAGTGGCACCACAGACGGTGCAGGAGTACCCAGCGTCGGACAACAGCAAGGCGCCGTGGTCCGGATTTGGGCAGGCGATAACCTCTTCGAGCATGTCAGCCCCTCACGATCGCAAGCACTTCATCAACCAGTGCTTTGACGGCTTCCGGTGACCCTGCTTCAACATTCAGCCGAAGCAGGGGTTCGGTGTTGCTTGAACGCAGGTTGAACCACCAGCCGTCACCTTGGAAGGTGACGCCGTCGAGTTCGTCGGTGGTCGTGCGATCTGCGAACGCTGCCCGTACTGCGTCGACCTTGGCAGTGGCATCGGTCACGCGCGAGTTGATCTCACCAGACATCACATAGCGCTGGAAGGGAACCAACAATTGCGACAGTGTGCTCCCTACAGGAGTCTCGCCAAGCGCAGCCAACGTGTGCAAAGCCGCGAGCATGCCGGAGTCGGCGCGCCAGAACTCCTTGAAGTAGAAGTGGCCCGAGTGTTCGCCTCCGAACACCGCGCCGCTCTCCGCCATCTGTTGCTTGATGAAGGAATGGCCGACTCGCGTGCGCACTGGCGTTCCGCCGTGCTCAGTGACGATCTCTGCCACAGCTGCCGACGAAATCAGGTTGTGGATGATGACGGCACCCGGATGCTTCGCAAGCTCACGGGTTGCGATCAGTGCAGTGAGCGTCGACGGATCAACGATGCGCCCAGTTTCGTCCACGACAAAGCAACGATCTGCATCGCCGTCGAAAGCCAGGCCGATGTCAGCGCCATGCTTGATGACAGCCGCTTGTAGATCGCGCAGATTCTCAGGATCGATCGGGTTTGCTTCGTGATTAGGGAAAGTGCCGTCAAGTTCGAAGTACATGGGAATGATCTCGAGTGGCAAGCCAGCAAGTACCGTCGGAACGGTGTAGCCGCCCATACCGTTGCCTGCGTCAACAACCACCTTCAGCTGGCGTAGTCCGCGGAGATCGACAAGCTCGCGCAAATAATCCGAGTAACCCTGCAGCATGTCCTGCTCACGCACAGTTCCCTGCGGACCGTCGTAACTGGGAATACCGTCGCGAATCATCTGCTTGATCTCGCGAAGTCCCGTGTCTTGGCCGACGGGCGATGCGCCAACGCGGCACAACTTGATGCCGTTGTACTGCGCGGGATTGTGGCTTGCGGTGAACATTGCGCCCGGAAGGCCGAGGCTGCCCGAAGCGAAGTACAAACCGTCCGTGGACGCCAAGCCGATGAGGATGACGTCTGCGCCCTGCGAGGTCGCACCTTCGGCGAAGGCGGCAACGAGTTCCGGTCCGCTGGGACGCATGTCGCGGCCGACGGCAATGGCACTACCCGCAGCTCCGACGACTCGCACGAAAGCGGCTCCCACCGCACGTGCGAGATCTGCGTTCAGCTGATCGGGATAGGTGCCGCGGACGTCGTACGCCTTGATGATGTCGTCGAGGTCAACCACGGCAGCAAGCCTAGTTCTCAGTCTTCGTCCGAGCCGCTGCCGCCGCCCGGAGTGGTCTTCTGAACTTCCATCAGGAACTGGAAGTTGCTCTTGGTGTCGCGCATCTTGGTGAGCAACAACTCAATGGACTGCTGCGAATCGAGCGCGTGCAGGACGCGACGCAGCTTCCAGACCACCTTGAGTTCATCGGGTGCCATAAGGATTTCTTCCTTGCGAGTACCTGAGGCGTCGATGTCGACGGCAGGGAAGATGCGCTTGTCGGCAAGGCGACGATCAAGCTTGAGCTCCATGTTGCCGGTGCCCTTGAACTCTTCGAAGATGACTTCGTCCATCTTGGAGCCGGTCTCGACGAGTGCCGTCGCGAGAATGGTGAGCGAGCCGCCGTCTTCGATATTGCGCGCTGCACCGAAGAAGCGCTTCGGCGGGTACAGCGCTGCGGAATCGACGCCACCCGAAAGGATGCGACCCGAGGCCGGTGCTGCGATGTTGTACGCACGACCCAGACGCGTGATCGAGTCGAGCAGCACGACAACGTCGTGGCCCAATTCGACAAGACGCTTGGCGCGCTCAATCGCAAGTTCGGCAACGATGGTGTGATCCTCGGCCGGACGATCGAAGGTGGAGGCAATGACCTCGCCCTTCACCGAGCGCTGCATATCGGTGACTTCTTCAGGACGCTCATCGACGAGCACGACCATAAGGTGAACCTCTGGACTGTTCTCGGTGATGGCGTTGGCGATGGCCTGCAGCACCATGGTCTTGCCGGCCTTCGGAGGCGACACGATGAGGCCGCGCTGGCCCTTGCCGATGGGCGCGATCAGGTCGATCACGCGGGTGGTGAGGTTGTTGCTGGCCGTCTCAAGGCGAATGCGATCCTGCGGGTACAGCGGCGTCAGCTTGGAGAATTCGACGCGACCGCGTGAGTTCTCGGGATCGTCACCGTTGATGGTTTCGACCTTGACCAACGGGTTGAACTTCTGGCGCTGGTACTCCCCGTCACGCGGCAGGCGAACCTGGCCGGTAATGACATCGCCTTTGCGCAAGCCGTACTTCTTGACCATGCCGAGTGCCACGTACACGTCGTTCGGACCTGGCAGGTAGCCGCTGGTGCGGACAAATGCGTAGTTCTCCATGATGTCGACGATGCCAGCGACTGGAGTCACCACATCGTCGTCATTGACCTCAAACTCGTCGCGACGGCTGCGGTCGCGGTTACGGTCGCGGTTACGGTCGCGGCGACCGTCGTTGCGGTCTTCACGGTCGTTGCGCGGGCCACGGTCGTTTCGATCGTTGCGGTTGCTGCGGTCATTGCGTTCCGGACGATCGTCACGATCGTTGCGTTCGGGACGGTCACTGCGATCATTGCGTTCGGGACGGTCACTGCGATCGTTGCGTTCGGGACGTTCACTGCGATCGTTGCGCTCGGGGCGCTCGGGGCGCTCGGCACGCTCCGGGCGCTCGGCACGCACTTCCTGCGCTTCGGCGTCGCCCTCGTTGCGCTCGCCGCGGTTGCGGTTGCGGTCACGGTTGCGGTCACGGCGATTGTTGCGCTCGCCACGGTCGTCACGCTCGTGGGAGTCGGCGGATGCCTCCGAAACCGGCGCCGACGAAGCGGCAGGCGCTTCGGCGACTGGCGCACTGGTAGTGGTTAAGGGCCGCTTCATGGCAGGAGCACTGGCAGGTGCAGTTGCGCCGCCGGTGAGTGCAGAAATGATGTCGCCCTTGCGCATGGTCGATGCGCCGGCAATGCCAGCTTCGCCAGCGAGCTTCTTCAGCTCGGGCAGTTTCATAGCGAGGAGGGCGGTGGTGTTGTCGCTCACGCGAATCCTTTTCGGGTATTGATCGTGGTACACACGATTGAGCCAACAATTAGGTTGATTGGCTACGAGCAACGAAAGGCTCGTGCGTCAAACCCTAGTGCATATCGCCCGCGATATGCACAAATCGACGGTCCCAGCGTTGAACTCTCAGGAATCAAAGCCCACGCCGATGCGGTCGAGCAGTTGCAACCACAGGTTCCGCCTACCACCGCGATCATCTTCCCGGGCCAGCGAGTACTGCGTCAGGCTCACCGCAGCGGATCGCAATGGCTCCGGGGGGAAGGCGATCGGTGTGGTGCGCACCATTTCCAACTGGCGCGCGGCAGTGGGCTTGTCATCGAGCGTGTCGAGCATCACCTGTGCAGCAAACCGGCTGGAGCCGACGCCGAGACCCGTGAAACCGGCGACGTAGGCCACGCGACCATCGTGGGCTGTGCCCCAGAACGGGCTAAAGCGCGAGCACGTATCAATGGCTCCACCCCAGGCATGGGAGAAGCGGACGCCACCTAACTGCGGGAACGCTTGCGAGAAATGCTCCGCGAGCAGGGCGTAGGTGGCTGGGTCGTGTTCGAACTGCGGACCCATCGCGCTGCCGCGGTGATACACCGCGTCATAGCCGCCCCACAGGATGCGTCCGTCCGCTGTACGCCGCGCGTAATGGAAGCGATTGCCCGCACCGGTCAGCCCTTCGAATCCGTCCCAACCGATACTTGCCCATTGCGCGTCGCTCAACGGCTCGGTCACGAGGACGTAGTCGTAAACCGGCACGATGCGGCGTCGCACCGAAGGAATGAGCGACGGAAAAGCGTTGGTGGCTAAGGCAACTCGGCGTGCCCCAATGGTGGCAAGCGGAGTGCTGACCGTTACAGCACCCCTATGCCGATGCATCTGTTGCACTTCGGTGTGCTCGAAAATGCGAACACCCGCTTGGATGCACGCGGCCCGCAAACCCCACGCCAACTGCGCCGGATTGACGAGTGCCACACCATGCGGCTCGAAGAGCGCTCCTCGGAAGAGCGGAGAGCGCACCCGCGACTGCACCGCCTCAGGATCAAGCCACTCGAAGTGCTCGCCAAAACGCTGTGCGAGTGCCGGCCGCGCTTGCAGATCAGGTTCTTGGTGCGCCGCATACGCAATTTCGAGCTCACCGGCATCCCGCCAATCGCAGTCGATGCCATATCTGGTGACGGTGTCACGTATGCCCACGAGATTGGCGTGGCCCATCGCGGTGATCTGTTCAAGCTCCGCCGGCCAACGTGCATAGCCATTGCCAAATCCGTGGGTGAGGGAGGCGTGGACAAATCCACCGTTGCGACCACTCGCAGCGTGCGCCGAGAGTCCCGCGTCGACGATAACGACATCGCGATCAGGCTGCTGCTCGCGGGCCAGCAGGGCCGTCCACAGGCCGGTAAACCCTGCGCCGACGACGAGGAGATCGGTCGAAAGATCCTCAGCCAAGATGGGTCCAGGCATGGGAGCCTGCGGGTCGTCGAGCCAGAATGGTGTGAGCGCCATATCACGCACTGCTGCCTTGGCCTCACGGGAGGGTTTGCGATGGAATGCCATAGGTACTCCTGAAGAATTCGAAAGGTATTGCGAACGGCGAGAAGACGATGCCGACCCCCTGGGTCGCGTCCCACCAATCCCTTCAGAACACATCACTCCGGAGTCCGGAGAAGCCGATATGCGAGTATCAGCCAGTCACATCATGCACTATCGACGCGGCGTTCGCCGAGCTGAACTGCCGTTCAGGAGTCGAGCGGAACCACAGTCGCACCGACGGTGTCGATATCCAAAGTGAGGACATCGAACCGCCCACCAACCAGTCCCTGTACGAGGTCCTTGTTGGCCTTCGTGGTCAACGCGATCACTGTGGGTCCTGCACCAGAGATGGCCGCAGGGATACCGGCTTCGCGCAATCGCGCCACGAGCTCGATGGATCGGGGCATCGCCTCGCGGCGTTGTTGTTGGTGCAGTTTGTCGTCCGTCGCAACCATCAGCAACGACGTGTCAAGCGTCATGCCTGCAACCAGCAGCGCGCTGCGTGCCGCGTTGAAGGCAGCGTCTGCGTGTGGTACCGATTCGGGCAGCAATCCGCGGGCTTTCTTGGTAGCCAGCGCCGTGTGTGGGATGCACACCACGGGTGAGATCGCGTCGAGTGGACGCATCGAGTAGCCCTGCCCCACGCCTTCGGTCCACGCAATGGTGAATCCACCGAGCAAGGTGGCTGTGACATTGTCTGGATGACCTTCGAGTGCAGACGCCAGCGCAAGCACCTCCGCATTCGGCAACAGTTGCTCGCCTCCCAGCACGAGCGCACGCGCGAGCACAATGCCTCCCACGATCGCAGCGGAGGACGAGCCGAGACCACGACCGTGGGGAATGCGATTCGCAGTAACCAGTGCAAAACCGCGCGGTTGTCCGCCCATGGCCTCAAAGGCCGCGACCATGGACTTCGCCACTAGGTGCTTGTGATTGCGTGGCAGCGTGTCCGCGCCCTCACCAGAGATGTCAACGGTGATGCCCGGCTCATCCGTGACCACAGCAATCAGGTCGTCGTAGATCGAGAGTGCCAAACCGGCCGAGTCGAATGCAGAGCCCAAGTTCGCGGATGTGGCAGGCACTCGCACACGGACGGGTGCGGCCTTAAAGGTGAGCATGCTGCGCGGCCGGCGGGGTGCCATTACGCGATCCCAATCGCTTCCGCGGCAGCATCGGCGTTGGCCGGAATGCGGATCGGCTCACCGGCTTGTTCGAGTGCCCAGTGCGGGTCCTTCAGACCGTTACCCGTCACCGTGCACACAATGCGCGAGCCGTTGGGGATGCGACCGGCAGCGTGCATTTTCAGCAGACCTGCGACGGACGCCGCTGAGCCGGGCTCGACGAACACGGATTCCTGCGCAGCCAAGAAACGGTACGCAGCAAGGATCTCCTCGTCGCTCACCATGTCGATCATGCCGCCGGACTCATCACGCGCACTGACCGCTTGCTGCCATGATGCGGGGTTGCCGATGCGGATGGCGGTGGCGATGGTTTCGGGATGCTCGACAACGTGGCCGCGCACGATTGGCGCAGCGCCCTCAGCTTGGAAGCCCCACATCTGCGGGCGCTGCGAAGAAATGCCGTCAATCGCGTACTCGCTGTAACCCTTCCAATACGCCGTGATGTTGCCCGCGTTGCCTACCGGCAAGCAGTGGATATCCGGTGCATCGCCGAGCGCGTCGACGATCTCGAAAGCGGCGGTCTTTTGGCCTTCGATGCGATCGGGATTGACCGAGTTCACTAGCTCGATCGGGTAGCCGTCGGCCAACTTGCGCGCGAGCATAAGGCAATCGTCGAAGTTGCCCTCGACCTGCAGGATCTTGGCGCCATGCACAACCGCTTGCGCCATTTTGCCCATTGCGATCTTGCCGTCGGGCACCAGCACTGCTGCCACCATGCCTGCCTTCACGGCGTAGGCCGCGGCCGAGGCCGAGGTGTTGCCGGTAGATGCGCAGATCACGGCTTTCGCGCCACGTTCGGCAGCCTTGGAGATGGCCACTGTCATGCCGCGGTCTTTGAAGGATCCGGTCGGGTTGGCGCCGTCGACCTTGAGCCACACGTTGGCACCAAGCATGTCCGAAAGCACGCGCGTGGGCACGAGTGGCGTACCACCCTCGAGCAGGGTGATGTTCGGGGTTGCTGCGGTAACCGGAAGACGATCGCCGTATTCGGCAATCAGTCCACGCCATTGGTGAGCCATCAGTGTCCGACCTCTCCCTCGACGCGCATGACGCCGACAACCTCTTTGACCGCAGTGAGTGTGCGAAGTCGTCGCAACGTGCTCGACAGCGCGTGTTCGGTCGCAATGTGCGTGCGCACCAACAAGTGCGCATCCTCGCCACTGCCGTCTTGTCGCACGGTCTGGAGTGACACACCTTCGTCCGCGAATGCGTTAGCGATGGTTGCTAGAACACCTGGTTCGTCAGCTACTCGAAGACTGATGGCGTAGCGCGTGTGCGCTGCTGCAAGTCCGAGCACTGGCAGATCCGCATAGGTGTTGTGCACTGGCCCGTGGTGACCCGCCAAACGATTGCGGGCAACGGTGACCACATCGCCGAGTACGGAGGATGCCGTTGGCACGCCGCCTGCACCGCGACCGTAGAACATGACCTGGCCAGCGGCCTCGGCCTCGACGAACACCGCGTTGAAGGCGAGACGCACGCTGGCCAGCGGATGGTCACGGGGCACCATGGCCGGATGCACGCGAACCACGATGCCCTCGTCGTTGGGCAGGCGCTCGGCAATGGCGAGTAACTTGATGACAAAGCCCATGTCGTGGGCGGCGGCGATATCCGCTGCCGTGACCTTGCTGATGCCTTCGCACGAAACGTCGTCGATGGTGACGCGTGTGTGGAAGGCGAGGCTGGCAAGGATGGCGGCCTTGGCGGCGGCGTCATGACCCTCGACGTCAGCGGTCGGGTCGGCTTCAGCGTAACCGAGGGCCTGCGCTTCGGCGAGCACGTCGGCGTAGTTGGCCCCGCTCTCGTCCATCTTGGTGAGGATGAAGTTGGTGGTGCCGTTCACGATGCCCAGCACGCGCACGATCTTGTCGCCAGCGAGTGATTCGCGGATGGGTCGCAGCAGCGGGATAGCTCCGGCTACTGAAGCTTCGTAGTAAATGTCGACGCCGGCCTTTTCGGCGGCTTCGAACAAGGTGGTGCCGTCCTTGGCGAGCAGTGCCTTGTTGGCGGTGACCACGGAGGCGCCGTTAGCCATGGCTTTGAGCAGCAGGGTGCGTGCGGGTTCGATGCCACCAAGCACTTCGATGACGATGTCGATGTCGGTGCGCGAGACAACTGCGTCGGCGTCGGTCGTGAGCAGTGCTGGATCGATTCCAGGGCGGGTCTTGTCCAGGGCACGGACAGCAACGGCGACGAGTTCGAGGGGGGCGCCGATGCGCGCCTGCAGATCGTCGGCCGATTCCGCGAGCAGCCGGGCCACTTCTGTGCCGACATTGCCCGCGCCGAGCAATGCAACACGCAGTGGGCGAACAGACATTGGAGCCTCCAAGGATCAGCCCAAGCCTAACTTGTGCGGCGCTAACGCCTCAGCGCCTCAGGCGTCGGAATCGAGGCGCAGGATGTCGTCGATGGTCTCCCGACGGACCAACACTCGCGCTGCACCGTCTCGAACGGCCACGACAGCCGGACGCGGCAAGTTGTTGTAATTGGACGCCATGGACCGGTGATAGGCACCAGTCGTGGCAACTGCGATGACGTCGTCGCGACGGACATCAGATGGAAACGCGCAGTCGCGGACGACGATGTCGCCGCTCTCGCAATGCTTGCCCACGATGCGGCTGGGCACCTGGGGTGCCGAGGAAATCCGGTTCGCCAGGGTTGCCGTGTACTCGGCGTTATAGAGCGCGGTGCGGAGATTGTCCGACATGCCGCCATCGACGGCGACGTATTGCCGGACGAAGTCGTCAGTGACTTGTACGGCCTTCGTGACGCCCACGCTGTAGAGCGTGACGGTGGAAGAGCCGATGATGGCGCGACCAGGCTCGACCGAAAGCTCCGGCACCGGTATTCCAGCAGCGTCGCACTCGTGCACGACGATGGCACGCAAGCGATGGGCCATCTCCCCCACATCCAAGGGATCGTCCCCGGCCACATAGGGCACGCCCATGCCGCCGCCGAGGTCCAGAAGTTCGGTGACGTAGCCATGGGCTCGCGACATGTCGGCGATGAACGCAGCAACTCGATGTGCAGCAATCTCAAAACCAGCGGCATCGAAGATCTGTGAGCCGATATGCGAGTGGAATCCGCGGAGCGCCAGGTTGGGATCACCGATGGCCTCCGATACCGCCTTCTCCGCCATGCCGTTGGCGATGGAAAGGCCGAACTTCTGGTCTTCGTGCGCCGTGGCTATGGCTTCGTGCGTATGGGCTTCCACACCAACCGTGAGCCGGAGAAGCACCGGCGCAATCACGCCAAGTTCGCACGCGACATCTGAGATCAGCGCAAGTTCGTCCAACGAATCGCAGACGATGAGGTGCAGTTGATGCTCCAGGGCCGCGGTGATCTCGGCGCGCGACTTGTTGTTGCCGTGCATCACGATGCGATGACCGGGTACGCCAGCTCGAAGCGCCACGGCCAGCTCACCACCACTTGCGACATCGATGCCAAGGCCCTCTTCATGCACCCAACGAGCAACCGCGACGCTCAAGAACGCCTTGCCGGCGTAGAAGACGTGGAAGGGGTGGTCGCCATGGTCGTACGCCGCCTTGTACTCAGCGGCTCGGGCACGCACATCGGCTTCATCGATGACGAATAGTGGCGTGCCGAACTCAAGGGCCAAGTCGCGCAGATCGCATCCACCGACGACGAGTGCTCCATCGGCTGCACGTTCCGCAGTGCGCGGCCAGATTTCGTCGATCATCACTACATCCGATCGGGCGAAGAAACACCGCACAGGTTCAGGCCGTTGGCCAGCACCTGACGCGTTGCAGCGCACAGCCAGAGTCGAGCAATGGTGAGTTCGTCGACGACTTCGTCGCCGCGCGGCAACACGCGGCACTGGTCATAGAAGCGGTGGTAGAACGTCGCGAGGTCTTCGAGGTAGCGCGCAACACGGTGCGGCTCGCGGAGTTCGGCCGCTGTCGCAATCGTGCGCGAGAACTCTCCCAACGCGCCGAGCAGTTCGAGTTCCTTCTCATGCACCAGCTGCGCGGGATCGAAGGCCGTGGCACGCCAGTCGATGCCGAGTTCGCCAGCGTTACGCAGCATGGAAGCGATGCGCGCATGTGCGTACTGCACATAAAAGACCGGATTGTCGTTGGTTCGCTTGATCAAGAGATCGAGGTCAAGGACCAGCGGCGAGTCCACGGGATACCGAATCAGTGAGTAGCGTGCCGCATCCACGCCAACCTCATCGACAAGGTCTTCGAGCGTGATCATGTTGCCTGCGCGCTTGGAGAGACGAACCTCTTCGCCGCCCTTCATCATCTTCACCAGCTGCCCAATGAGGACTTCGATGTTCTGATCGGGGTTATCTCCGGCACAGGATGCGATGGCGCGCAGCCGATTCACGTAACCGTGGTGATCGGCACCCAGCAGGTAGATGCAGCGATCGAAACCACGCATGCGCTTGTCGACGTAGTAGGCAGTGTCGGATGCGAAGTAGGTGAGTTCGCCGTCACTCTTACGCAGCACACGGTTCTTGTCATCGTCGAAGTCAGTGGTGCGCAGCCAAATCGCGCCCTCTTCTTCGAACATGTGCCCCTGCGCATCGAGCTGCTTGAAGGCCAACTCGACGGCCTTGGAATCGTGCAGCGAACGCTCTGAGAACCACACGTCGAAGTGGGTGTTGAAATTGGCGAGCACACCCTGTTGCTGCGCAAGTTGCAGGCGATAACCAGCCTCGCGGAAGGCAATGTGCTGCTCATCGGCCGGCAACGATGTGATGCCCGGCTCTTCGACCAAAATCTGCTCAGCGAGGTCACGGATGTAGGCGCCGTGGTAGCCGTCTTCAGGAATGGGCTGACCGGTAGCAGCCGCCATGATCGATGCACCGAACTTGTCCATCTGCACGCCACGGTCGTTGACGTAGAACTCGCGAGCCACTTCGGCGCCACTTGCTTCGAGCACGCGTCCGATCGCGTCACCCACAGCAGCCCAACGGGTATGTCCGAGGTGCAAGGGGCCGGTGGGGTTAGCCGAGATGAATTCGACGTTGATGCGCTGGCCAGCATTCACACTGCTACGACCGAACTCGGCACCTTCCAAGACGATGGTGCGGGCAAGTTCGCCCGCTGCGCCAGCGGCCAGCGTCACGTTGATGAAGCCGGGGCCAGCGATATCGACTGCGGCAATCTGCGGGAGCGCAACGAGGCCCTCGGCAATGATCTCGGCAACGACGCGAGGCGGAACTCCAGCCTGCTTGGCCAACTGCAATGCCGCAGTCGTCGCCCAGTCGCCGTGGTCTCGATTCTTGGGCCGTTCGATCACGACGGTCTCCGGAAGCACCGGGAGCGTCAGGCGTCCGGCGGAGACGGCCGCACGGATGACAGCTACAACGAGCGTTGCGAGTTCCTCGGGAGTCATGCGCGCAGCCTATTTGACGCGCCCGCCAGCCCCCATTCCCTTGGCTTCACTGTCGAATCTGCGAGGTTTGCGCGGCGATTCCGAACAGTTTCGACAGTGAAGCGCAGGGCGGTTGCAGGTCGGTGTTACAGCCAGTTCTTGCGTTTGAGATAGTTGAACAGGAAGGCCGATTCCAACAGCAGGCCAACCAGCACCGCCGGATAGCCCCATTTCGAAGACAGCTCCGGCATGTGCTCGAAGTTCATTCCGTAGATGCCAGCCACCATGGTGGGCACCGCTGCCATAGCCACCCAGGCCGAGATCTTGCGCATGTCTTCGTTCTGCCGCACCTGGATGTGCGCAAGGCTCGCGTTCAACGCCGCAGTGACGAGTTCGTTCAGTGATTCGATCGCGTCGTGCGCGCGGAGCACGTGATCTGCAATGTCGGCGAAGAAGGGCTGAATGCTGTCGTCAATGATGTGCAGTGGATCGCTGGTGAGTTTGTTCAGCGGCTCGATCAATGGTCCAGTTGCGCGCCGGCATTCGATGATCTCGCGCTTGAGCAAGTAGATGTCGTTCGTGCGCGTGTGGCTGCCGCGGCCCAGCACCTCGCGCTCGATGATCTCCACATCCGCTTCAAGCTCCTGCACCACCGTGAGGTACTCATCGACGATGCTGTCGAGCACCGCATGCAGCACGACCGACGGACCCTTGGCCAACTGCTCCGTCTGGGCTTCCATCTGCGCGCGCAGATGCAGCAGCGGATGCACGTGGCCATGGCGCACCGTGACGATGAAGTGCGCGCCCATGAAGATGGCAACTTCGCCCGATTCCACCTGCGAGGTCGGATCGTCATAGCCGAGTGTCTTGACCACCAAGAACATGAACTTCTCGAAGACTTCGAGCTTGGGCCGTTGATGGGCCTTCAGCGCGTCCTCGACCGCCAACGGGTGCAGCCTGAAGCGCTCCGCTAGGTGCTCAAGTTCATCAGCAGTGGGATCTACAACGCCAAGCCAGATGAAATCCTCAGCATCAAGCCCTGCACTATCGACAGCGAGCGCAACGGCAGGCGGCACCTCTTGTCGGACGCCCTCTCGGTACAGCCCGCAGTCAACGATCACGTTCACCCCTCAGTTCGGCCTTTGGATTGTTGCACGCTGCAGGGGCTGGTGCTGATAGCCTCGCCGCCGCAAGCCTCCGTAGCTCAGGGGATAGAGCATCAGTTTCCGGTACTGAGGGTCGCAGGTTCGAATCCTGCCGGGGGCGCGCATTTCGAGGTCGTGGTTCACCCGTGTAGGTGGGCCGCGGCCTCGCTGGTTTCTAGGGACTGTTCTTCTACGTCTTTGCTTGCTTCCAGCCGCTGGATGGACGTGAGCAAGCGCCCAGCATTCGCGGGGTTCTGCAACAAGTACGCCGTCTCTCCGAGCGGCGAACCATCCGTGCCCAAGAGCACATCCGCACGGTCATCTTCGAGCGGCACAAAGTCACCACAATGCTGCGACATCCGTATTACGAGGCCTTCGGCGTCTCTTGGATTTGATCGTCCGGCTTTGGCATTACCGACGAGACCGGCGGCGGCGGATTCTTTGGAACCGGACCGTGACCGGACACGAGTCCGCGGCGCTTCGGCTCCCAAGGGCCCTTTGAATTCTCAGACACGCGCTTCCTCCACATGCTCGGTGAGTGTACCTACGACTCTGATTGATGCGACCGTGTTGGCATCAGGAATTAGCACCCCAAGCGAGGTTGGGATCTCGGCAACGAAGTCGCCCTCCCCGTTCAGCGCCCACTCGCTCGCAAGGAACAGCCCGGGCTTCTCGGGAGAAGTGGTGGCCTTCGAACCGTCTGAAAACACACCACCGATTAACGTGCCATCTCGCAAAGTGACTCGAACAAAACTGCCATTCGGTGGCCGCTCCATGAGCCACCAATCCCAGATGGTGGGCGGGGTCGCCGGTTTCACGATGTCGTTGAGCGCACTCCGCAGGCCACGGAGTCGATCAGATCCGACGACAAACACCCAATCGGTCAGTCGCGCGACAAGAACGCCGAGGCAAGCTGGGACTAACAGCATCGTGGCAAGCAGCCAAAACAGCAGCCTCCAACGATGTTCAGCCAAGACCACTGGTAGCGAAAGCGTGATCAACGGCCAGGCAATCGGTGCTGTCGTGAGATGTACGACTGTGCTCCAGGACAGTGCCTGCAACAAGGTCCGCAGCTCAGTGGTCGGTCCAAGCCAGGTGCGCTGCCGAGACCACATCGTGATGGCTACGTACCCGGGTGCAATTGCGAGAGCAGTCACGATGAGGGCATTCCAACTGGGGAGCATGCGACGAAGGTAGTGGCGAACACTGACAGGACGTGGCGATCGCAAGAGGGCACTGTGGATAAGCAGAAAGCCCGACGGCAGCGCTATCACAACCTTGGATTCCCGCCTGTCCTGCAGCGGTGTGTCGCACCCGCGCACTAGCCTCAAACCATTGCTTTACACGTGTGGTGATGGGGGTCGTTCGTGAGTTCGCAGCCTGAGGGTTTTGCTGACAAGGTCGCGTTTGTTTGGAAGGTCGCCGACAAGCTACGCGGTCACTTCAAGCCCCACGAGTACGGCGCAGTCATGCTGCCCCTGCTTGTGCTCCGCCGCCTCGACGCAGTACTGGAACCCACGAAACAACAAGTGGTGGCCAAGGCCAAGGGTCTGCCCGACGGTGCCGGCACACACGCACTTCTGAAGAAGGCGGCCGGTCAGCAGTTCTACAACACCAGTCCGCTCACGTTCACCACGCTGCTCAACGACGACAAGCATCTGGCCGCCACCTTGCGCGCCTACATCAACGCCTTCTCACCCGGTGCCGTCGAGGTGCTCGACGAGTATCACTTCGAAGACAAGATCGCGCGGCTCGAGAAGGCCGGCATCCTGTACCAGGTGCTCGGAGACTTCGCTGATCTTGATCTGCATCCCGATCGCGTGAGCAACGAAACGATGGGCTACATCTTCGAAGAACTGCTTCGCAAGTTCTCCGAAATGAGCAACGAGACCGCTGGTGAGCACTACACGCCGCGCGAGGTCATCCGACTCATGGTGAACCTGCTGTTCGCGGAAGACAACGAGCCGCTCAGTGGCAAGAAGCCCGTGCGCACCATCTATGACCCGGCAGCTGGTACCGGCGGCATGCTCTCGGTCGCCACGCACACACTCGCGCAGCTCAACCCTGATGCGCACCTCGAAGTGTTCGGTCAGGAACTCAACCCCGAAACCTGGGCCATCGCACGATCCGACCTCATGATCACCGGCGCCGACCCTGAACGCATGGTGCTCGGCAACTCCCTCACCGCTGACGGTTGGGCCGGCAAACAGTTCGACTACATGCTCGCCAACCCTCCCTACGGTGTTGACTGGAAGGCCTACGCCGACCCCATCCGCCAAGAAGCCGACACCAAGGGCTTCGACGGTCGTTTCGGAGCGGGCCTGCCCCGAATCTCCGATGGCTCGTTCCTGTTCCTGCAACACATGCTCTCGAAGATGAAGCCGGTCGCCGACGACCCCAACACCCCGTGGGTTGATGGCGGTTCACGCATCGGCATCGTGCTCTCAGGTTCACCACTGTTCTCCGGCGCGGCCGGTTCCGGTGAGTCAGAGATTCGCCGCTGGATTCTCGAGAACGACTGGCTCGAAGGCATCGTGGCCCTGCCCGACCAGATGTTCTACAACACGGGCATCAGCACCTACGTGTGGATCCTCACCAACCGCAAACCCGCAGAGCGCCGCGGCAAAGTCGTACTCGTCGACGCACGTGAGTTCGGCACCAAAATGAAGAAGAGCCTCGGCGACAAGCGCAAAGAGCTCACCGACGACGCTATCGGACAGATCACTCAACTGTTTGTCGAAGCCCTCGAGCGCACCGACGATGCGCGCGTCAAAGTCATGGGCAACGCAGACTTCGGCTTCGCTCGGCTCACTGTCGAACGGCCCCTGCGTCGCGCGTGGGAAGTCAACGGACAGCGTTACACGACGCAGAAGAGCGCCGAGGCCGCGATCATGGGCAGCATTCCTGACTCGGGCAAGGGCAACATCAAGGGACTGCTGAAAGACCATCAGATCGAGGACTCCACGGTTGCGCCGATCAAGGCCAAGAAAGGCCACGGCTACGAACCCGACGCGGACCTCCGCGACCAAGAGAACATCCCGCTCCCGGCGGGCTACCTCGGCATGGCCGAAGCCGAGCAACTCGAGGCCGTCCGCGCTGCCGCCGAGATTCATCTTGCTACAGAGATTCACCCCTACGTATCCGACGCATGGATCGACCACGACAAGACCAAGATTGGGTACGAAATCCCCTTCACCCGCCAGTTCTACGTCCACACACCGCCACGACCCGTCGCAGAAATCCGCGCCGAAATCGACGCGCTAGAGGTTGAGATCCAACGACTCATGCGGGGACTGGCGTGACACGCAGCGCTGTTCCCTTGAAGCATCTTGCATCCGCTCCAGTGGTGAACGGTCTTGGGCTGTCCGGCGAGAACGACGATCCGGACTGGCCGCGCTACATCCGCACTACGGATATTCAAGGGCCGAGAGCACTCCGTACCGACACGTTCGCTTCGCAGCCGCCTGAAATCGCAGTTGCTGCCAGTGCGCGTCGCGGGGACATTTTGATGACTGCGGCGGGGGCCACGATCGGCAAGAGCACCCAGATCATGGACGACATCGACGCCTGCTACGCGGGATTCCTAGTGCGTTTTCGACCCAATGCGAAACTGGTTGACGGCCGCTATGTCGGCTATTGGATGCAGAGTTCTGACTACTGGGCGCAGATTGAGGTTGGCGCAGTACGGAGCACAATCGATAACTTCAGTGCAGGAAAGTACCAGAACCTAGTTGTGCCGGTGCCGCCGCTGGAGGATCAGCGGAGGATTGCGGACTTCCTCGACGACCAAGTCACCCGCATCGAGAGTGCGACGGCGGCGAGGAACCGCCAACTGGTGGCGCTCGACACGGCGATCATCGCAGCAGCGCACGCAGGCGTCACAGGCGAAGGCGTCAGCACTACACGCGAAACCAATATCCCCTGGGCGTCGACGATTCCAGATCATTGGGGATCGCCGAGGCTCAATCAAGTGGCCCGCATGGGCACGGGCCACACTCCATCACGAAACGAACCCGAGTACTGGCTTGATTGCCACATCCCTTGGCTGACGACGGGCGACGTGCATCGGTTCCGGCATGACGAGATCGACTCGATCAACGACGCGGTGCTGCACATCAGCGACTTAGGACTTGCGAACAGTGCAGCAGTCCTGCATCCGCGCGGCACCGTCGCACTTAGCCGCACGGCATCCGCGGGGTTCGCCATTCTGATGGATGCCGATATGGCTACTAGTCAGGACTTCGCCACCTGGACCTGCGGTGAGCATCTGCACAACTACTTCCTACTGTGGTGCCTTCGTGCCATGCGCCGGGACCTGATGAAACGACTAGCGATGGGCTCAACACACAAGACGATCTACTTCCCAGACCTAATGTCGATCAAGATTCCGCTGCCACCATTTGAGGAACAAGTAGCGATTGCGCGGAGCATCGCCGCGGATGCGACGGCAATCCGCGCTGCGATGCAAGCGACAACCAAGGCGATCGACTTGCTCAGCGAGTACAAGCGTTCATTGATCACGGCTGCGGTGACGGGTGAGTTTGATGTGGCGACGGCTTCAGGGAGGGGGATTCCGGTATGACGGGTGTGCAGCTTGAGGCGGCGTTTGAGGAGACGATCGAGGGGCATCTGCTTGGTCACGGTTGGGAGCGCGTGCTGCCTGGTGGCTATGACAAGAAGTTGGGTCTTTTCGTCGATGAGTTGATGACGTTTCTCGCGGAGTCGCAGCCCAAGGAGTGGGCGAAGCTGGTGAAGGCGCACGCTGGTGAGGCTGGCGCTCAGGCGAAGGTGGCCAAGCGTGTCGCCGATGAGCTGACGTCTCGCGGTGTAGTCGATGTGTTGCGCGGCGTCGTTAAAGATTCGGGTGTCACGTTTCGGGTTGCGTGTTTTGCGCCGGCGAATGGGCTGACTCCGGAACTTGAGGCGCAGTTCCAGGCGAATCGTTTGTCGGTGGTGCGGCAATTGCATCACAGTGAGTCGCATCCGCATGACTCGCTTGATGTGGTGTTGGTGGTGAATGGCATTCCGGTGTCGACGGCGGAGTTGAAGAACCCATTGACGCATCAGAGTGTTGAGCATGCGATGGAGCAGTATCGCACGGATCGCAATCCTGCGGATTTGATTTTCAAGCATCGGGCGTTGGTGCATTTCGCGGTCGATCCGCATCAGGTGTATATGACGACCCGTTTGGCAAAGGCCGACACGGTGTTCCTGCCGTTCAACCAGGGCAGTGCCGGTGCCGGTAACCCAGGTGGTGCGGGTAACCCGGTGAACCCTGATGGATATGTGACGGCCTATTTGTGGGAGCGGGTGTGGCAGCGGGACAACTGGTTGAACCTGCTCGGCTCGTTTGTGCATGCCGAGGATGTGTATGACGACAACAACGTGAAGACCGGTGCTCGCCGCATTTTGTTCCCGCGTTACCACCAGTGGGATGCGGTGACGCAGATGTTGGCGGCCACGCGGGCTGCGGGTGCGGGTGTGGATCGGTTGATCATGCATTCGGCGGGGTCGGGCAAGAGCAACACCATCGCGTGGGCTGCGCATCAACTCTCGCGACTGCACACGCCGCATCTGTCGGATAATCCTACGGGCGCAGCCGCTGAGGGTGGCTTACCTGCAGATACGCCCATATTCCACAAGGTCATCGTCATCACGGATCGTGTGGTGCTTGATCGTCAGTTGCAGGAGACGGTGTCGGGGTTCGGTCACACGCCGGGCACCATCGTGAACATAACCGAGAACTCTGCACAGTTGCGTGAAGCGCTCGAAGGCAACGCTGCTCGCATCATTGTGACGACGTTGCAGAAGTTCCCGGTGGTAGCGCAAGCAGCTACGGAACTCGCCGGTTCACGTTTCGCAGTGCTCATCGATGAGGCGCACTCGTCTACTACCGGTGAGGCCATTAAGGAGATGAAGGCCGTTCTCGGTGCCGGTGATGTAGCACTTGAGGAGTTCGAGAACGCCGAAGCTGCGATCGAAGCCAAGGGCATTGACGCGGAGGATGTGGTGGCTGCCTCAATGGCGGCACGCGGCAAACAAAGCAACCTGTCGTTCTTTGCCTTCACTGCCACACCTAAGCCCAAGACGCTCGAGTTGTTCGGCGAACTGGTCGAGGTGAATGGTGAGGCGCGGCGGGTGCCGTTCCACACCTATTCGATGCGGCAGGCCATTGCTGAGGGCTTCATCTTGGATGTGTTGGCCAACTACACGACCTATGAGACTTACTACAAACTCGCCAACGCCGGTGAAGATGTTGAGGTGCCCAAGGGCAAGGCGTCGGCTGCGTTGGCACGCTTCGTGTCGCTGCATCCGACGAACTTGTCGCAGAAGGCCGAAGTGATCGTTGAACACTTCCGGCAGAAGACGTCACAGAAGATGCAAGGCCGCGCGAAGGCGATGGTCGTCACGCGATCGCGTCTGCATGCGGTGCGTTACAAGAAGGCCATCGACGCCTACATCGCGAAGATGGGCTACGACACGGGCGAGCATCCGTTGAAGGCACTCGTGGCGTTCTCCGGTTCGCTGACGGATCCGGATGCACCTGCGGTGACCTACACCGAGGCCATGATGAACGGCTTCGGTGAGAAGCAACTGCCCAAGCACTTCGGCAGTGACGAGTACCAGGTCCTCGTGGTGGCCGAGAAGTATCAGACGGGCTTCGATCAGCCTCTGCTGCACACCATGTATGTGGACAAGAAGCTGTCTGGCGTGAAGGCGGTGCAGACACTGTCGCGTCTCAACCGAATCCACCCCGACAAGAACGACACTTTCGTCCTCGACTTCGCCAACACGGCCGAAGAGATCCAGGAATCGTTCAGGCCGTTCTTCGAATCGGCTGCGGCGTCCCCCACCGATCCCAACATGCTTTACACGCTGCAGCACACCATCGACGCTTCCTTCGTCATCCACGCTAAACAACGCACCGCCGCGGTGAAGGCGCTGCTGTCAGGTGAGGCGAAGCAACAGGCTGCGGTCTATGCGAATCTTGATCCGGCAGTAAAGCGCTTCGCCGAGTTGGAACTCGCAGAGCAAGACACTTGGCGCGATGCGTTGCAATCGTACGTGCGGGCCTATGCGTTTCTTGCGCAGGTCATGCCATGGGTGGAAGCAGAACTCGAAGAGCTGTATCTCTACGGCAAGGCATTGCTGCCTTTGCTTCCGCGTAATCCGATCGATCCGCTCCCCCAAATTTCGGACTCGGTGCTGCTCACGCATCTACGCACCGAAGCAAAAGGCAGCGAACTCAACCTGGCGCTTGGTGCCGGCACCGACGAACCCGGCCACGCGTTCACCGGCGGTGGCATGGGCAAGCAGGTCGAACAACCGAGGGATCTGCTCTCCGTCATCATCGGCAACATGAATGAAGCATTCGGCCTGAACCTGACTGAGGCCGACCGCATCTGGTTCGAACAGCAGAAGCAAGCTGTACTCGACGATGAGGAGACTCGAGTCGTCGCGCTACACAACGACTTTGACCAGTTCCTCGTGCATCTCGAGAAGAAGGCGACCGACATGATCGTCGACCGCCACGAATCAAACGGCATGTTGTTCAACGCCTACTTCGAAAAGCCCGGCGTCCGCGAGCAGTTGCTCAAGTTCCTCGCGACGGCGTATGACGAGATTCGGAATACCGCCGGATGAAGTTTGTGGCCGGCGGACCCGACGTCTGCGAGGAACTGATAATTGCGCATGAAGCAGGAAAGGTCGTGTTCTTTATCGGCGCGGGTGTGTCTGCAAACGTTGGCCTTCCAACTTTCGGCGCCCTCGTGGAGCTCGTTGCCAAGAGTGCCGGAGATGGACTGACGACAGATGAGTGCGCAGATCACCTTGAAAAGAAGTTTGACCGAGTTCTCGGTGCGATGGAAGTTCGGCTCGGTCCCGCGAGAGTGCGCGAGCTTGTCGCCGAAATCCTGCGACCTGAATCTCTTTCGCAATCCGACCTAGCGTCGCATCGAGCGATCCTTGAGCTCTCCAGGGCGAGAAGCGGTGCGATTCGATTGGTTACAACAAACTTTGACCCATTGTTCGAACTCGCGCTGGAACCTTCCACAGCCGATTTTGCCGCTGCGCCGCTCCTGCCGGTACCGAAGAGCGCAAGATGGGATTCCGTAGTTCATATCCACGGGAGGCTGCCAAAGACCGGTCCGGCGAAGCTACATGACCTCGTTCTTACCGCGGGTGATTTCGGGCGCGCCTACCTGACCGAGCGTTGGGCTTCTCGATTTGTCACCGAGCTCTTTCGCAACTTCACTGTTTGTCTGATCGGCTACTCACTCGATGACCCTGTGCTCCGCTATCTGGTGGATGCAGTAGCCGCGGATCGCAATGAAGGCGAACCGACGCCGAGACCATATGCATTTGTGTCTGTCTCGGACTCGGCCAGAGATCAAATGGACGCCGCGAGGAAATGGAATGGCATCGGCATCACCCCCATTCCATATGCCGTGATGCAGGTTGATCGGACCGCTGACGACCACTCGCTTCTGCACTCGACGCTAATCGAGTGGGCACACGCGTACCGCGCCGGCGCAGACGGGCGAGAGGCAGTCGCTGAGCGGGCGGCGATGACTGACCCGACCGGACTCGCCTCAGATTCCGAAACTATCGCGCGAGTGTTGTGGGCGCTGTCGGATCCCAGCGGATTACCTGCTAAGCGTTTCGCCAACGCTGAAAGTTGCCCGAGCCTCGCTTGGCTCGACGTCTTTGAACGTCAAACGCTGAGCTCAGCCCACCTTGCCCAACTAGGTGTAGCGACAGCGAAAAACCCTCTTTACGGGTCATCACAGACCCTGACTCGCAGAGTCATGAGCCCGGAAGTGGCGTCCCTCACCGGTCCCTTTAGCCCCCCACATCCAGCCCTTTGGGATGCCCCACTGTCTCATCTAGCCACTTGGCTGGGACGACTCGCAGGCGATCCGCAACTTCTATTCCGGCTGTCCCAGTTGGACTGCATTCACCCGCACCTCTATAGGGTGCTCGAGGGAGCGGTGGCCGAGGACGCCACTTTGAAATTACCTAAAGGCCTGCGCATCGCTTGGCAGGCGCTGCTGGTACAAACCGATCGGGCTGCCGTGGCCTACCGGCAGGAGTGGCAACTCGAGCAGCTTCTAGCCGATGTAACGGCTCGAGGGCGACTTGGATCGAACCTTGAGCATTTGATGGCGCCTAAATTGGTCTTTACACCGAAATTTGGTGTGACGGCGATGCCAGAAGATCCCCAACTTCCCGCGGAATTTTGCCGATGGGACTACCGGCTTCGATGGAGCAGCCCTGAATACTGCCTCGATGAGTGGGCGAAGTCATCTGGATGGGCAAGTGCATGGCGCGAACGTCTCGTTGCAGGCAACCGCTGCTTGGAAGACCTGACCAGCCTTTCAGCTCAACTCACATCTGATGCACGGGCCACGGAGTTGTCCGCGCGGGTCCTGTCTATCGTCGATTTAGGAAACGGGCAGTACGCGCCCGAGTGGGCTTGGATAATCAAGGTTCTTCGGGACGCGTGGAAGGACGCGGCTGCCGCGGACAGCATTGTCGCTGGACTCTACGCCAGAGAGTGGATGGCGGCACCGGCTCTACTAACGCAGCGACTAGGGATCTTCGCTGCAACGCACACTTCCGAAATTCGACCAACAGAGTGGACGTCTTGGATCAGCAGAAATCTTGAAGAGATCCTGGCGTCGCCTTGGCTACTGCCAGAGATCTATGCCCTCGTGATTGGTCGTGGGAAGGACGTCGAGACACCAGAACAGGAGCGACTGATTGCTCTACTTTCGACGGCACTCGACGACGTGCTTCGAGCCGCGGATTCGGACGAACACGTAGACCGGCCCAACCGACGCAAGAGTCGATCAATCTGGTTGCTCACCAGCGCAATACGTGAAGCTTTCGATGACTGCTCCGGCTCGATTGAGCCTCTCCTCCAGCGGCTTACCGAATACGACGACCAGTTCGATCGATGGGCAACTTTGGACGACGCGTGGTGGATCCGGGGTGCAGCCCAAGTGAGCCTGGCCGATGAATACCAACAAGAAGTGTTGCCGCGTGACGCCGCGGCACTCGAGCAGCGGATGCTTACGCCGCGACAGCGCGAGCCCTTTGCGACTGACGATTGGGAGGCACTATGCGTTCAGGAGCCGTCGCTCGCGATTGAGTTGCTCGCTAAGCATCGAAAAGTGCAGACCCTTGGTGCTGACCGCTGGCAGTCGGGCCTGTATGCGGTTGCTACGTTGGACCCTGGCCAGATGCCCTGGGGTGAAGTATTTGACCTGCTAAAAAGCCTCGAAATTGCCGATCTTGCAGCAATCGCCTACGCAGCAGCCCATTTGCTTCTGAAGGCCGTGGAATCAGGCAAGGCCTCGAGAGAAGATTCTCTGCACCTCGGTACGAAGCTCATAAGCGCACTACAGAGCGCTGAATCGCTAAGTGCTGCTGCCGATGCTCCAAGCATCGTCCTTGATGCAGCGTGGATGTCTATGCGAGCGGTGCTCCTGTCATGGTTCATGACGAAACCAGTCCCCGGCGAGGAACTCCCCACCGATCTTGCCGATTGGCTAAATGAGCAACTCCTCATAGATAACGCGAATACTCACCAAGGGTTGCTCGCGATTGGACAGCATCTATCAGCCTTGCTGACGCTTGCGCCAGTTTGGAGCGCCAACCATCTCATCCCGCGGTTCGATTCTCAGACGCCTACTGCCACTTGGTTCTGGCACGGCTATCTCAGATCAGCCACGCTCACAGTCGACGTGCTTTCTGCCCTCTCTCCGTACTTTGTCAAGGCAATGCTCCTTTTGACAGAGGAGAACGAAAGTCGCCCTCAGTTCACGCGCATGATGACAGTTATTGGTCTAGAGCGACGAACGCTGCTGCCGATCAAGGACTTGAAACTAATCTTCCGGTCCTTTCCCATCGACGACTTAACCACGGCAGTCTGGACGATCGAGCGTTCCCTATCTTCGCGAAACGATCAAGCACGCGAATTTGCGCGTCTAAACGTGCGCCCCTTCCTGGATGAATGCTGGCCACGGGAACGCTCAGGAGAATCCACCGAAAGTCTTTCTCTCGCAATGTGTCGCTTAGTTGCTCAAGCGGCCGCTACCGGAGAGGACCTCCTTCCGAGCTGTCGCCCGTGGCTCCGGCGCTCGCAACAGCCGTACTCCGGCCTTCACAGCATTGATGAGACCGGCATGAGTTCCACGACCCCACATGTCGCACTCGTTCTGATGAACCTCATCGTCGCAGATGGCGCTCATACCGGCGATACGCTCCGCAAACTGCTCGACGAAGTTGCCGCCTCAGAGTCGGTATTGCGCGAAAGTGCCGAGTACTCGCGCCTGAACGTAATCGCGAAACTGAACTCCTAGTCGGCGGTCATTCAGGCCGCGAAATGCTCGCTTAAGTGACTGGGGCTTCACCTGGCTCGAACCTTCCTCATGCGTGCTTGTAATACTCGTCCGTCTGGGCCGGGAGCGGGTCCTTGCCGAGGATGAGATCGGCGGCGCGTTCGGCCACCATCATCACGGGTGCGTAGATGTTGGCGTTGGTGACGAAGGGGAACACCGAGGCGTCCACCACTCGCAGGCCCTGAACGCCATGCACGCGCATCGTCGCAGGATCCACAACGGACATCTCGTCGGTGCCCATCTTGCAGGTGCATGACGGGTGCAGTGCGGTCTCGGCGTCCTTGGCCACCCAGTCCAAGATCTGCTCGTCGGTTTCAACCGACGGTCCGGGAGAGATCTCGCCGCCGTTGTACATATCCATGGCGGGCTGGTTGAGAATCAGGCGGGCCTGACGGATCGCTTCAATCCACTCGCGACGATCGTTCGGCGTCGACAGGTAGTTAAAGCGAATTGCCGGATGCACCTTCGGGTCAGCACTCTTGAGCTTGATGTTGCCCCGCACATCGGAGTACATGGGGCCGAGGTGCACCTGGTAGCCGTGGCCACCCGTGGGCTTGGTACCGTCGTAGCGAATTGCGACGGGCAAGAAGTGGTACATCAGGTTGGGCCACTTCACCTCGTCATTGCTGCGCGAGAAACCGCCGCCTTCGAAGTGATTGGTTGAAGCCGGTCCCGTGCGGAACAGCCACTGCAAACCAATGAAGGGCTTGCGCCACGTCTGCAGCGATGGCTGCATCGACACCGGCAGCTTGCACGAGTACTGGATGTAGACCTCGAGGTGGTCTTGCAGGTTCTCCCCCACGCCAGGCAGGTGCTTCACGACCTTGATACCGAGTGGCTCAAGATCAGCAGCATTGCCAATACCCGAAAGCATGAGCAACTGCGGGCTGTTGATCGATCCGCCGCAGAGAATGATCTCGGTACCTCGAATCACTTCGGTCGTGCCGCGATGCGTTACCTGCACTCCAACAGCGCGATCACCTTCGAAGACAACCTTGCGCACGAACGACATCGTCTGCACGGTCAGGTTGGCACGCTTGTTACGGATGGGCTTGATGTACGCACCCGACGATGAAAGACGACGGCCGCGACGGATGTTGCGATCGAAGGGCGCGAAGCCCTCTTGACGGAATCCGTTGACGTCATCAGTACGTTGGAAACCTGCCTGCTCGGCAGCGCGGAAGAAGGCCTGGAATAAGGGGTTCTTAGCCGGACCCTTCTCGAGCTCCAGCGGACCGTCGTGGCCACGCCACACCGGATCAGCGACATGCAGCGAGTTCTCCATACGCTTGAAGTAGGGCAGGCAGTTCGCAAACGACCAGCCTTCGCAACCCTTCTCCGCAGCCCAGCGGTCATAGTCCATGGGATTGCCGCGCTGGAAGATCATGCCGTTGATGGAGCCGGAACCACCGAGAATCTTGCCGCGCGCGTGATACACCTTGCGGTTGTTCATAAACGGCTCAGGCTCGGACTCGTACTTCCAGTCGTAGAAGCGCGAGCCGATGGGATAGGTGAGCGCTGCAGGCATGTGCAGGAAGATGTCCCACCATGAATCCTTGCGGCCAGCTTCAAGGACGAGCACTTCGTTCTGAGGATCGGCGCTCAAGCGATTTGCGAGCACACTTCCGGCAGAACCGCCGCCAACAATGATGTAGTCATACGTCTTAGACATGTTCACTCCATTCACTCGCAACCTAGCCAAAAAAACTGTGGTTCCCCAGACCCAAAGGTCCGGGGAACCACAGCGTGGAACACTTTCTGCGAATTGTTACTTCAGCCAAGAATCGGCTGTGGCCTGATTCGCCTTGATCCACTTCTGCGCTGCAGCTTCAGGCGTCATGCCGCCTTCGATGTCAGCAGCGACCGTGTTCTGATCCGCGTTCGTCCAAGAGAAGTTCTTGACGATGGTCGCGAAAATCGAACCCGAGTCCATCAGCTTCGTCGTCGCAAGCTTGATCAGCGGGGTCTCGGGGTAATCCGTGAGACCGCTGGCCTTCGACGCGTCCGTCCAATCGCTGGTCGGGAAGTTGACGCGAGCCTTATCCAGACCCGGGATCTTCACGAACAGGGTTGACGGCTCCCACCAGTACGCAAGCGCAGGTGTCTTGTTCGCCTCGGCCTTGGTCAGCACGTCGATGAGTGCTGCTTCGGAGCCGGTTGCGATCGCCTTGAAGTTCAGCTTGTTGGCCGAAATCATCTTTTCGCCGACGGTGGTGTATCCGGGAGGACCCTCGTACCAAGCACCCTTGTCGCCGGAATCCGAGGTCTTGAACAGATCCGCGTACTTATTGAGGTTCTTGGAGTCCGTGATGTCCGGGTACTTCGCGACCATCCACGGTGCGACGAACATGCCGATCTTGCCGATGTTGCCGTTAGGGCCAACTTCCTTAATGGCGCCGCGATCGACCCATTCTTTCCAACGGCCGCCGCCCCAGTCTTCGATGACAACGTCAGTCGAACCGGCTTCCATTGCGTCGTATGTGACGCCAGCCTCTTCGAGCGTGGTCTGATTAATGGTGCAGCCCTGTGCCTTAGCGACCTCGACAACGACCTGTGCCGATGCCGTGTAGCCGTTCCACGCGTGCATAGCCATGCCCCACGTGCCACAGTCGCTGGCACTCGCCGTATCAGTCGGCGCTGCATCGTTGACCGAGCCGCAGCCGGTCAGAACGAGCGCTGCTGAAGCGACAAGCGAAGCCACGACAGCGCGGCGACGGTTGTTTGCTCGCATTTACCCTCCTAGGTAGATCGTGCATATTGACGATATTCGTGACCCGCATCACCCGGAAGGAATGGTGCGGTTTTCGTAGCCAAGCGGACTTGACTCGTTCCATCTGGTGGGACGAGTCAAGTCCGCCGGGCCGCGGCTTGTGTGATGCGGTCGATCATGATGCCGAGCAAAAGAATCACAACGCCGGCGACAAGACCTTTGCCCTGCAATTCCGGCTTCGATCCACCCAGAATGACGAGGTATCCAAGGCCGCCCGAGCCTACGAATCCGCCGATGACGACAACCGCGAGCACGAAGATCATGCCCTGGTTCGTCGCCAGCAAGAGCGCTCGTTTAGATGCAGGCAGTTGCACCTTCGTGATGAGTTGCAGCGTGCTGGAACCTGCGGCTGTGGCGGCCTCGAGAATGGTTGCTGGCACTCCGCGAATTCCTTCGCCCACAATCTTCACCACGACGGGAATCGCATACACAATGCCGGTGGCGATGGCGGTGAATCGGGTAGGACCAAACAGGCCGAGCATGGGCACGAGGTACACGAATGCCGGCAACGTCTGTCCAGCGTCGAGGAACGGTCTCAACAAAGTGTCAGCGCGATCGCTACGCCCAACCAAGATGCCCATCAGCACGCCGACCATCATGGTGAGGAGCGTCGCAACAATGGTCTGTGTCAAGGTGATCATCGCTTCGAACCACAGCCCCGAAGCGACGATTGCGGCCATCAGCGAAGCTGCCAATACCGCAATGCGCCAGCCGCCCAAGATCCAAGCCAGGAGGGTGATCGCGGAGACCGTCAGGAACCAAGGCGCGTAGGCGAGTACCGACTCCAGCGGATTCAGCACGGTCACCGAAATGAAGTCTTTATACCCGACGGTGGCGAAATACATGTGATTCAAGATCCAAGCGGTCGCGGTATTCGTCCAACTGGAAAGCGACTCTGAGAACACCAAGCTCTCCGGCCAGATGGCTGCTGACATCACCGTTCGCGATAGTACGACTGACGCGATGGCGAGCGCTGCACCAACGCCAAGACCGATGCGGTGACGCTGAATCTGCTCGGCAGTCGGCGGCACGAAAGTGGTGCGCCGATTCGCAGCCGCACTCGTGCTTCGGTCCAACAGGATCGCAACAAAAACGACGGCAAAACCGGCCACGAAACCGTCACCAACATTGCGAATGATGAGTGCGGCGACAACCGGTTTGCCCAAACCCGGCGCCGCAATAAGTGCCGCGATTACTACGAAGGAAAGCGCTGCCATCACCGTCTGGTTGATGCCAAGCACAATCATCTTCTTGGCCATGGGCAGCTGCACTTTAAGCAAGGTCTGCTGAGCAGTCGCACCCATCGACATGGAAGCTTCGATTGGCGAGAAGTTCAGCGAACGGATCGCGTGGGACGTGATGCGGATCGCGATCGGGATGCTGTACACCATGGTTGCGATCGTTGCTGAGGCCGAACCGATGAGGAAGAACAAGGCCAGCGGGGCGAGATACACAAGCGTTGGCAGGATCTGCGCAAGATCCAAGAATGGTGTCAACAGTTTGAGGACTCGATCGGAGAGGCCTGCCCAGATGCCAAGCGGAATACCGACCGCGAGAGAAAGCAGTACCGCGGCGATCGTCATGGCGAGCGTGTCCATCGTGTACTGCCACATGCCCAGCACCCCACAGCCGAGCAGCAACCCAACAGCGAGCAGCATGATACGAATGCGACTCGTGGCGTAAACGGCGAAAGCAATGATGCCGACGACTCCGAGCCAACCGATGAGCGGAATCACCGCACCGGAAGCAGGCACCGCGATGATGGAACGAATGGACTCAACGAACCCGTTGATGAACAGGCGAATCGGATTGAAGAAGTAGATGAAGGCTGGGCTCGTCGTACGGTTGCCGCGAATGGATGCTGCGGCATCGCCAAAGGCCGTCGTCACCGGCGTGTTCTCTGCTGTGCCGAGCTCCAGCGTTGCGCTGCCGTGGAAGAGCTGGGCGAGCGTGAGCCAAGTAACGAACAGCCCCATCAACAAGTAGGACTTCTTGATTGGACGGGAGGAGAGCATCACTGCACTCCCGAGATCATCTGGAGGATGTCCTCGCTCGTCACGATGCCAAGGGCCTTGCCGTTGTCCGTGACCCGAATCGGACGGTGCGCGCTCGTAATCACCTTGGTTGCATCACGGATGATGGTGTCGGCTGGCAACTCAGGACCGCTCAGGTCTTCGCCTTCCAGCGCAGGCCGGGCCAGGTAGCGCAGCGTAAGCACGTGCGACTTGGCGATGTCGCGGACGAAGTTCTCCACGTACTCATCGGCCGGTGCTGCAACCAACTGCGCCGGGGTCCCTACTTGAATCAAAGCGCCATCGCGCATGATGGCGATGCGGTCGCCGACCTTGGCCGCTTCCTGCAGATCATGCGTGATGAACACCATGGTCTTGCCCAGCTCGTGATGCAGCCGGATCACTTCGTTCTGCATGTCGCGACGGATGAGCGGATCCAATGCACTGAACGGCTCGTCCAGAAACATGATCTGCGGATCAACCGCCAGTGCACGGGCCAGGCCAACACGTTGCTGCATGCCGCCGGAGAGCTGCTCGGGGTAGGCCTCGGCGTAGCCCTGAAGACCAACCAAGTCAATGACCTCTCGCGCCCGCTTGTGGCGATCTGCCTTGCTCACCCCGTTGATCTCAAGGCTGTAGGCAATGTTGTCGATGACCTTGCGGTGCGGCAGCAGGCCGAAGTGCTGAAACACCATGGAGAATTTGGTGCGACGCAATTCGCGCAGTCGCTGCGCTGAGGCCGCCAAGATGTCTTCGTCTTCGAAGAGCAACTGACCGCGCGTTGGTTCGATGAGCCGTGTCATGCAACGTACGAGCGTGGACTTGCCCGACCCAGACAGCCCCATGACCACAAACACTTCGCCCGGAGCGACGTCGAAGGAGACATCGCGTACGGCGATTGTGTTGCCGGTCTTGTTGCGCAGATCCGCACGGCTGAGATCCGCATCGGGAGAACCGATCAGACTCTCTGCGTTAGGTCCGAAGACTTTCCACACATTGCGTACCGAGATCGCTGAGCTCATGCGTCTATTCCTCCTGCAGCGAACCAACCCGAAAGACCGGGAGTGGTATTGCGCCACACATGCTTGGGTTCTAGGTATTCGTGCAATCCCGCGACTCCGAGCTCGCGGCCGAAGCCCGATTGCTTGAAGCCGCCCCACTCCGCCTCGGGGCGGTACGGGCCGTAGTCATTGATCCAGATGGTGCCGTGCCGAAGAGCAGTGGCGACGCGGTCCGCCTTGGCTGCGTCACGCGTCCACACTCCCCCACTCAAGCCATAGATCGTGTCGTTGCCGAGGGCGATGGCCTCGGCTTCAGTATCGAACACTTCGACGGTCATGATTGGGCCGAAGGATTCGTCCTGCACGCATCGCATGCTGGTGTTGCAACCGTCGAGCACCGTGGGCTCGAAGAACCAGCCGAGTTCCAGCCCGGGACGATCGGAGCGACGTCCACCCACAAGTAGCTTTGCGCCCTCGGCTACGCCGTCATCGCAGTACTTCTGCACTTTGAGCAGGTGGGCTTCGCTGATCAGGGCGCCGGTTTCTGTAGCGTCATCGTTGGGGCCGCCCATGCGAATGGATTTGGCCCGTGACGCTATTTCGGCAACCACGCGGTCATGCACCGAACGTTCAACCAGTAAGCGAGTGCCTGCAGAGCAGACTTGACCTGAATGCAGGAACGCAGCCATGACGGCGTTGTCGATGGCAGCGTCAAGATCAGCATCGGCGAAGATGATGTGCGGATTCTTTCCGCCCAGTTCGAGGGCCACTTTCTTCACGGTTTCGGCTGCTGTCGCCATGATGCGCTTGCCCGTGATGAGTCCACCAGTGAAGGACACCAGGTCGATACGAGGATCGCTCGAAAGCGGCGCGCCGGCGACTGGACCCGCTCCCATGACGAGGTTTGCGACACCATCTGGCGTACCGGCCTCAATCAGGATGCGCATCAAGTGAGCCGCTGTGGATGGTGTCAATTCGCTGGGCTTCATGATGAAGGTGCACCCAGCAACCAAGGCAGGGGCAACCTTCCACGACACTTGCAGCAGTGGGTAGTTCCAAGGCCCAATCAGGCCACAAACGCCAACCGGTTCGTAGGTGACGCGGCTGTCGATTTCCGGACGACCAACGTCAACGGTGCGTGTGTGCAGGGTGCGACCGAGGGCAGCGAAGTGGCGGAATACCGCGACGACATCGGCTACGTCGTACTCGGCTTCTAACAAGCGCTTGGCGGTGTCTTCACTCTCGGCGGCCGCGATGATGGCGGTGTCACGCTCGAGCAGGTCAGCGACTCGATCAACGAGATCGCATCTTTCCTTCATTGTCCATCGGGGGAAGGGTCCGCAGTCGAAGGCGGCGCGGGCTGCGGCAATCGCCGCGTCGACGTCAGCAGCGGTTGCCTCTGCTGCCACTGCGACGATGGACTGGTCGAAGGGGCTGCGGATTTCGCGCTGACCTCCGTCTGCTGCGTCTATCCAGTTGCCACCGATGCACAACTTCACTTGCCGTGGAACCACGCGGCGCCGTCCTTCACTCACCGACGACCGAGGGATGTGCCGTCGGAAGCACATCCTTGTACTCAGATATATCAGGTCAAGGGTTCAGGTCGGATTTCGCGCCGAAGGAACAATCGCTGCGCCGCGTGCTGTCCGGCTCGTACGGGTACCCCTCAACAGATTCGACACAATTGCGACACATCGACACTCCCCAGGGTTCCACTATCTGGTGCGCAAAAGAGCAGTGAGGGAGCCGAATGCTCGGCTCCCTCACTGCTGTTGGTCTGGCCTAGTACACGTCGAGTTGCGACTTCCGCATGCTGACGAATTCATCGAGCTCGGCGAGTACCTGCGGATCCATTTCGGGCAACGTGTAGGCCTCGAGCTTCTTGTCGACGACATCGAGGGCACGGACGTCAGCCTTCTTCGATCCATTCTTGGTCCAGCGATCGAAGCTCTCAGCGGTGGAAACCCACGGCCGGTAGAAGCAAGTGCGGAACCGTTCCATCGTGTGCATGGTGCCCAGGAAGTGGCCGCCATGGCCAGCCTCCACGTGCGCGTCGAAGGCCAATTCCGCTTCATCGAAATGCACGGGTTTGAATTCGTGGATGAGGCTCTCGAGCACCTCGATATCGAGGATGAACTTCTCGTAGCCTGCGACGAGCCCTCCCTCGAGCCAACCCGCGGTGTGCAGCACATAGTTGGTGCCGGCGAGGAACGTCGGCATCATCGTCATCATGGTTTGCGTGCCGGCTTGCATATCAGCCGTGTGCGCTGAGTTCAGGCCACCGCCGCCACGGAACGGCAGACCGAAGTGACGAGCAATCTGGCCGGTGCACAACAGGCCGATGCCACTCTCGGGTGTACCGAACTGCGGTGAGCCCGACTGCATATCGATGTTGGAGAGGAACGAGCCAAACACCACCGGTGTACCGGGGCGAATCACCTGTGCCAGCGCAATACCCGTGAGCGCTTCGGCGATCTGTTGGGCAAGGGACGCCGGAATGGTGACCGGGCTCATGGCGCCCATGAGCAGGAATGGTGTGCAGATGACGGGCTGGCCAGCCAACGCGTACTCGCGCAGGGAATCAAGCATGCGATCGTCCCAGCGGAGCGGGGAGTTGCAGTTGATCAGCGAAATCAGTGCGGGTGTTTCTTCGATTGCAGCCCGACCACCATGAATGATCTCCGCCATGCGAATGACGTCCTGGGCGTTCTCTGCCGTGACCACGTTGCCCATGAACATCTTGTCCGTGAGCGTGGCGGCCGCATAGGCCATGTCGAGGTGCCGCGAATCGAGCGAGAGGTCATTGGGTTCACAGACGACGCCGCCGACCGTATCGAGCGCGTCGAAGGACTGCGCTAGCTTGCAGAAGTTCTGGAAGTCCTCGAAGGTCGCGTCTCGTCGCACGTCTCCACGGCGGACGAAGGGCGGGCCGTACACACCGGCAAACACCATGGAGTCGCCGCCAAGGTGCACGTTGTTCTTGGGGTTGCGGGCACGCATGTCGAATTCACGCGGCGCCTTGGCGACCTGCGCCAGAATCCAGTCGGGATCGAACTTGACGTTCTCTCCCTCAACGTGTTGGCCCGCTTCGCGCAACAGATCTACGGCCCACGGGCTCATGAACTCCACGCCCATCTCCGAAACGATCCGTCGCCAGCCGATATCCAGCACGGCCATTGCCTCTTGGCTCAAAATTTCGTATCGCGGCATCTGATTGCGGAACACGGGTACTCCTGCTCGTTGACTGTCCGATGGATTGGACTCTACAGTGGACATATGGAACATAGGTTCCATATCGTGAAACTCTGGCAGGTGATCGCGTGGAGCGACGGGCAGGTGCGCCGACCGGTGCGCAAGCTATCGATCGGGCAACCGCGCTACTCGTCTCCATCATGGAGTCCGAGCGGCCGCTGCTGCTCACCCAGTTGGCACTCGCGCATGGCCTGGCGAAGAGCACGACTTCTCGCATGTTGAGTGCGCTCGAGCGGCAAGGGCTCGTGACCCGCGACCATGATGGCGCTTTCGTGCCCGGTCAGACACTGCTGCGTTTTGCCCGCACGCGAGCCGTGGAAACCGATCTCATCGCCATGTACCGGCCACTACTACAGCGCCTCGCTTCAGTGACCGGTGAGGCCGCAAACCTCGCTATCGCGACCGGTGATCAAGTCGAATCGCTGGATCAGGCCGACGGGCAGTATTTACTCGGTACACGTAACTGGGTTGGCTCTCGCATCCCCTTGCACTGCTCGGCGCTCGGCAAGGTGCTGCTCGCCTTCGATGCAGCTCCCGTGCCGCCCGGCCGTTTGGAACGCAGGACGCCGAACACCATCGCAACGCGTGCCGACCTGCTCACCGAACTCATCAACGTCAAACGACGTGGCTTCGCCATCATCAAGGACGAGCTTGAAGAGGGTCTCACGGCTATTGCCGCGCCGATCCGTGATAACGAAGGGCATGTCATCGCAGCCGTCTCGATCACCGGCCCTTCGAGCAGGTTGACGCCGGCCCGTTTGCCGGCACTCGGCCTGCTGCTGCTGGATGAGACGCGTAGATTTCCTCCCAACCAACGAAACCGTCGAAAGGATGGCGCAGCGTGAGCCACGACGACATCATCAAGGGCCTATTTGAAGAGACCATGTCTGGCAACGGGCCTGCTGTCATTCAGTTGACCAACTCCGGTCTGGAACAAGGCATGACGCCGAGCCAGATTCTCTTCGACGCACTCATCCCCGCACTCGAAGAGGTAGGCGCACGTTTTGAGCGCGGCGACTACTTCGTGCCAGAAATGCTTATTGCCGGTAAGGCCATGTCAGGGTCACTCGAAATCCTGCGACCACTGCTGGCTGACACCGGGGCCGAAACTATCGGCACATTCCTCATGGGCACGGTCAAGGGTGACGTGCATGACATCGGCAAGAACCTCGTGAACATCATGCTTGAGGGTGCCGGTTTCAACGTCATCGACATCGGAGTGCAGGCATCACCTGAGAAGTTCGTTGCAGCGATCCAGGAACACCAGCCAAACGTGGTTGGCATGTCGGCATTCCTCACCACCACCATGCCGATGTTCAAAGTGAACATCCACGAAATCACCAAGGCGGGCTTGCGCGATCAGGTGATCATCATGGTCGGCGGCGCTCCCGTCACGCAGGAGTACGCCGATGTCGTTGGTGCCGATGGCTACGCCGCGGACGCTTCGACTGCCGTTCGCCGTGCGAAGGAACTTATCGAGAAGAAGCGCGCCAACGTCGCTGGCGCGGGCGCGGCGCTCTAGGTCACATCATGGGCATCGGCGCAAAGATCGAGCATTTAGTGAAGGGTCCCATTTGGGATTGTCGAATGTGTGGCACCTGCGTATTGCATTCGACCGGCATGACCTGCCCCATGACGTGCCCGAAGACTTTGCGCAATGGACCTTGTGGCGGCGTCCGCGAAAATGGCCACTGCGAAGTCAAGCCCGAGATGATGTGCGTCTGGACCAAAGCCTACGAACGTACGCAGACACTGCCGATGCCGAAGATGTGGCGCGAGGAGTACAACCATCTGCGTCCGCCCGTCGACAATCGACTCGAAGGCACGTCGTCGTGGGCGAACCTGTTTTCCGGACGAGACCGGCAGGTGCCTGCGGGTTGGCAGACCGAACAGGTTGAGGTCTGATGTCTCGCTTGCGTTCGCTCCTCGAGGCTGGGGAGCAAGTATTCACGGCGGAGTTCCCCGTCATCGATGGCGCGAATATGGACAAGGTGGCGCGCTCAGCAGACCGCCTTCGCCCGTGGTTTGACGCCGTCAACGCCACCGATAACCCGGCCGCCAACGCACATACGTCGAACGTGGCGACCGCTATCGCCATGCAAATGCACGGACTCGAGCCGGTTATGCAGATCGTGTGCCGCGATAAGAACCGACTCGCGATTCAAGCCGACCTTTCTGGAGCGGCACTCCACGGAATCGTCAACGTGTGCATGCTCACTGGAGACGACGTCACCGCCGGCGACGAACCTGAGGCGCGACGCGTCTTCGATGTGGACGGACCCATCGCCGTGCGACTCGCACGCACGATGCGCGACGGCACGTACCTGTCTGGGCGAAAGATCAACCCCGCGCCCGACTACTTCATCGGCGCGGTGGAGAATCCCAGCGCTCCCCCGCTCCAGTACCGCGTGGACAGAGTGGCCAAGAAGGTCGAAGCTGGCGCCCAGTTTCTGCAACTCCAGATCTGCTACCACCCGGATCGGCTGGAGAAGTTCATGGCTGGTGTCCTAGCCGCTGGTCACACCATCCCAATCATCGCAACCGTCGTGTTGGTGAAGAGCGCTCGGCCATTGCAGTTCATGCACGACAAGGTGCCCGGCATCGACATTCCACAGGGAACCATCGATCGCGTCGCCAATGCTGCCGACCCGGCTGAAGCCGCCTACCAATCGGTGCTCGAGCAGGCGCAGTTCGCACTCTCGCTACCCGGCGTGCGGGGGCTGCACGTCACCGACTTCCGCAACGACGATACCCTCGGTCGTCTCATGACAGACCTCGGGCGAACTCCTCGCCAGTAGATAGGAACATACATGCACACCATCATCAGTTCGCCGGGCAAGACCGTCACGATCGGCCTTGACCAGCCGTTCTGTGTTATTGGCGAGCGCATCAACCCGACTGGCCGCAAGAAGTTCCAAGAGCAACTGCGGGCAGGCGATCTGTCGCAGATCCTGCTCGATGTGGAGCAGCAGGTTGCCGGTGGTGCTGACATTCTCGACGTGAATATGGGCGTTCCACTCACGGACGAGCCGGAATTGATGCGGTCGGCGGTCAAGCTGGTGCAGAGTGTCACTGATCTCCCCCTGTGCATCGACTCCTCCGTCATTGAAGCCCTGCAGTCCGGGCTCGAGGCCTACCAGGGCAAGGCACTCGTCAACAGCATCACGGCCGAGGATGAGCGCTGCGACGTTATCCTTCCGTTGATCAAGCAGTACGGCGCGGCAGTTATCGGTCTCACCAATGATGAGACTGGCCTGTCGATGGATCCGCAAGAACGTCTCGTCATGTGCGAGAAGTTGATGCGGCAGCTGGACAAGCACGGCATTCCCTTGGAAAACCTCGTCGTTGACCCGCTCTGTATGACCGTGGGAGCGGATCCGGAAGCAGCCAAGGTCCTCTTCGAAACGATCTACCTGATTAAGGAGAAGCACGGTCTCAATATGACGATTGGTGCTTCTAACGTCTCTTTCGGCCTGCCCAATCGCCACGCTGCCAACGCCGCTTTCCTGCCGATGGCGCAGATCATGGGGCTTACCTCTGCCGTGATGGATGCCCGCACCTCGAGCGTCGTCACTGCGGTGCGTGCTGCAGATCTCATGCTTGGCAACGATGCCTGGGGTAGCAATTGGATCGCTCGTTTCCGTGCAGAGCAGGCTGCTGCTGCCGCTGTTGCAGGAGCCTGACATAGCTCGGCACGATCTCACGGAGACGGAAGACGTCACACCGACGCATGACGGCACTGGTCGCGTTCACCTGAGTTATCGCGTACTCGATCGCGATCCCAAGGTCGCGCCGATCGACAAGAAGGCGACGGTTCCGCCAGGCGTGAGCGTGTTCGATGCGGCGTCTTGGAACGGCATCGCTATCGACTCAACCTGCGGCGGTCACGGCACTTGCAAGAAGTGCAAGGTGCGGATCAGCTCCGGAGATGTGGCACCGTCGCGCCTTGATTTTCGCGCCTTTACGGCGGAGGAGATTGAGGACGGCTGGCGTTTGGCCTGCATGGTGCGGGCGAACGCTGATATTTCACTCGATGTACCGCCGCTGGTCACGCGCCCCAAGGCCGCAACCGTTGGCGTCGGGCGTCAAGTGATCCTGCGGCCGGCCGTACAGAAGCGCTACCTCGAACTCGACGAGCCATCTTTACACGACCAACGCACAGACATCGAACGCATTCGTGACGCCATCGATGACATCGAACTGGATGCCGGTCTCGAAGTGTTGCGAGTAATTCCGCGCGCGCTGCGTGAAGGCAACTTCAAGGTCACCGCCGTGCTCGTCGATAAAGAGCTCATCGATGTGCAGATCGGCGACACAAGTGACCGTCGCTACGGCATTGCCTATGACCTCGGCACAACCACGGTGGTCGCCACGCTGCTCGACTTAAATACGGGAGCGCCAGTTGCCGTGCAGTCCATGCTCAACAAGCAACAACCCTTCGGCGCCGATGTCATTAGCCGCATCAGTGCAACCATGATGGACCCAAGCGCACTCGAGCGACTGCGCGGGCTCGCGCAGGCCACCTTGTCGGAACTCACCGAAGAGGTATGCGCAGACGGTGGCATCGATCCGCTCGATGTCTATGAAGTTGCCCTTGCAGGCAACGCAACTATGACCCAGTTAGTCTTGGGCATCGATCCCGAGCCGCTGGGTGTGGCGCCGTTCATCATGGCCTCGGCTGATTACCCCGATGTGCGGGCCACCGAACTTGGCCTAAAGATTCACCCACTCGCTCGCGCTGTCATCCTGCCCTCGCTGGGCGCCTATGTCGGTGGCGACATTGTGGCTGGCGCACTGGCCTCCGGCATGGATCGCGACAAGCGTCTTCGCCTCTTCATCGACGTTGGTACCAACTGCGAGATCGTGCTCGGTGACGGCGAACGCTTGCTCGCCACTGCAGCACCCGCTGGCCCGGCCTTCGAAGCTGCATCCATCAAGTGCGGCATGCGCGCAGCCGCAGGCGCCATCGAAACAGTGAACATCAAAGACGGTGAACTGCTCATTGGCACCATTGAGGATGCACAGCCAGCGGGTATCTGCGGCTCCGGGCTTGTTGACGCCTGCGCCTCGCTGTTCGACGTCGGCATCATCGATAGTTCGGGACGCTATGTCTCGGACGACGTTGCTGCGGATCTGGCCCCGAAGTTGGTCGATCGCCTACTAATGCGCGAGGGCGAACGCGTTTTTGTGCTCGCCTGGCGCGAAGAAGTTGGTGACGCCGAGCACTCGGTGTTCCTATCGCAACGCGATATCCGCGAACTGCAGTTTGCCAAGGCCGCGATTGCCACTGGCTGGGCGCTGTTGCTCGAGGAATTCGGCGTGCAGGAATCAGATGTCCAGCAAGTGTTGCTCGCGGGTTCTTTTGGGTCGTACCTCTCTCCTTCATCGGCCGTGAAGATAGGGCTGGTACCCAAGCTTTCGGTGATGCGTATCGTCTCCGCCGGCAACGTCGCTGGCGAAGGCGCGAAGATGGCTCTGCTTTCTGTGCAGGAGCGCCACGGCGCGAATGCGTTGCTTGACGAAGTGAAGTACGTCGAGCTTTCCGACCGTAGCGATTTCAATGACAAGTTCATCGAGCGCCTCGCCTTCGCCAAGTAGCACTGGCGATCCTCGCGCGCATGTCATCGCGTGCGGTGCGATCGCGCGTCATGTGGACGATGTGGCTCGGCGGCGAGGCTGGGAACTCGTCATCCATCCGCTCCCGCCCCTGCTGCACAATGCGCCGAAAGAAATTGCTGGGGCAGTCGAGGCGGAAATCGTTGCCCTGCAAGGGGAATTTCAGGGCAGCGCTGCCGCGTCGCCGCGAGTTATCGTCGCCTACGCCGACTGCGGCACCTACGGCGCTCTCGATACGGTGCTTGAACGCTTCGGCGTCGGCCGTCTCCGAGGTGAGCATTGCTATGACGTGTTCGGCGGGGCGTCGGAAATCGCCGACATGCTTACCGCCCAACCAGGCACCTACTTCTTCACCGACTACTTGGTGAAGTCATTCAAACGCAGCGTGGTTGTGGAGCTCGGACTCGATCGGCATCCGGAGCTACGCGATGACTACTTCCGCCACTACACGCGCGTCGTCTGGTTGGCGCAGGCACCCACCGACGAACTGCGCGCGGCTGCGGTTGAGGCCGCGGAAATCATGGGGTTACCGCTCGAGATTTCACCCGTCGGCGACCTCGGCCTTGAGGCGCAGCTCGAGCTGTTGTTGCAGTAGCGCGGCGGCTGCGCGGGGGTGGCGCGGCGGCTGCGCGGCTGGTCCCTGGTGTCGGCTCGCGCAACCAGTCCGGGACGTGCGTCGCCACGGACGGCATACGGTTTCGCGGCCTCGTGTGTCTCCCGCTGGGCAAGTTCGCCAGTACCAACCGCGCTCACTCGCGTGTTGCCCTGCTCCTCGCTGCTGCCTCTAGGTCGCGCTCGTACGTCGCCCTGAACAAGCTGCTCCTGAGTTCTTATCCGCATGACTCGCGCAAGCTGCGAGGGAACTGGTTGGGAGCGGCACCAGCGCTTGCGCTGCGTGCAACGAGAACGGTGGCGGATCGTCAGCCGGAAGCACTGCCACGGCCGCGTGGGAGTACTCGGCTCCTGAAGGCGTCAGCAGCGTGCAGGATCCGCTTTCGTCGCTGTCCGTGACATCGAAGCCCGCGTGCGTCTTGAGTAGGTGATGTCGGCGGCAGAGTGCTCCAAGGTTCGCTCGCTGTGTCGTGCCACCGCGATCAAAGGGGATCGCGTGATCGATGTCGATGCCGCGTCCCGTGGCGCGAGCGTTACATCCGGGCCAGCGACATCGCAAATCCCGTGTTTCGATAAATTCGCGCATTCGTTCACTCGGTATATAGCGGCGAGGGCTTACATCTAGAAGATGACCTGTAATTGAATCTGTGACCAACCGGCGCAAGCGCACATCAATGTCCCGTCCTACGAGCAGGTCTCGTATTTCGGCGGCCGGCACGAAGTCTTCGTCGTCACTGGGACCACGGAGCATTGCCGTGTCGTCTGACTGCAGTCGCTGAAGGGCGAGAAGCGCGTCCAGCGTAATGACCACATCGATATCCGCGCGTAGCCGTGATGCCGCACTTTCGCAAGCATTCTGACCGCAGGTGCTCTGACCGCAAGCATTCTGATCGCAGGTACTCTGATCGCAGGTGCCCTGACCGCCAGCGGCAGCACCCCGTGCGAAGGCTGCACCAGTTTTCGCCGCATGCTGATTCGTACAACGATCACGGTACTGGCTCGTCCCAACAAGAACGATTTCTGCCAATGCGTCAGCACGCAATTCACCGATGCCTCTGGAATCGCGCTCGCCAGCCTGCGCTGCAGCATTGCGCATTTGCTGCGCACGCTCCCGAACGCGCGTAAGGCATGCATTCGCCTGCATGGTGCTCATGCGGGAAATTAGGAGAGAGTTGCCATCGCCCTCTGGCTGAACCCATACGCCACGATCGCGGACAGCGTGTTCGCGACGACGACGCATACCTTCCGGATCGAGCGTATCGACAATGCGAGTGACTGCCGAGCGCGTACGAGATCGGTTGGACCGCGCTGCGATGACGGTCGCGCGCGAATCCAATTGCGAGACCGCGGCCGCCAAAATCTCCCAAGCTTCGCCCTCGCGGATGGCGTTGGGTGCAAGCGCATCAACGCCAATTCCAGCTGCAAGCCGAGACGCACCTTCGGTTATGACCCCGGCGTGGGCTTGAGAGATCTCGCCAGACGCAAGTGCGGACCCAGCAGTCGGCAGCAGATGATGGATCAGGCGGGCGGATTCAAGGCGCGATTGTGCCTGCGCCTCGGTCCATCGTGCGGCGAGGGCGATCTCAGAGCGGGCCGCGTCCTCAATCTCAATGGATTCGAGGTGGGATGCATGCCCTGCAAGACGCACCACCTGCACGCGTCGTGAGGTACCCGCGATGGCGAGCAGGGCGGCATTCACGCGGGATTCCGCCCAAGCGGTATGCGCTACTGCACGCTTGAGGTAGCGCACGCGATCAGTAGCCGAAAGCCGCATCGGATCAACACCATGCAAATCGGCCACAAGACCCAGTGGGTTGGCGCCTTGCGCGATCGGTGAACTCGCCACTTCTAGCATCGCTGCTTGTTCCGCCAACGCCTCGCATGCGTCCCTGGTGACCGCTTCGCCAAAGCTCCGCGCGCAGGCGAGAGCCAGTGCGAGGATCGCTTCGATGGTGTTTGCGTGCATATGCATATTCAAGCGAGGGGGTGTGACAGTGCGAGGTGCCGGGACACCGCAATTCCTCAATATTCACAACAACTTTTCGTGATTCGCGTCACTGTTACTGCCAGGAATCCAGGATCAGCCGCACCCAAGTACTTCTCGTCGGTGAATACCGCTGATCGCACGCAACACGCTTCAGGCGCCCGTTCAGTCGGTATGCGCCTGTTCATTGCTGCGGAAGATGACACCAAGGTCCTCAGCTTCGAACTCCTGGTCGAAGGGATCTTCGTTACCAAGAATCATGCGCAGCATCTCCTCGCGCGAGTACCCACGCTGCTCGCCTTCGAGCACCAACGTCTCCACTTCGAGCCAGCCGTCAAACCACTCCGCGAAGTCTGCGCGCGGGTTGTAGTGAAAGCCCAGTGGTTCAGGACGACCGGCGGTTACCCAGGCATCGGGCACCGAGGCCTGACTGGCTGCCTGCTTAGCGACGAGTTCGCTTATGCGGCGCCCGCGTTCCTGAGGCTCCAAACGGACGTCCTCGGCAATCCGCATGACCTGACGCTCAAGTCCTTGTCCCGCGACAAGGGCCGCATGCAGTTGCTGATCCATGGTTCCCCTATCGCTCAACACTGACCATCCCCGAGCGTACGCAGGGCAGTCGCAACGATGGCTGCTACACGCAGAAGTCACGATGTACCGCAACGCATCACACTGCCGCGACCTGACGCCAACCTTCACGCCCTTAAAGCACCTCACCTCGGACGCGGCACGCGGCACACGCCCACGACGCATCACACTGCCGCCGCCTCACCGCAACCCCATGGCGCAAGTAGACCGCTCTGGAACAGCCTCCGCCGACTAACCTCGTGACATGGCCACGGTTTTATCGGTGAATATCGCAACCACTCCCACGCGCGCTGCATGGACCGGCACCGTGGGCGCATCGGGCATTGACAAACGGCCCACAGTCAAACGCGTTCGGCTCATCGACCATCACGTCGAAGGAGATCACGTGCTCGATCACAAGCATCACGGTGGCGAACACAAAGCGGTCTACGCCTACGCGCATGAAGATGCTGATTGGTGGGCGCATGAAATCAGTCGTGCACTCACTCCCGGTTCCTTCGGAGAGAACCTGACGACGCAAGGTATCCACATCAACGCAGCACTCATCGGGGAGCGCTGGCGCATTGGCTCGGCCGTCGTTGAAGTGAGCGAACCACGCATCCCCTGTCGCGTCTTCGCCGGTTTCTGGGAACGCCCTAACCTCATCAAGGAATTCAATGCGGCTGGCCGCTCTGGCACCTACCTTCGCATCATTGAAGAGGGCGAGGTCGGCGCCGGGGACGCCGTCGAAGTCGTCTCCCGACCCGAGCACGGCGTCACCGTTGGCGCGGCGTTCTCGGCGCGCGTCGGCAATGGAACTGCTCGTGCAGTGCTTGTAGCGGCCCTCAATGACTTCTCGCCGAAGTGGCAGCAGTGGATCAACGCCGCCAAGTAGTCCCCATCTTCTGCGCTTCACTGTCGAAAATGGCGCGCTCACGCGCCATTTTCGAACAGTTTCGACCGTGAAGCGCAGGAGGACGGTGCGGCGACGATTAAGTAGGGTTTCTGGCTATGGAACTCGTGCGACCCACCATCGAGCATGTGCAGAGTTTTCTCGACGCCCGTGAACGCGGCTTCACCTTCGACTTCATGAGCGACCCTGCGTACATCGCCAAAATCACCGCGGAGATCAAGGCCGATCCACAGCGCTACATCGATCGCGTTGAAGATCTCAATCCGGTCGGACGGGTTATTCCGCTTCCCGACGGCACCGAGGTTCCACGTCTACCGCAATACACGCGCTGGATGTGGGACGGCGAGTTCGCAGGCGTGATCACCTTCCGCTGGCAGCGCGGCACTACTGCATTGCCGCCAACTTGTCACGGGCACATCGGATACGCCGTCGTCGCGTGGAAGCGCCGATTGGGCTACGCCACGCAAGCGCTGCACGATGTCTTGGACCTGCCGCGACGCGAAGGCCTGCCCTTCGTCGACATCACTGCGAGTCCCGATAACATCGGCTCGCAACAGGTCATGCTCAACTGTGGCGCGGTCTTCATCGACACGTACCCGCTGACGCACGACCCTGAGCACGAAGAGCTCAATCGCTACCGCATCTACCTCGACTAAGCAGAGCTGACCGTGGGCCGCTCAGGTGCGGTGTGGCGACCAGGTGGCAACCCGAAGCCCTCAAGGTGAGGCCCCGGCGCGACTGTGGTGTGGCGACCAGGTGGCAACCCGAGGCCCTCACACCACTCGGCGTGAGGGCTTCGATTCACCTAACGAACTTCAGGGTGCGGACCACTTCCGACATTGCCGTAGCGGTGGTTGGTGATGCTCACGCTCTGTTCGTGCAGCCAACGGGCGATTTCGACTGCACCATTCGCAGCCAGCGGCCGACGATCCACAGAAGTACCTCGGGCGAGCAGGGCCGAGCCGTCGATGCGCTCTGCAGAAAGCACGCGCACCCGCTCCGTCTGCACGCGCGCTGAGAAAGCCTCCGCATCCTCAACTGTGCAGTCCGCTCGACCGACCAGGGGCACAGAGCAGCTGAGCATTATCCGCGTGCCGCTGATGCGGGCAATCGCGTCGAGGTACTCCAGCGCCGCCGGCGAAACGTCCGCAGCTAACCGCACTTCGATGCCCTTACCAAGCACGCGATAGCGATGGATATTGCGTTCCACCTTCAGCCCCGAATGATCGACGCGCAGCGAGCCGGTAACGAGCCACCACTCCTCGGCCTGATGAATCGAACGCTCAACATCCGTGAACGCCAACCAATTGCGCAGTTGCTGCACGTAGTGCGCACCGCCCGCTTTGGATGTCGGCCCCACCGCGCTGCGCTTCCAACCACCGAAGGGCTGACGGTTGACGATCGCACCAGTAGTACCGCGGTTCACATAGATATTGCCCGCTTGGATGCGGTCGATCCAACGTTCGCACTCCTCCACGTCAAGCGCGTGCACTCCAGCAGTCAGGCCATAGTCGACATCGTTCTGCCAATCGATGGCCGTCTCGAAATCGGGAGCGCGCATGACGCCGAGTACAGGACCAAACCATTCATGACGATGTGCCCATGAGCCCGGTTGCACGCCGAGTTTCACACCAGGACTCCACTGATAACCGGACTCGTCCTTCTGATGCGGTTCAACCAGCCACGATTCACCAATGTCTAAAGAAGTAAGCGCTCGCCGCAGTGATCCCTCTGGAGGATGGATAACCGGGCCAACCACGGTGCCGTAGTCCCACCCAGGTCCGACCTTGAGCGTCTCAACGGCGTCTTGCAACTGCCGCATGAAAGCGGGATTGTCATAGATGGTTGCTTCCACAATGGCCAGGCTTGCAGCGCTGCACTTCTGCCCCGCATGGCCGAACGCAGAAGCAACCAAATCCTTGACGGCAGCATCGATATCGGCAGATCCAGAAATCAACAACGCATTCTTACCGCTGGTCTCGGCGAGTAAACGAATGTCGGGGCGCCACGACGTGAACAGTTCCGCGGTGGAGAAAGCACCAGTAAGGATGACCGCATCGACACCGGGATGTGTGATCAACCGTTTGCCGGTGTCATCGTCACGGGTCGGCACGAACTGCAGCACGTCCTGCGGCACTCCGGCGGCCCACAACTGTTGCGCAAGCATCCATGCCGTCGCGACCGTCTCCGGAGCTGGCTTGAGGATGACGGCGTTGCCCGCCGCCAGTGCCGCACAGACGCCACCTGCTGGAATGGCATAGGGGAAGTTCCACGGCGGCACCACCGCCACGACACCGACAGGCGTCGAATCTGCACCCATGATGTTCGCACGGGCAGACAAGCCGTAGTAGCGCGCAAAGTCGATGGCCTCAGAAATCTCCGGATCAGCCTCCGCGGCAGTCTTACCACTATCGAGCATCATGACAGCGACCGTATTCACGCGCTCGGCAGACATTCGACGGGCCGCTTCGAACATGATGCGACGACGCGCAGCCGAGCCTTTGGAGTCCCACGCCGGAACCGCGGCCTGCGCAACTGCTACCGCGCGGTCCACGTCCTCAGGTGACGCAACCGAATAGCGGTACCACTCACGACCATTGTCGCCCGGATCAACACCCGAAACCTGATCGGCTGTCACCAACTGCTCTCCCTCGATCACTATCGGGAGCGGCAGAAACCAGCCATGTCGATGCGTGGCCATTGCTTCAGCCAAACCGCGTCGGTATTCGGCATGCGTGAGGTCGCCATCGGACTCGTTCTCAAATATGCCCTGATCGGCGAGGAGCGCGGTCTCGTGGCGCACCAGCGCGTGCCGTCGCGACGTCGTTGGAATGCTGTGACGTTCCGTAACTGCGGTGCGGAATCGGAGTGCCTGTGCATCAAACGCACGACTCGTCGGAGTCATACCGAAGGACGCGCGAAGGTAATTCTCGAGCGACGTGTTCTCATCGAGCCGACGCACAAGGTATGCCACGGCTGATGCGAAATCGTCATGCCGCGTGACTGGCGTGTACAAGAGCACACCACCGACCTGACGAGCGATCGCTAGGGCCTCACCGTTGGCCATGCCCTCGAGCATCTCAATGTCCAGTTGATCCGCCACACCGCGTGCCTTGGAAATTTCCAATGCCCATGCGATGTCGAACAGATTGTGGCTGGCGATGCCGATGCGTACAGCGTCGGCGTGCTCCGGACGCAACGCTGCGTCGACGAGGCGCTTGTAACTGGCGTCCACATCTGACTTGCTGCCATAGGGCGCTGCAACCCAGCCATGGAGTTCCGCTTCGGTGGATTCCATGGCGAGGTTGGCGCCCTTGACGAGGCGCACCTTGATGCGACCGCCCAAACTGCTGCGACGCCACTTCGCCCAATCCACTAGATCGTCAAATGCGGCGTGCGCTTCGGGCAGGTACGCCTGCAGCACGATGCCTGCATCCATAGAGCCGAACTCAGGCTCGGAAAGCACACGCTTGAACACGTCCACGGTCATCGCGAGGTCGCGGTACTCCTCCATGTCGAGGTTGATGAAGGTGCCCGACGCATTGGCCACGCGGTACAGCTGGCGAAGGCGCACTGCAATGCGATCGAACAGAGCCATTGTGATCAATTGTGTTGAGCTGACTGACCACCGCAGAAATCTTCACCGAGGCGTAAGTGACATCGGGTCGCTGCACCATTTCCATAATGGAGTTGAGCCGATGCGTTGCCTCACCATCACCGAGCACCGCTTCGCCGAGTACATTGATATTGAGTCGAACACCGTCAGCGTGACGTTTACGCAAATGCGCTGCGAGTGGCTTCTCTTCTGCGGGCAGGATGATGCCGGTTGCTGCCGCTCGAACCTGCCACTCCACCAATCCCATAACGAATCTCGGCAGGAAGGGCGAGAGTGCCGCAATGAACTTCACACCATTGGCATCCTTGACGCCAAGGCCCTTCATCGACGCTTTGTGGGCGGCTCGACGCAACGCACGGGCGGCGCGCTTGGGCTCACTGATGCGCATGACCTCATCGGTCAGCGACATCGTCACGGAGACGGCGTCCGGATCCTCCAGCAGGCGCTGGAATCGACGCTGGTTGTAGCGCCCTCGGCGATCGCGCAGGCGATCGGCGTCCGTAAGGATCGAGCGGGCACGTTCGACCGCGGCGTCGGTAAGGGTGTCGGCATCACGCGAAGGTTCAGAAAGCATGCCCGAATCGTCCTCGCTTGTGTGGTCTGCGTATTGGCAGTTCCCGCCAACGTGGGCGGCAATTTCCTACACTTCCCACATGGCCCTCAGCGCGTACCTCTCTATGGCTGAACTTCTCGACATTGCGCCGACCACGCTGTACTGCGTAAAAGACCTCGAGGGCCGCTACTTGGCCGTGAACAATGCCTTCGTCGAACGCACTGGCAGGACGAGCCGCCGAGACGTCGTCGGCAAACTCGCGGCCGACCTCTTCCCCGGCGAATTAGCAGCCCGCTATCACGCGCAAGACGACGACATCCGCGAGCTGCGGCAGACGTTGCGCGATGAAGTCGAACTCATCACCGAGGCCAACGGCCAGGTGGCGTGGTACCTCACCACCAAACAACCGATTTTCGACGGCGACGACCTCGTGGCCATCGCCGTCGTTTCGATCGCGCTGGGCACCCCAGCGGCGCTTGGTGCGGAGCATCCATTGCGATCCGTCGTGGCATTTGTGAGAGAACATCTGGCCGAGCCCATGGCCGTTGAGGAACTGGCCGAGCGGGCAGGACTGCCCCTGCGGCAGTTCGAGCGGCTTATGCGGCGCACCTTCGGCCTGCCCACGAAGCAGTACATCACTCAGGTGCGGGTGTTGGCCGCGACTGAACTACTCCGTGCAGGCACCCTGCCACTGGCCGATGTTGCCGTGCGCTGCGGCTGGTACGACCAGAGCGCGTTCTCGAAACAGTTCACCAAGGTGGTCGGGGTGACGCCCGGCGAGTTTCGCCGCCGCTACTCATGATCCAAAATCGCTGATGGGTCGAGAGGTCGACGAACACCGTCGGTAGGCCCGCTGCACGCGACGGATAGGCTCGCCCTACATCAAGGAGGGTTGGCCGTGTCCAATTCGTTCGGTCCCAATGAGTGGCTTGTCGATGAGATCTATGAGCAGTTCCTGCATGATAAGAACTCCGTGGATCCGGCATGGTGGGACTTCTTTGCCGATTACACGCCGAAATCCAGCACTGCTACAGCGGCGTCCCCTGCAGCAGTGACCGTTACAGCCATACCGAGCATTTCGGCAGCAGTGTTGCCGGATCCGACCTTCGAACCGGAGCCCGCTCAGCAACACGGCGCCGCACGGGAACTTCCCGCACCGGCAAAGCCCGTGCCCGCTGCGAGCGTTGAGCCAACCCCGCTCAAGGGTCCCGCGGCCCGCGTCGTCACGAACATGGAAGCCTCGCTCGCTATACCGACCGCGACCAGCGTGCGCGCTATCCCAGCAAAGCTGCTCGCCGACAACCGCATCGTCATAAACAACCACTTGGCCCGCAACCGCGGTGGCAAGGTGTCGTTCACCCACGTGATTGCCTACGCGATCGTGCGCGCGTTGCGCGACATACCCGGCATGAACTTCACCTACACAACCGTCGACGACAAGCCAGCGGTCATCCACAACACCAGCATCAACCTCGGCATCGCCATCGACATTGCGAAGGCTGACGGCACTCGCCAGTTGCTTGTGCCGTGCATCAAGCACGCCGAGCAGATGGACTTTGCGCAATTCTGGCTCAGCTACGAGGACCTGGTGCGCAAGGCCCGAAATAACAAACTCTCCCCCGACGATTTCGCGGGCACCACGGTGTCGCTCACCAATCCAGGTGGCATCGGCACGGTGCACTCAGTGCCCCGACTCATGCAAAACCAAGCTGCGATCATCGGCGTGGGCGCACTCGAATACCCCGCCGAGTTCCAAGGCGCCTCTGAGGCTTCCATGGTCGAACGGGCAATCGGCAAAGTGACCACCCTGACCTCCACCTACGACCATCGCGTGATCCAGGGAGCGCTGTCTGGTGAATTCCTTCGACGGGTGCACCAGTACCTGATCGGTGCGGACGGCTTCTATGACGAGATCTTCACCGCCCTGCGAATTCCATATGCACCGATTCGCTGGTCCACCGACATCGCGACGATCCGTGATAGCGATGTGGATAAGACGGCGCGCGTTCACCAACTTATCCATGCATTCCGCTCACGTGGACATCTGCTCGCCGATATTGATCCACTCGAATACCGCCAGCGCACGAACCCCGATCTCGAGATCGAAAACCATGGTTTGACCATGTGGGATCTCGACCGTGAGTTCGCCGTCGGTGGCTTCAACGGCAAGACCTTCATGAAGCTTCGTGACGTCCTAAGCGTCCTGCGCAACGCGTACGCCCGCACGATTGCTGTCGAATATATGTACATCAATGACCGCGAGAAGAGAACCTGGTTCCAAGAGCGGCTCGAAGGCGACCACGACAAGCTGGATCGCGCCGAGCAGTTGCGAATTCTGCACAAACTCAACGAAGCCGAGGCCTTCGAGACGTTCCTCCACACCAAGTTCGTCGGACAGAAACGCTTCTCGCTCGAGGGCGGAGAGTCAGTCATCCCACTGCTTGACGCCATCTTGGACAGCGCTTCGGGGGACGAGCTCGACGAAGTCTGCATCGGCATGCCGCACCGCGGTCGCCTGAATGTCTTGGCCAACATTGCCGGCAAGTCCTACGCGCAGATCTTCCGCGAGTTCGAGGGCCACTACGGCGAAGAGTCCGTGCAGGGGTCCGGTGACGTCAAGTACCACCTCGGCACCAAGGGTGTCTTCACGGGCCACAACGGCGAACAAACGAGCGTGTACCTCGCTGCCAATCCGTCACACTTGGAGACGGTGGATCCAGTGCTCGAGGGCATCGTGCGTGCCAAGCTCGATATCGACGGTACCGAGGGGAAGTTCAATGTCCTCCCCATCCTCATGCACGGTGATGCAGCATTCGCCGGACAAGGCGTGGTCTACGAGACGATGCAGATGTCCGGCATCCAGGGGTACCGCGTGGGCGGCACCATCCATGTTGTGGTGAACAACCAGATCGGCTTCACCACTTCCCCGCAGTACAGCCGCACCTCGACCTACTGCACCGACCTCGCACGGGTCACGCAAGCACCGGTATTCCGCGTCAACGGCGACGATCCTGAGGCCGTGGTTCGCGTCGCACGCCTTGCCTTCGAATACCGTCAGGCCTTCAAGAGCGACGTCGTCATCGACATGGTGTGCTATCGGCGTCGTGGGCACAATGAAGCAGACGACCCGTCACTGACCCAGCCGCTGATGTACGAACTCGTCGATCAGAAGCGGTCGGTGCGCAAGCTCTATACCGAGCAACTCGTTGGTCGCGGTGATATCACGGTCGAAGAGGCCGAAGCGGCACTGAAGCACTTCCAGCAATACATGGAATCGATTCTCGGTGAGACTCGCGCTGAGGAATACGACGAAGACCACCTCTCGACCATCACCGCCAAGGTGATGCGTGAGGGCGAAGTGAAACTCCACCCGCAGGCGCCTGCCGTTGACGTGCCCACCGGCATCTCTATGGAAACCGTGCAGCGCGTCGTGCAATCGCAATTGGAGATGCCAGCGGGCTTTACTGTGCACCCGCGCCTTGCACCGCAGCTCGCGCGCCGAGCCGAAATGATTGAGCACGATCAGATCGACTGGGGTATGGGCGAAGCGCTGGCCTTTGGCTCGCTGCTTAGTGAAGGCACCACGGTCCGCCTCGCCGGACAGGATGCCCGACGCGGCACCTTCGGCCATCGTCACGCTGTCATCGTCGATAAGGAAGACGGCCGTTGGTACAAGCCGCTCAAGCGATGCTACGAGAACGGCTCCCGCCTGTACGTGTACGACTCGCTGCTCTCCGAATATGCGGCCATGGGCTTCGAGTATGGGTATTCCGTGGCACGTCCCGACGCCCTCACCCTTTGGGAGGGGCAGTTTGGCGACTTCGCCAACGGCGCCCAGACCATCATCGACGAGTACATCTCGTCGGGTGAACAGAAGTGGGGCCAGAAGAGCTCGGTCGTACTCCTGCTCCCGCACGGCTATGAAGGTCAGGGGCCGGATCACTCGTCGGCCCGGGTCGAGCGCTACTTGCAACTCTGCGCCCAGGACAACATGACGGTGGCGATGCCTTCGACTCCTGCGTCGTACTTCCACTTGCTGCGCTGGCAGGTGCGCGGTCCCCGCACGCGTCCGCTGGTGATCTTCACGCCCAAGTCGCTGCTGCGGGCGAAAGCGGCGACGTCCAAAACGGCGGACTTCACGAGTGGCTCTTTCCGTGCCGTGCTCGGTGACGACGCCGTGAATCCCGCCGACGTGAAAAAGGTGCTCCTATGTGCGGGCAAGGTGTACTACGACCTTGCTGCCGAACGAGAGAAGCGTGGCGCGTGGGACACCGCCATCGTGCGTATCGAACGCTTCTATCCGGTCGCGCAGGCCTTGCTGCCGGAGGCACTTGCGCCGTTCCCTAATGCGGAACTGCGTTGGGTGCAAGAAGAACCTGCAAACCAGGGCGCGTGGGCTTTTCTCGCAGATGTATATGCCGAGATTCTCGACAAGAAATTGGTTCGGGTTTCGCGTCCCACTTCATCGTCGCCGGCGGTGGGTTCACATCATCGTCACGAGGTGGAGCAGGCCGCGCTCATTGAGGCAGCCTTCGCGTAGGCGGGGCTACTCGTCGTCGTCATCATCGCGCGCCAGCCATGTGGCAAGGCGCTCGATGGGGACTTCGAATTCCGGGTTGAGGTCGACGAAATCACGGAGTCGCTCGGCCACCCAACCCAGGGTGACTGCTTCGTCTCCGCGACGCTTCTCAAGCTCTTCAATGCCACGATCCGTGAAGTACACGCGCACATTGTCGCATCCGCATGCCGCCTAGACTCACCGCATGCGTGCATTTGCCAGCGACAACTACGCTCCCGCCCACCCCGACGTCCTCGCCGCACTCAGCGCGGTCAACGAGGGTCATGCCACGGCCTACGGCAACGACCCGTGGACAGCGAAAGCGATGTCGGTCATACGCCAGCAGGTTGGCGCACCCGATGCCGATGTGCATCTCGTCTTCAACGGCACCGGCGCCAATGTGGTCGGGCTGTCGGCATTCCTTGAGCGCTGGGAAACCGTCATCTGTGCTGATTCTGCACATATCAATGTTGACGAAGGCGGTGCCCCGGAGCGTTTGCTCGGGATCAAACTGCTCGACCTCCCAACCGCCGACGGCAAGCTCACGCCGACCCTTATCGAAGGGGCCGTCATCCGTCGAGGCGACGTGCACTACGCCCAGCCACGGGTTGTGTCGATCACGCAGTCCACCGAGTGGGGCACCTTGTACACCGCCGCCGAGGTGGCCGCCATCGCTGCGGTCACACACCGCCTCGACATGGTGCTGCACATGGATGGCGCGCGCATTTCCAATGCCGCTGCTGCGCTCAATTGCTCGATTGCCGAGCTCACATCGCAAGCCGGCGTTGACGTGCTCTCCTTCGGCGGCACCAAGAACGGTGCTCTCGGTGCCGAGGCAGTCGTCATCATGCAGCCCGGACGGGCAACACGCCTCGGTCATTTGGCCAAGCAATCCATGCAGCTGTCAAGCAAGATGCGCTACAACGCAGCGCAAATCATCGCTCTGTACGAAGGCGACCTATGGCTGCGTAACGCGCGGCACGCGAATGCCATGGCTGCGCGACTCGCAGACGGCATCGCGTCACTCCCTGGGGTGCGGCTAATGCAACCCGCTTACGTCAACGCCATCTTCGTACAACTGCCGAGGCACACCATCCAGCCGCTACAGGAGGCATTCCACTTCTACGACTGGATCGAAGCCGATGCAATCGTTCGCTTCGTCTGCTCGTGGGACACCTCCGAGAACGACGTTGATGCCTTCATCGACGGCATTCGGGGCGCGGTCAGCGCCTGACCCGGGGCCATCGGACAACACCCAGTAGTTGAGCATCGGAAACAGCGCCGAAGAGCCAAGAGTCTGAGAGCACCAGGCTGCCACCGCTTGCGTCGCTTTCAAGCCACCAGCCGAGTTGGTCGTGATCGGTGACGCGCTTGATAACCCGCTGGCCGGGTCGGTCTGGGCGTTCCGCTACAACGACGTCGCCGATGAGCGGTTCCATGCCGAAGCGAACCAGTGCCAAGCGACGGAGACCGTCAAAGGTCGGTGCCATGGACTTCCCTCGAACAAGGACAATCCCCCACCGTTGGTGTCTAAAGTCCTGCATGCAGGTAGTCTGCTGCACGACATCCACCGAACATGAACCGATGGAGGAAACCTCATGTTTTCCGTAGCCCACGCACACTGCGATCTTCCCTGCGGCATCTACGATCCGGCTCAGGCCCGTCTAGAAGCACAGTCCGTCAAGGCTTGCATGGAGAAGTACGCCGCCTCGACCGATGCCGACTTCAAGGCGCGCGCCGTCGCCATCAAGGAAGAGCGCTCCAATATGGTCAAGGAGCACCTTTGGGTGCTCTGGACGGACTACTTCAAGGCGCCGCATTTCGAGAAGTACCCCGAACTGCACGACCTGTTCAACGCAGCCACCAAACTGGCAGGTGCCGCTGGCACGAAGGGTACGAACGACGTTGCGGTTGCCGACGATCTGCTGGGCAAGATCGACGCAATCGCCGAGATCTTCTGGGCAACCAAGGCCTGAGCACACGAACAAGAAGACGGCTGCCCGCATCTTGCGGGTAGCCGTCTTCTTGTTGCTCACACCGGGCTTTCAACTTGCATGCGCCGGACCTATAGAGTGACTCGTGGGCACGGTGCGAGTTACCGTGCTCTGAGGGGGTCGTCGATGGCCAAGGATTTCAACAGCATCTTCATGTGGCAGTGCGGTGTTGAGCATTGCAAGGAGACGCGGGTTTCCGGCACTGGCTACTGCGCAAAACACGCCAGTTTGCAAAGTCGCGCGTCGGCACACAGTGAACGTACATGGCTGTGGATCCCCGCGACTGCCATTCCTGCGTGGTGGTGCCTCAACCATGCCAGCCAGTTGCTCGGCGTCAGTTGCGAACGCATCTTCATCAACTGGCGGACCATCGCCACATCTGCATTCCGCTGTGAGAACGGCGACCTTGAACCCTCTGGCGGGTACTCGTGGCTATCCGCCCCGAGTGGCACCGTGCTTGGCACTGCACTTTCGATGGCGGGCTTCGTGCTTGGCATGAGCGCCGTAGCAGTCATCATCGTGCTATGGAACCGCGCGAAGCGTCGGCACTAAGACGATCAATCTGTGACGAGCTGATTCCCCGCGTCAGACCAGGAGATGATGCCGCCATCGAGGTTGTAAATGCTGGTGAATCCAGCATCCGCCATCGCGTTCGCGGCAATTAACGAGCGTCGCCCGCTGTGGCAGTAGACGGCATAAGTTGCTGCCTTGTCGAGCTCAGCGATTCCAGCAGCAAAACTGTCGCCCTCGACATCGATGTTGATCGCGTTGGCGATGTGCCCAGCGGCGTATTCATCCGGTGTGCGGACGTCAATAACCGTGACACCGGCGGTCTGCGCTTGCGAGGCAAAGGCGGTGGCATCGATCGTCTGGACGGCGCTCGTGCCGCCGCATGCCGCCAGCAACAACGCTGCCGTGCTGGCGGTGACAATTGCAGCGACTCGGCGAAGGGGATTCAAAGTATGCATACCCCCTAGGGTATATCGCACCGACAGAAACTGCACATCGGTCACCTGGCGCGGCGAGCGGCAAGTTGGTTCAGGGGCTCGCCCGTCAAGCGATGCACTGTCCAACCACTCATCGCGACTGCACCCATATTCCGATATATGTCGATGGCGGAGCTGTTCCAGTCCAATACCCACCACTGAAAGCGGTCGTAACCGTGTGCGACGGCAATGGCTGCGAGTTCACCCATGAGCGCGGTCCCGACGCCTCGTGAGCGATATTCGGGTCGCACATAGAGGTCTTCGAGGTAGATACCGTGGTTGCCCGTCCATGTGGAGTAATTCAGAAACCAGATGGCCATGCCGACGATCTCGCCATCGGTCTCGGCCACATGTGCATACAGGGCCGGCCGGCCCGACGGCGTATCTGATCCATCGAAGAGGGCGTGGGCTAGTTGCGCAGGTGAGGACTTCACGGAATCCGGATCCTGCTCAAACACCGCCAGGTCGTAGATGAACTGATGCAGCGTCAGGACATCTCCGGGGACGGCCGGTCGAATAAGCGTCATCGCAGATACTCCTTGGCAGACGAACTGAACTGCACACCGACAGCCAGTACAGCGGCCGCAATGACCGCTATGCCCGCGATGCGAGTGGGGGCAGCGGCCGCCAGTGATTGCCCTACCACGATGGCGAAAGCTTGCACCATGACAAAGGGAGTGCGGGCGGCACGGCGCCCTCCCGCCAACATCCAGGTCACCAACAACACGAGGCCTGCGAAGATCACCAAGAGCGTGATGAGTATCGCTGGAGCAAGATCCGCGCCGCTCCCAGAGATGCCCGAGGTTTCACTCGTCCGTTCGAAGATCGCAATGGAGACGCCGTAGAGCGTCAGGGCTATCGCTTCAAGCACACCGATGCCGATGGCAATCGTGAGTACGCGGGGACGCTCGTTAACAGGGGGCACCCCGAAACAGTAGAAGTACGCTGCAGGTGTGTCCACGTTGCTTATCGTCAATCCTGCCGCCACCACTACACACGGCTGGGTCCGAGATGCCATCGTCGATTCGCTGGCCGAACTCGGCCCGCTCGAGGTTTGCACGACAGAGCGACGCGGGCACGCCATGGAGCTGGCTGCAGACGCGCGCAAGCGCGGCATTTCACACGTGGCGACCTTCGGCGGAGACGGCACCATCAACGAAGTCGTCAACGGCCTCTTGCACATGCAAGATGGTGAGTTGCCCACGTTGCTGACCATCCCCGGTGGTCACACCAACGTATTTGCCCGACTACTGGGCTTCTCGCAGGATCCGCTGGAGGCAATGGGCATGCTCGCCGAAGGCGTACGGGCGGGCAATGCACGCCTGATCAATTTGGGCAGGGCGAACGAGCGCTACTTCCTGTTCTCGGCTGGACTCGGCCTCGATGCCGAAGTGCTGCGACGCGTCGAGCACCAGCGGGCACAGGGAGCCAAGGCCTCCGTTCCCCGTTTTGTGGCCTCCGCACTCCTCACACACGCGCTGAACGTGACCATGGGAACCCCGCAGATCAGTATTGAGTTGCCCGATGACACAGTGATAAGCGGTGCGTATCTCGCCATCGTGCAGAACGGCCCCGTGTGGACCTTCGCCGGGTCACTGCCGATCACGTTCTCACCAGATACTGACTTCACCAACGGGTTGTCAGTCTTTGGCATTCGTTCGCTCGACCCCCTGCGACTGGCCAACCACCTGGCGCGGGCTACATTGCGACCGGACTGGCTGGGAGGAGACAGCGCGGCGGGCGACTTGACGGCATTCCGCCTCCGCGCAATACAGCCAACGCCATTCCAAGTGGATGGGGATGTTGTCGGGGACTTCACCGAGGTTTTGCTGGAATCTGCACCAGACGCACTGCGCGTAGGACTACCTGGCTGAGAGAAGCAGGCCAAGCCCACTATCTTGCACTCTTTTGTGTGACCTCAGGCACCATCGCGTGCCACATCGCGGAAATTCGCATCCTTGCCACAGCGAAATTTGCTGGCCCTCCGACGGACTCAGCAACGCGGAAAATGTCGGTTTTATGGTATCTTTTGCGCACAAATTGCCCGTATTGTCCGAGTTATTGGCCGGTTCCGTTACTGAAAAGTGACATATGCCACCCTTGGCATTTCGCAAAGATCCTGCAAAGACCGTTGGAATCGTGCGGTAAACGTGTGAGGCTTTGCGCCTGCAGGGCGTCTCACAAGGAATGTCCTGCCTCGTTGGGACGTTACCGCTGACGCAAACGGCTTCAGAGGACTTCCCCCACGGCCGCAAAGCCGAACCCAAGGAGGACGCGATGGATTGGCGCCACAATGCCGCCTGCCGCGACGAAGACCCAGAATTGTTCTTCCCCATCGGCAACACCGGCCCAGCTCTCCTGCAAATTGAAGAGGCAAAGGCTGTGTGCCGCCGCTGCGCTGTGGTCGAAACTTGCCTCGCGTGGGCCATTGAATCGGGTCAGGATGCCGGAGTCTGGGGTGGCCTCTCGGAAGATGAGCGCCGCGCCTTGAAGCGCCGCAACCAGCGCGCCCGCGCTGCGATGCGCGCACTCTGAACCCAGGACATGAACAACGGCCACCTTCAGGTGGCCGTTGTTTTTTCACAACCCTGTCGTTAAACGGGTATGTCAATGGTCGCTTGCGTGCCACCCATTGGCCCTGGGCGCAGCACCAAATTGCCGCGCAACTCCCCCGTCACGAGGGATCGAACAATCGAAAGGCCGAGGCCTTCAGGCGCTCCCGCACCGCCAGGTCCATTGTCATCGACGTGAATGACCAACCGTTCGCCTCTCGCAGCCGCAACACGCACTTCTCCGCGTTCGGTCGCAGCCCCAACCCCATGTTCGACCGCGTTGCCGATGAGCTCGGCAAGCGCCATTGCCAATGGGGTCGCCGCTTCGGCGGGTAACGATCCCACTTGGCCTTCCCGAGTGATGTTGCCTTTTCCAATGATCATGTCGCGCGACATCGCAATGATGCGATCGATCACCTCATCGAAGTCGACGTTGGCACCTGGCTCGTGGGCCAGAGATTCGTGCACGATCGCTATGGCGCCTACCCGACGCACAGCCTCTTCGAGCTCGCTCCGCACTTCCGCTGAAGTCGATCGACGAGCTTGCAGCCGAAGCATCGAGGCCACCGTCTGCAGGTTGTTCTTGACGCGATGATGGATCTCGCGAATGGTCGCATCCTTCGTGAGCAAGGCCATTTCTCGACGACGCAGATCGGTGATGTCGCGGAGCAGCACCACAGCACCATCCGCTTGCCCATTGCGCTGCAACGGGATTCCGCGCAACGTCACAACTGCATCTCCGTGTTCGATTTCTGACGAGCCCGCCGCTCGTCCGCTCGCGATTTCAATCAGCGCATCATTGGAGTGGCCCGACTTCTGCAACAAGCGGGACAAGGTGCGTGAGAGATCGCTGCCGGTGACTTCGGCTGCGACACCCAATCGATGACAGGCCGACTGTGCATTGGGTGATGCATAGCTGACGCGACCAATGGCGTCGATGCGGAAGCAGCCGTCGCCCACCCGCGGCGGGATATCGGTAACGGACACACCTTCGCCGATTGGGAAACGTCCGGTTCGAACCATGCCGACGAGGGCGTCAAAGGCGTCGAAATACATCCGCTCGAGCGCACCTTCGGCCCGCACATCGACACCGGGTCGTCGTTCAATGACACCGGTAACGCCGCCTTGGAACACGATCGGGAAGGCCTCTTCGCCGCGCGGCACCAGCGGCCGTTCAGCCGTCCGATCGAAAACGGGTAGCTGTGTAGCAACAGCGCGATCGAGCATGGAAATCCGGCCCCGAGCGAGGAATCGACCCACCATGTCCTCTGGAAGATGCGTCGGGCCCGTCGTCGGGCGTACTTGCGCGGCAGCGACGAAGCCACCGTGGTTCCACGTGGGCAGCCAGAGGATGAGGTCGGAGAATCCGAGATCGGCCATCAAGGTCCACTCACTGACAAGGGCGCGCAAGTGGACGATCGCAGCGTCGCCGAGGTCAGTCCGATCCCGCGCAATGTCCGCTAGCCCAGCCATGCTGGGAGCGTACGGGTTCGGCAATGTCTCGTGCAGGTCTGAGCGCCGGATTCGCCGGAGACCCAGATGTATGCAACGCTCGTCATCATGACGCCTGCTCTGGAAATCCGCGCTGAGATGGTCGCCAATGTGCTGCGGCTGGAAGTGGCTGAGGGCGCGACCGTGGTAGCCGGTGAGACGCTCATGTTGTTGGAATCCATGAAGATGGAGATCCCAGTGCTCGCGGAAATGGCGGGCACCGTGACGGCGATTCGCGTCATCGCCGGCACGGTGGTGCAAGAGGGCGATGTTCTCGCTGTACTCGAACCGCGCTAGGCTGCGGCATCTGCAGGCGAAGGCTTGCGAACCTCACTGGGAGTATTCATGAGCAAGCGTTCTCGCAAGAAGCGTGACCGTAAGAAGAAGGGCGCATGCCACGGCAAGCGACCCAACTGCTGAGAATGAACCCCGCTCATTGAGCGGGGTTTCTTCGTTCTCGAGGGCCTAACCGCTCACGTAATCCGCCGAACTTCGGTTGCGTCCCGAAGTCCGGTGAACATTCGGGATGCCACCGCAGGCCGCGACAAATCGGAGTCACTCGAAGGTGGTCTGGGTTTCCTCAATGGTGATGCGACTATTCCCACCACGGATTTCGGTGATGCGCTTCATGACCCGTTGCCGCAACTCCGAGGGCGCAGCGCAACCGCAAGCCTTGGCTAGCCGAAGCTTGAGCAAAAGCGCTAGCCGATACTTTGATTGGCATGGCGGGCACTCTTTGAAATGCTGCTCTAGCAGGGCAATGTCCGCTGGCGAGAGTTCGCGATCTAGATATTCATCGAGGTGGGCGTCAACCTCTTCGCAGGGTGTGGCGTGGGGATTGCCGCAACTCATGAGCGTGCCTCCCCTGCCGGGATGAGCCCGAGTTCCATGGCGTGATCGGTCAGGGCGTCGCGCATGCGCTTACGACCGCGGTGGATGCGCGACATCACGGTGCCTGTGGGCGTGTGCATGATCTCGGCGATCTCGGCGTAGGAAAAGCCTTCAACGTCGGCCAGGTAGACAGCCGTGCGGAAGTCTTCCGGCAGCGCCTTCAGCGCGTCTAGGACGTCACCATCGGGCAGGGCGTCGAGCACGATGTCTTCAGCAGATGGCAAGGCAGCGCGGGAGTTGGATTCCATACGCGAGACCTGCCAGTCCTCCATGTTGTCCGTGGAAGTCATGAGCGGTTCGCGGCGCTTCTTGCGGTAGTCCGAGATGAAACTGTTTTGCATGATGCGGAAGAGCCAGGCCTTGAGGTTGGTGCCCTCTTGGAACTGGTGAAAAGCGTTATAGGCCTTGAGCATCGTGTCTTGGACGAGGTCTTCGGCTTCAGCGGGATTGGAGGTAAACCGCATGGCACCGGCGTACAACGCATCGAGGTACGGCAGGGCATCCCGCTCGAACCTGAGATCGCGGTCGATTTCTGTTTCCATCGGCCACGAGCCTACGCCGTGATCAACGTTGTCATCCCACATCTGACGCTCAAGGTCGCGAGTGAGTTCGGCAGTGGTGGACTTGCGGCACTGCGCTTCACAACCGGTCATCGCACTCCCATCGATTTCCAAAAGAACGATGCAGCCGCCGCACCTATTCCCGCTACCAGAGCGACTGCTGCTCCGAGCTTGCCGGCGGTTCGTCCGGAGTGGCCGGAAGGATCAATGCGGGGTCGTTGTTGCGCACCTGGCTGACGGCCCGCGACACCTTCCACGCCTGCACGCGTCCCGGCTCCGCTGATCGCAGCAGATGCTGGATTTCGGAGATGGGCGACGTGGGATCAAGCCACACATCCAGGTCGGCGTGATCGATCAGCACGGGCATACGGTCGTGGAAGTGCGAGACGTCCTCGTTGGCGGCTGTGGTGATGACGGACATGGTGTTGAGCACGGCCATAGGGTCGTTGGGGTCGGCATTCGGCGGCCGCCACCACTCGAAGATGCCCGCCACGGAACTGATGCCGTCGACACTGGATACGAACCAGGGTTGCTTGCCGGTGCCAGACCACTCGTACCAGCCGTCCATCGGCACGATGCAGCGTCGCCGGGCGAAGGCGGCACGAAATGATGGCTTTTCTGCAACGGTTTCCGCACGGGCGTTGATCAGTCTTGCCGCACCAGAGGCATCCCGGCTCCACGCCGGAACCAGGCCCCAGCGCACAATGCGCAGCCGGCGCTGCTCCTCCAGCTGATCGATGATGTAGGTCTCTTGCGTGGGCGCGATGTTGTAGCTCGCGGCGAGCGTGTGGGCATCCGGTTCCGCCACGTCGTACAACGTCAGCAACTCCTGCACCTCGCGAGACGCGGCATAGCGACCACACATGCGGCAATGGTGCCACGACTACCCTTGGCTTGTGAGCACGAACCAACTCTGGCGGGCACCGATTGCTACGGCACCGGTGCATGGAGTCGTGTCGGTGCCCGGTTCCAAGTCGGCCACCAACCGTGCGCTTGTGTTGGCAGCTCTAGCCGACGCGCCCAGCCACCTGCGCAAACCACTGCTTGCCCGAGATACCCGGCTCATGGCCAATGCGTTGCGCGCACTAGGCGCTCGCATTGACGAAGTGCCGGCTGCGGAAGGCGCAGGTTGGGTCGTCACTCCTCGCATGCTGCGAGGGCCAGCCAACATCGACTGCGGACTCGCCGGCACGGTGATGCGCTTTGTTCCTGTGTTAGCGGCGCTGGCCGAGGGGCCTATCACCTTCGACGGAGACGAGCGCGCGCGCCTTCGACCTATGCGCACCGTCATTGACGCGCTGCGCGCATTAGGCGTTCGCGTGGATGACGACGATCGGGGAACTATGCCCTTCACGGTGCACGGCACCGGCGGAGTGAGCGTCGATCATGTCGTGGTGGATGCATCGGCGTCGTCGCAGTTCGTATCGGCACTCATGCTCGCGGCTGCACGTTTCGACAACGGCTGCGTCATTGAACACCGTGGGCCGGCGATACCTTCCATGCCGCATCTTGATATGTCCGTCGCGATGTTGCGCGACCGAGGCGTCGTGGTTGAAGTCGATGCGACGGATGCCACCAATGCTCGCTGGGCTGTAGCAGCTGGCGAGATCGCTGGCCTCGATTGCGTCATCGAGCCCGACCTCTCGAATGCTGCGCCATTCTTGGCCGCTGCCATGGTGACGGGCGGCAGCGTCAGCATTGCTGATTGGCCGTCGGCAACCAGTCAGCCTGGTGATCGTTTACGCGAAATCTTCTCGCTTATGGGCGGAGTCGTAACGCTGGATCAAGGTGTCTGCACGGTCACTGGACCTGTGCAACTGCTCGGCCTCGACATTGATTTGCGCGATGTAGGCGAACTCACCCCCGTGGTCGCTGCGGTGTGTGCACTCGCGACGACGCCTTCGCAGTTACGTGGCATTGCGCATTTGCGCGGGCATGAAACCGATCGCCTGGCGGCCCTGGTAACGGAGATCAACCGTGTCGGTGGCCGCGCCAGCGAAACCGAGGATGGCCTCATCATCGAGCCGTCTGATGCATGGCGAGGTGCAGCCTTCGAGACCTACGACGACCATCGCATGGCGACGGCCGGCGCAGTGCTTGGCCTACGCATCCCAGACCTTGACGTTGTCGATATCGCAACTACGGCCAAGACCCTTCCGGACTTCGCCGCCATGTGGAATTCCCTGTTGGCAGGACGCGCATGAGCCGTGCGCAGTACAGCTTCGACGAGGACGATGTCCGCGTCCGACCCGGTCGGACCAAGTCGAGACCGCGCACCAAAGATCGACCGACCTTCGATAAAGCCGTCGATGGCTTCGTGACTGCCGTGGACCGCGGTCGCTTCACGCTCGATGTTGAGGGCACTTCGGTGTACGCCGTGAAGGCGCGCGAGCTGGGCCGCAAAGGTGTGGTGGTTGGTGACCATGTGTCGGTGACGGGTGACGTCACGGGGCAGTTGGATGCGATGGCACGCATCGTAAGAGTTCAAGAACGACAACGCTTCTTGCGTCGCACTGCCGACGACACCGATCCGGTCGAACGTGTCATCGTTGCCAATGCCGACTGTGTTGCGGTGGTGACGGCGCTCGCTGATCCGGCGCCGAGCACTGGGCTGATCGATCGCTGTCTGGTGGCTGCATTCGATGCCGGAGTTGCGCCGCTGCTCGTGCTCACGAAGAGTGATCTTGCCGATCCCGCCGAGATGCTGGCGCAGTACGAGGCGCTCGATATACCGATCCTCGTCATCTCCCGCGGCGAGGATCTGCAGGAACTTCGTGCTCGCCTTCGTAACAAGGTCACTGTCTTCGTGGGTCACTCCGGCGTCGGCAAGTCGACCTTGGTGAATGCGCTGGTGCCGCATGCAGACCGCGCCATCGGCGTCGTCAATGATGTGACGGGCCGTGGTCGCCACACATCGACATCGGCCATCGCGATACCACTCATAGGTGGCGGATGGATCATCGATACTCCTGGCATCCGCTCTTTCGGTCTCGCTCACGTAGAGATCGCCAAGTTCCTTGAACACTTCCCCGACCTCAGTGAAGGCACAGCCGAGTGTCCTCGTTCCTGCACCCACGATGAAGTTGAGTGTGGGCTCGACGAGTATGTCGCTACTGGGGCAGCTGGCCACCAGGGCGCATTGCGCCTGGCCTCACTTCGACGACTCCTTCGTTCCATGCGCTCCGACGAAAGGGCCCTGTGATGCAAACCCTTGGTATTACTGGTGAATTCGCTGACGATCTCGAGTTGGCATTGTCGATGGCCGATGCTGCTGATGTGCTGTCGATGTCTCGCTATCGCGCCGACGATCTGGTCGTCACGACCAAGCCGGACGCCACACCTGTTACCGAGGCCGATCAAGCCGTCGAGCGAATGATTCGCGCGACGCTCGCCGAGCAGCGCTCTGCTGATGACATCGTCGGCGAAGAATTCGGTGGCGACACCGGCGATGGTCGCCGCTGGATTGTCGACCCCATCGATGGCACCAAGAACTACATGCGGGGCGTGCCTGTGTGGTCGACGCTCATATCGCTCGCAATTGACGCAGAGGTTGTCGTTGGCGTCGTGAGCGCGCCGGCTATGGGCCGCCGCTGGTGGGCCGCTAAGAGTGCCGGAGCATGGACGCGTGATGTCGATGGCAGGGTTCGTCGCATTCACGTGTCTGGCATCACGGACATGAAGGACGCATCGCTATCGGTCTCTGATGGCGTCGATTGGGATCGGCATTCGCGCACGCCAGGTGCGCTGCAGCGACTGGTTGCTGCAACGTGGCGTCAGCGCGGCTATGGCGACTTCCTCTCGCACGTTCTCGTCGCGGAAGGCGCCGTCGATATTGGCGCAGAGCCGACACTGGCACCCTGGGATATGGGTGCGCTCATTCCCGTCATCGAAGAGGCCGGCGGACGCGCTACGGGCTTTCGCGGTGGCGACCCGATCGAACAATTGAGTCTCGTCACCAGCAACGGTTTGCTCCACGACGCGGCACTCGAACGCATTCTGTTGTAGTTAGTGGGAGGCACAGGAATGATGCATACTTCCGGACCATCCGAGTACTGGGATAACCGATATTCAAGTATCGGTGAAACGAAGGTTTCTTGGTTCCAGCCCAGCGCCGCCGCGTCGGTAGATGCGATCGCTGCCCTTAATCCACACAGTTCCGCATCCATAGTCGATGTTGGTGGCGGCGCGTCGACGCTCGTCGACGAGTTGCTTGCGCGTGGGTTCACTGATGTCACTGTCGTGGATCTCAGCCAAGTCGCACTCGGCATTGCCGAGTCTCGGCTTGCCCACAAGCGGTCTGAACACCGCGCTACCTTCGTGCACGCCGACATCCGCCAGTGGCAACCGCTCCGCACTTTCAACATCTGGCACGACCGCGCCGCGTATCACTTCCTCACGAATCCCGCAGATCAGCGCCACTATTGGGATCTGGTGCGTGCACATGTGCCCGCTGGCGGCCACGTGGTTATCGCCACCTTCGCTGAAGATGGTCCTGAGATGTGCTCGGGCTTGCCAGTACAGCGCAATAGCGCAGAGCAGCTCAAGGACTCGATGGGCGAAGGGTTTACCTTGCTGTCATCGCACCGCGAGACGCACACGACGCCCTCAGGTGGCGAACAGCCTTTCACCTGGGTAACTGCACGCAGAATCTGACCGGGTGCCTTCTCGCCTCCGCAAACTACTGGCGCCATTTCCTGTGCATAAGTAGCGCGGATGGCGCCCAAAGCGTGCCGCCATTAGGCAGGCAGTCCTAGCCGGGGTGTAGCTCTGTGCGATGCTCTGCGCATGTGCCACAGTGATGAAAGCCGACCGCCCGCTCCCCCGATCCGCGGTGGCGTGATTGGCCACCACGACCGGACGCTCACAGCAGTTGACGGCAATATGTTCGATGCCTACGAAGCGCATCCCGAAGCCGATTCCACGCGCGGCTTCGTGATCCTTCCGGACATCCGTGGCCTGCATATGTACTACAAAGAACTTGCCGTGCGTTTCGCCGAAGCCGGCTTTCACGCAATGGCCTTCGACTACTTCGCCAGAACCGCTGGTCGCGGCGACCGCAGCGATGCCTTCGATTACATGCCGCACTTCAAGCAGGCGATGCCGGAAGGCGTTGACGCTGACGTCCGAGCCTGCATCGACAAGCTTCGCGCAAACGGAGTGGAGCAGGTGTATACGGTGGGCTTCTGCTTCGGCGGCACACACTCGTGGCGCCAAGCCGCCGTACAGCCGAACGTTGCGGGCTCGGTCGGTTTCTACGGCCGTCCCGACGGGATCCTGCCGCTGCAGGACGATATCCACTCCCCTCTGCTCATGTTGCTCGGCGGAGCCGACGCGATGATTGACCCTGCGTCGTTCGATGGTCTGATCGCCGATCTTGCGACGCGCGGCATCGATGCCGAGCGTCACGTGTACGACGGCGCACCACACTCCTTCTTCGATCGCTCGTTTACCGAGCACCAGGTTGCCTGTGCCGATGCGTGGAATCGCATCATCGCCTTCACCGACCGAAACTCCCTGTGAATCAAGGGGATTTGGTCGCTCCCACCGCAAGCCGGTAACATTCCCCCTACCGACGCGGGGTGGAGCAGCTCGGTAGCTCGCTGGGCTCATAACCCAGAGGTCGCAGGTTCAAATCCTGTCCCCGCTACGAAATGGTTGATGCTTCAACTAAAAGATGGCCCCTCTCGGAGGGGCCATCTTTGTTTTGCGAAGGCGCTATCGATGTCGAAGACCTGAGCCGCCTACTGAGTCAAGGTGTCCGCCAACAAGTCAGGGCAACACCAGGCGCATGCGAGTAGCACTTGTGCTACCTTCGTCGCATGAGCACGATCGGCGTCCGCGAACTGCGGCAGAACGCAAGCGAGATCCTGCGCGAAGTCGAAGCAGGCGAGCCAGCAACCGTCACGGTCGCTGGTCGGCCGGTCGCACAAATCGTGCCGATCCGCGCAGATCGCTGGACCACGTGGGAGCGCGCGGGCCATGTTTTCGACGGTCCCACAGACCCGACGTTGGCCGCTGAACTGGATTCCTTCGGCGAGCCCGGCATCGAAGATCCGTGGACGCGTTGATGCTCTCGGTCCTCGACACCAGCATCCTCATTGCCAAGCACGTCGCCCCCATCGACGGCGAGATCGCCATCAGCGTGGTGTCTGTAGCGGAACTGCAGTTCGGCGTGCTCGCTGCACCCGACGACCTCAAGCGCGCGCAACGGTTGGCGCGGCTCAGCGCGATCCTGCATAGCTTCGACCCGCTGCCGGTCGACGCGGCTGCGGCCGCGAGTTACGGACATCTGGCCGCGGCCACACATCGCGCGGGCCGCAAAGCAAACGCTCGCAGCCTCGACCTCATGATCGCCGCTACCGCACACGCACATGGCGCGCGGCTCGTCACCGCGAATGCGGCAGACGTCCTACACCTCGCCGATCTCCTGGAGATCATGAGCGTGTAGGCGGCTCGGTGGGCAAAAGACCCAGGCGCAGCAACGTCGTTCCGTTGACAACGGGCACTCCTGGCGCGCCAGCGTCGCCACTGTCTACCCCTCGAGCTCGGCCAGGAAGCCGTCGAGCTCGGCCCGCTCGATACGCGAGGTTTCGGCGTCGGACGGGAAGCCGCCACTGGCAACATCGGCGCGGAACTCGGTGAGCGCACGAACGCGCTCGGCATCAATCTGTCGTTGCATCGCCGCAAGGTCGGCGTACGCACGGGCGTGACGCGGTTGCCGCTCGCTCTCGCCGCAGACGTCGCTGGTGAACAAGAACTGCACATCTGCGTGCGGCCCCGAGCCGAGTGAGATCGTGGCGAGCCCGGTGCGTGCGTGGATCTCGCGCATGACCTCGGCGGGGATGAGTTCGCACTCAACCGCGAACGCGCCGGCCTGCTCGAGCTCTTGAAACTTGCGCCACAGCGCGAGGGCCTCGGGAGCCGTGCGTCCAACCGCACGCACTCCCCCGTACAACGTGGACTTCTTCGGCACGAAACCGAGGTGACCCATCACCGGGATGTCCTCATGGGCAAGGCGACGCACGCCATCAAGCCCTCGCGCGGTGATCACGGCGTCCGCGCCGGCGCCAAGTGCTGCAAGCGCGTCGCGCAGCAGGTCGTCGGTGGTGACGGCACCGGAGAAGTCGATCGCGGCGGTTAAGAATACGCGCTGTGAACCTGCACGCACGGCGGGAACGAAGTCGGACATGCACACGACCATCTCAACGCCGGCCGCCTCCGCAGCTGCGCCTTCCGCGGACGTCGACGCCGTCACCTGCGCGAGCTGCTTGCCCTGCGACTTCAGCGCGATGACGTCTGCCACGGTCACCGTGCGAATGGCCTCGCGGCCGTTGTAGTCGAGGATGCGCGGCATAGGTGCTCCCAGTCGAGATCGGAGCGCTCACGCTACTGCGCAAGCCGCCTACCTGCCGCGCTCCGACGACACGAAAGCGTGAGGCCCGACCGCGAACGGTCGAGCCTCACGAAGATGGGGGCGAAATCAGATGACGCGAACCTTTTCGGCTTGCGGACCTTTGGGACCCTTGGTGATTTCGAACTCAACTGCCTGGTTCTCCTCAAGCGAACGGAAACCGTCGCTCTCGATCGCCGAATAGTGGACGAAAACGTCAGCGCCACCGTCCGCCTGCTCGATAAAGCCGAAGCCCTTTTCCGCGTTGAACCACTTCACTTTGCCTTGTGCCACTGAACAACTGCTCTCTTAGTTACGGCGCGATGGACGGACGTCCATCGTGCACGGTCACCATCATGCCAATCTTGGCGGCGTACGGCCAAATACCGGGGGGACCGCTCAGCGCAAGGCCCCCACGACTCCCATCTGACAGTGCGTCGCGCATCGGATCGTCGGTCGTGTCCGCGCTCAAGGATGCGCGGCATAGGAGCCCAAGGCGAGTGCGGAGCCCACACGCTTCTGCCCGAGTGGCCAGCATTCGAATCCGAGAAGGTGCCGACTCTTCGCACGAATGCTCGGACAATCCCGTAGCGTCCGGTCGCATGAGCATCCATATCGCGGCTTCCTCGGGTGAGATCGCGGACACTGTGCTGCTGCCGGGTGATCCTCTGCGCGCACAGTGGATCGCACGTGAGTTCCTCGACGACCCAGTGCAATACACGAGCATCCGCAACATGCTGGGTTTCACCGGCACAGTGCGCGGGCATCGCGTCTCGGTGCAGGGCACTGGCATGGGCGCACCGTCGCTGTCGATCTACTGCAACGAACTCTTCCGCGAATATGGAGTGCAGCGCGCAATTCGCGTTGGTACTGCAGGCGGATTGGCCACCACTGCCCTGCGCGACATCGTCATTGCCATGACTGCGTCCACCGACTCCCGCATGAATCGTCGCGCCACTGGTGATCTCGATTTCGCACCCGCCGCGGACTTCGCATTGCTATCCGCGGCAGTGTCCGCAGCGCAGGCGAAACCAGTGCGTGTGCACGTCGGCGGCGTCGCCTCCATGGACGCGTTCTACGACACAACCGATGCGGCTGACGTCTTTGAGGCGCTCGGCGTACTGGCCCTGGAGATGGAGACGAGCGCCCTCTACACGCTTGCCGCGCGCTTCGGTCGGTCGGCGCTCTCCATCCTCACCATCAGCGACCATCTGCGGACACACGAGCAGACGCCTGCATCGGAACGCGAATCCGGCTTCCGCACCATGGTGGAAATCGCTCTCGAGGCAGCCTTCCCCGCCGAGGGCTGAGTCGGCCACGGATCGGGCCAGCGCTGAAGGCGACTCCGTTGCGCGCTACACCTCGATGGCGGCCACGAGATCGCGCCGCACGTTGCGTGCGAGCAGGTACCCGACTCCTCCGACGACAAGGTCGAAGGCGATCGTGCCAAGTGTGAAGAGCTCGACGCTTCCACGGTCGAGTCCCCAGATCTCCTGGAAGTTGTAGTCGATCCCAAGCAGCCCCTCGACGGTTCCCGGGAAGAGCACGCCAACTGAGCCGAGGCAGATGTAGATAAAGACGAGCGCACCCATGAGTTGAAATCCGCGCTTCCCACCCGGCACGACGAATGGGCGTGCGACCTGCGGGAAACCCCGGTTCAGTTTCATGATCGCGGGGATGAGGATGAGGTAGGACACGAGCAACGTCGAAACGGCACAGCTCAGTACCACCGCGAAAACCGCGCCTGTGTCGCCGCTCACCAACTGCATGCCCGCGATGAGGAAGATCGTCGACATCACGCCCGAGAGCAGGTTCACGCGAATCGGCGTCCCGAAGCGCCGGCTGAACTCTCCGAACCAGCCGTTGAGGAATGCACCATCAGCGGCGGCAATCGCCTGTACGCGATCAGTCGACATCATCCATGACGAGCCGAGGCCCAGGAGCCCGGCGATGAACAGCAATGCGGCCACACCGAGCAGGAAGGGCGCGGCACCGCCGTAGATGCTGAACACGGTGTGCACTGCATCCATGAAGCCTGCGAGTCCGCCGACTTCCTTCGCCGGGACGACGAGCAGGATGGCGAGCACGGGCAGGACATAGGCGAGTGCTGAAACGATCGAGCCGATGCGGATCGACGGAGCGGTGTCCCGCTGCGGGTCGTACATCTCGCCCGCTGCCGCATTCGGCGCCTCGAACCCCACGTACGAGAACAGGATGATTGGTGCGACGGCCATGAACCCGCTGATGCTCGGGGTCATGCCGCCGAAGTCGAAACGCTGGAAGCCGTGCTGGAAACCATAGATGGCGGTCGTGATCACCATGATGGCGAGTACGCCGATCTTCGCCTGTGCCGCGATGTTCACAATGCGCTTGCCGAACTTGAGACTCACGACCGCGAGGGCGATGGCGACCCAGATGAAGCCAAGCTTGAACACCCACTCGCCGATGGAGCCCGACTCGGTGTGCACGAGGTACGCGCTGTAGGCCTCGAATGCGACGAAGCACAGCGAACCGCCGAGCCAGATCGGGTTCGTGACCCAGTAGAGGACGGAGAAGATGCCCGCGGGCAGGCGTCCGAACGCGAACTTCACCCATTGGTATGGCCCGCCCTCCTCGGGAAAGGCTGATCCGGTCTCCGCGAAAAGAAACGCGTTCGGGACCATGAAGGTGATGACAATGAACACAGCCCAGAAGAGCGACTGCGTGCCGCCTGCGGCGATGCTCCCGATCGTGTCCAAGGAGATGTACGCAGCCAAGATGAAGAAGACGATGTCGAAGCGCCCTAGGGACTTGACGAGTCGCTTCTCTTGCTCAGCTGCCAGTGATGTGAGGTGGGTATTCTCGATCGACATCGCATGAAGATAACAGCGGAGCGGCCCGATTCATCGTCGCGCGGTGGCCCGTCCTTGCCGCGTGCGTGGCAACGGATGCTTCTCGACGCCGAACGCGCCGGACGTCAGGGCAGGCGGCACTCTGCGGTGCCGCCGGGGAGTCGGTGACGGTATCTGGCAACCAGGTTGTACACGCGTTGCGCGACGACTCGAACCACGGGCGCATCGATCAGCGCAGCACCATTTGTCGAGTGTACAAAAGCGTGTTCGCGCTCACCTATGACGTTCGACGATCGTCGCGACGCAGTCAAGCCGCTCGAACGTCATTGAGGGATCAACGGGCAACGTGATCCAGCCGGTGTGCCAGGCAGCGCCGCGTGCCAGCCCTGGCGGCCGCGGCCAACTGATGGGACAGATGATTCCTGCCGCCAGAAGTGATTGCTCCGTACGGGCCGCATCAGCAACACGCACCAGGACGCCGCATTCGACATGCGAGGCATTGATCACCTGCGCACCGACGGCAGTGAGCTGCTCAATGAGGTGCTGCGCGTTGGCTCGCCTGCGACGAACCTCCTCTTCGACACTGAAATTACGTAGGCGCTGCAAGGCAATGTCGCTCATGTCTGAAGGATCACGGGCATCAAGCATCGCGTCCTCTGCGCCATCGACAGCCGAGACGTAGTCGTCGCGCGACGCGAGTCCCTGGAGGTACTCGCTGCGTCGCTGTTGCGCCACGAGCCCGAGCTGCGTCGCCTCATCATCGGCCGTCCTGCGACCGAGCGGCGATGCGGCTGGAACACCGGTGACGAAGGCGCCGTCCGGCAGCGGCAGCAGTTTGCGCAGGCTCGCCACTAGATAGTCCGCCGGACCATGTGCTGACGCGAAGAGCGAATGCGTCGCGTCCACCACGACCGGGATACCCGTGACCCGCGCAGACGCGAGAACCGCACCCAGCGCGGCACCGGCTCGCGCGCCATACACCTCGCAGTGCAGCACTGCTTGGCGTGCATCGGCGTCCAGGGCATCCTGCAACGAATGTGCGTCCATCAGCGCGCACGCATCCGTTGCCACGTGACGCACCCGAATCCCCTCGAGCTGGAAGGGTTCGATCATGGTGAGGCAGTAGTAGTCCGGCGCGAGCAGGGTGCGCACGCCGCGATCGCGCAGGTCCTGAGCCACCAGCGACAGGGCCTGCTTGCCGTTGGCGACAAGCAATGCGCCATCGGGCACCAAGGGCAGTCCAATGGCGCTCACTGGCACAGGCAATCAGGTTCAGTCGCGGAAGGGCGGCAGCGGGAACAGTTCCTCATGCACGGGATCGCTCTCCGGCAGCGAGGTCTGAATGCGAGCGAACTCGTCGTCGCTTAGTGCAAAGGTGGCCGCACTCGCGCTGCTCAGTGCGGATTCCAACGTTGAGGTCCCAGGAATCGGGATGATGACCGGCGCCAACTTCAGGTGCCAGCCGAGTGCAACCACGTACGGAGACACACCACGCTCCGCAGCAACTTCGGCGATCGTCGCGAACTTCGTGGGCAAATGCTCGAAGAAGGACCGACCACCGAGTGGAGACCAAGGTAAGAATGCGATGCCGTGCTCGACACACACGTCCAGCACATCCATCCACTGGCGGTAGCGGGGCGAAAGTTCGTTCTGCACCGACACCACGCCGCCGTCGAGCGGGCTTCCCGCCATGGCAATGGCGCGGCGCAACATATCTGCATTGACGTTTGAGAGGCCGATACGTCGCACAATGCCCTGTTGACGCAGAGCCATCACATTCTCAAACTGCTCTTCGAAGGTCATGGAAGGATCCATGCGATGGTGCTGCCAGACGTCGATGTGATCGACACCTAGGCGGCTGGCGGAGGCTTCGACAGCGCGCAGCAAGTAGTCGAGTGACGCATTGCGACCCCACTGCTCACCCGGTCGACGTGCGATTCCGCCCTTCGTGGCAACGACAACGCGCGCCTTAACTTCGGCGGGGGCGTTCCAAGTACGAAGGGCTTCTGCGACCACGCGCTCGTTGTGTCCCATCGCATTCCACGCCGGCGCGTAGATGTCCGCTGTGTCAAGCAGGGTAACTCCGGCATCCAACCCGGCCTGTATAGCGCGGATGCCTTGTTCATGTTTCGCGGAGTCAGTCGACCAGGAGGCAGGCATGCAGCCCAAACCAATTTGTGAAACCTCGAGGTCGGCGATGCGGCGAGTGGGCAGCGTGGGGATTTTCGACATGTTGTGAGTATATGGAGAGCGGAGAGAGGCTCCGCGCTCGCCACCGCGCGTATTCTCAAGTCGAGAGCAAGGGAGTGCACATGACCTACGCCGTCGATTTCGTAAACGTGTCCACTATCGGCCTGGAGTCTTCGCCTGTCGTCGATGCGCTCTCCGGTCTGCGCGCGAATGAGGCCCGTTACTTCAAAAACAAGTACGACCACGTATTCACTACCGATGCAGCAAGCAAGCCCGCGGCGAAGAAGCTCATCAATTACGTTGCCAACATCCTCAAGACCGAACGCGACATCGTGATCGAATCTCCGCCGCTTGAAGCCACCGAGTTCATCGTGGACGGCATCTGCTGGACGTACGTGTTCTATGAGAGCGGCCTCTCCATCAACGTGCTGTACACGATTGCATCTGCGAGTAAGCGCGCAGTCGGCTTCAAACTCTCTGACGGCATGGAAGTGCCAAGCGAGTTGGCCGATCGCTTCAAGTTCGCCCGCCAGAAGTCCAAGTTGGCCGGCACCATCCGAGGCTCCTACTTCGTCATCAAGGGTGAGTACTAAGCGCTAGTGCGCCGCTCAATGCGCTGGTTCTGGCTGGCGCGGACTGCATACGAAACGGCAACCAGCAATGCTGCGGACGCCACAAGTTGATACGGCGTGAGACGCTGATCGAGGAGGACGTACCCTGCCAAGGCAGCGACAACTGGGTTGACCAAGGCGAACGACGTCAACACAAGCGGGCTCACCCTTCCCGCAACGCCGAGATAGGCGACATGTTGCACAACTTGCGCAAAGACCAGAAACAGCACCACCGGTTGAAATGCGGCGGACCATGGCGGTGAGCTGGAATCTACGGTGCCGACGGTTATCCAGCATCCGATCGCGCCGATCGCAAGTTGAAGCCAAACGCTGACAATGAGGTCGCCACCCAGGCCGCGCGCGGCCCAGAACTCCGTTCCAGCAAACCAGCAGGCCACGGAGCCCAGGGCGGCAGCCAAGGGCACCAACGACACCTGCGCGCCTGGAGCTCCCACGACAACACTCATGCTCAGCACCGCGCCGAATACGCCGATCCACACTCCGCGCGAGATGCGATTCCCGCGGAGAGCTGAGACGGCCGTTGCAAGCACAGGCAGCAGCGCGAAGGCGAGCGCTGTCAGTGAACTCGGCAGCCGTGAACTTGCCCAAGTGAGCAGACCATTGCCAACCGGATAGAACGCAATGCCAGCGACGACGTTGGGCCAGAGCAGGCGAAAGGAGAGCAAGTCCCGAACTCGTCCACGCAGCCGAAAGACCAAGAGCGGTGTCGTGAGGACAACCGCGCCCGTCGTCCGCAGGGCCGTGAGTTGGATCGCCGAAAGTTCCTCGGACGCGATGGCTAATAACGGATAAACCAGCCCACCAAGCAACCACAACGTTGCAACGGCTCCAGGTACAACGACCGAGTTTGGCGCGGACGCAACATGATTCGGTGGATCGGTATGGGCAGAAACCACAATGCTGCGGCGATCAGCCCTGACGGAAGAACGGGTTCGCTACGTTCTCCGCGGCTGCTAAGAACTGCTCTGCCGACGGAGCGGATTGCGCGCCACGGACGAGCGCTTCGTAGACGGCCTGCCGCTGGTTGGCGAAGACTTCTTCCTCATCATGAGCTGACGGGTTCACCCACACAGCGGCGATAAGGACCAAGTCATCAACGGTTGCAGCAGGAATAAAGCCTTCACGCACGGCATCTGCAACGCCGGCAGCGAGTCCTGCTTGCGCAGCACCCCAAGTGAGCGTTCCGTGCAGGTCTGAATCCATAGCAGCCTTGTTAACGAACAACGTCATCGGCTTCACCGGGATCCCTGGCTGGGCAACAGCCATGAATGGCACGTGCCCCGCTCGCGGGGTGGCGAGGGCTGTTGCCCACGCCACCCCGACGGGTCCAGATCGGTGACCGAGCACAGTATTCGTGTGCGCGGCGTTGGGTCCGCTACCGACGAAACCTTCTCCGATCTGGATCTCGTTCATTTGATGAGCTTCGCCGCGCGCAGGAAGTCCTTGGCAACCTGATCCGGATCCTCACCGAGTACGTCGATGCGGGCGTTCAGGGTGGCCATGGTGCGGTTGCTGATCTTGCCGGCGATCGGCGCGAGCAGCTTGACGAGCTGGGGGTACTTCTTGGCAATGCGATCGGGCATCGTGATGGCTGCGTTGTAGGGCGGGAAGTAGTTCTTATCGTCGTCCAGCACAACCAACTTCAGGGCGCCGATGCGGCCATCCGTCGCAAAGACCTCACCGAAGGTGCACTGACCATCGGCAGTCGCCTTGTAGATGGCACCGGTGTCGAGCACCTTGAGTTCCTTCTCGGTAACCGCGTACTTCGCCTTAACGCCGGTCCAACCATCGGGACGGCTCTGGAACTCCGACTCAACGCACCAGACCTGATCCGCAGCCGGGACCTTGGACAGTTGCGACAGCTTGGTAACGCCGTACTGCTTGGCCTTGTCCTGCGTCATCGCGAACGCGTACGTATCGTTAAACGAGGTCATCGGCAACCATGTGACCTTGTTGGCCTTTTCGCCAGCCTTGACCTTGGCAAACAACTCTGTCGGAGGAAGCAAACTGGTCTGCTTCAGGTAGTTGAACCAAGCCGTACCGGTGTACTCCCAGTACAGATCGACGCTGCCCTTGAGCATGGCCTGGCGAGTCGTGACCGAGCCCTTGATGTTCGTCTTATCAACGACCTGGCCACCGTTGGCGATGATCAATTGCTTCACGATCTTCGAGAGCACGATGCTCTCCGTGAAGTCCTTCGACCCCACGATGATCTTGACGCCCTTGAGCAGTGTCTTCGATGCCGCAGGAGCAGCGGTGGCTGAACCTGTAACACCGAGAGCAAGCCCGAAGACGACTGTTGTGGCAGTGAGGACCACCTTGAGACGCTTCAACTGCATGTGGATTCCCTTCATTGTCAGATCCCCCGCGGACGGAGGATGCGTTCAGCCACTCGAGCGATCCAGTCGAGCGTGAAGGCAAGCAGTGCTGTGAGCACGCCTCCGGTCAGCAAGACGGTTTCGCGGCCGAGTTTGAGACCGGGAACGATGATCGTTCCCAGGCCACCACCGTTGACGAAGACACCAAGTGTCGCAACGCCTACGGTGAGGATCAGTGTTGTGCGGACGCCGGCGAGAATCACCGGAACCGCGAGCGGGATTTCAACCCGGAACAGCGCCTGCACTGCGGTCATACCCATTCCTCGCGCTGACTCGACCACGAACTGGTCGATCTGCTGCAGGCCCACAATGGTGTTGCGCAGGATCGGCAACACGCCGTACGCAGTGAACGCAGCGATAGCCACCGGCACACCGAATCCGAATTTGATGCCCATCAGAATGACGAGTCCGACGGCGGGAAAAGCCTGACCGATATTCGCCAAAGCGAGCGCGACAGGAGCAGCGAACTTCAATCGAGGTCTGGTCAGCAGAATCCCAGCAGGAACGGCAAGCAGCACAATGAATGCCGCAGATACGAAAGAGAGGTACAGATGTGCTCGTAGGGCGTCAGTGATGAACACATGGTTGAGCGTGACAACCTCAATCTTGTCCAGCGTCTTCGACGAGATCCACAGGTAGAGCGCGCCAGCGGCCAAACCGATAAGCAGCGGCTGAACGCCTAACTCCTTCACCAGACGCATCGTTCGTTCCCTAGCGCCCGAATCGGCGAAACGCGACTGCAAGGTGCCAGCGAAACTCATGCGAGTGCACCCGAGTGGCTGCGCAGATGCGAGATCGACGCTTGAATATCAGCAAAATTGATATGGCTCGTCTCGCCAGCCGCGGATTCGATGTTGACGAACTCAGCACCGGCGATAAGCGCATCCACCGCTTCGCGAAGTGTCTGATCGGCACCGAGGGTCATCGCACCCGCTGCCGCACCCGGACGACCCTCGATGTCGGACACCGGAATGAGCGAGAGCATTCGTACCCGAGCTGCATCGCCGACGAATTTACGCACATGGTCTGTGGTCGGATTGGAAAGGATTTCCAACGGCGTTCCGTACTGGTCAACATGCGAGCGGTCGGAAAGCACCGCAATGCGATCACCCAGGAGCAGCGCTTCCTCAAAGTCGTGGGTGACGAACACCACCGTCTTACCCAGTTCCTGTTGAATCGTGCGGAACTCCTTCTGGAGGCGGAGGCGAGTGATCGGATCGGATGCACCGAACGGTTCGTCCATAAGCAGAACGCCGGGATCTCCGGCAAGTGCCCGGGCCACACCGACGCGCTGCTGCTGTCCGCCGGACAATTGCTTGGGGTAACGCTTGGCGAACTTCGCTGGTTCCAAGCTGACGAGCTCCAACATCTCAGCCACTCGCGCACGGATGCGCTTGCGATCCCAGCCGAGGAGCCTCGGCACGGTGGCGATGTTCTCTTCGATCGTCATATGCGGAAACAGGCCGATTTGCTGAATGACGTACCCGATGTGCTTGCGGAGGTCGTCGGCCGGCGTATCGGTCACGTCTTTGCCACCGAGGTAAATACGGCCTGAAGTGGGTTCGATGATGCGGTTGATGAGTCGCATCGTTGTTGTTTTGCCGCAACCCGAAGGGCCAACGAAGACCACGAGTTCGCCGGCGGGAATCGTCAAGGAGAAGTCCTCTACCGCCGGTACGTCTGTGTTTGGGTAGGTCTTCGAGAGGTGCTCGAGACGGATTTCTGTACCCGCTGACGATTCAAACACGAATGCCCCTTGAGGTTGTGAGTCGACGGCCGACGACAAAGAGCGCGTCGAAGAGAAGTGCAAGGACGGTGATGCCAAGCGCACCGATGATGGTTTGGTTCATTGAGTTGAAAGCGCCGAGGCTGGCGAGCCCCGCGAACATCAAGTCTCCGAAACCGGGGCCACCGACGTAGGCCGCAATCGAGGAGATACCGAAGATGAGCATCGAAGACACTCGCAACCCAGCGATGATCACTGGCCATGCGAGCGGGAACTGAATGCGGAATAGGACTTTCCAGCGACTCATGCCCATGGCCGATGCTGATTCCAGAATTGCCGGATCCACCGAACGCATGCCGACAATCGTGTTCCGAATCACCGGCAACTGTGCATACAGCAGCAGCGAGATGACAGTCGGGAGCCACCCCAACCCAAAAGGTCCGATCATCAGCGTGAGCATCGCGAGCGACGGAATGGTGAGGATGGCAGCGAAGAAATTAGTGAGCGCTTCAGCGGCAGTGGTACGGCGCCACACGAGCAAACCCATGCCGATGCCGGTAATAGCGGTGATTCCCATAACCAGCACCAACAACTGCATCTGCGCCGTGGCAAGTTCTCGGATGTGATCTTGGTTCTTGAGGAAGTACTCCCAGAGTGTGGGCGGATGGATATTGCTCAAGTCCAACCCGAGATCGAGATCGTCCGCTTTCACATCCATGGTTGTGAATAGTTGCAATAGCGGATAGTCGATGCAATAGATCCACCTATTGTTGCCATATTCGCAACCCGTTGGTGGCACGATGGACGGCTAAACGGTCGCTTCCCGCGCGAACTCCGCATGGAAACCTGCATAAAGCCGCATACCACGTGCGCTTAACGGCATCCCGGAACGCCATGAAATCGGCGGAGCCCGCACTGTGTTGCGCTGTCAGATTCGAAACTACTCCGGACCTGCAATCGGGCTGGGAATCAGGCGTCCGCGATGGCAGTGAACAGGCGATCGGAGTTCGCGCGCATGGCGCGATGACGGGCTCGAACAGGCAGATAAGCGGCGACGTTCGTCGGTTGCGGATCGAATCGTGTGCCGGCTTGCACCATGGCAGCTTGCGCTTGCGCCCAGTCTGGGTAGGTGCCACTTCCAACCGCAGCACAAATGGCTGCTCCCAAACCGGCGGCATCGTCGATGGCGGCTCGGCTCGTCGGCCTCCCCAGCACGTCGGCAATGATCTGCATCATCACATCGGACTTCGCACCGCCACCGGTGACCAGAACCGCGCTATATGAGGTGTTGAGTGCCGACTCCATAGCTTCGATGTTGTCCGCCATGGTTATTGCTATGCCCTCGAAGACGGAGCGGATGACGTGGGCGCGACTCTGCGTTCCGTCAAAGCCCAACAACGCTCCACGGCGGTTCGGAGCATCACTGGGAGCCAGCCAATCGAGCAGGGTCATGACTCCCCCGCTTCCGGGCGGCGCCAGCGCAGCTTCGGCATTCAGCAATTCCTCAAGCGAGGAACCGACAGGAGAAACAAAACCAGCAGGAAAAAGTAGGTCGCGAATCCACGACACCGTCCACATGCCTCTTCGAATGCCCTGACTCTCATACAAGTAACCGTGCGGCACCGACGCATAATTCATCCAGAGTTCTGGCCCTTCTCGCCAGGTCTCGCCCAAACTCATCGCAGCGATGTACGTACCGAGGCTCAATAGGACCGTGTGTTCGTCGAGACCCGCCCCCAGCGCCTCCACTGCCTTGTCATTGGCCGTTGCAATGACCGGCAAACCTGCCGGGATGCCCGTCAGCGCAGCGGCTGATTCCGTGACGTGACCCAAGAGTTCGCCCGGATCGACCAGATCAAACAACTGTTCGCGGCGCATGCCACAGTCAAGAAATGCCTGCGGATTCTCCGAATAGCGCATGGTGTGGGGATCGAGGGGCCACATGCCTGCGTAGTTGGCCGAGGTATCCACGCATGTACCAGTCAGGCGATGCGTGATGTATCCAGAGGATGTGGTGACAAAAGCCACGTGCGGGTCGTCCTTGTGCGGATGAGACACGCGCGCATCCATCCAGCTCAACACCGGCTCAACCAGTTCACCTCGCTGGTCGAGCAGCGCACGACAGAACCTGATGGTGCAGAGCCCTACCGCCACAATCTCAGCGGGATCGCCACTGAAGTTCCGCAACGCGTCTTGGCACGCCGCAGCGATCGAATCCCAGAGGTCATCGTCAGGGTGCACAACCTGTCCGAGGTGCGGGTAGACGTACGGGCGCAGGGCTCGCTGCGCGGACGCGACAATCGCGCCCTGCGCGTCTACAACGTGGACTTTCGTGCTCTGTGACCCATTGTCGATGGCCAGCACATAGGGCGCAGTCACGGCCGCGAAGCACCAACCCATGGATCGGTGAATCCAGCCACGGGGAAGATCGTGCCCGCGTTCATAACGCCATTGGGATCGAAGGCCTGCTTCAAACCCTCCAGCAAGATGTATGCGCTGCCATGTTCTTCCTGCACCCATGGCGTGCGGTACTTCCCGACACCGTGGTGATGCACCATCGAGCCTCCGACCGCCAGCGCCTCTTCGACGATGATTGCATTCAGCGGCACGTGATACTCGCGCAGTTCCTCGCTCGGCTCACAGTGGATGTCGTAGTCGTACACGAAGTAGAGGTTAGTTCCCGTTTGGTAACTGTGCGAAGAGTGACCACCGAGCATGTTCAAGTCTGCGAAACGCGGGAATTCGCGTTCCACCCGCTGCATCACGCGCGTGAAGAGTTCGCCCGCACGCGACCAATCCACGGACACCTCGGTCGTGTACCCAAGTCGAGCATTGGTGAGCATGTCGAGCTTCTCGGCGTCGATCTTGTCCTGTCCCCAATTGAGATTGGCGAACCAGTGCTCGATCTTCGCCGGATCAACGGGCTCGTGCGGAATCGTCGCAAAGAGTTCTTCGATCGCTTGAGCGGTCGCATCCGCCAAAGGCTTTGGCCCCTCAGCGACAAATACCACGACGTTCTTGTCCCCGACCCAGTCCCAATGCTGGCGTGCATCTTGCGTCGAGTACGCGCGGCAGACTGAAGGCCGATACCCAGCGGTCACCAGTTGACGGAGCGCATCGACAGCCTGGCCAAAGTCATCCATGAGGAAACCGAAGTATCGATTGTTCTCCGGGTAATAGCGGTACAGCTTGACGGTGACCTCAGTAATGACGCACAGCGCGCCTTCATTGCCAATCACAATGTGACGGATATCGGGTCCCGCGGCCCGTCGAGGAACGTTCTTAATTCTCGTCACCGTGCCGCCGGGGAATACCGCTTCCAGCCCCACCACCATGTCTTCGATCGCACCGTACATCGTGGAGAATTGACCAATCGAGCGAGTGGCGACGAGGCCGCCCATTTGCGCGATGGGCTTCGACTGCGGCGAGTGTCCAGTCGTCAGACCGAGGGCGCGAACTGCATCTTCGAGCACCTGCAGAGGGACACCGCACTGCGCTGTCGCCTGCATGTTCTCGGCATCGATAGCGATGATGGCATCCATCGCGGAGCAGTCAAGAACGACAGTGTCCTCAACGATGGTTTCCAGACCACCTTCTGTGCCCGTACCACCGGTACGAGGCACCACATTGATGAGATGCTCGTTTGCGAATTCGAGCACCTTGGCCACTTCGTCAGTAGATCGCGCCATCACAATCGCTGCAGGAATCGGGCCTGCAAAGATTCCGTGCACGGCCGCGTACTTCTTGAATCTGTCCACGCTGGCAGCCCGCAGAGCAGTTTCATCGGTAATCACCGCATCACTTACGACGAGATTACGCAGACCCTCAACGATTTGCGAGCGACTCAAGGTGGATCGGGACGGGATCATAAATGCGCCTTTGCAGTGAGTATTAGCGGACGAGGTAGCCACCGTCGACGACGAGTACGTGACCATTCACATAGTTCGATGCCGAGCTGGCCAAGAAGACGGTCGCACCCATCAGATCGGCGGGGTCGCCCCAACGATCGGCGGGAATGTGTTGCGTGATGCGCAGATCCGCTTGCGGATTCGAGCGAGTTGCTTCCGTAATTGCTGTCGCAAAATACCCAGGAGCGATGGCGTTGACCTGAATGTTGTACTGCGCGAGTTCGTCGCAATAGGCCTTAGTGAAACCAACGACGCCAGCCTTGGTCGCTGCATACGCAGGAGACCACTGACCGCCTAAGAATGAGAATAGGGAAGCGATATTGATGATTTTGCCATGGCCCTGCTGCCGCATGAGCTTGCTCGCGTAATGCGAAAGCTCGAAGGTCGCAGTCAGATTGACGGCAATCATCGGATCCCACTTCGCCCGATCGAACGCCTCCACTTCGTCAAGCAGGCAGATTCCGGCCGAGTTCACCACGATGTCCACCGATCCCAGACGGGCAGCGCACTCGTTGACGATGCGCTCGGGTACACCTGCTTCCGTGAGATCAGCCTGCATGAACTCCATACGGCGACCAGCAGTCTCGATCAGGTGCTGAGTGGTGCCGTCATCCGGAGCCAGGCTGGGCACGAACACGTTCGCACCGGCCTTCGCTAGCGCAAGAGAGAATGCCTGCCCCAGGCCCGTGTTTCCGCCGGTCACGATCGCATTCCTGCCGACCAGTGAGAACATCTCTAGGCCAAATTCTGTGATTTCCATTCACTCTCCTACAAACGGATCAGCAATTGCCATGTAAACGGTCTCGAGGTATTCATCAATACCCTCGAGTCCACCCTCACGACCAAGTCCCGAGGCTTTGACGCCGCCGAACGGTGCCGCCGCATTCGAGACGACCCCGGTGTTGACGCCGAGCATTCCAGTTTCAAGCCGCTCAGAAAGCCGCAGCGCTCGATTCAAATCGCGCGTGTATGCGAAACAGACCAGCCCAAAAGGTGTTGCATTTGCGGCAGTGATGGCCTCGGCTTCATCTCTGAAGGTCTGAATCGCCGCGACTGGGCCAAAGATCTCTTGGTGCGCGATTTCGGCATCCGCGGGGACGTTCGTTAGCACAGTGGGTGCAAAGAAGAAGCCCGCGCCGGCGATTGCATGACCGCCGAGTGCGACTTCGGCGCCACCGGCAACCGCATCAGCAACAAGACGCTCCACCTTTGCGACTGCCGCCTGGTTGATGAGAGGGCCGAGTTTGGTCTCGGGTTCGGTGCCGCGGCCGACTCGGTATGCGCCCATCGCTGCAGAGAGTCGCGCAGTGAATTCCTCTGCCACCGATTCGTGTACCAAGAATCGATTTGCTGCCACACAGGCTTCGCCGCCATTACGCAGTTTCGCCATCACGGCGCCAGCAACCGCGGCATCCATGTCGGCGTCAGGGAAGACAATGAATGGCGCGTTTCCACCCAACTCCATGGACACTCTCAGCAGGTGCTGAGCGCTCGCCGCCACAAGGCGACTTCCAACGGCATTGGAACCCGTAAAGGACAGCTTTCGCAGCCGAGCATCAGCCATCAATGGGCCGGTAACGCCGCTCGGATCCGTTGTCGGGATGACATTGAGTACCCCAGCGGGGAGTCCGGCATCGCACATAAGCTGGGTGAAATACAGGGCAGTGAGCGGGGTTAACTCAGCGGGCTTGAGGATCATGGTGCAACCCGCAGCAATCGCGGGGGCAATCTTTCTTGTCGCCATCGCCAGCGGGAAGTTCCAAGGAGTGATCATCAAGGCGGGGCCAACTGGACGCTTTCTCACCAACAGTCGTGTCGCTCCGTCGGGAGAGGTCGAGTAGCGACCTGCGATGCGCGGAGCTTCTTCAGCGAACCAGCGAAGGAATTCATTGGCGTAGGCGACTTCTCCTCTGGACTCGGCCAGCGGTTTGCCCATCTCCAGGGTCATGAGCAGAGCCAAGTCGTCGGTGTGCTCACGCACCAACGCAAAAGCGCGCTGGAGAATCTCGCCGCGCTGCCGAGCGGGCGTCTTAGCCCACGAATCTTGCGCAGCATGAGCCGCGGCGAGCGCATCCAGACCGTCCGCGGCACTTGCATTGGCCACCGTGGCGAGCACGGCCCCCGTCGAGGGATCCTGCACTTCGAAGGTGGAGCCACCTTCGGCCTCACGCCACTTGCCGGCAATGAACAGTCCGGTTGGCGTGCGCTCCAGGAGCGCCGCTTCCCGTGAGGGATCAGTCATCCCTGTTCACGCGCAAGTCGCAGCGGCATTCCGATGAGGTCCTCATAGAGCTTTACCGGCGTCATCTCGCCAGCGTGGTCTCCGTACGATGCCTTCGCTCGACGGTACACCTGCTCCACCAGTGCTGACAGTTCTGCCGGCACGCCGACCGAACGTGCAAGATCGACGGAAAGCCCCAGGTCCTTGCAGGCAAGTGCGATGGCAAATCCTTCGTCGTAATCACCATCGTTGAGGATGCACATGACATCGTGTTCGACGAAGTTCGAATTGGCCGGGCTGGCGACAAGAGAGTCGCGCAGAACTCCAAGATCGACGCCTGCCCGAACTCCGATTGCTAGAACTTCGGCGGTGGCGACAAGATGCGAGAACCAGAGTTGATTAATCATGAGTTTCACGGCGTAGCCCGCACCCTTGCCGCCAACGTGAAGGATGCGCTTGGGGTCACCCATGCCTTCAAGCACGGGTCGAACACGCAGGTAGTCCTCGGTTTCCGCACCCACGAAGATCTGCAACGTGCCGTTTGCAGCACCAACCGACATCCCCGACACCGGAGCATCAAGCAAGTGCAGACCCCGGTGCGCATTCGCGACAGCGATCTGGTTGACCGGCTCGGGCACGGAAGTAGACATATCAATCCATGTGCCGCCGTCCGCGATGCCCGCCAGAATCCCGTTCGGACCGGAAGCCACTTCGGTCACATGCCTTGGCGTCGGCAGCATGGTGATAACGATGTCACTCGCGGCCGCCACTTCCGCCGGCGAGTCTGCCCACAGTGCTCCCATACCGACGACTTCGTCTGCTGCTTCCCGTCGAACGTCATTGACGGCAAGCGGAAAGCCATTCTTGGCAAGGTTCCGCGTCATGCCCGAGCCCATGCTGCCCAACCCGATAAATCCAACTGTTGGCTTGATGTCGGCCATCAGACGTCCCTCCCAGGGATGTACAAAGAAGATGGGATGCCGCAACATGCGACTCCCCAGAGCGGCTGCTGCATCGAACTGACGGCATCGAGGTCGGAAGGCTGGGCGAGTCGTGAGAACGAAGCGCCGGGGGCATTCACGCGGACTCCTTTATGCAGTGTCGAAAGCAACGGCGCAACCATGCCACCGAGGATGCTCTCAGCGCATGGTAGGTTGTCACTATGGCAACTTCGAAGCGAGTCATCGATACCGAAACGTCGCGTAGAAATGCGAGCGGCCTGGCTCGTGACATCCGGATTCTGGAAGTGCTCGCGGAGGCCGATGCCCCCGAGGGACTCGGCGTCGTGCGGGTGGCGGCAGCACTGGGCCGCGACAAGGCCACGGTGTCGCGGGCACTGTCCACGCTCGCCGATGCCGGGCTGCTCAGCCGCGACGAGGACTCACGTTTGTATCGGGTCGGACCCAAGATCTTCGCCCTAGCCGCGCTCACCGCGGAGGCGACCCTCGTCCGAGAAGCTCGACCATTTCTGCGTCGAATCGCCCGCCAATCGCGCGAAACGACGCATCTCAGCGTCTTGCGCGGAGGTGGCGTGCTCACCCTGGTCAGTGAACTCAGCCCGAACGAGGTGCGCACCGCGAGCTGGGAGGGCCGCGGCAGCGATTCTCTACGAACGCCGTCGGGTCGAGTCCTGGTGAGTGAATGGTCTGATGGCGAACTCGCCGACTGGTACGCGCAACAGGCTAGCAAGGGATTCCCACTCGCCAACCAACACTCCGGTGAGATAGCTGTTCCAACGCCGCCGTGGTTCGATGTCGTAGAGGCGAAGCACGCCGTGCATGATCTGCCTAGCCTGCTGGTAGAAGCAGCGCGGATTCGCAAGGCCGGCTACTCCACGTCTGACGAGGAATTCGAAATCGGCGTCGTTGCAGCATCGGCTCCCGTACGGGATCACACGGACAGAATCGTCGCCGCCTTGAACATCTCTGCACCCAAGGCTCGTGTTGGTGCGAACCTTGACCGGCTCGGCATTTACGTTGCCCGCGCCGCCAATCGACTGTCCCAGCAACTCGGTGCGGCGGCGCGACCCGAAGATGCGGTGGCGTCGACAGTTGCGACACCCAGCGCTCCATAGCGCAGACCGCGAGTGAGGCTCCGATTGGAGCCCCGCCTCATGCTTGGAATTCTCGCTAGATCGCGTTCCATCCGCCATCGCACGGCACGATCGCACCGTTTATGTTCGACGCATCGTCGCTCAGCAAGTACGTAATGGTTGCGGCAAGCTGACCGGCAGTTGCCGGCGGCGGCACGTTTGCCATCATGAACGGCATTAGCACCTCGCCCGCAAGTGCGGACTTGAAAGTGCCGTCAACGTTGGTAATCACACCACCGGGTGCGACTGCGTTGCAGCGAATTCCTTTGGTCTTGTAGAAGACTGCGGTGCTCTGCGTGAAGCCGTTCACGGCGAACTTCGATGCGGTGTAGGCAGCGCCTGACGCGGAACCGCGAATGCCAGCTTCAGAAGACACGTTCACGATCGAGCCGGCACCGGCTGCGAGCATCTGCGGCAGCACAGCACGCGTTAGGCGCATAACCGCCGTGACATTTACTGCGAACACGCGATCCCAGGTTGCATCATCAACTTCACCAGCCGGCAGGAATCCGTCCATGATGCCAGCGATGTTGGCGAGGCAGTCGACCGTGGCAGGTGCTGCCGCAACGATGGCCTGAGCACCCTCTTCCTTGCTGATGTCGCCCGTCACCGTGACGAAGCCGAGGTCGGGGTATTCCGCTTTCAATTCGTCAAGGCGCTCGGCGGAGATGTCGGCCGCAACCACTTTGGCGCCTTCATTGGCGAGACGAAGTGCGGTGGCCTTGCCGATGCCCGAGCCTGCACCGGTAACAATGACCGTCTTTCCGGCGAAACGGCCGGCTGTGAATGTGGGCATGAGTGATCCTTTCACTATTGGGCGCAGATCCAACCACGATGAGCCGTCAACGCCGGTTGCATCTTCCGCTCACCGGACACGGTTGACCGGCACTTCTACCGTACGCCCATGACCACTGCCCGACGAGCTGAGCGATTCGCGGCGAGGGTCCACCGCTACCGTTGTCCGGAAGCGCTCGCATGCTGAGAGATTGCTGAGAGCCTTTTCGACGTTCTCAGCAAGCTCTCAGTAAGCACGACTTACCTTGACCGCATGAGTGAATCAGCGATCCAAGTGACGAATTTGAATAAGCAGTTTGGCGAGCATCTCGCGGTTCGAGCGCTCAACCTGTCGGTTGCCCGAGGCGAGATCTTCGGCCTGCTCGGCCATAACGGAGCAGGCAAGACGACAACGGTCAACATGCTCACCACCCTGATCGAGCCTACGAGCGGCACCATCGAGATTGTCGGAATCAATGCGAAATCCCACCCTCAGGAAGTCAGACGAATCATCGGGTACTTGCCAGAGAACGTGCAGTTCTACGACAACCTCACCACGCTGGAGAACCTGCGCTTCTTCGGGCGCCTCTCCGGCATTCGACATCCTGACACACGCATCCAGGAAGTGCTGGAGTATCTGAACTTCACCGACCACCAGCATCAGCGAGTCGGGACGTTCAGTAAGGGAATGCGTCAACGTGTGGGAATTGCGCAGGCAATTCTCCATCACCCCGAAGTGCTCTTCCTGGACGAGCCGACATCCGGACTCGACCCTGAAGGCGTTCGTCAACTGCGTGAAGTAATTGTTGCCCTCAACCGAGATCTCGGCATGACGATCTTCATGAACACACATCTCTTATCCGAAGTGACGAAGACCTGCACCAGTATTGGCATCCTCAGGCAAGGCCAACTTGCCTACCAGAACTCTCTCGAGGCCACCGTCGAATCGTTCCCCGATGATGCATCGTTAGAAGAGATCTACCTGCGGATTGGTTCGGCAGCCTGATGGATCAGATGATCACGGCTGCCCGCCAAGAGTTGCTGAGCCTGCGCAGGGAGAAGCTGCCGAAGGTTCTGCTCCTTGTATTCATGAGCATGGTGATTGCTTCGGGATTCATTGGCTGGCTAACCAATTCCACGGTCAGCAATGTCTGGGCCGAAACACGCAAGGCCGGACTGACACATGCACCAAACCCATTTAGCCACGTATCCGCTCTCTTCTACGTGCGAAACACCGTCATATACATGGTGCTCATCGGCGCGCTCATGGCGATCGTCGTAGGCGTCACATCGATGCTTCGCGATCGCAAGGCACAAACCTTCGATCTGGTCTTGAGTCGCGCGGTAACGGCGCGAACGTACCTCTTCGGGAAGCTCCTCGGCATCGCGCTGTGGCTCTCAATCATCCTGGCGGCTGTAGCGAGTCTCACTTGGGTGAGCGTTGCACTCGTTACACGTCAACTGCTCGGAATATCCGACTCAACTCGACTGTTCGGCTTCTTTGGGCTGTCACTACTTTTCCTGCTGATCTTTGTGTTGCTGGGCATGGCGGCCGGGGCATACGCCCGTCGCGAAAGCTCGGCACTGCTCGTGCCAATCAGCGTGTGGAGCATCGTGACTTTCGTGCTCCCACAGTTGGGAACAGCAGCACATCCCGTGTCATTGCTAAACCCAGTTCCGGCGCCTGCCGTGCATGGCGGATCGTTCGACACACTCAACATGATTGTTGGGCCGCTTTCCGTCACGGAGCAGTTCAAGACTGCAGGTTCGCTGCTGCTCAATGATCCAAACGCCACGGGCGCCTACTCAAACAGCGCCGCAACGCTCATCATCGCCTTGGCACTCGGCCTCGGTGGCGTCATGACGATCAATCGCGACCGACTCCGAGGGATGCTTCATGAATAACGCGATCATCATTGCCCGTAAAGAGTTTGTCGATCTTCGCAGGAACTGGTTCCTTGGTGCGACTCTGGGCTTCTTGCTCATTGCCGTCACTTTGTCCGTGGCGGTTGCCGCTTCACAATTTCGAGTTCAATTCGATCAGTACACCGCATACGTGGCAGCACTGCACGCAGCTGGCAGCACAACTACTGCTGCCGCGCCACAACTGTTTCCGCTGCAGTTGCTACGTGGCAGCTTGGAGTACATCGAAATCCTCGGCGCCTTGTTCGCTATCGTCATGGGCTACAGCACAATTGCCAAAGACAAACAACGCGCAACCTTCGAACTGCTCTTGACTCGTCCCGTTGGCAAATACTCCATCGCAGTGGGCAAACTGCTCGCTCTCGCGTGGTCCTGGGCAATAGCAGTGCTTGTCATCTTCAGTACCTCGACTGCGATGGTGCTCCTCATTGGGCACGCTCCACTTGCGCTGATCGACTACGTACGTCTCGCCATCGTCGCTGTCGCGTCCTGGCTGTACTTGATGTTCTGGACTGCGCTCGCTCTCGGCATCACATCCACCACCAAACAAGAGAGCACCGCACTCATCGTCTCGCTTGTGTTGTGGCTCAGCATTGTGCTCATCCTCCCGCAAATCGGCGACACGATGGATCCCGATAACCAGGTGCCGGGAGGCTTGTTCAAGTCCCTGCAAATTGCGAAAACTGACGAGAAGGCGGTGCTTGCCCATTTCACGGGGTTCGACAATGCCCGGAATGCCCTTGAGGTGGCATCCGTTACCAAGCACTACGAGCGGTTCGGCTTCGCTTTTCTCGGCATTAAGGACCAATACAACCAGCAGTCCTTGGGGACTGTCTCGCAAGGAGTCCTCGTCAATACCTGGACCCTTCTCATCACATGGCTAGCCGCAATCGCGTTCGCGCTTCGCGCCTCCACCCGCAAGAAACTATTGAGGAGATCAACATGAACAAGAAGTCGATGCTCAAGGCCGGGGCACTTGCCACTATCGCAGTGGCAGCGCTCTCTGCGTGCTCAAGTGGCACTGCGTCACCGTCAAATTCAGCCACGACAAGCTCGGCCACGACAAGCTCATCCGTGAGTCAATCCGCACAGACCCCGCTCGTGCTGCCAGTGCAAGGGAGTCCCATCGTGAACAACGCAACGGCTGCAGTGCTCACCGTTACCAAGGCAGCAGTCGAGGACAACGTTGATCCGGCGACAGGGAAAGCGATCAATGATCGACTCCAGCTCACCTTGAAGAACACCGGCACTTCGACACTGACGGGCTTTGAGGCGTTCTACACGATGACGGACCGTGTCACGAAGTCGAGCGAGTCCTACTACCAAAAGCTCGATGGCCTCTCGATTCCTGCCGGACAGTCGGCAACCGTCTACTTCGACAACCAGACCGGCGCGGGGCACTACCCGGAGAACCAGTTCAGCATCTATCGAAGTTCCACGAACGCAGTGGACTTTGCCATCACGGTGAGCGCGCAAGGCGCCAAGACCGTGACGGTGAATGCCGTCAAGTCAAAGGGCACGGGCGAAAAGCTCGACTAGCCGCGACAATGCTTGTCGGTGTCGGATTCCGGCACCGACAAGCAATTCATCTATAGCCTTATCGACGAGGGAGTTCCATATGCGCGTGTTAGTCGTTGACGACGAAATCAATCTCGCGGCTTCCATACAACGGGGACTGACGGCCGAAGGTTTCGTGGTCGACATTGTGCATGATGGCGAATCCGCCTTATGGGCTGCGACTGAACAGGAATACGACGTCGTAGTGCTTGACCTCATGCTTCCTAAACTGAGCGGCTATAAAGTGGTAGAGCGCTTGCGGGCCCGCGGAGTGTGGACGCCGATCCTTATGTTGACGGCCAAGGACGGCGAGTATGACCAGGCAGACGCTCTCGATCTCGGTGCCGATGACTACCTGACAAAACCCTTCAGTTTTCTTGTGCTCGTGGCCCGCATCCGGGCGCTGCTGCGGCGGGTCGCTGCCGAGCGACCCGTTGTGCTCGAGGTTGGCGATCTCCGCTTAGATCCCGGCACGCACAATGTGCTCCGTGCTGGGCACGAGATCACGCTGACGGCTCGAGAGTTTGCACTGCTTGAGTTCTTCATGCGCAGACCGGGCCAAGTCGTGGCCAAACGTGACATCGTCGAGCATGTTTGGGACGCGAACTTCGATGGGCCCTTCAACATCGTTGAGGTCTATGTGGGATACCTGCGCAAGAAGATCGACGTCCCATTCCAGCTGCAATCCCTGCAAACGATCCGAGGGTTCGGCTACAAGCTCGTTGCCACCGAGTCAGCAGTGGCCAAGAGCGGCAATTCGATACTGATCTGAAGCCCGCCTAATGTTGACGATCCGAGGGTAAGTTCACCTCCGTGGAGTCGAGCAATTTCACGCACTATGGACAAGCCGAGACCAGAGCCACCGGAGTTTCGTGCACGGTGTTCATCGAGCCGCACAAAGCGCCGGACTGCGGCAGCTCGCATGTCCTCTGGGATGCCGGGACCATCATCTTCTACGCAAATGATCGCGCTGCCTGCTCGCACTGAGCAGGAGATTCGTACCGTCTTTTCGGCATAGCCTGCGGCGTTATCGACGAGGTTCCGAAGCCCCTGCGCCACTCGCTCTCCATCACACAGCATTTGCACCGGCGTGCAGTCGCAGGTCACGGCAAATGAGGTCTGTGCGCGCAACCGTGCTGCTTCGTCGCGAACAATGTCGTCGAGATCCGCCAAGGCCGGCCGCAATTTGATCTGATCCTCGTCGGCCTTTGCCAGCAGGAGTAGGTCTGCGACGAGCTTCGTCATGCGGGTCACTTCATCATCGAGTATCGGCGCCGTGGACTTCCAATCTTCAATGGAATCCAGGACTCGAGCAACATCGATGCTTGCACGCATCGACGCCAACGGGCTCTTGAGCTCATGGCTAGCGTCAGCGATGAATCGTCGCTGTGATGCAGCCGATGATTCGAGCCGACCCAGCATGTGATTCATCGTGATCGCCAGCCGGTGGATCTCATCGTTAGCAGGTGGAACAGGCACGCGTTGCGACAATTCGCGGGCACTAATGGCTTCGACTTGGACAGAAATTTGATCCACCCCGTTGAGCGATTTGCCGACGGCCAGCCAGGTTACAAATCCGGCGGCGATCACCAACAACGGACCTCCAACGAGTAACAGAACCGCCACCAAATCGCGGGTTCGCTGCACGTCGTGCAACGACTGGGCCGCAATAACAGTAAGGACGCGGTTATCGAGTTTCACTCCTGTCGCTGCGACCAGGTAGATCTCGCCATCAACAAATGGCACCACCACCTGTGAAACCTCGGTGCTCCCCGCGGCTGGTCTAGCGCTACTCAGCGCGTGCTCACCGGCGATGGTTGAGGAAGATGCGCCAACGCGACGTGACGGGTAGAGCACCTGAATGAGCGTCGAGTCATTGGGCGCCGCGTCCAGTATCGGCTGGACAACCGCAACACCGCTTGAGGCGAGCTGTGCGGCCACATCACGGGATCGCTGCACCACGCTCTGCTCCACGGAATTGCTGAGAACGCCGTCAACGACCACAACCATGAGGACCCCCGCAGCCGCGATGGCAACGGCCACCGCGACCGTTGCGGCTATCGACGTGCGCGCGCGCATCCCTCGACGCATCCACCACAAACGAACCTGAGATTTTCGATCCATACACGCAGGATAGGCATGACCACGTTTGTTCTCATTCAAGCGCTCTCAGGATCCTTCAGCACCTTCTCAGTAAGGCTCCTGCAGGGTTGACTCATCGGTCTCGATCAGAGACCGCCAATCGAAGGAACTGAAATGAAGATGTCATTCAAGAAGGTGGCGACAGGCACCGCGGCAGTGGTGAGTTTGGCTCTCCTTGGAGGTGCAGGCATGGCCATCGCAGCAGATTCGACCACCACCCCGACGGCCTCTGCAGTACTGGTTGCTGCTCCGAGCTCGACACCGGCCGACGCGCTCGTCCAAACGGAACAGTCCACATCGGAGGAGACGGACTCTGCACTCGAGGCAAATGACGCACAGGGTGAGGCGAGTGAAACGGATAGTCTCGAAAGTGCGTCCGATGGAGTTGATCAGGGCCCTGATATGAACGCGACTGAGCCGGGACATCAGGACGCAAACGGCACCGACTAATCCATCTGCTGTGCCGCGTCCTTGAGTCGTTCGGCCAGCGCAAACCTAGCGAGCGCGAGGTATCCCCTCACGCTCGCTAGGTTTGCTTGGTTGGACTTCCTGCGGGCCTGAGCCCCCGATGGCACCCGTTTCGCTCGCGTCTCCTACCGTGTATATCTCGGCTTCTGCCGAGATACATCACTCGGGAGAGGGCATTACGGAACTTGTTTCGTATACCCCCGGGGGTATACGCTCAAGGCATGAGTGAGAACAAGACGATCGTTATCGTCGGCGGCGTCGCCGGCGGCATGTCCGCGGCCACGCGGCTGCGTCGACTAGACCCCAATGCCAACATCATCGTGCTCGAGCGCAGCACCTATGTCTCCTACGCAAACTGCGGTTTGCCATACCACATGGGCGGCGTCATCACCGATCGCGAAGCGTTGATCCTGCAGACGCCCGAGGGATTGCGCGCCCGCTTTGACCTCGACGTCCGCGTCGGCACCGAAGTTCGCAGCATCGATGCCGCAGCGAAAACCGTGGAAGCGCTGCATCTCGCGACTGGCACCACAGCGACCATCGCCTACGACGTACTCGTGCTCTCCCCGGGTGCATCCACCATCATCCCGCCCATCCCGGGTGTCGAGCGCGCGCTGCCGCTGCGCACCGTCGAAGATATGGACGCGATGATCGGCCGCCTTGCTGATTCACCACGCCACGTGACCGTCATCGGCGGCGGCTTCATCGGCGTTGAAGTTGCAGAGAACCTGCGACACCGCGATATCGCAGTGACGCTCGTTGAAGCCGCACCTCAGGTGCTCGCACCCTTTGATCCCGAAATGGTGAAGACCGTCCAAGATGTGATGACCCGCAACGGCATTGACCTGCGACTCGGCGTACAGGCAACCGGCATTCTTGAAGGAGCGAGCACCGACGGCGAATCCGCCGAGCCCGTCACGGCGGAAGCGCTCGACCTCACCGTCACCATGTCCGACGGCAGCACGCTGGCAACCGACCTCGTGGTCCTCGCTATCGGCGTGCGCCCGGACACTGGGCTTGCCAAAGCTGCGGGCCTCACCATCGGCGCGCGCGGCGGCATCAGCACCGACGAGTACCACCGCACGTCTGTGCCGAGCATCTACGCCATCGGTGATGCAGCTGAAAAGGTCGACGCGCTGGATGGTGGACCAGCGCTCGTACCGCTTGCCAACATTGCCAACCGTCAAGGCCGTGTCGTTGCTGACCACATCGCTGGCCTGAAGCCTCGTGTCGTGCCGGCCCAGGTCACCGCGATCGTCAAGGTATTCAACCTCGCAGTCGCTAGCACCGGCTGGAATGAGAAGCGGCTCATTGCGACGGGCCGCAAGTACACGGCTATTCACACGCATCCAGGCTCACACGCGGGCTACTACCCCGGCCAGGAACTCATGATGCTGAAACTACTTGTCGATCCCGAGACGCAGCAGATCCTCGGAGCGCAGGGCGTAGGTGGAGATGGCGTAGATAAGCGCATCGACGTCATTGCAACCGCAATGCGCGGTGGCATCACTGCTCCTGAATTGATGGACCTCGAATTGGCATACGCCCCGCCGTTCTCGTCTGCCAAGGATCCCGTCAACATGCTCGGATATATCGCCGACAACATCGCCTCGGGTGCAACTCGCATCGTGCAGTGGTCTGAGGTCGATACGCTGCGAGCGGCCGGTGCAACCTTCGTGGACGTACGCACGAACTACGAGTATTCACGCGGGTCGATCCCCGGTGCACTACATATCCCGATTGACGACCTACGTGAGCGTCACGGTGCATTGCCGACTGACGGCAAGATCATCGTGTTCTGCCAGGTGGGCCACAGAGGTCACACCGCGGCCATGCTGCTTCGTGGCTTGGGCTATGACGTGTTCAACCTCGACGGTGGTATGAAGACCTGGGGGAACTCTCCAGCGAAGCACTAAGCAACTGGCCCGTTGGAGACAGAAATGGCCTCGCTCTTCTGCCGAGGCCATTCCTTACGTCGTCACTGTTTCGGCTTACGCCGACTTTCCGCCAAAGAGCTTGGAGAAGAAGCCGGGCTCCTTCGGGTCGTTGGCATGTCCTTGGCAGCGTTGCGCCTTCGGCACGCCACGCATGACCTGATCGACGTGCTGGCCACAGCCACTCCAGGTTGCCTTGCCGCACTTACGGCAAGTCACTTTGCTGCACATGTCGTATTCCTCAAATCCTCGGGTGTATTGACCCTCTCGAAAGTATGGGCCGGAATCATCCGGCGTAAACCTATCATACCCCTAGGGGTATGTGCCCCGGTGTGAGAAGCCCCGGATGGGAACACAGCTTCAAGGTGGAACACGAACGACCACCTCCTTTGGATGGCCTTTCGTCGTGCACGGTGTCAGCTCAACGGTAGCGGCTGCGGCTTGCCGAATAGCCAGCCCTGGCCCAGCTCCCAACCTTGCTCAGCCAGCACCTTTGCCTGTTCAACAGTCTCGACGCCTTCGGCAATCGTGCGGATTCCCATGGCCGAGGCCAGACCCGCGAGACCGTGCGAAAGCTGCGCCGCCCGACTTCCCTGATGCATCACACCCATGGTGAAGGACTGATCAAGCTTGAGGCCGCTGATTGGCAGGTCGCGGAGGTGGCTGATCGAAGAGAATCCTGTGCCGAAGTCGTCAACCCACCATGAGATTCCGAGACTTGCCAGCGCTTCCATCGTTTCCGAGATGCTCTCCGAATGTCTCAGGAGGGCAGTTTCAGTCACTTCAAGGTGCAACCTCGCCGGCTTGATGCCAGTTCGAAGCAATTCGCTGCGCACCCAATCTTCAAACGCGCCAGATGTCAGGCTCGCTGCAGACACATTCACTGCCACATGTATCTCTGCGGGCAGTTGCGCCATCGCATCGACTACGCCGGTCAGCATGGTGCGATCAACTCCCAGAATCTCTCCTGTGCGTTCGGCAATGTCTAGGAACTTGTCCGGCGTGACCACCTCGCCATCGGCTTGCACCCAGCGCACCAACGCTTCATATCCGACTACTGCGCCCGTCCGAATATCGGCTATTGGCATAAGCCATGGCTGGATGGCTCCTGTGTCGAGCGCCGCGTGTAACGCAAACTGGACGGCGAGATCTTCGCGTGCATGCCTGCCCGTTGCCTCGTCCAGGAACCCCCAACGGTCGCGTCCCCGGGCGTTCGCTTGGCGCATCGCCGTCGTAGAGTCGCGCAGCAACTCCTCAGCGGTGGCACGTTCCGCCATCGCGATGCCGACACACAGTCACCTGAATCTGTGCGTCCCTGATGGTCACAGGGCCGCGCACTGCGTTCGCCAAACGCTCCGCAGCAGTTGCAGCATCTGTCGAACTCTCGATGTTGCGCAACAACACCACGAACTCGTCGCCTGCCACTCGGGCCACTCGATCCCGTGCGCCAGCAGCGACAAGCAGGCGATCGGCAACGGCTTTCAGCACCTCGTCACCGGCCGCGTACGTAAATGCCTGATTAATGGAGGTCATGCCATCGACGCCGACGCAAAGCAGTGCCCATCCAGGAGCACGGCGGGTGCGAAGTATTTCGTCGACCCATTTCACGGCGAGCGCTCGTTTAGCCAAGCCCGTCAACGCATCGAAATCCAGCTCGTGCTCGAGTGCCCGCTCTGCACGAACCACCTCATGAATATCGCGCACTCCGATGACTAGGCCGACAACCTCGCCCACGTCGTTATGTAAGGAGCGAGGTGCGGCCTCCACCCAATGCTCGGCATCACTTCGATCGAGCAAACGAATCCGGCACAACGCAGGCAGACCAAGTCGCGCATGCCCAGCTGCCTCTAGCAGTGTCGAACGATCATCTTCGTGAATCAACCGATCCATGAGCGCAGAGCCCAAGAGTTCGTCCGGCCGATAGCCCAATCGATCGGTGACCGAAGTGGAGACCCATGTCACGCGCTTCTCATTATCTACCGCTATGACGAGATCCATCGTGTTCTCTGCCAGCATGCGATAGCGGGCTTCTGCTTCCACCAACGCTTGTGCATCTCGGAACTTATCGGTGACGTCGCGCCACACTTGACTGATGCTGTCGCCTACTCGCACCGCGCGGACGTCGTAGCGACGCTCGGCTCCTCCCAGCAGATCCTGACGGTACGCCCAATCATTCAATACGAGCGGCGGGCCGCCGTTGAGTATCCCGATGTATGCATCGAGAAGTCCCGAGGACTCCGCGTTCGGATGCAAACTCAACAGGCGCGCACCGATAAGTTCTTCATGCGTACGGCCGTTAAGTTTGCATGCTTCAGGATTCGCTTCGGCGTATATAAAGTCGGTGACGGTGCCATCAACATCTCGGACTGCATCTAGCAGCACATGCGGATCTGCGAGCGAATCCAATATTGCACGGAGCCGATGCTGATCTTGTTCCAGCGCGGATTGCTCCCTGACCTCAGCAGTCACATCGACGAGCTGCTCAATAGCTCCGATAAGCTGACCAGCGCTATCCCGCAGGGCGGAGCAGGTGACGTCACTCCAAACCACAGCTCCAGCCGATGTGAGGTGCCGTTTGCGAAGGCGAAACGTCTCGCGACTTCCATCCTGTAAGGCTGCGAACGCACGCTTGCTTTGCTCGCGGTCTTCCGCATAGGTCAAGTCCAAAAGATGGCTGCCGATGAGATCCTTCCTGGCATAAGCCAACCTCTCGCACAGCGCATCGTTTACTTCAGTGAAGCGCCCCCCTGCATCCACCAGAGCGGTGCCAACGCCGGAACTGAAGATGGCAAGCCGGTAGCGTTCCTCAGCTTGGCGAAGGTCTTCAGCGACTTGCAGTTCATCAGTGATGTCTACCGCAATAGATACTCCACCGATGACGGTGTTCGCGTCATCCCTTACCGGACTCACACGTACCTTGTATCGACGCTGTCCATCGGGGGATGCAACATCAATTGAAGATCGCTCGCCACGCAACGCGGCTTCGTACAGCGGGCGATAGAAGTGCCAGCGTGCCTCCTGCAAGGCTTCTTCCGCGCGCTTGCCTTCCAACTCAGACGGCTGCATCCCGCTGCTCGCGACCGCTGCACCGCGCACCAAGACATAGCGAAGGTCGTGGTCAAACACCATGACCGAGGAAGCAGGCAATTCATCTAAAGCCCGCATGACGAGCGCGGCGCTCAACAAGCGGTCGTCCTGCATCACGTTGTCGACCAAGCTCATGACTCCCGTTCTGCCAAGCGCCCCGGTCACCCGCACTTGACTGTACGCCCTCAGGCGGAGCCAAGGAATAGCCGAACTGCCCCAGGCACTCGACATTGGGTAACGAACCGAAGGCGGCGCTTCTTGCGTCTATGAATCAGACGCGTCAGACACGCGAAGAAGTTGATCGTCAGGAGACAGTGGATTGCAGCGGAAGTTCAGCGGAGATGAGCATTGCGGTAACGATGTAACGCTGCGGAGACGGTCCATAGTGCACAAAGGGGTAACACGTGATCAAGGTCAACCGTGCCGTCGCTGTTGCTGCGAGCACGCCGATCGCATTGGACTTCACAATGCGTGTGCCCGTCACGCGGTAGGTGAAGCGACCCGCGGTCGTGCGAACCACCACGCGGTTTCCGACGACCAGGTCACCCAACCGTGAGAACACCGTTTCCCGGTGTCCCGCGAGCACCGCATTACTCCCCGCCCCGGGCAGCGCGGTTTGCACGACATGCCCGACTCCCAGCCGGAGATCTGAGCGTCGCGTGCCTTCGATCACGGCCCATCGCTCATCGAGACTAGGCAGCCAGATGGAGCCCAGGGTTGAACCGAGTTTTGCCCGCTTGACGGCTGTGGTTTCCAACAACGACGCCGCCTCTGCAGACACCGGGCTCTGCAGATCCGCAAGTGGCACGAGCGGCGGCAGAACCAGCCTGCCGACGCTCGCATCCATCTCGCGGATCTCCAACGTGGCTACACCGAAGGCGACGATGCCACTCAAGAGCAGCACCGCCGAACCGACAGTGAATACACGAACTCGGATACCAGCCATTACATCAACTGGTGCGTCGACGGATGATGAGACCCGCTGCGCCGATGAGCATCAGGAACAACGCCATGGCTTGGATGTTGTACCAGGGCTCAGAAGTGTTCGGCAGCTCTCCGGTGGGCGGCGTTGTCGCAAGGACAGTCGGTGTTTCCGATGGCGTCGCTGTCGGCGTTGGCGTAGCTGTCGCAGTATCCGTCGGCGTTGCGGTCACGGTAGGCGCAGGCGACACTACGGCGGCACAGTTGTCATTGGTGATGGCGTTGCTGTCGAGCGTCACGGCACCCGTTCGAGCCAACAACGAGCCGTGGACTACTGCCCCAGTGGTTGCTGTAATCGAGGCATTGGCGAGGATGTGCCCAGCAAAGGCGGAAGTTGTGCCGAGCGTCGCAGACGTGCCCACCTGCCAAAAGACGTTGCAAGCTTGGGCACCATTGACTAACAAGACGGTGCTGCTTGCAGCAGTTGTCAGGGTTGAGCCAGCTTGGAACACGAACACAGCGGCGGGATCACCGAGAGCGTCGAGTGTCACTGTGCCGGTGAGGCCCAACGATGTTGCGTACGCGTAAACGCCAGCCACAAAAGTGAGACCACCGATATCGGAGGGTGCGACGAAAGAAGCTGTGGGTGGACGAGTTGTCGCGTCGTTGTAGGCAGTAGTGAGTGCCACCTGCGCTGCACCCGCATTCGCGTCAGCAGCGTGTTGGGTGCCAGAAATCCCGGGCGGAAACCCAGTAATAGCTGTGCCGGGCGCAAGACCAACTTCGCCGCCGGCAGTGCCGCCAATCGTGGTGGATCCTGTGTTGGTGACCGTAGAACCGGCAAGAACCGCGAAACTCTTGGCTGCGCCAAGGTTTACGATCGCCGTTGCGGCTGTTGAAACCGACGGAAGAACGAGCAGTCCTACAACTGCTATTACTCCGGCCAGCGACAATCCCCGCGCATATTGATTGCGCTTCATAAGGGTGCTTCTTTCCTGACGTGCATATGGGCGTGAACCGAAGAAATTGACGGAGTCAAGTCCGTTCACCCCTGGTGGATCTCGGCGGAATTGTCACGCCTGCGTCCGGTCCCACCATATCCCCATCGGTCCATGTGCTGTGGAAGATATCCATGTTCACAAGACATTCCCTGATATCAACTTGTGGCGGTGCCAGCAGTTTGCAGGACTTCTGGAGTCACAAGAGCAGCACATGTCCCACTCGCTGCCGCAAGAAGGCAACCGCATAGGAAACGATCTAGACCTATACCTTTCGCCCCGTAGATGGAGCACCTACCATGCCGATCACGCTGATGCGCAAGGCGTCAGGCTGTCGAGGAGACACGAGTGGCCGAACACGATGTGAACCCAGAACTCATCGCGCGCATCGACGCGGTTCCGATCCTTGCCGATCGTATTGAAGTTGCCGATCTCTCTGGGGGTCTCACCAACCGCAACCTCAAGGTGACGACACTCGGCGGTACCTATGTCGCGCGGCTCTCATCACCCGAGAGCTCCTTACTTGCGATCGACCGCGTGAATGAGCATGCCAACTCTGTTGCTGCGGCTCGCTCGGGCGCCGCGCCAGAGGTGATCGCCTATGCGCCAGAGGTAAGCGTGTTAGCAGTGCGTTTCATCGAAGGGCGGACCTGGACGAATGACGATGTGCTGGCTGCCCACAATGCGGAGCGTGTTGCCACCTCGTGCCGATTGCTGCACAGCGGACCCCGATTCGTCAATGATTTCAACATGCTGCGACTGCAGCCCCACTATTTGAACATCGTGCAGGAGAAGGGTTTCCGCCTGCCCGATGGATACCTCGATTTCACCACACATGTCCGCGCGCTCACTCGAGCACTGGACGCACGGCCTCAGCGTTCCGTGCCCTGCAACAACGATCTATTAGCTGCCAACTTCATCGAAACACCGGAAAAGGTCTGGATCATCGACTACGAGTACTCCGGCAACAACGATCCCTTCTTTGAAATCGGAAACATCTGGAGCGAAGCGGCTGGGACTCCAGACCAGTTGGAACGGCTCGTTGCGGCCTATGTTGGTCATCAGTCAGCCTCACTGACCGCGCGCGCGAATCTGTGGGGATTGGTTGCCAAGTACGGCTGGATGCTTTGGGCGTCGATACAAGACAGCACCAGCAAACTGGACTTCGACTTCTGGACGTGGGGCTTGGAGAAATACGACCGTGCCGTCAGTGAATTCAATAGTCCCGACTTCGGCCGACTGCTGGCGGCCGCAGCGCAAGACGACTGAGCGCGGCAACGGTTATGCACGTTCGCACTCGCTAGCATCGTTGCCATGAGCCCGGCGCAGCACGATCTACGGTGGCTGGAACGGCACCCTCCGTTCACGCTGGGCACTGGTGTGCCGCTCCACACTCAGATCGAACATTGGCTCACGGACGTCATTGGTAGTGGCGCACTCATCCCTGGTGATCGGCTCCCTCGCGAAGGCGACCTTGCGGTCGCCCTAGGCGTCAGCCGCATGACCTTGCGACAGGCGCTCTCCTCGTTGGAGTCCCTCGGCACGGTCTTGCGCAAGACCGGGCGAGCAGGCGGCACCTTTGTCAGTGAACCCCGCATCGAATGCGACCTCACAGGCCTCCGCGGCTTCACTGAGCAAATGCGTCGGGCCAGCGTTCGCGCCGGCGCTCGCATGGTGTCTGCCGAAATCGTCACAGCGAGCCCAATGGCGGCGAAGGCGCTCTCACTGCCTGCCGGAGCATCGGCCTACGAAGTCATGCGCGTGCGCACTGCCCGTCGCGAGCCACTGGCACTCGAACGCGCCTACTTCCCGATCGCCCCATTCCCCGGGCTCCTTGATCAGCGACTTGGCGGCTCTATCTACGACGTGCTGCGTCGCAGGTACGGTCAAGCACCGCACACCGCCAACGAAGTCCTCGAACCAGTGGCGGCACGAGCAGAGGAAGCGCGTCTGTTACAGGTAGCCGAGGGGACTCCGCTCATGTTGATCGAGCGCACGACGTACACTGCAGCAGGGCTCGCCGTCGAGTATGCCCGCGACCTCTTTCGGCCCGATCGCGTGCGGATATCACTGCAGACCGGCATCGGGGCCGCTTCACGGCTGGTCCATCCGCAAATCGACGTCTAGGTCGGAAGCGCAGCCAGCAGGCTCGGAGCAAGCACGCCGACGACCGCGTCCGCTGCCGCTCGTAGCTGCGCTGACGTGCGCGTCCCTTCTACTGCGATGGTGTACGCACCAGCAGCGCGAGCAGCGGCAAGGCCATGCAAAGAATCCTCGAACACGACGGCTGACTTTGCAGGAACCTTGAGCTGCGCCAAGGCCCGCAGAAAACCTTCGGGATCTGGCTTTCCGTGTGCGACGTCCTCCTCTGTCACGATGACCGAGAACAAGCCGTTCACTGGACTTCGCTCGAGCACATATTCGACGTCGAGCCGTTGTGCCCCCGTCACGATCGCAAGCACCACCTTTCGTTCGTGGAGTTGCTCCACCAATGCCACAGTCGACGGCAAGATGGGTGAGCATTCCTCGACGAGAGCGCAGTAACGAGTACGCCGCTCCGCGAGCAGTCGATCCACGAGCCCAACATCACGAAGGTCCTGCTGGGCGATGACGGTCTCGATGATTTCTCGATCGCTGAGGCCCGCCAAGCGACTGAAGTAGTCCGCCTCACTGAGCTTCCAGTCCAAGTGCTCGGCGAACATCTCGGTGAACAGGCGCAGCAGGATGGGCTCGTCGTCAGACAGGGTGCCGTTGAAGTCAAAGATCGCCGCTGGATTCGAAGCGCGCCACCAGCGCGCAATCACCTCTGCGGGCTGGGCATCGAATTCGACATCGTCATGCACGACGGTCCCTCTCAGTTCCCAATCAGCAGCAACGCAGGCGTCCAGGCCCGCGAGTGAAGGCTACCCACGGAGGTATTTACCGTCTAGACCGAATACATGAGTCCATTTCACTCTAGACCTTTCGGAAGTCCTGAGATATTGCTAGCGTGCGGAGCGCAAACGGGTTTCCGATTCGCGGACCCGCGCCGCGTTGGACACCAGGAGTTTCCCTATGTCACACGATCTTCCAGACCGGGCACGCATCGTCATCATCGGTGGCGGCATCGTTGGTGCCAGCGTCGCGTATCACCTGACAAAACTCGGTGAAGCCGACATCGTGCTGCTCGAGCAAGGGCAGTTGTCATCGGGCACCACTTGGCATGCCGCCGGACTCGTCGGTCAACTCCGCGCCAGCGAAAGCGGAACTCGCCTCGTCCAGTATTCGGCGAAGTTGTACCAGTCACTCGAGACCGAGACCGGCTTGGCAACCGGTTATAAGGAATGTGGCGGAATCACCGTTGCGCGAACGCCTGAGCGCATGGTCCAACTCTTGCGCACGGCTGCTCAAGCAGAAGCATTCAATTTGGAATGCGAAATCCTCACCGCTGCGCAAGCGTTCGAACGTGTCCCGATCTTGGAGACCGGTGATCTGCAGGGGGCGATCTGGCTCCCCCGTGACGGCACAGCGAATCCAGCGGACGTTACGCAGTCTCTGGCCAAGGGCGCTCGCCTAGGTGGCGCAAAGATCTTCGAACGTACGCGCGTGCTCGGTATTCGCACGGCTGATGGAGTCGTCGCCGGAGTCGATACCGACCACGGTTTCATTGAGGCCGAGATCGTCGTGAATTGCGCTGGTCAATGGGCCAAGGCGATCGGCGCCATGTGCGGGGTCAATGTGCCGCTGCATTCCGCCGAGCACTTCTACGTTGTCACAGAGCGCATTGATGGCGTCGACAAGATGATGCCGATCCTTCGCGATCCCGACGGCTACACGTACATGAAGGAAGAAGTGGGCGGATTGGTCGTGGGCGGATTTGAGCCAGAGGCCAAGCCCTGGGTAGCCCCTGACAAGCTGCCCTACCCGTTCGAATTCCAGCTGCTCGACGAGGACTGGGATCACTTCGAAATCCTTATGGAAAGCGCACTTCACCGTGTGCCCGCACTCCAGGAGACGGGGATCAAGAAGTTCTACAACGGACCTGAGTCGTTCACTCCCGATAACCAGTTCATCATGGGTGAAGCACCGGAACTCAAGAACTTCTTTGTTGGTGCCGGCTTCAACTCTGTTGGCATCGCCTCAGCAGGAGGCGCCGGACGAGCCCTAGCGGAATGGATCGTCACAGGCGAGCCGCAGTCCGACTTGGTGGGCGTCGATATCCGTCGCTTCGCGCCCTTTAATGGAAATAACCAGTGGCTCCGCGCTCGTGTCGGTGAAGTGCTCGGACTGCACTATTCAGTGCCCTGGCCGAACCGTGAGTTCGCCTCCGCAAGACCTTTCCGTCAATCGCCGCTGCACGATCGCATGGTCGCCGCCAACGCCTGCTTTGGCTCCAAGATGGGTTGGGAGCGACCCAACTTCTTCGCACCCGCGGGTGTCGCCCCCACCATTGCGTATGCCTGGGGCAAACAGAACTGGATGCCCTGGGTCGATGAGGAGCAGCGCGCAACCCGCGAGGCAGTTGCGCTGTTCGACGAGACGTCTTTCGGCAAATTGCTGGTCAAGGGGGCGGATGCTGAACGCTTGCTGCAATGGCTATGCACTGCTGACGTGGCAGTTCCAGTCGGCGGAGTCGTGTACACGGGTGCCCTCAACTCGCGTGGTACGTACGAGGCGGACGTCACCATTACCCGGGCCGCGCTCGACGAGTACCTGTGGGTGACCGGTGCCGGTTCCGTGGCACGGGATGCGGCTTGGATTCGTAAACACCGACAGCCCGATATGCACGTTGAAGTGATCGATGTATCAAGCGCCTACGCGGTACTCGGCGTCATGGGACCCAACTCCCGCGCATTACTCGAGCGGGCGTCGCTCTGCGATTTTTCGAACGAGGCCTTTCCTTTCGGTACCTCGCAACTCGTTGATATCGGCTTCACCACCGTACGCGCCACTCGGCTCACCTACGTTGGCGAGTTGGGCTGGGAGCTCTACATCCCATCTGAGTTCGCAGGCGCGGTTTTCGATCTGCTCCATCAGCTTGGCGCGGAACTCGGCGTACGCAATGCTGGTTATTACGCCATCAGCGCCATGCGTCTGGAAAAGGGCTACCGCGCGTTCGGACCGGAACTCAACCCCGACTACAACCCAGTCGAAGTTGGATTGCTCTTCGCCTGCAAACTCAAAACCGATATTCCCTTCCTCGGAAGAGCGGCCCTGGAGACAGCACAAGCAGCCGGCCCTCGCCGCAAACTCGTATCACTGGTCGTTACTGATCCTGACATCATGTTGTGGGGCGGCGAACTTGTCCTGCGTGACGGCGAAGCGGTCGGTCAAGTGGCGTCGGCAGCTTGGGGAACCACGCTCAATGCGGCAGTGGCGCTGGCCTTTGTGTGGAATCGCGACGGTCGCACGGTTTCCAGTGACGATCTCGTTGGTGGGTTCCAGATCAACGCCGGTGGCGCTCTGGCCGACGCGGAACTCCATGTCAAACCTCCGCTTGACCCCACCGGAAGCAAGATCAAGCAGTAATCATGTTATGAGCCTGAGACGCCGCCTGCAGCCCCGTTCCACGCTCACAACGACCGACCTGCTGCAGACGGTCGTGGGTTCTGCACATTCGTCCAGTTCAGGGTAGACATTGTGATGAGGACCCGCGCAACAAATGCCAGAGCATCAACGCAACCCGAGTGAGGAACCCATGACGATCGGCGTCATCGCACCGTTCAACAACCACCTACCCGTGAAGATCCGCTTCGGCGAGGGCGTCGGCAACACACTCCCTGCCACGCTGGTCGAACTAGGAACGAATCATGTTTTCTTAATGGTCGATGAAGGCATCGAGGTGCACAATCCGGCTGTCGCGACGCTGCTTGCGGATTTGGCAGCAGTCGCAGGTCTCACCGTCACACGCTTTGACAAACCGGCCGGCGAACCGACGATTGACATGGTCGATGACGCGATCGCAGCACTCGCCGCATCCGGCGCAGGTGCGGTTGTAGCCCTCGGTGGCGGCTCGGTCATTGATACGGCGAAGGCGGCCCGCCTTTGCGTCCAGCTTGGTACCACCTTCGGCGCCTTCGTCGCGGCCGCGCCCACCTATCCGGTGCCCACGATTCCGCTCATCGCCATGCCCACCAGTGCAGGAACCGGCTCCGAAGTTTCCGGCGGCGCAGTCGTATCCGACCCCGCTGCTGGGCGAAAGGCGGGCATCGCCAATGCCAACCTGCGCGCGCAAATCGCCCTCGTTGATCCACTGCTGACGTACAGCATGCCGCCATCGATGACCGCCAATACCGGCATCGACGCGCTCGCACAGGCGATTGCCGGAATGGTCGCGAAATGCCGCACGCCCATCGGCGATGCCATCGCGCTTGACGCGATACGCATGATGACGCCCGGCATCGTCGCGGCCTACCGTGACGGCACCGACGCAGGCGCCCGTGCCGCCATGTCCTGCGGCAGCATGATGGCCGGTCTCACCATGAATATTTCCGATTGCACCGCCGAACATTCGCTTGGTCAGGCCATTGGAGGCGTCAAGCATGTCCCACACGGGCTGACCATTGGACTCGTCGTCGCCGAAACGCTTGAGCGTGAACGTCACCACGTGCCGGAGCAACTTGAGCGCGTCGCCGACGCCATGGGTGAGCCCGAGGACGGCAGCAAGGATGGATCGCGAGCTGTACGAGCGATGCGCCGCGTGCTAGCAGATCTCAACTTCCCCGTGCTCAGCAGCCTAGGGATCACAGCAGCTGACATCGACCATCTTGCCGAATTGGCGCTGGCCGATTTCTTCATCACGCAGGCGCCAGTGCCGTGGAGTAAGCAGGAAGTGATCGACGCCTTCACCGCTGCACTGAACCTCACGGCTCGATAGCCGCCTCCGCACGCGAACGCCCCCAAGAAGCTTGGGGGCGTTCGCATTTCTTGCGCACTGCCGTTCGTCAATTCTCTGTGTATCTGCGGCATCCCCTAGGTCATACCGAGTAAGCGTTGCATGATGGTGGCATGCGTCGATCTCTACTGATCAGTTCTCTGGTGGCCCTAGCGGTGGCGCTGCCGGTGAGTGCATGCGCTGCGACGTCCCCCTCCGCAACCCCCACTGTGCATCTCATAGTAAGAGTGGATCTTGGTGTCGGTTTATGGGAGCAGTGGACGCTGAACTGCGGCCCCATATCCGGTACGCATCCAAACCGCAAAGCCGCCTGCGGGGCACTCTTGGGCAGCGACGGTCGCGCACTCCTCGCGCCTGTTCCAGCAGGTGTTGCTTGCACCATGATCTATGGTGGCCCAGAACGAGCGCTCGTTTCCGGCACATGGAATGGCAAGCGCGTCAGCACTGCCTTCTCTCGGGTTGACGGCTGTCAGATCGCTCGTTGGGAGAAGGCCAAGTCCCTATTCGCCGTACCTGCAACGACCGTCGTCCGCGGCACGGTTTCGCTGTCCCCCACCTGTGCCGTGCAGCACGTGGGTGAGAGCTGCGCGGACCCGTCGGTCAAGGCGACTGTGACCCTCACCCTCGGCAGCCGCACGATCAGGACCAAGGCCGTTGCCGGGAAGGGCTTCGCGCTCCGCTTACCCAGGGGCAATTGGGTCGCAACTGCAGATGCGGGCATGTCCTGTCCGAAAATTGCGGTCGTGGTACCGGCGACGCAACCGCTCGTGATTGACTGCGATACCGGCATCCGCTGAAGCACGGTTATCCATGCCACCGCGCGGGGGTATTGCGGCTGAAACGTTTGAAGAGACGGGGGCGCGAATGAACCACAAATCGGCACGCACCTTTGCAGAGCGCAAACAGCATCCGAGGTGGATGCGTGTCCTTGGCCCCGGCCTCATTACCGGCGCCGCCGATGACGATCCCTCTGGTATCGCGACGTACTCACAGGCCGGCGCAGCTTTCGGCTATGGCCAGCTCTGGACACTGACACTTTGCCTACCGCTCATGATCGCGGTACAAGAAGCTTGCGCCCGTATTGGCTCAGTAACCGGGCATGGTCTCGCCCGCGTCACACGCGATCACTTTCCACGACCTGTGCTCTATATAGCGGTGAGTCTGGTTGTCGTGGCTAATACCCTCAACATTGGCGCAGATATCGCCGCCGTTGCAGCGGCCATTGCGCTGCTCATTCCCGTACCCGTTGCGATCTCTGCCAGCTTGTTCACATTTGGGATTCTCGCGCTCGAGATCTTCGTGGGGTATCACAAATACGCGAAGTTTCTCAAGGTGCTCGCGTTGGCTTTGTTCGCGTACGTAGCCACGGCACTCATCGTGGCTGAACCTTGGGGCGAGATTCTCAAGGCCACGGTCGTGCCGCAGATCCAAAACACGCGCGAGTACTGGTATGTGATCGTCGGCATCCTCGGTACAACCATCTCGCCATATATGTTCTTCTGGCAAGCAGCGGAGGAAGTCGAAGAGCGCGAATACGCAGCTCATGAACACACTGCGCGCCGCACCATCGCCGACATCCGCGCAGACACTGCAACCGGAATGGTCATCTCGCAACTCGGTAGCTGGTTCATGATGTTGACGACCGCCACTGTGCTGCATGCGAATGGGGTCCTGAACATCGCCACGGCGGCCGACGCGGCAGCAGCTCTTGAGCCGCTCGTACGAAGCTTTCCCAACGCGGGTCAACTCGCCAAAGTCATCTTCGCAGTTGGCATTATCGGCATGGGCATGCTCGGAATACCGGTGCTGGCGGGAAGCGCGTCCTATGCCGTAAGCGAAGCCATGCGTTGGCCGGAAGGCCTCGAAAAGAAAGCCCAGGAAGCCCGCGGCTTCTACGGAGTGATCGCCGCATCCACGCTCGTCGGCCTCGCCATGACGTTCCTAGGTATCGACCCTATGAAAGGCCTGCTCTTTGCTGCTGTGGTCAACGGCATCGTGGCGGTTCCGCTGATTCTGCTCGTCCTGCTCATTTCGCGCGACCCACGCATCATGCACAAATTAAACAGCGGACGGCTCTCCGTCTTCATGCTCGCAATTGCCTTCTTGGTGATGCTCTCCTGCGCTGCTGCGCTCCTATTGACCTTGCTGCACTCATAGATTGAGGGCGCCACCTTGTGGTGACGCCCTCAAACTATGAGTGCTCGATCAAGCTTGCAGTGGACCGAGCAGGTATCGGGCCAGCTCGGGGGCTGCTTCGCCACCATTGCCATGTTGCGCAGTGAAGGCTGCACTGGCATCGGCACCGCACATACCCTGAATGACGCCCGGGCCACCGGGATGACGGTTGATCCACGCGGTGAGGTTGTAGATATTGCCGTTCACGATGCTCCAGCAATTTGCTGATGTGTTATGTGTTTGCACGCCGGCCAAGGTCAACTTGTTGATGACCTTCGGCGGGGCGCTCGTGCCACTGAGGGCGCCGATCTTGTAGGAAGCCAGTGCTGCCTTCGCCGTCGCCGATCCGCTGTGCTTTCCAGTAAAAGCGGCGCCCGCATCAACACCACACATGGCCTGAATCACGCCGGGTCCGCCCGGGTGCTTCGCAATCCAAGCGGTGACGTCGTAGACACTGCTATTCACAATGGTCCAGCAGTCTCCCGTGCTGCCGTGCTTCTTCACGACAGCTGCCGTGTAACCGGAAGCTGGCGCAGAAGTCGAGGGTTTCGGAGTGGGCTTCGTAGTGGGCGAGCTGCTGCCGCTGAACGCGCCAATCCGATAGGAGGCCAAGGTGGCCTTGGCCGTTTGCGATCCATTGTGCTTACCGTTGAAAGCCGCAGAACTATCGATTCCGCACATACCTTGAATCACTCCAGGACCACCCGGGTGCTTGCTGATCCAACTCGTGACGTCGTAAACGCTCTTGTTCACGATGGTCCAGCAATTGCTCGTGGAACTGTGCTTCTTGACATCTGACGCGGTATAGCCAGTCGTCGCACTCGGGGACGTGCTCGGTGTCGCAGTTGGGGTTGTCGATGGGGTTGTGGTTGGTGTCGTTGACGGCGTGCTGCTCGCGCCGCTAAGGGTGCCGATCTTGAAGGAGGCAAGCCAGTCCTTGGCAGTCTGCGAGCCGCTGTGCTGAGCGGTGAAGGCGGCTGATCCATCGACACCGCACATCGTCTGAATCACGGCAGCGCCACCGGGGTGCTTGTTGATCCAGTCGGTCACGTTGTACACGCCAGTGTCCACGATGCTCCAGCAGTCCGTCGCGCCGCTGTGTTGCTTGACCACGTCCGCGGTGTAGTTCGTGACGGTACCCGTGGCGGACGTGCTCGGCGAAGGTGCGGCCGCAATTTTGTTGGCCCAGACTGCGTTGGCCCCGCTGTGTCCGACCAGCGCCGAGATGGCGAGCGTCGCGAAACCGAGACCGATCGCAGCGATAGCGGCCAACGGTGCAACGCCCTTGCCCAGCACACTTCCTGGTGTCTGCTGCCACATCCAGATGGCAGCCACGACCAACAGTGCTATAGCGATGTACTGCAGAAGAGAACCCAAGTTGCGGTGCTCATCGGTGATGCCAGTAATCGCGGCGAGTTCCTCGCCACCCTTGACTGCAGCGATCGTTGCAACTGTGCCTGCTGCCAGGCCACCCATAACCAACCACTGGTATCCCGCGCGCCACGAAGGCCTGAGGATGATGGCGATCAGGCCGAGCACCGACAGGGGTAGCAGCACCACCACGGCATGTACTGCGAGGGGGTGCAGCGGCAGTCCGCCAACAGTGATGAGGGAGGGATCGGCCGCGCCGAGCACAGCAAGCAAAGAAGTCATGTGCCTATCCAACCGTGCGCACGCACCCATTTGGTACAGCCCAAAGTCAGGTCCTTAGGCATTTTGCCTCTGTTTAGGGCGACGCGCACTGGTTCTTGACGTATCTTGAGTTTGAGTAAACCCCACGGTCAATCTGATCGTGCGAACCAATGCGAAAGACTGGTGCCATGAGCGACCCCATGCTGCAACGCGAGCACCGACCATGGGCCGGCCTCGCGTTCGTTGCTCTTGGCGTATCGATGATCATGCTAGACACGACGGTGGTGAACGTCGCCTTGCCGTGGATGGCATTCGATCTGGGCTTCACCACGAGTGACACGCAGTGGGTAGTCGCCGCATATTCGCTCAGTTTCGCATCGCTGCTGATTCTGGCGGGCCGCCTCTCTGATGCGTTGGGTCGCCGCCGACTCTTCGTCATCGGTGCGACGCTGTTCGTCATCTCGAGCATGGGCATCGGTCTTTCGAATACGTCAACGATGGTGATCGTCGGTCGAGCCATTCAGGGCATCGGTGCCGCCATAATCATGCCGTCGTCGCTGTCCATGATCAATGCATCATTTTCCGGGCGAAGCCGCACTACTGCCTTCGCCGTGTGGGGCGGCACGATCGGTGGGATGGCCGCGCTCGGGCCACTCGTCGGTGGGTGGATGACCACCTACCACTCGTGGCATTGGGCCTTCTTCGCGAACCTCCCCGTCAGCATCATCGTGATCGTCGGGGTCCTGCGCACCATGCCGGAATCCCGGGATCCTTTCACCGCAACTACAGCCGACCGACCAGGGATCGCGCTGTCCACCCTTGGACTCGGCGGCGTCGTCTTCGCGCTCATCGAAGGACAACGGCTCGGCTGGGTCCGCCAGATCACCACACTCGACTTCGGGCCCTTCAGATTGCCCGTCGGCGCCATGTCCCTAGCCCTACTCTCGGGAATACTCGGAGCGATCAGCATTGTTGCTTTCGTCGTCGTAGAGCGACGCAGGCAAGTCGCCGGCCTCCCACTCTTGCTCGACCTGCGCTTGTTCGCCATCCCCTCATTCCGGGCAGGAACAATCGTTGCCCTCATTGTGAGCCTCGGCGAATTTGGTCTGCTCTTCGTGCTGCCACTGTTTGTCCAGGGCACCCTCGGCTACGACCCGATGCAAACCGGGGTACTGCTCCTCGCACTCGCCGCTGGTTCCTTCTTGGCTTCCGGTGCCGGCGCTGGCATGGCCCACCGCATGGGAGCCATCCGAGTGCTACAGATCGGTATGGCGCTAGAAGCCATCGGCATTGGGGCAATGGGAATCGCCCTCAAAGTCGATTCGACTCGCGGCGCATTGGCACCATCCCTCTTCGTCTACGGCCTTGGCATTGGCTTTGCGACAGCACAACTCACGGGCGTCATCTTGCGAGATGTGCCTATCGAACGCTCGGGCCAGGCATCGGCTGTGCAGTCGACAGCTCGGCAGGTCGGCGCCGCTGTTGGCACCGCCATCCTCGGCGCTTCGCTCGCAGTGATGACCTCTGCATCGGTGTCCACGAACATGATCGCGCAGGGCGTGGCTTCGGCCCGCGCGAATGAAATGGCAACCTTCGTCACAGACACTGCGGGTCAGCTCATCCAATTCCTGATCCTGCAACCCGACGGCAAAATCCTTGTCGATGCTGCGCACGCCGGATTCACGTCGGCGACGCGATGGGTGGCGCTCATTGCCACAATCTTCGTGCTCTTCGGCTTGTTCGCCAGTTTCCGGTTGCCGGAACAAAACCGCATCGGCGACGAGCGCTAACCGCTCAAGCCCGCAGTAAGTCGAGTAGGTCTTCGAAGCGACCGACAACATACGCGCTATCACCAGCGTGGAACACGCTGTCGCGTTGCAGGGGGTACGCAAAGCTGCCGTCGACGCGGTCAATCGCTACGAAGCGAGTGGACACACTGAGTTGGCCGACCGCACGGCCGTCCAGAGAATCGCCCGTTCTCACGATGATGCGGGCTGCCATGAACGGCACTTCTTCCACATAGAAGGTGCCCACCACTTTCAGGCCCATCGCGGCGCCGACAAACCACGGCGCCGCAAGTTCGGCAACGGAACGCGTCGCGCCGATATTCAAACTGCTATCGATGACTCGTGCCAGGTTCCGTCCGAACACACGCATGGTGACGGGCACCCTGCGATCGCCCAGCATTGCTCGCACCGCCAGACCTGTCTCGATGTTGAGCATGTCGTCATTGCTGAGCACTGCAATACCAGCTGCATACTGCACTCCCGCTTCGCGCTGTGTCTCGGGCAGGGTTGGATCTCCGATGAGCACGGGGATCCCCAGCGCGCGCATCTGCGGTATGAAACGCTGGCCAGTGCCTTCGTCAATGACTGCGACTTCGTACCCTGCATCATGAAGGTCGATGGCCACATGCTTACCCACCGCACCAAGTCCGAACACCACAATGTGATCGCGCATCCCCGTAACACGTTGGCGCCCCAGTGACTGTTCGAGCCGCCTTGAGACCAGGGCCTGCGTCAGGAATGCGACAGCGGTATAGATAAGCGTCGCGCCCATAAGCATCATGATGATGCCCCATATCTGCAGTGCCGGCGACTGTCCGCGGAAGAAGAAGTCGCCGAACCCGACCGTTGCGATCGTCTCGACCGTGAAGTAGACGGCATCGCGAAGACCCATTTTGGAACCGTCGGGCAGGACGTAGCCCATGGTCAACACGAGCACGCTTACTGCGGAAAGACCGGCGATGATGCCAAGGACTATGCGGAACTGACGGTCGACCGCACCGATGCCGGCCGAGATGGTCTCCCGTAGACGCGTCCACGGCCGGCGGCGACGTGGGCGGGGCGCTTCCAGACGATCTGCCAATCCGACGGCGCGAAACTCCTCCTCGGTGCCGAGCAGCATCACCGAATCTTCCGCTGCGAACGTGTCATCGCGACTTGGCGTGAATGCGATTCGACCAGTATTGGCTTCACGAATGGCGATCGGTGCTACCTCACCCCAAACGTCACGTAGTCGACCTTCCCGCCGATTACGCACTGTGGTGACATAGAAGCGGCGACGGCCGAGCACCAGTGGGTGTGATGCACGATTGACGGCGGCCTCAACGAAAGAGATGGATGCCAAGTCTGCGACTTCCAACACATCGCTCGGTTGCGTGACGCCTTGCAAGGCGTGCCCCACTACTGGGTTCGTCATCTGCACAACCAGTCGCACCGTCGCAGAGAGTTCACGTACGAGCAGCGCGATTTCGATGTTTCGCAAATCGTCGCTCGTTGCACAGATCGCCGCGCGTGCATGGGCGATGTCGACGCTCGCCAAGACGTCCATACTCTGCCCGTAGCCTTCGACGTATTCCACACCATAACGCAACAGTGTTTCGCGCTCAGAGGTGCCCAACTCTGGGTCTACGACTACAACGCGATCGGCCACCTTGGCCAGTTGCTTGACGATGCGACGAGCGACCCCCTTGAACCCAAACACGACGATGTGCTGACCCGTGAACTCCACCACAGCACACCTCCCCGTATCCTTGAGTTCAGTCGTTGCCCTCGGTCATGGCAGCACGATCCAGTGCCGCAGCACCTTCGGAATTTGACTTCGAGATGGCATCAGCGCCGCCCGCACTGAGCTGACCCACCAGTTGCACGTGACCCGCTCCAAGCTGCCCTTGCGCCGCGTACATCTCAAGCTTTTGGCGGGTGTCAGCGATATCCAAGTTGCGCATGGTGAGCTGACCGATACGGTCGGTTGGTCCAAAGGCGGCGTCTTCTGTTCGCTCCATGGACAACTTATCCGGGTGATACGAGAAGGCCGGACCCTGTGTGTTGACAATGGAGTAGTCGTCGCCGCGTCGGAGTCGCAACGTCACTGCACCAGTCACAGCTGAGGCAACCCAACGCTGCAAAGACTCACGGAGCATCAGCGACTGCGGGTCCAACCAGCGGCCTTCGTAAAGCAAGCGGCCGAGGCGACGGCCTTCCGCGTGGTAATTGGCGATCGTGTCTTCGTTGTGAATCGCTGACATGAGACGCTCGTAGGCGATGAACAGCAAGGCCATACCCGGCGCCTCGTAGATGCCGCGACTCTTGGCTTCGATAATGCGGTTCTCGATCTGATCCGCCATGCCAAGTCCATGGCGACCACCGATACGGTTGGCCATGTCCATGAGCGCGACAGCTTCCAGCGACTGACCATTGATGGCAACAGGTCTGCCCTGCACGTACTCGATAGTGACGTCTTCGGTCGCTATCTCGACCGCCGGATCCCAGAAGCGCACACCCATGATCGGATGGACGAGTTCAATGCTCGCGCTGAGCAGCTCAAGATCCTTAGCTTCGTGTGTGGCACCAAGAATGTTCGCGTCCGTCGAGTAGGCCTTCTCGACGCTGTCGCGGTAGGGAAGGTTATGCGCCGTCATCCACTGCGACATCTCTGTACGGCCGCCCAATTCGCGCACAAAATCCTCGTCGAGCCAGGGCTTGTAGATGCGCAGCTTGGGGTTCGCCAAGAGTCCGTAGCGGTAGAACCGCTCGATGTCGTTGCCCTTGTACGTTGAGCCGTCGCCCCAAATCGAAACGTCGTCCGCAAGCATCGCCCGCACGAGCAGAGTGCCTGTCACAGCACGGCCAAGTGGCGTCGTATTGAAGTATTGCTTGCCACCGGCTCGGATATGGAAGGCGCCGCAGGCGATCGCCGCCAAGCCCTCCTCAACCAGTGCCGATTTGCAATCGATCAGGCGAGCCAGCTCCGCACCGTATGCGCCGGCGCGATCCGGTACGGAATCAATATCCGGTTCGTCGTATTGCCCGAGGTCAGCCGTGTAGGTGCAGGGGAAGGCACCCTTTGCGCGCATCCAAGCGACAGCGACCGATGTATCGAGGCCCCCGGAGAACGCAATGCCGATTCGTTCGCCGACAGGCAGGGATGCAAGCACCTTTGACATGCGGCAAATCCTATCGGGCGCCATTGTGCGCTCACCCGCGTAAGCCGACGGACGAAGGGGCCACGCAACTTACATGGCCCATAAGCAAGGGTGCTTGCGATGCCCCCCGGCCACCGCAAGCAATGGAATGGTAATGGAAAGCGGTGCGGATACGCATCATCGTAGATTCGCCGCGCGCCCTCCGCGTTGCGCATTGACTTGGCCTATTCGTCTCGGCACGATGCGCATACGCAACACTTGGCCGCGCGAGGAGGGGTCCGTGGGACACCAGTGCAGCGGTCTAGCCAACCTCGAAGACCCGATTGTCAGTGGTCCTCGCTATACATCGGCGTGGGGGTAATGATGATTGAGATTCTTTGTTCAGATGATCGTCGAGATGTGCATCTAGAGCGCGTGT
>CAWATP010000020.1:0-7069 GCA_963784905.1 uncultured Actinomycetota bacterium | reverse complement strand
GATCTGGCCGACCCGCCCGGAGTGAGATGACGAAAACCCGGCTCGCCTCCGAAAATTTCCGGGGGCGAGTTGAAATCAGCGCCCGTGTCGCGTCATTGTGGCATCGGGACCGAAATCGTCCCGGCCAACCAACGGGAGCTGACCAATGCGCTACATGATGCTGATCCACCACGACGAGCCGGCCCTGGCCGCCGCCGACCAGAAGCAGCTGTGGCAGGACTATGCCGCCTTCAACGAGGCGCTGAGCAAAGCCACCGGCGCTTCGAGCGGCGAGCGGCTGGAGCCATCGAACAAGCGCCACCACGGTGCGGACCGAGGGCGAAAAGACCGACGTGCTCGACGGCCCCTATGCCGACACCAAGGAGCAGTTCGCCGGCTACTTCTTCATCGACGTGCCGACGCTGGAAGAGGCCGTCGCCTGGGCCAAGCGCTGCCCCTCGTCGCGCTTCGGCTCGATCGAAATCCGTCCGCTGCACGTGCCCAAGGGCGAGCTGGAAATGACCAGCCGCGACGAGGCGGTCCGCACGGCCGAGCGCGTGGCGCGCGAAAGCTATGGCCGCCTCGTCGTCGCAGGCAATCGCATCGTGAAGGTCAAGGCACCGGTCAAGATGACGAATGCTGGATCCGAGTCGTATACCCCAGTGTCGAACGGCATGTGATGGATCGCCGCAGTTTTCTCGGGATGGGCCTTTCCGGAGCAGCCGGCATAGCCGTCGGCACCTCCGCCGGACTCGCTGCGAGCAAGCTGGGCGACCTCTCCACGGAGGGGGCGGTGGGTGAAGCCACCGTCCCCTTCCACGGAGAGCACCAACCCGGTATCGAGACACCGACGGCGGCATACGCCACTTTGACGGCCTTTCGGCTGCGCCAGGGCACCGACAGCGAGCGTCTGCAGCGCTTGCTTCGACTGTGGTCAGACGATGCTGCGCTGTTGCAGGCGGGCGAACCCGCATTGGCCGATAGCAACCCGGAACTCGCGAGAACCCCGGCCTCGCTGACGGTGACGATCGGATTGGGTCGACCGGCGTTTGTTGCCGCAGGTGTGCTCGACAAATGGCCATTGTCCTATGACGAAATCCCAAGCTTCGAAAACGATCGCATTGAAGCCAGGTGGAAGGACGGCGATGTCTTCCTGCAAGTCTCCGCAAATGACGGCAACACGGTTGCACATGCCCTGCGTGAACTCACCAAGGACGCAATGCCCTTCGCTCAGCGCGCGTGGCAGCAATCAGGATGGCATGTAGCGCCAGCCGTAAATCCCGGACAAAGCCCAAGGAACCTTCTGGGTTTTCGAGAGGGCGCAGGGAACCCAACGCCCGGTACTGCGCTGTTCGCCGAGACAGTCTGGAACGATGGCGCCACACAACCGTGGTTTGCCGGTGGTACCTCGGCGGTGGTCAGACGGATTCGCTTGGATCTCGATTTGTGGGATCAGGTGCCGCCGACGATGCAGGAGGCCGCTTTTGGACGCCATGTCATCAATGGCGCACCGTTGGGAGGAACGTCAGAGTTCCAGAAGCCTGACTTTGTGGCTCGCGATTCCGGCGGAGTGCTCGTCATCGCAGAGGATGCCCACATTCGGCGGGCTGAGGCCAAGCGCAACATCTTTCGACGCCCCTTCAATTATGACGACGGACTGTCAGTGAGCGGCGCTGCGGATTCTGGCCTGCTGTTCATCGCCTTCGGATCGGACATCGACCGCTATGTGGGAATCCAGGCAACGTTGGCCGTGAAGGATTCACTGAACCGATGGACCCAGGCAGTCGGTTCAGCGATGTTTGTGATTCCACCGGGCGCTCGTAGCAGCGGGGAGTGGGTGGGACAGACACTCTTCGCGTCGTAGTGCGCTCGCGGGCGCTCGTAGGATTCCACCTAATTGCTCAGTCTTGATCGGATGCTCTGAGCAGCAGGTGTGTGGAGGGCAATCAGCGTGGGCTTCTTGCGTGGGAACCGTATCGAGATCAAGTCATCGGAGCAGTTCGCCTTCATGCGTCAAGCGGGACTCGTCGTGGCCAATACCTTGGAGTTGGTGCGGTCACAGGCGATTGCTGGCATGACGACAGCGGATATCGACGCCATCGCACGCGAGCAATTGCGCTCAGCCGGCGCCAAATCGTCCTTTCTCGGGTACCACGGCTTTCCTGCCACGATTTGCGTCTCTATCAACCAAGAGGTTGTCCACGGCATTCCGGGCGCAACCGCCTTGTGCGAGGGAGACCTGGTGAGCGTTGACTTTGGAGCCATCATTGAGGGTTGGCACGGAGATGCTGCCGTCTCCTTCGGCATTGGCGCTCTCGACGATACCTCACAACGTTTGAATGAAGTCACACGCAGGTCCTTGTGGGCTGGTCTGGCGAAGGCTTTCGCCGGAAATTCGCTCTCCGATATCTCACATGCAGTCGAATCCTGCGTCCGCGCTGATGGCGACTGGCATGTGATTGAGGATTATGTCGGTCACGGAATCGGCTCAAAGATGCACATGGAACCGCCGGTGCCGAACTATGGCCCGCCCGGCAAGGGCCCGCAGTTGCGCGTTGGCATGGCACTTGCCATCGAGCCGATGGTGGCGGTCGGCACCTTGGATACCCAGGTGCTGGAAGACGACTGGACCGTCGTGACACTCGACGGATCGCGTGCAGCACATTGGGAGCACACTGTCTGCATTACCGAAGAGGGTCCATGGGTGACGACCGCGGTTGATGGAGGACTCGCCGAACTTCGCGCATTGGGGCTTGAGCTTCCCGATCGACCCTAAGCGGCGGGACTCAGAGGCCGGTGGCGACCGTGTTGATCATGGCCGGCCCAAGCACAACGATCATGAACACTGGGAAGATGAACAGAATCAACGGAATCAGGATCTTGACCGGAACCTGCTGCGCCTTCTCTTGAGCACGCTGCCGGCGCTTGATACGCATCTCGCTCGTGAGTTCGCGGAGCACGGGGCCGATAGAAATACCGATCTTGTCTGCTTGTAGCAGTGCGGTAGTGAACGATTTCAGTTCCTCGACGGTCGTTCGACGCGAGAGCGATTCGAGTGCTTCGCGCGAAGACAAGCCGATCTGCTTCTCCTGCAGATAGCGCTGCAACTCCCTGGCGAGCGCCCCGTCAGTGTTGGCGGTCACCTGCGAAACTGCTGCATCAAACGCCAGCCCCGCTTCGACCGTCACCGTGAGCAGATCCAACGTATCCGGCAGGCTTTTTTGAATCACGGTCTGACGGGAAGACGCGATGCTGCGCAGAACCAAGTCGGGAAGCTCGTAGCCAATTGCGGCGAACGCGAGTCCGATGAGCAGGCCGTTGGCGGCACCTTGTGCGACAAAGATCAACCCGATTGCAACACCTGCCACGACGGAAAAGACCTTCATAGCCAGAACATTTTCAACATTCCATGCGGGAGGATTTCCGGCGTAGGTGATATGTAGTTCGATTTCTTTGAGCGAACCGGGTAGGACGAGACGGCGACCAATGGGGTTCGCCGAGTGCAGGAGTTGCATATGTAGCGGCTCTTCGGGCTCGATGTTCTTCTTGTGCCGAGCCCACGCATCGATCTCGCTGTTGAGTAAGTTGAGCGAACGCTCTACGTCGGGTCGCTCACCAGTACTTTGGACGACAATGTAGATAAGGAGCAGGGCGGCGATGGCCAATGCGCCAATTCCCCCGTACAGCGGAAGCGATTCATATACAAACATCAGACATCCACTCGAATAAGTCGCTTCATCGTGAGCCAGCCGACGAGCAACATGACAACTCCGGTTCCGGAGAGCATGAGACCCGCACTCGTCGCCCACAACGGTTCGAGATAGCTGGGCTGCGTGAGCATGAGAAAGGCAAAGAGAACGATGGGAAGACCGATGAGCACATAGGCAGACAGTCGACCCTCAGCGGTGAGTGCCGCAACCTCACGGCCCATCTGTGCTCGCTGGCGGACGGTGTGAGAGACGGTGATGAGCAACTCGGCGAGGTTGCCACCGGATTTGCGTTGAATGCGCAGCGCGGTGACGACCCAACGGAAATCGGAACTGTCAGTGCGGTCGGCGATCCGATCGAGAGCGGCCTCTAGCGGTGAACCGATGCGGATCTCTTGGACCGCGCGGCGCAGTTCACCGGATACTTCGCTTTCCGCCTGATCGGATGCTGCAACGATTGCTTGGTCCAAGGAGAAGCCGGAGCGCAGGCTGCTCGCCATCAGCATGAGCGCATCCGGAAGACCCTCTTCAAAGCGCTTGCAACGCTTGGCGCGACGATGATTTAACCACGCTTGTGGTGCGATGAAACCTGCGGGCACACCTACGACAAGCGCCGCAACGGCGGTTCCAGAGGCAATGCCGGCGATGATGGCGAACACGAGTGAAAGGCCCAGCCGGATCAGCATCCAGGCCTCAGCGGAGAGGTCCAGTCCAGCGCCCTCAAGTCGAAGTGACATTGGCGCACTGCGATTGGTCTTGACCAGAATCGGCCGAATCAGATCCTCAAGCGTTTCGACGACAGTGTCTTCATGGACCGCTGCCGTGCTTTCGACGCGTCGCATTGCGTACTCGGCGATGAGGGAGTCGACGCGGCGTCTGTGAGCTGTTTTGGTGCCTTCGGTCAGGAGCCAGACCAGAAGGAAAATGGCAGCGAAGACCGTAGCGGCGAGCGAGAGCAGCACGGTGGAAGTGACTGGGCTGGCTGCCGGCGAGGCTACGGGCTCCGCTCTCGCCGTGAAGCCGACGTGGTTGCGGTTGATGCTGAGGTCGACGCTTATGGCCTGGTCGCGATTGGGGAACCCGGTTGGGAAGTCCGCGGTTATCTCGATTGCGGCATTAGTCGTGGTGAGTGATTGCGCGAACACACCTGCAATGCCATCGGCGTCAGCGGCAGTGAATGCCCTGCCGCGGCCGGCTGTTGCCAGTTGTTGCAGCGATTTGAACGTGAGCCTGTCCGTCTGCAGGCCAACGAAGGATGCGGCACACACGCCACCGCGCAGGACCTGCTCGGTGTCTGCTAGGGAAGCTTTACTGGTGGTGTCTTGACCATCGGTGAGGACGAGGAGCGTGCACGGCTTGGAATCGCCGAGCACATGGGCAGCGAGCGTGACCGCGTCGAAAAGTGCAGTGGCTCCCGAGGACTTCAACCCGCCAATGGCGTTGAGCACTGTCGCGCGGTCGGTGGTTGGTGCTGTCAGGAGTCGAGCACTGCGAGAGAAGGACACCACCCCGATTTGCGCGTTAACAGGGGCTATTGCGAGGAACTGGGTGACCGCACGATTTGTGGCGCGCTGTTTGTCGCCCGACATCGACCCACTTGCATCAATGACGAGCATCATGGATTGCGCGGTCGTCGTGTTCGTCAGCGAGGACTCGGCATACCGCACTGTGCCAGCCACCGTCGTACCGCCGACGGAAACCCGCACTTCGGACTTTGTGAGGTCTTCACCGAGGGGCACTGATTTTGCCAGCACCGACATCCGCAGCTGCGAGCCACTCCAGCTCGCTGCTGTCACGGAAGCCACTGGATCGGCAATCACTCCGGTCGCAAATGCCGTCACCGCAGCCGTCAGCGTGATTGCCGCGCAACTCATCCATCGCCGCACGGGGGGCCTCAAAGGGTGACGGTTGTGTAGATCGCGGGCAGTGGCAGATTGCGTGAGCGCAGGTCTTCGATGAAGGTTGGTCGAATGCCCGTCGGGACCAAGATGCCACCAGCGCCTTCGCTACCGCGATAGTCGTAGGTGAAGAGATCCTGAGTGGTAATGATCTCGCCTTCCATGTGCAACACCTCAGTGATGTAAGTGATGCGGCGACTGCCGTCGCGCAGACGTGCTTGCTGGACGACGAGGTGGATTGCTGCTGCAATCTGCTCGCGAATCGATCGAGACGGCAGATCGACGCCAGCCATCAGGCACATTGTCTCGATGCGTGAGAGCGCGTCTCGCGGAGTGTTTGCGTGCACCGTGGTCAACGAACCGTCGTGACCGGTGTTCATGGCCTGCAGCATGTCGAGTGCGGCGGCGTCGCGAACCTCGCCGACGATGATGCGATCGGGACGCATACGCAGTGAGTTGCGCACCAAGTCACGGATCGTGATTTCGCCGCGGCCTTCAATGTTGGCGGGCCGACTCTCAAGCCGGACCACATGCTCCTGTTGTAACTGCAGTTCCGCTGCATCCTCGATGGTCACGATGCGCTCGTCGTGCGGGATGAAACTGGACAAGACGTTGAGCGTGGTCGTCTTACCAGAGCCAGTGCCACCGCTAATGAGGATGTTCAAGCGACCGTTTACGGCGCTCTCCAAGAGTGTGCGCACATCTGCGGTGAAGGTTCCAAAGACGACCAGGTCGTCGGCAGTGAAGGGATCAATGGAGAACTTGCGAATGGTGAGCGATGAACCGTCAAGCGCTATCGGCGGAATGACTGCGTTGACGCGAGATCCGTTGGGGAGACGCGCGTCGACCATGGGACTGGATTCGTCGACACGTCGGCCAACGCGTGCAACGATTTTTTCGATCACTCGCCGCAAGGCTTCTTCGGAGGGGAACGTGACCGTTGTCCGTTGCAGTCGGCCCCCTCGTTCGACGAACACCTTGTCGGGGCCATTCACGATAATTTCGGTAACTTCGGGGTCACGTAAGAGTGGCTCAAGCGGACCGTGCCCGAGGATCTCGTCGGACACTTCCTGAATCAGACGAGTGCGATCGGCAGTAGTGAGCGGCACCGAAACGACTTCCAGCAGCGTCAGCAAAGTCTCTCGTACAGCAGCTTCAAGGTCGGTCTGTGTGAGATCGCTGGAGTAGAGGCGCGGTCCCAGCGATTCCAACAAGGAACTGTGCAGTCGGTCCTTCAACTCGTCGAGGATGTCGACAGCCTTCGCGTCCGTGGAGCCTGAACCGACGCGTTGGGACAACGTCCTCGTGGGCGCGGTTGGCGTGTGATCCTGGTCGCGGATCTGGCTTAGCCGCTCGCTCAGGCTCGACATTACTTACCCCTGCGGAAGAATCCGCCGCTCGGACGTTGCTTGCGGGTGTCAGTAGCTCCGACGTGCTGCCCATCCAGGCCTCGCTGCATATTGGCCAACTTCTGCAGTGCCTGCG
>CAWATP010000019.1:0-114570 GCA_963784905.1 uncultured Actinomycetota bacterium | reverse complement strand
CAGCTTGGTGTCGAACTTCGCCGCGATCTGGTCGGCATAGCTCTTCACGAACTCGGTAACTCCAGCGTCCGGTGTCACAGCCTTCGCGAACGGAACCACGATCTCGCCAGCGCTACCGAGTACCTCACCGGTGTTGGCATCACGGCAGATGGTGTTGCGTGCGTATTGCGAACCGGCATTCACCGTCTGCGAAACCAGCACACCATTGACGCGGCCGGACCACTTGAGGTGGCTGTGCGCGCCGAAGATGAGGTCGGCGCCCTTGATGCCGGCAGCTAGATCCAAGAGCGGGCCTGTCGGCTTGTTCGCAACCATTTCGGCGAAGCCGTAGTGCAATAGAACAACCACGAGTTGTGCGCCAGCTTTGCGTGCTGCCTGGATCTTCGCGTTCACGGCGGCAATCGGCTCAGTGAAGCCGACCTTGCCGAGGTTGCCCGGCGTGGCGACCTGCGCCGTCTCGGTGTTGTTCGCACCAACGAATGCGACCTTGACTCCGCCTCGCTCGATAATCGTGTAGGGCGTGATGCCCTGCAGCGTGTCGAAGTCGGAGTAATTGGCAACCGTCCACTTGAAGGTCGACGCACTGATCATCTTCTGCAGGTGTGCGAGATCGCGATCGTGCTCATGATTACCAAGTGTGGTGACGTCCAAACCGAACTTGTTTTCCGCAAGGACGGTGGGGAGTTCCTCGAACTGCGCAGAAATCGGCGGGGCTGCACCAAAGTTGTCACCGCCCGAAGCCACAATTGTGGTTCCTCTCGACTTGTCAGCGTCGAAGTAGGCCTTCAAGACAGCCGCACCGCCAACGCCCGAGGAATTCGATTCGATCTGGCCATGGAAGTCCGAGAACTCGTCGATGGTGACTGACTGCGCACGAATATCGGAGGTGGTGCTCACCACCGCGACCGGGTCTTCAATGCCAGAAGCCCAGAACGGCGATGCATCGCCCAGACCCGCCAGCGTTCCATCTTCGCGGAGCACCCAGACGCCATTGCCGGTAGCCGTGTGGGACAGACTCACGCCCTGCGACACCTTGCCGGCAATCGCAGCAGCAGTTCCGAAAGCGACCAAGGCACCGCTCTTGCGAAGTGCCCAACCGCCCGTGCGCTGTGGGTTGGCCGTCACTGCGACAACTGGGCTCTTAATCGAGGGCAGCTTCTTCGCAGTGCCCACCGCCACGATTTGGCCACTCGCGCGAACGATCCACACACCCTTGCCATCAACGGTTCCCACTGCACCGACTACGGCTGCTCCGCGCATCAACGTCGCCCGCAAAGAGCTCGACCCAAACGAGCGAACCTGCCCGGAACGGCTGACGAGCGTGAGGCCCTGGCCATCGAGCGTCGGGATGATCGACACGGTTCCAGCGAGCTTGGCTGCGATCGCCGTGGCATCACCGAAGGCGGACACCGTCCCCCACTTGTTGGCGACCCACATGCCGTTTCCGCTGCGGGTGGCGGCCGCCGTGGCTACTGAACTGGCATTGAACTCGACGTCCTCACCTTCGCCGAGCATTGCAGCAGTGCCAGAGCGTCCAAGCACGCGCACCCCAGCGCCGTGCAGCGGCGCGACCGCAGATCCGGCAGCACCGGTCTCGCTGTTGCCAAGCGCGTTCGTCGCCACTACCCGAAAGGTCGCAGCGGGCTGCCCCTCGATCGCGGGCACGAGAGCGGAGGTGCGGTTGCCCGCCACGGTGACTGCGCAAGTGCCGGGGCCACCCGTCACGGAGTAAGAAGTGATAGCCGCATTGCCATCGGCGGGTGCATTCCACGAGACGAGAACGCCTCCGAGCACTCCGGAAGCAGTGACGTTGGTCGGTGCACCGGGCACGGAATACGTGACATCTGCAGCACTAGGGGCGATGGCGAGCAAAGCGGCGGCAAGCGAGGCGGCGGCGATGGCGGCGACGGTCCTGCGCGCAAAGAGGTGTGAAGTCATGGCGATCAGGCTAGAGCCCGAAGTTGACCAGCAGGTAACTTCGCGGTTTCAGAAACAAGGCGAGTCGTCGACCTGCGGTGTTCTGGAACTCCCCGCCAACAGCTTTAGGCTCTGGAGCATGAAGTCAACCTTGGTCGCAGGTTTTGCAGTCCTGACACTTGTCCTCACCGGTTGCGGAGCGAGCGATGGCAAGACCACCTCGCCGTCGGCGAGCGTTTCACCGTCTGCGAGTGCTACATCAACCGATCAACTGGCGCTCACTGCGTGGGCAAGCAACACTGGCCTGATCGACGCCATTACAACGGTCACCAGCGGTCTCAGCACCGACTTGATGAACCTGACGAATACCGACGTCGACGCAGTCAAGAAGGCCTTCGCTAGTCGTGGCAGCGAGTTAGCGGCGGCCGCGAAGGAGATTGCGGGAGAACCCATCACCAACAACGCGGCGTACGAGCAGTTGCACACTGCCATGGTGGATGCCCTGAACGGGTACGCCGATAGTGCTGCTGCGCTTGCGAGCGCCACCGCCGCAAATCGTCAGGGATTGGTGCTCGCGGCCACGACATCCCTCGCCTCGCTCACCGGTGCGATTCAGGCCCTTGTCGACTACATCGCCGCCCACGGCACGGAAGCCATCCAGCCAAAGTCCTGAGCGACGAAGCCTTCGCCGCTGCAAAGACTCTGCAAGAGCAGTCTCGCAGAGTCGAAATACCCAGCCTCAGGTTGCTTGCCCGCCTCAGACCTGCTTCCCTGCACTCATGCGTATCGCAAATGACATCACCGCGCTCGTCGGCAACACGCCTCTTGTGCGAATCAACCGCCTCACCGACGGCGCAAACGCCACCGTTGCCGCCAAGTTGGAGTACTTCAATCCCGCGCACAGCGTGAAGGATCGCATTGGTGTGTCCATGATCGATGCGGCCCAGGCTGCTGGTCTCATCGGCCCCGACACCAACATCGTGGAACCGACGTCGGGCAACACCGGCATCGCATTGGCCATGGTCGCTGCCGCCCGTGGCATCAAGATCACGCTCGTCATGCCGGAAACCATGAGCAAGGAACGCCGCGCGCTGCTTCGTGGCTACGGCGCCGAGCTCATCCTCACCCCTGGCCCCGAGGGCATGGGTGGCGCGATCCGCACTGCCGAGGAGCTCGTTGCTGCTAACCCGAACTACTTGTTGCTGCAGCAATTCAACAACCCTGCCAACCCAGCGATCCACCGCGCTACGACCGCCCAGGAGATCTGGAACGACACCGACGGCAAGGTTGACATCTTCATCGCGGGTGTCGGCACTGGCGGCACCATCACCGGCGTGGGCCAGGTGCTCAAGGAGAAAAACCCCGGTATCCAAGTGATCGCCGTCGAGCCTGCCGCCTCGGCTGTCCTCTCCGGTCAGCCCAAGGGTCCGCACCCGATCCAAGGCATCGGCGCTGGCTTCATCCCCGCGAACCTTGACACGACGGTCTACGACGAGGTCATCACCGTCGAAGCCGACGACGCTTTCAAGACGGCTCGTCGCGCCGCCACCGAGGAAGGGCTACTGGTAGGCATCTCCTCAGGCGCCGCACTCTGGGCTGCCTCGCAGGTAGCCAAGCGTCCCGAGAACGTGGGCAAGACCATCGTCGTCATCATCCCTTCATTTGGTGAGCGCTACCTCTCGACCGCGCTCTTCGCAGGTCTGACCGACTAAATGCACGACAACGAGAGTCTTCTCGCGCATGTCCGCCACGACGTGCGCTGCGTGCTCGAGCGGGATCCCGCTGCACGTAGTGCCGTCGAGGTGGCTTTGCTGTATCCGGGACTCCACGCACTTTGGACGCATCGCATTGCCCACTCGATGTGGCATCACAACGTTCGATTCCTTGCCCGCGGCCTCTCACAGTTCGCACGCTTTTGGACGCAGATCGAAATTCACCCCGGTGCCCAGATTGGCAAGGGCGTCTTCATCGACCACGGCTCAGGGGTGGTCATTGGTGAGACCGCCATCGTCGGCGACGATGTCACCATCTATCAGGGCGTGACGCTTGGCGGCACCAGCCTTGAGCATGTGAAGCGTCACCCCACCATCGGCAACCGTGTCATCATCGGTTCCGGCGCAAAAGTGCTTGGCAATATTGAGATCGGTGACGACAGTCGTATCGGCGCCAACGCGGTCGTGACGAAGTCAGTGCCTGGTCACTCCGTCGTCGTCGGCGTCCCTGGACAAGTCATTCGCATCGCCGGCCAGGACATTGCGGCCCGCGGCAGCGGCGGTTCGGTACCCGACCCCGTCGGTAACGCCGTACACGAGCTGCTCGCTCGCGTCGGGAAACTTGAGCAGCACATCAACGGCCTGCAGACCGAGCACCACACGCACGCCGCCAGCGACGGCGTCGACTGGAGCATCGACGAAGACACCCTCATCGACTTCGTCATCTGACTGTCCGACTTCTCCCCTTCTATGGTGCTTCCCGCGCACAGAACACCTCGCGAAAGCGCCAACTTGCGAGTGCACCAGCGGGATACTCACAGAGTATTGGTCGGATCTAGCTCTCCTCACCTCACTGGCACCCGTGTAGCGTTGCCATGGAGGTCGCCGATTCGGCTACTTCTTTGCGCCGGGGGCAAGAAATGGCGTCATCGCGTTGGTTCCTGATGCGCTCAACTCCATGTGAGCAGCGCACCCTGGTTGGCAGTTCAGCAGCTGCCGCCCTGTATCTGATCGCGCTCTTGCTAGGAGTCGGTCACAGTTCATGGGCGAGCGCGCTCTACTTGTTGCCACTGGGCAGCTTGGTCATGTGCTCGTTCTTGACGTGGCGGCGCTGGCGAATAGCCGTTACAGACCGCTGGACGTTGGGACTGCTGGCCGCTGCGATCACCGTCTACACGGTGGCAAACAGCGTCTACGTGGTGATGGGGGACAGCGGAGACTCTGGACTCGCCTGGCAACCAGAGGTGTTTTTCGTAGCCTTCTACATCTTGCTACTCGCAGCGCTCTTGGCAAGCGTGACAACGATTCGTCCGGGCTACCGGCTCACCTTTTCCCTCGGGGCATCTTCGGCCGGTCTCGCGGTGGCTGCAGTAATGACAGGGCTCTTTGCCTACGAAATTGGACTCGCGGGAGATAAGCCAGGGCACACGAGCGTGTACGTGGCGCTCACGCTTGCCTATCCATCACTCGACATTTTCGTCTGCGCAATCATCATCGGACTCTCGATTCTCCCCCTCGGCGTCACCTCGCTCCGATGGTCCGTGATTTCTGTTGGACTAGCGCTCTTCGCGGTCGGTGATTCGGTCTTCGCGGCACGGTTGCTGGCTGACAAACATGAGCTAGGAACTCCCTTCGACGCGATATGGATGATTGGCGTCTGTGTCATCACATGGGGAATGTGGCTTCGCCCACTAGAACGGAGTTCTGGCGAGCGCATTTCGTTCTGGGCTGTTGCGCTTCCATTCAGCAGCGTCGGTGTGTGCCTATTAGTGCTGTTGTCAACGCCAAGTCCGGGTTCCTCGGGTGCCGCGCGCTGGTTCGCAGCCATCGCAATACTCATGGTCGCCATCTGGGGCAGTGCAAGCTCGCACGAATACGGCCGTCGCGTGCGCATGGAGGCCTTGGCCATGTCGGACGCACTCACGGGATTACGAAACCGTCGCTACGCCGACACAGTGCTGAACACCATGCTGACGATGCGAGCTCGGTCAGCAACTTTCGTGCTGCTCCTTCTGGACATCGATCATTTCAAGGAGATTAACGACGAATTCGGGCACGCGGTTGGTGATACTGCGCTGCAGATGGTGGCAACCGCAATGACCGAAGTTACGCGTCCGGCTGACCTCACAGCACGACTGGGTGGCGACGAGTTCCTAATTGTGCTCAGCCTGTTTGACACGGATGAGTTGGCGGCGCGAGAAATCGCGGAACTCACCATCGATCGGCTGCGCGAACAGATTCTGAGCCGGCGCGTTCGTGGTCGCGCTCTAGAGATCAGCGTTGGCTGCGCCACCTACCCTCGTGACGGCGAAACCGTTGAAGAACTCCTCCACACTGCCGATACGGCCATGTACCTGGAAAAGCGACGGCACAAAGCCGGCCTCTGAACGTCAGTCCACTTGTTTGGTGATGCCCGCCCCGAAGAAGATTCCGAGACCGAGGAACGACACCAACAGCATGGCCCAACGCAGACTGAACACATCGGCCAAGAAGCCCACCAGCGGCGGTCCGAAGAGGAACGCCGAGTAGACCACGCCCGATACAACAGAAACGGCCTGCGACGGTGCGATGACATTGGAGTACTGCTTCAACGCAAGTGCACCGGCCGCGCTGAACACCATGGGCACCACGACGGAAACGCCGAGTCCGATGCTCAACCAACCGACGAGCACGCCCGTGACATCGCCGATAAGGAGTCCTGCCGTCAGACCAATGGTCGTAATGGCCCCGCACACTCGGAGGATCGAAGAGCGCCCAAAACGCGTCGTCAATGCGTCGGAAGAGAACCGCCCAATAACCATCGCTGCTTGAAAGGCGATGTATGGAAGCGAGGCGACGAAGGCGCTCGCCTTCCACTCATCGTGCAGCAGTACTGCGCCCCAGTCACCGGCAGCCCCCTCGCCGAGTGCACCGCACAAACCAACCAGACCCAGAACCCAGAAGGCCATCGGATAGCGGTGCTTCTTGCCGGCTTCGCGACGTTCCGGTTCATGTTGATCCGCGCTAGCGGGCAGGAGCAGTCCCTTCGCTAAGAGGGCAGCCACAAAGATGCTGATGGCCATCACAACAGCTTGGGTCAGTAGGTCGATGTTCAACGCCGCGAAACCGCCGCCGATGACGCCGCCGATGATGCCGCCGACACTCCAGAGACCATGGAGGCGGCCCATGACCTTGATTCCAGAGCTGTGCTCGATGGCCACCGCATGTGCATTCTGCGCCATGTCCATGCACGCGCTTGTGAACATAAAGCAGAAGACGGAAACCACGAAAACCCATGCATTGGGCACCCAAGCCACCCAGGGCAGGAACAGCGAACCGGCGAGAGCGCTCACGATCATCACCGGACGACTGCCATAGCGTGCAGCCCAAATACCGGCCGGTCGCAATGCTGAAAGTGCGCCGCCAACCGATACCAGGAGAAGCAGACCGAGCACTCCGTTTGAAGCGCCTAAGGCATGCTTGATCTCCGGCATGCGTACGATGATCGAGGCCCAACCGACAGCATTGAGAAAGAACCAGATGGCAGTGCCGAGCCAGGCTCGTCGAAGCTCATCAGTCATGCCGCGCAGCCTACGGCCGCAAAACCTCTGCGCTTCACTGTCGAAAATGCGCGCTTGCGCGCCATTTTCGAACAGTTTCGACCGTGAAGCGCAGGGACTGGGATCAGCATTCGACGACGTTGAGGGCGAGGCCGCCGCGGGAGGTCTCCTTGTATTTCACCTTCATGTCTTCGCCGGTTTCGCGCATCGTCTTGATGGCCGAGTCCAGCGTGACGTGATGCTTACCGTCGCCGCGCACGGCCATACGAGCCGCCGTGATGGCCTTGATTGCACCGATGGCGTTGCGCTCAATGCAGGGGATTTGCACAAGCCCACCGACGGGGTCACAGGTGAGGCCGAGATTGTGCTCGATGCCGATTTCCGCAGCATTCTCAACCTGTTCGGGCGATCCTCCGAGAACCTCGGCCAGGCCTGCTGCTGCCATGGAGCACGCCGAACCGACCTCGCCTTGGCACCCCACCTCAGCGCCAGAGATGGACGCGTTCTTCTTGAAGAGCCAGCCCACTGCGGTTGCCGCTAGGAAGAAGCGCACAATGCCGTCGTCGTTCGCGCCTCGAATGAACTTGGCGTAGTAGTGCAGAACGGCAGGGATGATGCCCGCGGCGCCATTGGTGGGTGCGGTGACGACGCGACCGCCAGCGGCATTCTCTTCGTTCACAGCTAGGGCGTACATCGTCACCCATTCCATGGCATGGAGCGCGTCGTTGCTCTCAAAATCGTCGCGTAACTGCGCATATTGGGCCATCGCCCTGCGTCGCACCTTCAGGCCGCCTGGCAGATTGCCATCCGTCTTGATTCCCGTCTGCACGCAGGCCTGCATGGCCTCCCAGATGTGCAGAATCTCGGCTCGCACCTCGAGTTCGCTACGTCGGCTGAGCTCATTGGCCATCATGATCTCACTGACGGAGAGGCCCGTTTCCTGGCAGATGGCAAGCATCTGGGCACCCGTGGTGAAGTAGTACGGCACGGGCTGCGGGTCTTCCACGATCGCCGCCCCAGCTTCGCCGTGCTCAACCACGAAGCCACCACCAATTGAGTAGAAGGTGCGCTCGACGAGCAGTTCGCCATCGGCTGCATACGCGGCGAAGGTCATGCCGTTGGCGTGGAACGGCAACGTCTTTCGCCGATGCAGCACGATGTCGATGTGTATGTTGAAGTCGATGAGATGTGCTCCTCCAAGCCACAACTGCAGCGACTCGCCCGCTTCTTCTTCAAGCGCTCGGACTTCCTCGGGATCCACCAGTTCCGGCAGATTGCCCGATAGGCCGGCAACAACTGCCTTCACGGTGCCATGACCATGCCCAGTGGCGCCGAGCGATCCAAAAAGCTCGACGTGCACACGGGCAACGTGCGTGAGTACATCAGACTGACGAAGTCCTGCCGCAAAGTCATGCGCCGCACGCATTGGACCAACCGTGTGGCTGCTGGATGGACCGATGCCGATCTTGAACAGGTCAAACACACTGATCATGCGGCACCACCTCCAACGCCAATGTATGCGACGGGAAGGCGTACGTCATCTGCGTTTCCGTCGTTTGCATGGAGGTGCGGTCAAAGGACCCTACAGTTCCATTTGATGGAACGGCAGCGCCACGAGGTGGAACGGTTCAACGGGGTAAGTGCTGCATTGCCCACGCGTACATAGCAATCGCACCAGCTGCTGAGGCATTCATGGAACGTGTGGATCCGTACTGCGTGATGTGCAGGATGCGTGCGCTTCGCGCGATGGCTTCATCCGAAAGTCCGGGACCCTCTTGTCCAAACAGCATCACACACTCGCGCGGCAGGACGGCTGACTCCATCGGTTGACTGTTGCCGACGTTGTCAATGCCGATGATCTCGAGACCGTGCGCGTCCGCCCAGTCGGCAAATTGCAATACATCTGCATGGTGATACATCTGCAGGTACTTATCGGTGACCATGGCTCCACGTTGGTTCCAATGCTTCTTGCCGACGATATGAACGCCAGCCACATTGAATGCATTCGCTGTCCGCACAATCGCCCCGATGTTGAGGTCGTGCTGCCAGTTCTCGATCGCGATATGCAAGGGATGTCGCATGCCATCAAGATCGGCTTTGATGGCAGCCACCGTCCAGTACCGGTAGTGGTCCAGGACATTGCGACGATCACCGTCTCGCAACAGATCAGGGTCGAACTGCGCACCCGTCGGCCAAGGCTTTGGATGTGGGCCAACCCCAACCACCGGATAGAACTCCCCTGGTCCGCGTTCCTCCTCGGGAAGCGGCTCAGACACAGCGCTTGCCGTTCTTCGGTGCATCTGGGTGGGCTGGGTCTGCCGAAAGCAGGAAAGCGTCCACAGCGCGATCGATGCACAAGTTCTCATTGGCATACGAAGTGTGGCCATCTCCATCGCGAATGAGCAGCACGGCTCGCGGCAACTGCTTGGCCAACGCACGACCCCATTTCATCGGCGTTGCCGGATCGTAGGTTGCTGACACCACGAGGATGGGTGGAACGTCACGTACGCGGAGTTTGCTGGGATCAATGGACGCGCGATACGGCCAGTTGGCACAGGGCAGATCACCCCACGCCATTACTTTGCCCATGAAGGGAAGGGCCTTGTGCCAGCGCGAGCTGAGCGTCTTGGCTTGGGCAATCGTGCTGGCAGCAGGTGCACCGTCAAGGCAATTCACTGCGTAAATTGCAGTATTGGCATTTGACCCGAAGGCGCCCTTGGCGTCGCGCTCGACGAACCAATCGAAGATGGTTTGGAGCGGCCTGCCCTTTCCCGACTCAATCGCGGGAGTGAGCGCTGACAGCAGCCAATCCCAACCACCGTTGGAGACGTACAGCGGGCCGATGATGGCTGTGAGCGCCTGCGCCTCTGTCAGTGGACGTTTGGGATCACCTGTCGCCAACGGGTGCTTGTCGAGCTCGGCCAAGAAATCGATCAGGCGTTTATGGGCTGCCGGCCTGGTTGCACCGAGCGGACAGCGACCTTGATCGAGACACCAGGTCAGGAAACGATTGATTTCCCGTTCGAAACCGGCCCCTTGGTCAAAAGCGCCTTGCTGCGGAGACACCTGCAGGTCAACCGCTCCGTCAAGCACGAATGAACCAACCCGGGTAGGGAACAAGGCCGCGTACACAGTGCCGAGAGCGGTGCCCCAAGACTTGCCGAGGTACCGCAAGCGCTGCTCCCCGAGAAGTGCCCGCAGGACGTCCATGTCCTTCGCGATTTCAGGGGTCGACATGTGTTCCATCAGCGCCGCGTTCTCCGCCTTACAGGCGGCGGCCAAGGAAGATCCGGCATTGCCAATACCGTCGGCTTCGGCCGCCGTATCGGGAGTGGGATCGACGTCGAGGAAGGCATCGAGCTGCTTGCCCTTGAGGCACCACAGTGGTGCACTCGCACCCGTGCCGCGGGTGTCAAAACTGACGAGATCGAAGTTGCGACGAGCCGTCGTGGAAACGGCATACGCCGGCTCGCTGATGTACTCGACGCCACTGCCACCTGGTCCGCCCGGATTCACGACGAGAGCACCATGTGAGGTGCCCGTGGCCTTGGCCCGACCAACCAAGATGCTGATGGTGCGGCCACTCGGGTCGGCGTAGTCGATCGGCACGCGGAAGCTGGCGCATTGCAGTTTGGTGTGACACGGCTTCCACGTGAGTTTCTGTGCATAAAACGATTTGAGCGCTGCGGGAACCTTGGGTTGCGCTACTGGGGTCGAAGCCACAGCGGAGTCGCCTGATGCGCAGGCGGTCACCAGTAACGCAAAGGCCGCTGCAGCTGCGACGACTGAGAAGCGCTTCATGCTCGACCCAATTCGACAGTGAGCGCCTCGAGCACCAACTGTGGCTGCGCATTCGAATCGAAGAGGCGCCGCGCGCGCTCTATTGCATCCATACGGGCCCGAGTGCGCGTGGGCGTCGAAACCGCAACGACGTGCATCAACTGCGCTCGAAGTTCCTCGTTGATGAGGTCCAGGCCAGTGTCCAGTTGCAGCATCAAGACATCGCGGTAGAACGACAAGAGATCAACCAGCGAACGGTCCAAACGATCTCGCACGGCCCGCGTACGACGACTCTTCTGTCTTGCCTCGAGTTCTTTGATCGCCCCTCGCGCCAGTCGCTCGATGCGCGCCTTGGTCACGCCCGTCGCACCTTCGCCATAGGCAGTGAGCAAATCGGCGCGTTCTCGTTCGTCTAGCAGCGCGGTGGTGCGATTGGCATCCTCGGTTGCAGCGGTGCTGATGTCTGCGGCAACAGCGAAGCAGGCCGGCAAGTCATTGAGCTGGAGCGGGATACGCAAGATCTCGTGACGATGCCGTCGAGCTTCCTCGTCGGTTGCTAATGCGCGAGCCCGCCCAACATGGCCTTGGGCCGCACGAGCTGCATGTGCCGCCATGGAACGGTCAATTCCATCGCGTTCCAACAGTTCGGCAACATCGCGCCAGCTCGGCGTTCGCAACACCTGCACTCGGCAGCGACTCCGAATCGTCGGCAGGACGTCTTCCACACTGGGAGCGCACAGCAGCCAAATGGTGTGCGGTGTCGGCTCCTCAATGCTTTTCAGCAGCATGTTGCCACTGACCTCATTGAGTCGATCTGCATCCTCAACGGCGATAACTGTCCAGTGTCCACGCACCGGCATGTGTGCCGCCTGTCGAATCAGGCCGGATGCTTCGTCACGCGTGATCTGCAACTGCTGTGGCACGAAGCGGATGACATCATCATGCGTATCGCGGAGTACGTCCTGACAACTGCGGCAAGTACCACAGCCGCCCTGGTCGCATTCGAGTCCCGCAGCGAGCAAGAGTGCGGCAGTGGAGCGACCAGCCCCCGGCGGACCCGTGAACAACCATGCATGGGTCATACCCGGACCGGGTGGCACCTGATGCGAATCGGCAACGGCCCGTTCCAAGAGATGCACCGTTTCCGGCTGCCCTACCAAGCGATCCCAGATGCTCATACTCGAGAGGCCAACAAGTCAGTGACGCGAGCCAGCACCTTGGAAGCGATTGTCTCGATGGTTTCCCGGGCATTAACCACGAAATAGTGCTGGGGATTGCTGGCGGCCATCGCTAAGTAGTAGTCACGAATGCGCTCATGCATCTCGCGAGGCGCCAATTCCAAACGATCCGGGGTGCCAACCCGGTCAAGGCCGAAGTCCGCCGGCACATCGAGCACGATGGTGAGGTCGGCCAACAATCCGTCAGTGGCCCACAGGTTGAGGTCGCGAACCGCATCGCGGCCCAAGCCTCTGCCGAGGCCCTGGTAGATGATGGAGGAATCCATGTAGCGGTCCGACACGACGATTTCTCCGCGCTGCAGTGCTGGCTTCACCACATGGTGAACATGCTCAGCCCGTGAAGCGGCATAGAGCAGCGCCTCCGTGCGATCGCACAATTCCATGTTCTCGGGATCGAGGATGACCTGACGGATCTTCTCCGCGATTCGCGTTCCACCGGGTTCACGTGTCGAAACGACTGTTCGCCCCTCAGCGCGCAGGGATCCGACGAGGCGAGCGGCCTGGGTTGACTTCCCACCGCCGTCGCCGCCTTCGAACACAATGAAGACCCCAGCCATGCGGCAAGGATAGGTGAGCAAGCGGACAGTCCGACCACTGCAAGAGCCCCCGGCGCGGGCAAAACGGACTCACGGGATTCACAGGCTGGAGCCACCAGAGCCCCCGAAACGGGTGCTATGGTGATGAGACAACATCACATGCGGCGCTATATGCGCCTGCAGTTCTTACGGGGATGGGTGCTCCCTTACCTGTTTTGCGGCGCAGATTGCGCCCGTAATCGGCAATTTCCGCCGACAACGCCATCCGTGGCCGTGCATATGTTTTCTGAAGGGTCTCTGTGACCATCTCATTCGGCATTCTTTCCACCTATCCACCCACCCAATGTGGGCTCGCCACCTACAGTGCATCGCTCGTCGAAGCACTCATTGCGGAAGGCGAGCAAGTAGGCGTCGTCAGCGTGCTCGACGCGAAACTCCCGGCCCAGCCTCCGGTTGTCGTCCACGAGTGGGTTCGCGGTCAACGTGGTGGTGCTCGCGCGGCTGCAAACGCCCTCAACCACCATGATCTCGTCATTTTGGAACACGAGTTCGGCATTTTTGGTGGACCGAATGGGGTTGAAGTATTGGAGCTGCTGCGCGACGTGCAGGTTCCCGTCATCACCGTCATGCACACAGTGCTCGCTACCCCGACCGACGCTCAACGTGTCATTGTCAAAGCACTGCTTCGTGGCAGCGTGCAGATTGTCGTCATGACCCGCACCGCCCGCCAACGACTCATCGACCACTACGCGGCCGACCCAGCACAAGTCGTCGTCATTCCCCATGGCGCTCCAGATACCCGCCGTTTTGTGCATTCCACACCAATGCCGGTGTTCAAGGCGCAGCCGGTTGTGCTGACCTGGGGGCTGCTCGGCCGAGGCAAGGGCATTGAGTGGGGTATCGAGGCGATGAAACTTCTGAAGGGTTTCCACCCCACACCGAAGTACCAAATTGTCGGACAGACGCATCCCAAGGTGGTCGAACGCGAAGGTGAGGCCTACCGCAAGTACCTGCAGCAACTCGTGCAGAAGTGGGGTCTAAGTGAGCACGTCTCGTTCAATCCGCAGTATCTGGAAACACCCGCCCTCTTCCGTATCGCCTCTCAAGCGGACATCGTGCTGCTCCCCTATGACTCAGTGGAACAGGTGACGTCCGGGGTGCTCGTGGAGGCCGTGACGGTTGGAAAGCCTGTCGTCTCCACCGGCTTCCCGCACGCCGTGGAGCTGCTGTCCAGCGGCGCCGGCCTCTTGGTCGCCCGACAGGATCCCGCCGCCATTGCCGATGCCATCTGGCGAATCATCTCGGAGCCGGGTCTTGCCCGCAGTATGGCCGCGGAATCGCGACGGATCGCACCTGAGTTGCTGTGGTCAGCGGTTGCTCGTCAGTACCAGCAGCTCGCTATCAACATCATTGCTGCACAACACCGGATTGCCGTGAGCGCATGACTACCAGCTATTCATTCGAGCACTTGTTCCGCATGAGCGATCAGATCGGACTGTTTGAGCACGCCGAATTCGACACACCCCGGCAAGCCCACGGCTACTGTGTCGATGACGTCGCCCGTGGGCTCATCGTCATCGCACGTGAGCCGGAGCCCAGCCCAGAGTTGCTCGCACTCGCCGACGTCTACTTGCGATTCCTCACTGCGGCGATTGCCGATGACGGACGCGTACGCAACCGCTGTAACACTGCAGGGCATTGGACTGATGAGGCAACCGTTGAGGACTGCTGGGGCCGCGCCTTGTGGGGCCTCGGCTCTGTCGTGGCCCATATACCGCGGGAGCGAGATCGTGCACTCGCACTCTTCAACCTGTGCGTCGGACAACGTTCTCCATCGCTCCACGCAATGCTCTTCGCAGCACTTGGTGCCGCCGAAGTGCTTGCAACAGTTCCCGATCATGCGCACGTTCGTGCACTGCTGCGAGCGGCAGCGAATTCCATGCGCATACCTAGCTCAGACAGTGCGTGGCCCTGGCCGGAATGGCGACTGCGCTATGCGAACGGCGCTATCCCACAAGTGCTCCTGCTCGCGGGGAGCTTGCTCGACGTGCCCAAGTGGGCGAATGATGGCATACGCCTCCTCGACTGGCTGGTCGAAATCGAAACCGTCGACGGACACATATCAGTGACCCCCGTCGATGGCTGGCAACCCGGCGAAGTCAGGCCTGGATTCGACCAGCAGCCGATCGAAGTGGCCGCACTCGCAGACGCCTGCGGAACCGCCTTCGCCCTGACTGCAGACCCGCACTGGCTGCACACGATTCACCGTTGCGTGGATTGGTTCGATGGCGTCAATGATGCCGGCATCGTGATGGCAGACAGATCGCGCGGTTCGGGATTCGATGGTCTGCAGAACAATGGCCGCAACGAAAACCAAGGCGCTGAATCGACGCTTGCCATGCTCACCACCTTGCAACTGTTCGAACGCATGCCGGTGCACGTATGACCGCCATAGTCCGTCGTTCTCACACTGAGATCCGTGGCCATCCTTCCCGCGTGATAAGTCGCGCCTTTCACCCTGGTCATGAAGGACTGATTCACGGGCTGTCTCGCTCGCACGCGGTCATCGCGCGTGTGCTCGCGATGGACGAGGACGAAGTGGCAAGTACTCTCGCAGAAACGCTGTCCGCCTACTCCAGTCGTCACGACGACCTACGCGCCACCTTTCGCCAGAACTTCGCTGAACTTGCCCTCAGCGACGCACTTGAGCATCCGAACTACTCTCAGGCTCGAGCAGAACTCATTGGCGCGTACTTCACGCAGGAGTACTCCATCGAAGGCGCGGCCCTGTTCAACCCCTCAATCGTTCCGGCTTTGGACCAAACCGGATGCGCCGAAGGCGAGTTGCGTTTCATCTTGAGTCTGCGGGCCGTTGGTGAAGGGCACATTTCCAGCATCGAGTTCCGCTCCGGCGTGCTCGGGCCGGCAGACTCCGTGACGCTTGATGCTCCGTCTTCACGTCTCACAACCGGACAACGATCAGCACTAGATACCAATCGTGAGTACCTTCTGCCGAGTTTCACACACCACGGGTTGGCCGAGGAAGCAAGCAGTCAGGGTCAAGGGAAAGCCGAGGGAATCGCTAAGCAGCAGTTGCTCGAAGCGCTGCAACCGGTCACTCCGCTGGCCTCGCTGAGCGCACTCGACGCTGCCGCTGAAACACTGCGCCGGATCGTGGAGGCCAGCTATCAGTTGGACTTCTCCGCTACCTCGGCAATTTCCGAACGAGTGCTCTTCCCCAGCATCGACGCTGAGAGCCATGGGATGGAGGATGCTCGATTCGTTCAGTTCGTTGAGGATGACGGGACCATCAGCTACTTCGCCACCTACACCGCCTACGACGGTGCCAATGTCACGCCGCGCATGCTGCAAACCGATGACTTTCTGACCTTCCGGTTGCGTCCCATGTTCGGGGAAGCGGCGAAGAACAAAGGTGTCGCACTATTCCCTCGCCGAATCAGCGGTGTCATGTGGTGCCTCTCCAGATGGGATCGCGAGAACATTTCAGTTGCCCGTCTGGAAAGCGGGACCGGCTGGAGCAACGCCAAGGCTGTTCAGACTCCACAACAACCTTGGGAGCTCATCCAGTTGGGCCCCTGTTCTTCGCCAATCGAGACACCCGAGGGCTGGCTCGTACTCACGCACGGTGTGGGTCCGATGCGCACCTACGCGATTGGTGCGCTACTGCTCGATCTCGAGGATCCCAGTGTTGTCATCGGCGTCCTGGACGAACCGTTGCTCATGGCGGCCGAGACCGAGCGCGAGGGCTACGTCCCGAACGTCGTCTACTCCTGTGGCGCGCTCATCCATAACGGAGTGCTCGTCCTGCCCTATGGGTGCAGTGACGCGTCCGTGCGGTTCGCTTTCATCGACATGTCCGAACTGCTTGCTGGCCTCCACGGCAGCACCTAAAAGATCGAAGTGGTGTCTTCATGAATCCAGCTAACGCAGTACTCGACGCGATCTTCACCGAGGCGCGACCTTGGGGCGCGTTCGAACAGTTCATCACGAATTCCGTCACGACCGTCAAGGTCATCACAGTGCAGCCAAAGCAACGTCTGTCACTGCAGCGCCATCAACTGCGCGACGAGTTGTGGCGGATCCTTGATGGGCCAGTCGACATCACTGTGAATGAGCGGCACTGGCGTGCGCAGACCGGCGACACCGTATGGATTCCGCGGACTGGCGTGCACCGCATGGGCAACTCATCCGCAAAACCCGTGCGCGTGCTCGAGATGGCATTCGGCACCTTCGACGAACACGACATCGAACGCCTTGAGGACGATTACCAACGCACCTCCTGAGCTCAGCTCGTCGGTGGAGTTGCTGCCTTCTTCGCCGCGGTCTTTTTGGCTGCCGTCTTCTTGGCAGGAGCCTTCTTCGCAGCAGGCTTTGTCGTCTTCTTCGCCGCCGCCTTCTTGGCCGGGGCCTTCTTCGCTGCCGTCTTCTTGGCAGCGCGCGTGCTTGGTCCCGCGGCGCGACGATCGGCAATCAGTTCGTAAGCGCGCTCAGCCGTGATGTGCTGCGGATCGTCACCTCGGCGAAGCGAAGCGTTCGTCTCGCCGTCGGTGACATAGGGGCCGAAGCGTCCCTCCTTCATCACAACAGGCTTCTCCGACACTGGGTCCACGCCGAACTCCGCAAGCGGTGGCGCAGCAACACCGCGACCACGACGTTCCTTCGGCTGCGCAAACAGCGCAAGTGCATCCTCGAGCGTGCACTCGAAAATCGAATCCTCCGACGGCAGAGAACGCGTGTCCGTTCCCTTTGTCAGGTAAGGACCGAACTTGCCATTCTGCGCCAAGATGGCGACACCTTCGTCTTCGCCGACCAGGCGCGGAAGACTCAACAAGCGCAACGCCGTTGCAAGATCCACGGCGTCAAACTCCATCGTCTTGAAGAGCGAACTGATGCGCGGCTTGACGGCGTTCTTGCCGGTCTTGGGCGTGCCTTCCGGCAGCAGTTCCGCGACATACGGACCAAAACGTCCGACCCGCGCGAACACGGTGTTGCCCGACACTGGGTCTACACCAAGCGTGCGCTCACCGGACGGCTGTGCAAAGAGCTCATCCGCTTTGGCGGCTGTCATCTCATCCGGCGCCAAGTCCGCCGGCACATTTGCACGCTCTTCGCCGCGCTCGAGGAAGGGGCCGAACTTGCCCACGCGAAGCACGGCCTCGGAACCACGAACAGGGAACACTGACATCTCACGGGCGTCAATCTCACCCCAGTTCTCCAGCAGTGTGACGAGACCCAACATGCCCTTGCCGCCGCGGTAGAAATCGTTGAGCGCCTCGAGCCTCGTGTACTCGCCTCCGGCAATGAGATCCAGTTCGTCTTCCATGCGCGCCGTGAATTCGTAGTCCACGAGTTGCGCAAAGTGTGTTTCCAGCAAACGCACCACGGACATCGCGAGCCAGGTAGGGATGAGAGCGTTGCCCTTCTTCCACACATAGTCACGGTTCTGGATGGTGCCGATGATGCTGGCATACGTCGAAGGACGACCAATACCGCGCTCTTCCATGGCTGCAATCAGCGTGGGTTCGGTATAGCGCGCCGGAGGCTTCGTGGTATGCCCGGCGGCCTCGATGGACTGCGCCTGAAGGGCATCTCCAATGGACATCTTCGGCAGCCGAGCCTCAGCGTCCTCGTCGTCGGCGACTTCCTTGCCCACTTCGTACGCGGCCATAAAGCCGGCGAACAGCACGACCGTGCCGGAGGCTCGGAAGGTGGTCACGACGCCAGTTGCGGCTGGAGCGTCGATGGTGATCGTGGTGGTGGCAACCCGAGCGTCAGCCATCTGACTGGCAACTGTGCGCTTCCAAATCAGGTCATACAGACGTTGTTCATCATGATTGAGCTCATGCGAAACCGACTGCGGCGTGCGGAAGTCTTCACCCGCAGGACGAACTGCCTCGTGCGCTTCCTGCGCATTCTTGTTCTTGCTGGTGAAGACGCGGGGCTGATCCGAAAGGTGATTCTCACCGAACATGGCAGCGGCCTGTCGGCGCGCGGCATGAGTTGCTTGATCGCTCAGCGCCGGTGAATCGGTACGCATATAGGTGATGAAGCCGCGTTCATAGAGGCTCTGCGCAACCTGCATCGTGCGCTTGGAATTGAAGCCGAGTTTGCGTCCCGCGTCCTGCTGCAGACTCGATGTGGTGAACGGCACGGGCGGACGGCGCGTGCTCTGCTTCTCTTCGACGAGGCTGACGGTGAACTTCGAACCCTGCAAGGCATCAGCCAATGCAACGGCAGTCGCTTCGTCGAGATGCGCAACATTCTTGGCGGTGAGTCGCCCGTCGCTATCGAAGTCCTTGCCGCTGGCAATGCGCTGGCCATCAAGCGCAACCAGTGTGGCCTTGAATCCACCTGGCAGGAGTACCGCGACGATGTCGGCGTAGGACGCACTGGTGAAGGCGATCCGTTCACGTTCACGATCGACGACGAGGCGCACTGCCACTGACTGCACACGCCCCGCGGACGTGCCCTGCGCAACCTTGCGCCACAGCACTTCCGAGACTTGGTAACCGAACAGGCGGTCGACGATACGTCGTGTTTCCTGCGCTTCAACAAGATCCATGTCCACATCACGCGGATTCGCCAGCGCGGCATGAATAGCGTCCTTGGTGATCTCATGAAAGACCATCCGCTTGACCGGGACCTTGGGCTTGAGGACTTCGAGCAGGTGCCAAGAAATGGCCTCGCCCTCGCGGTCCTCGTCAGTCGCGAGGAAGAGATCATCAGCGTCCTTCAGGGCTCGCTTGATATCGGCGATCCGAGACTTCTTATCCGCATCAACGACGTAGATCGCTTCGTACTCACTGTCGGTGTTGACCCCGAGTCGCGCCCATGGCAGACCCTTGAATTCGGCAGGGATATCACTGGCACGGTCCGGCAGGTCACGGATGTGGCCAACCGAGGCGGTCACCGTGTAATCGGGACCCAAATAGCCCTGGATTGTCTTCGCCTTTGCCGGCGACTCGACGATCACCAGATGCTTGCCAGCCACGACAGCTCCTCTCCTGTGCTCCCACAAATCGACCCCACCCATCGCAGCGCGATGGATGAGGTATCTGGCGAAGTGTTGCCCCGTGCAGGGGGTCCCTGTCAAATATCGGTGGTCCAACACGCGCGCACGCGCGCGAGGGCGCGCGCACGCGAGAGCAGCTTCACACCGGCAGCGCGAGGTAGCCAAGTTGCATGGCACCGCGGACGAACTGGAGTGCGACGATCGTCAGATCATCGACATCGACGGGCATCGCGGCGGCCACCTCGTCGATGGCTTGCGCCAGCGTCTTGCCCTTGCGGAGTGCCGCCAAAATGGCAGCCGTAAATGGATCCAGCCCGAGGTTTCCGCGCCAGTGGGTTCCCCGAAAGTCCAGCTGTTGATCCAGCAACTGCACAGCTGTTGGCTCGGTAGCAAAGGCCGCCAGCTGTTGCGCCACCTCGACACCGACAGGAATGCGTGGTGCGCTACTCACGTCTTCGATCATGCGCCAGAGGTTGGCGCTGCGCTCCAGGATGATCCAGCCGAAGCCGACACCGTCTGCACCCAGGTGCGCAAGGCGCGCCTTCCATGCAATTCGGTCAACTTGGTCGAGCCCGGCATCGTCGGCCCACACTGTCACGTACTCATCGAGATCGAGGAACTCCCGTTGTGCGACCCACGCAGACATATCGTCAGGCAGCCAGTCGCTAATGCGTTCCTGCCACTCCTGCCCTTGCACATGCAGCCACGAGGTCAGGACGATCGCTCGTGCCCCATTGTTCAGGTGTGGTGGCAATTGGTGGAGTAGTTCACGTGTCAGGCCATCGGCTTCGAATGGTGAGTCGCGATGCGTATGGCCGGCACCGCCGATCACGAAGGGCGGGTTAGACACGATCAGATCGAAACGCTGGTTTCGCACCGGTTCCAGCAGCGAACCCTTGCGGAACTCCAGGATGCGATCGCCATCGCGCCAGACATGCCGTTCCATCTTGCGAAAGCCGCTGATGTGGCAGGTGATTTGAGCCGCCTCGAGCGCGCGATCGTCGACATCAATGGCAATGATGCGATCTGCGTTAAGGAACACTGTGAGCGCGCCGCTGCCGCAACCGACATCAAGAGCCCGACCCACGTGGCCGGGCGGAATGAGATCGAGCAGCGTCAACGTGGCGCCACCGATACCCATGACGAAATCTGCTGGCAGGCTCAGTCGGTTGCCCTCGGCATCCACCGGAAATGCATCATGCGCGATGACCCGGAGAAGGCCATCGCGCATGAGCTTGGTTTCGTGCCAGTCGTGCGTCCGCTTCCGCGGGGCTACCCGATTGCGTCTGCGTCCAAACACCATGGAGCGAAACGATACGTCAGGCGATCGGGTGCACCACTTCTTCCGCGGAGTCAACCGGTGCCCGGCCCTTGGAGAACATGACGGCGCCGACGATGATCGCTGTCGCTACGAGAGCGATCGTGATGCTGGTGCCAGCCATATCTTCCATGCGCAATTGCACGACGGCCGGAGCGATCAGCAGCGCGACGAGGTTCATCACCTTGATCAGCGGGTTGATGGCAGGACCAGCGGTGTCCTTGAATGGATCGCCGACCGTGTCGCCAATGATGGTGGCCTCATGCGCTTCGCTGTACTTACCGCCATAGTGACCGTCCTCAACGAACTTCTTGGCGTTGTCCCATGCACCGCCCGCGTTGGAAAGCATGACCGCCATGAGTGTGCCCGTCGCGATGGTGCCCGCGAGGAAAGCGCCGAGGGCACCGATGCCCAGACCGAAACCCACGGCGATCGGCGTGGTGACTGCCAGCAGGCCGGGTGTGGCAAGTTCGCGCAGCGAGTCCCTCGTGACGATGTCGACAACCTTGCCGTATTCGGGAAGCTCGGTGCCGTCCATGATGCCGGGGTGCTCGCGGAATTGGCGTCGCACTTCCTGAATCACAGCTCCGGCAGCACGTGACACCGCGTTGATGGCGAGACCCGAGAAGAGGAATACCACTGATGCGCCGATCAGCAGGCCGAGCAGGTTGCCCGGATTGGCGACATCGAGGATGGCGAAGTACTGCAGCGAGTCCAGTACTGGCAGTTCTGCAATCTTGTCGACGTAGTCGGACGATGCCGTCGAAACTGCGTCGCGGAACGAGCCGAAGAGTGCGGTCGCGGCCAGCACAGCGGTAGCAATCGCAATGCCCTTGGTAATGGCCTTTGTCGTGTTGCCGACGGCGTCGAGGCTGGTGAGCACCGCGGCGCCTTCGCCGTGAACATCCTTCGACATTTCGGCAATGCCTTGGGCGTTGTCGGAGACCGGGCCGAAGGTGTCCATGGACACGATGACACCAACTGTCGTCAGCAGTCCACAGCCGGCCAAGGCGATGGCGAAGAGCGACAAGATGGTCGAGGTGCCACCGAGCAAGAAGGCCGAGTACACCGCAGCGCCGATGAGCAGTGCCGAGTAGACGGCCGATTCAAGACCGAGCGAGAAGCCCGACAGGATCACTGTGGCGGCGCCGGTGAGCGAGGCCTTGGAGACCTCATCCACGGGGCGCCGATTGGTCTCGGTGAAGTAGCCGGTGAGCAGCTGAATAGCAGCCGCAAGGGCAATGCCGATGATCACAGCGGCAATGGCAACAAAGCGCGGGTTAGCAACGACGGCTTCCGTCCCTGTACCCACCACGATCGACGCGGGCAGGAAGACGTAAGCCGCGATGGCAACGAGCACGGCCGAAACCGCGGCCGAGAGGAAAAAGCCGCGGTTGATAGCCTGCATGCCGTTGCGATCAGAGTCACGCGGGGTGACGGCGAGGATGCCAATGACCGCGGTGACGACACCAATCGCCGGCACGATGAGTGGGAACACCAAGCCGAGTGCGCCAAGCGCTGCCTTGCCCAAGATCAGTGCCGCGACCAGCGTCACCGCGTAGGACTCGAACAAGTCGGCCGCCATGCCGGCACAGTCGCCGACGTTATCGCCGACGTTGTCCGCGATGGTGGCGGCGTTGCGCGGATCGTCCTCGGGGATGTTCTTCTCCACCTTGCCCACGAGGTCGGCGCCGACATCGGCTGCCTTGGTGAAGATGCCACCGCCAACGCGCATGAACATGGCGAGCATGGCCGCGCCGAAGCCGAAACCTTCCAGCACCTTGGGTGCGTCTGCCTTATAGATGATGACGACAAGCGCGGCACCGAACAGTCCGAGACCCACTGTGAACATCCCAGCCACGCCGCCCGTGCGGAACGCGATGCGCATGGCCTGCTTGGCACCGCTATTGCGCGCAGCTGCAGCCACGCGCACGTTGCCGCGAACCGCCAGCGACATACCGACGTAGCCAGTCGTTGCGGAAAAAATCGCGCCAACCAAGAAGAAGATCGACCGGCCGATGCGCTCCGAGCCGGAATCGGCGGGCAGTGCGAAGAGCAAGAAGAACACCAGCACCGCGAAGCCGCCCAGGGTGCGGAACTGGCGATTGAGGTAGGCGGTGGCGCCCTCTTGAATGGCCAGCGCGATGGTCTGCATCTTCTCGGTGCCCTGCTCTGCGGCGAGGACCTCCTTGACCAAGATGCCGGCGACGCCGAGTGCGGCTAGGGCAATGCCAGCGACGACGAAGACGGCAACGTAGTTGCCCCCTTCGAGGGTCACAGTGGCCGCTGCGATGAGGCTCGACATGCATTTCCTCCGTGTTATGACCGGCGATACCGGACGCGGGTCGCGGGCGCGAGGCCCACTTGATTACCGGTCAGTTTAGGTATGCAAAATGCCGCTAAAACCGCGCAGACCGGAAAACGCGACCGGACAACGATCGAGGCGACGATCGGCTTGCGCTCTGCGTTGTCCGGTTGGGCAACATCGCCGCTTAGGCTCGGGGCAGGACGAAAGGACTAACCGTGACGACAACGACGTTCATCGGGGGCGGGATGATGGGTGAAGCCATCTTGTCCGGCATGCTCGCAGCCGGCACCGACCCGAGCGACATCATCGTGGTGGAAAGGGTGGCCGAGCGGATTGAGTTTCTGCTCGACACCTACGGCATTCGCACGGCTGAACTTGCGGCTGGCGCGGCTGAAGCGGACTTCATTATCGTCGCTGTGAAGCCACAGGGCTTCGACGAGACCCTGCGCGCGATGCAACCCCACTTGCGGTCTGACACCGTCGTGATTTCCATCGCTGCGGGCAAGACGCTCGGCACCATGGAACGGTTGCTTCCTGGCACGCACTGCATCCGTGTCATGCCGAATACTCCTGCACTGGTTGGGCAAGGCATGTCCGCTTTCAGTCGCGGAACTCTGGCTACTGACGAAGAACTCACCATGGCGATGGCGATGCTCGCCACAGTGGGCAAGACGGTCGAGATTCCCGAGTCGCTGCAGGACGCGATGACGTCCATGCACGGCTCCGGTCCCGCGTTCTACTACTACGTCATGGAGTCCTTCATTGACGGTGGTGTCGCGCTCGGGCTCGATCGCGAGCTCGCCTCGACACTTGCGCTGCAGACCTTTATTGGCTCTGCCGAACTCATCAGGGTGACAGGCTCCACTCCTGAGCAATTGCGGAAGAACGTGACATCCCCCGGTGGCACGACGGCGGCGGCCATCGCGAAGTTCGAAGAACTCGGCTTACAAGCAACCCTCATGGCCGGTCAACGCGCCTGCCGCGACCGTGGCGCCGAGCTCTCCCAACTATGACCGTCCCCCTGCGCTTCACTGTCGAAACTGTTCGGTTTGATGGCGTGTTGCGAACAGTTTCGACCGTGAAGCCAAGGAGGAAACGGTGAGTGGTGGCCCAACTGTCACACTGATCGGTAAGCCCGGTTGCCACCTGTGCGATGAAGCACGCACGGTCATCGTGGCGGTGTGCGCTGAGTTAGGCGTGCCGTGGACTGAGATTTCCATCCTCGACGATCCCCTGCTGGCCGATGCGTACTGGGACCAGATCCCCATCGTCCTAGTCGATGATCGCACCGTTTCATTCTGGCGAGTGACACCCGAAGCGCTGCGCGCCGCGATCGTGCGCTAGTCCTTTCGGTACTACCTCGAACACTCAGTGATCCGCGGGCGAACGAACGCTTTGCCGCAACGTCGTACGCTTCGGCGGTGACTGAGTTGAAGCAGGACTTCTCGCGAGCCTTCGTTGAGTTCGTCGACCCCTCAAATTCCGAGCAGATATACCGGTGCGATCTCACGTGGCTGACCTCGAACTGGAACTGCATCTGGGGCCGCGGCTGCCAAGGCATCCAGAAGGGCTTCCCGCAATACGGCTGCTGCGCCAATGGCGCGCACTTTAGTGAGAAGGCCGACGAGAAGCGCGTCGAAAAACACGTCAAAGGGCTTACCGCCAAAACGTGGGAAAACCACAAGATCGGTCACAAGAACTGGATCGAGAAGGACGACGAAGGCCAGCGCAAGACTCGCATCGTCCATGATGGCTGCATCTTTCTGAACTCCGATGGTTTTGCCGGTGGCGCTGGTTGCGCGCTGCACCACGAGGCAGCGCGACTCAACGTCGGCATCGCCCAAACCAAACCCGATGTGTGCTGGCAGTTGCCGATTCGCCGCGACTACTCGTGGGTCGAACAGCCTGACGGCAACCAGAAGCTCCTCATCACCATTGAGGAATACCAACGCTCCGGCTGGGGGCCAGGCGGTCACGACCTGCACTGGTACTGCTCGTCCAACACCGAGGCACACACTGCAAGTGAGCCGGTCTACATCAGCGAGGCCGAGATCCTGCTCGAGCTGATGGGACGCAAGGCCTACGCCGTACTCAAAGGCCACTGCGACGCGCGCATGGAGATGCTCAATGCCGCACGCTCCGTCGCCAAGCGCACCGGTGGGGTGGCTCAAGCACGTAAGGTGATGTTGACGCTTTCGAGCCATCCGGCAACCGAAGCCAATCGCCTGCCATAGCGATCATCACATGCCGAGCAGGAACAGCCCGCCCAGCACCAGCACCACAGATGCAACGGCGAAGCCAATGCCGCGCACAAGGAAGACTTGCGGATCACGGTCGAGACGAGAACCGCGCGGCGGGCGTCCGTCCCGTCGTAGCACTCCGGCTCGCGTGACAACCCGAGCGCGCTCCTGTTGGCTGACCCGCAACGCATCCGCAAGAACAGCATCAACTTGCAGGTCACCGGCGGCAACCAGCAATCCGTAACCCTCGAGTGCGGAACCATCGGCACGCCGAAGCCATGCAACACAGATGCTGCACTCTGCTGCATGCATGGTGAGCGCCGTGATGTCCTTGCGCGAGAGCATGCCCGCACCCCGAGCTGCCAGTTCGTCGCGGATAGGGCAGGGCGTGAGATCCATGGCGAGAGCCAGCGCCGTCACTGCGCGGACGAAAGAGACCGACGCTGAACGACGCAGGCGCTTCACCTGCTTTGCGCTGACGTCCATGACGAACGCCGCATCGGGGATGGCCAGCCGGCAGCGGTTCAATAAGTAGAGGGTTGTCCGCTCCATCGGGGTCAAAGCGCTCAGCGGCTCGGCGTCGATGCGCACGTCAGGTGCCGTATCGGCGTGAATGTTTCGCGCCCGCAGTTGACGCCACACCTCAGCGCGGGCATGAGCAAGCACCACCAACGATTCAATGGTTGCCGCGGATTGGGTTGGCCGCGACTCCAGCACGAGCAAGGTGTCGCGAATTGCGGCCGCGGATATCGCGGGGTCCAGTGCAACCAGACACGCGAGGTCGACCACAGCAGCAACGTTCTCGCGCGTAGGAGCAGCCGTCGTCACCCATCCAACGCTACCGGCAGGCACACACTGCATCGGCGCCCTTGGCGCGGAGTTGGCAGGATCTTCACAAGCGTTTACCAGTCGACGCGGGGCAACCGAATGCGAACGTTGCCTGCGGAACGCGAGCCTGCGAATATGAGACCGATGGTGCACCGAAACTCGATGGGCGTCGGAGGTGTCATGCGCGACGGGGCAACCGAGCCGAGCCGACTCAGGCCGGAGTTGGTGGATTGGCGCGAACTCATCAAAGAAAGCACTTCTGACGTTCTTTTCCAAAATGATCTCGCCGGCAGAGTTTTGTGGATCTCCGATGCCGTTGAGGACGCGTTGGGCTACAAGCCAGAGGCCGTGGTGGGTAGGGACGTGCTGTCGCTCGTGCACCCGTCCGAGGTCGAGCGCATCAGAAACGCGAGAGCTCGAGCATGGGCTGGCGAGGAACTGGACTCCATCCCGCTCCGAGTTCGACATGCCAACGGCGAGTACCGAAACCTGCAGGCCCGCACCCGCCCGCTGTACGGCTCGGACGGCGCAATCATCGGCAACGTCGTGGTCTGGAAGGACATACACGATCGCCTCGCCGCAGTACGGGCATTTGCCACGCTCACGGAAGCCAATCGTGTTCTGCTACGCGCCGCCGATAGCGATTCGTTGCTACAGGACATGTGCGAAACCATCACGAGCGTTGGCGAATACGCCCTAGCGATCTACGGCGTCCTTGTGCATGATGCCGAGAAGTCGGTGCACCTTGTTGCGGTTGCCGGGGAGGACCACGGTTACGCCGAAACACTCAAGCTCACCTGGGGCGAGGGGCCGCTTGGACAAGGGCCAACCGGAATATGCCTGCGCACGGGAAAGACGCAAGTGAGAAACGAATTGTCGCAAGACCCGAGATTCGCTCCTTGGCTTGCCCAGGCAAGCAGCCGCGGCATTCAGTGCTCGATTGCACTGCCGGTCTTCGTGCACGACACGATCCACGGCGCACTCATGGTCTACTCGCAGGAGGCCGGCTCATTTGACGCGCGCGCCCAAGGCTTGCTCGAAGGTCTTGCAGCCGATCTCGGTTTCGGGCTCTCGCGGTACGAGGATGTCGCAGCACTCGAAGTTTCTGAAGCGGCTCGCGATCATGCGGTCCAGTTCGACTGGTTGACTGGATTGGCCAAGAAGCCGTTGTCTGCGCAGCGAATCGCGGATGTACTGGCTACTCGAAGGGTTCCAGGTTGGGCGCTTCTCTGCGTCGGTGTCGATGGTATGACCGCGATCAATCAGGCCTTCACTTACCAGGCGGGGGATGCGGTCTTACGCGAGGTCGCCGCCCGTCTCGTCGATTCCGCGGGCGCACACGATCGCGTCGGACGTATTGCTGGTGACGAATTTGTCGTGATTCTGCGTGACGTCATCACGGCCACCGATGCCGCTGAAGCGGCCCAACGACTGATCGAAGACATCCACGGGTCAGTGCAGTTTGAAGATGAGATCATCGACGTATCGGCTTGTGTCGGAATTGCTATGTTCGAGCAGCAAGATGCTGACGGTCTCATTCGCGACGCCACTGTCGCTATGCGTGCGGCGAGCCGGCGAGGTTTCGGGACATACGCCTTCGTTGATGAGAACACCGCGATATCGAGTCGAATTGCCTTGGACACGCAAATGCAGCTCCGAGAGGCCGTGACTCGCGGCGAAATCACGTCGTGGTACATGCCGGTGATGCGGCTCGAAGATGGCAAACCGTGTGGCTACGAAGCACTCGTTCGATGGATCAAAGAGGATGGCTCACTCGTCATGCCGGATCAGTTCTTGGCCATTGCGGAGCGCAGCCACCTCATCATCGACATTGATCGCTTAGTGCTCAGCCAAGCGGTAGACGCGTTGCTCTGCATCGATCCATCGCTGCACATCGCTGTGAATGTCTCCGCACCGACACTGCAGGCCGGCCAACTCACCGCAACAGTGCTCGCCGAAATAGCACGCAGTGGAATTGATCCGCGCCGACTCCACTTAGAGGTCACGGAAACCGCGTTGCTCAACGTCAGCGAATCCGTCAAACAGGTTATGCGCGACTTGGCCCACATCGGCATCACCTGGTGGCTGGACGACTTCGGAACCGGCTACTCCTCCATCAGCCATCTCCGGGACTTACCCATTCACGGTGTGAAACTTGACCAGACCTTCACTGCAGGGCTCGTTGCCGGTGATTCGCATGCCGCACGCCTGACGCGCGGTCTGGCCGGTCTCGCCGACGGTCTCAACCTGCGCACCGTGGCTGAGGGCGTCGAGACCGCCGAGCAAGCCGCCCTACTCAGGGGCCAAGGATGGGAGATGGCGCAGGGTTGGCACTTCGGCAAGCCCGCGCCTCTTCCCACCTGAGTCTGCTCTGTCACCGCCCGTCGCTAGGGTGCGGGCATGGCCAAGACCACAAGTTCGTACCGCTGTACCGAGTGCGGCTGGACCGCTGCGAAGTGGGTTGGTCGCTGCGGTGAGTGCCAAACTTGGGGCACGGTTGAGGAAGTCGGCTCGGTGCGGCCTCGCACAGTGGCCGTGTCGCCAGCGGGCACTCCTGCGGTCCCAATCGGCAGCATCGACATCAACGCGGCCACGGCCCGAAGCACTGGCATCAGCGAGCTCGACCGCGTACTCGGCGGCGGGCTTGTTCCCGGGGCCGTCGTCCTGCTCGCCGGTGAGCCAGGCATCGGCAAATCAACGTTGCTCGTTGAAGTCGCGGCCCAAGCTGCACGCACGCATGGTCGGGCGCTGTACGTCACGGCTGAAGAATCCGCGGCACAGGTACACCTGCGCGCGGCTCGAGTGGGTGCCGTCGTCGATGAGCTTTACCTCGTGGCCGAAACCGATCTGGCAACCGTGTTGGGCCACGTCGAGAAAGTGAATCCCGGTGTGCTCATCGTGGATTCGGTGCAGACGATCGCGTCTGCAGAAGTGGACTCACAGCCAGGCTCTGTCACACAAATCCGCGAAGTGGCTGCTGCGATCATCCGAGTGGCCAAGGAGCGCGGCATGGCCACGGTGCTCGTCGGACACGTCACCAAGGATGGCTCGATAGCAGGACCGCGCGTGCTGGAACACCTGGTCGATGTTGTCCTGCAAATCGAAGGTGACCGCCACACACGACTTCGTCTCGTGCGGGCCGCCAAGAACCGCTACGGCGCGGCCGATGAGGTGGGCTGCTTCGACCTCACTGATTCCGGCATCGTGGGCATTGACGATCCTTCAGGCTTGTTCGTCAGTGCTCGCTCGGAAACCGTCGACGGCACCTGCCTCACCATGACGATGGAGGGCACCCGTCCACTGCTTGCTGAAGTGCAAGCGCTGGTCGCGTCCACGCAGGTTCCGTCTCCTCGACGCGCCACCTCGGGCCTGGACAACTCACGCGTCGCTATGGTGCTGGCGGTGTTGGAGCGACGCGCGGCTGTGCCACTTTCGTCTCGTGATGTCCACGCCGCCACAGTCGGTGGCGTTCGCATCACTGAACCCGCATCCGATCTCGCGGTAGCCATGGCAGTTGCCGGTGCCGCGGCCAACCGATCACTGCCGATGGGCTACATCGCAATTGGCGAGGTCGGCCTGAGTGGCGACGTCCGTCGGGTGCAGGGTCTCGCCCGTCGTCTCTCCGAGGCGAAGCGCCTTGGCATTACGCACGCCATCGTTCCCCCAGATTCGGGCAAGGCTCCAGCCGGCATGACGTTGCTCGAAGTCGCCGATATCCGTGACGCGTTACGGCACTTGATTGCATAGGGTCATCGCGCGTCGCGCCCTCGTTCATCCTCCGTTCATGCGGCTTGGAATACGCTGTCTATAAATAACAACGGGAGGACGTTCCATGGCTGAGAAGCAGCCTGTTGCCGATCCGGAGCAGGTACTTCGACACACGCTGGCTCGCATCGCACCTGGCACGGTGTTGAGAGACGGATTGGAACGTATCGTCCTTGGTCGAACCGGTGGCTTGATCCTCTTGGGTCACGACAAGTTAGTCGACCAGCTCACCGGCGGCGGCTTCACCCTTGATGTGGAACTCACAGCGACCCGTCTGCGTGAACTGGCAAAGATGGACGGCGCAATCATTTGCGATGCCTCGGTCACACACATTCTCAAAGCCGCGGCACAACTCCTGCCCGATCCGGCGATTCCCACCGACGAGACTGGCACACGGCACCGCACGGCGGATCGCATCGCCAAACAGACTGGCCTGCCCGTCATCTCAGTGTCCAAGTCAATGTCAACGATCGCCCTCTATGTGGCCGGACGGCGCTATGTGCTTGAAGACCGCGCTGCGATTCTGGCGCGCGCGGACCAAGCGATCTCGACGCTGGAGCGCTACAAGACGCGCTTCGACACTGTGACGGGCGCGCTGTTCTCCCTTGAAATTGAAGACCTCGTCACGGTGCGTGATGTCGCTTTGGTTGCGCAGCGGTTGGAGATGGTGCGCCGTATCGCTGGCGAAATCGACGGTTACGTCGTCGAACTTGGCACTGATGGGCGCCTGCTCAAAATGCAGTTGGACGAGTTGGTCGCCGGTATCGAAGCCGAACGAGATGTGGTGTTGCGTGATTATGTGCCGGCCACTGCCAAGGGCGCCAAGTCGAAGGTGTATTCGATTGCCGCGAGTTCGATCGAGAGTCTGAACGACAGTCAACTGCTCGATCTCAGCGAGTTGGCCAATGCCATGGCCCTGGGCACGGTGCTGGATGCGGCCGTTGCACCACGCGGCTACCGCATGCTGGCACGTGTGCCCCGTCTGTCGGACACCATCGTCGAACGACTTGTCTCACACTTCCACCGTCTGCAACCGTTGCTTTCGGCAGGCATCGATGAACTGCAGGTCGTTGAGGGCGTCGGCGATACCCGCGCCCGTTACATCCGCGACGGACTCGCACGCATCGCCGAAACCACCCTGCTCGAGCGCTTCGCCTAGGCCATCTCCTGCGCTTCACGGTCGAATCTGTTTGATCTAACGCTTCACTGCGAACCGATTCGACCGTGAAGCGCAGTTGTTAGTTCGGTAGCGAAAACCGGTTGCGAGGTAAGGGAATTGCCAAGCCGTCGCTGACCAGTGAATCGAGACAGCGGGTACGTTGCAGTGCGTCTGCCCAAACCGCTTCCAGCTTCGATGCGGGCACAGCTGCATGCGCATCTCGCAGCACACGCATGAGTGCACCGCGGCACTGCCTATCAGAGCCCTCGAACTTCGGTTGCTTGCGCTGCGCCGCCACTGCCGCCGGTTGACCCGCCAGATTCCAGACGCAAATGCTGGCGAGTGGGCAGTGAGCGCACGCGGGATTCCGTGCCGTACACACCACTGCACCCAACTCCATCACGGCCTGCGAGAGCGTCGCTGCCACGGCTGGATCAACCGGCAGGAATCCCTCGTGATGGTCGCGTTCAGCTTTGGTGATTGCATGCGGCGCTGCAGCTACTCCATCAAATACCCGTGCATGAACTCGTCGCACGTTGACGTCAAGCACCGGCACGCGCTCGCCAAAGGCGAAGGCGCGAATGGCAGCAGCGGTGTACTCGCCAACTCCTGGAAGGGCGCGCAAGTCGAGATCTGACTTAGGCACTCGCCCGCTGTGCAGCTTCACCATCTGTGTAGCTGCCGCGTGCATCCACAAGGCACGCCGTGGGTACCCGAGTCGGTTCCATTGACGTAGGACTTCAGCAGGTGTGGCGGCCGCCAATGCCTTAGGCGTTGGCCACCGTTCCAGCCACTTCACCCACTCGACAGCCACTCGCTCCACTTGCGTTTGCTGCGCCATGACCTCGCTGACATAGACACCCCAGGCATCCGTTGCAGGTGCACGCCATGGCAATTGACGCTGCGCGGTGGTGTACCACGCAAGAACCCGAGTCTGGACGTTTTGCACCTCCGCATGATGGCACGCTGCTCTTGCTAGGTTGCGCACGTGGGCAAACGTGAGTCAGATGCGGTGTATCGACGTCGGAGGGCTGGCGTACTCATCATCGTGCTACTGCCCGTGGCGATCATTCTGCGCGCTTGCGCAGTCAGCGAGGCTCCCACGCCGGTCCCGCAAGTCACCGCGTCCGTGACTGAAACGCCAACGGTGACCACTAAGCCCAAAGTGACCCCAACGGAGTCGACAACCGCGTCCGCCAAGGCCAGTACTGCTGCCCCGAAGATCGCGGCCTGCGCCAATCACGACATCTTGGTGGCGGTCACTACTGATGCCGAGTTCTACGCGATCGGCACTCCCGTAACTATGGCGATGCGCATCTCCAATAAGGGGACGGTTGAGTGCAAACGCGACATCGGATCATTGTCCAACGAGGTCTACGTCACGGACGCAGATGGCGCGGTCGTGTGGTCCTCCGATGCGTGCCAGGTCAATCCAAAGGCGCAGGTTGTCGTCATGCGGCCGGGTGCGGTTTTCGGAATCACGCAAGTGTGGGGTGGCAGCATCAGCGGCCGCGACTGCACGCAAGCAGCAGCCGACGCCACGCCAGGCAGTTACCTCGCCTACGCGCGTAACGACACCGTCGTGAGCAAGGTCTTCGCCTTCACCATTCAGTAGCCGTCCAAACGCTGAAGTCCCGGGGCCCTTGCGGGCTTCCGGGACTTCATTGCTGGTGTTTAGGCCTCGGTGGCGAGTTCCACCGGCGGCATGTCGGGGAATGGCGAGCGATCATTGCCGGCGAAGGTGAGTTTGGCTTCGGGGCCCTCTCCTTCGACGTCGACCACGACGATCTGACCGGGGCGAAGTTCGCCGAAAAGGATGCGTTCGGAGAGTTCGTCTTCGATCTCACGTTGAATGGTGCGACGCAACGGCCGCGCACCGAGGACCGGGTCGTAGCCGCGCTCCGCAAGCAGTGCCTTGGCCGCGGTGGTGAGCTCGATGCCCATGTCCTTGTCCTTGAGGCGCTTTTCGAGGTTGGCGATCATGAGATCGACGATCTCGACGATCTCCTCGCGTGACAACTGGTGGAAAACCACGATGTCATCAATACGGTTGAGGAACTCAGGCCGGAAGTGCTGCTTCAGCTCGTCGTTGACCTTCAACTTCATCTTCTCGTATGACGACTTGCCGTCTTCGGCACCACCGAAGCCGACGTTCAGGCCCTTGGAGATATCGCGGGTGCCGAGGTTCGTCGTCATGATGATGATGGTGTTCTTGAAGTCGACCATGCGGCCCTGAGCGTCGGTGAGACGACCATCTTCAAGGATCTGCAACAGGGAGTTGAAGATGTCGGGGTGCGCCTTTTCGATTTCGTCGAAGAGCACAACAGAGAACGGCTTGCGGCGCACCTTTTCTGTGAGCTGGCCGCCCTCTTCGTAACCAACGAATCCGGGGGGCGAACCGAACAGACGCGACACGGTGTGCTTCTCGGAGTACTCGGACATGTCGAGCGCGATGAGCGAGTCTTCGTCACCGAAAAGGAACTCTGCGAGCGTCTTGGAAAGTTCGGTCTTACCCACGCCGGACGGGCCGGCAAAGATAAAGGAACCGCCAGGACGCTTGGGATCCTTGAGCCCCGCACGGGTGCGACGGATCGCTTGCGAGAGCGAGTGGATGGCATCCTGCTGACCGATGACGCGCTTGTGTAGTTCGTCTTCCATCTTGAGCAGTCGCTGCGACTCTTCCTCGGTGAGTTTGAACACCGGGATGCCAGTGGCAGCAGCAAGCACCTCAGCGATGAGGTCTTCATTCACTTCGGCAACAACGTCGAGGTCGCCTGCTTTCCACTCGGCTTCGCGTGCGGCCTTCGCTTGAATGAGCTGCTTCTCGGTGTCACGAAGTGCGGCAGCCTTTTCAAAGTCCTGCGAATCAATCGCTGCTTCTTTGTCGTGACGCGCCTTCGCGATCTTTTCGTCGAATTCGCGCAACTCTGGCGGAGCGGTGAGGCGGCGAATGCGCAAGCGTGCGCCCGCTTCATCGAGCAAGTCGATGGCCTTGTCCGGCAGGAATCGGTCGTTCACGTATCGATCGGCCAACGTAGCCGCAGCCACGAGCGCACCATCCGTAATGGAGACGCGGTGATGATTTTCGTAGCGATCGCGCAGGCCCTTGAGGATCTCGATGGTGTGTGCGAGCGACGGCTCGGCAACCTGAATCGGCTGGAAACGGCGCTCCAGTGCCGCGTCCTTCTCGATGTGCTTGCGGTACTCGTCGAGCGTGGTAGCGCCGATGGTTTGGAGTTCGCCACGCGCGAGCATCGGCTTGAGAATGCTGGCCGCGTCGATTGCGCCCTCAGCGGCACCTGCACCGACCAGAGTGTGGATCTCATCGATGAAGAGAATGATGTCGCCGCGCGTGCGGATTTCCTTGAGCACCTTCTTCAGACGCTCTTCGAAATCACCGCGGTAGCGCGAACCGGCGACCAAAGCGCCAAGGTCAAGCGAGTAGATCTGCTTGTCCTTCAGCGTTTCCGGGACATCATTGGCCACGATCATCTGGGCCAGACCTTCAACGCAAGCGGACTTGCCGACGCCTGGCTCGCCGATGAGCACGGGGTTGTTCTTGGTGCGGCGCGAGAGCACCTGCATCACGCGCTCGATCTCCTTCTCACGGCCGATGACCGGATCCAGTTTCTGCTCGCGAGCGGCTTGCGTGAGGTTGCGTCCGAACTGATCAAGCACAAGCGAAGTGGAGGGCGTCGGGTCGGAGGGGCCATTGGCAGCAACCGGCTCCTTGCCCTGGTAGCCCGAGAGCAACTGGATGACCTGCTGGCGAACACGATTGAGATCGGCACCCAACTTCACGAGGACCTGTGCAGCGATGCCCTCACCCTCGCGGATCAGGCCGAGCAGGATGTGCTCGGTGCCGATGTAGTTGTGGCCGAGCTGCAGTGCTTCGCGCAGCGACAGTTCGAGCACCTTCTTGGCGCGTGGTGTGAACGGAATGTGCCCGCTCGGTGCCTGCTGTCCGGGGCCGATGATTTCCTCGACCTGGGCACGCACCCCTTCAAGCGAGATATTGAGGCTCTCGAGTGCCTTCGCTGCGACGCCTTCACCCTCGTGGATGAGACCCAACAGGATGTGCTCGGTGCCGATGTAGTTGTGGTTGAGCATGCGCGCTTCTTCTTGCGCGAGCACCACGACTCGTCGGGCTCGGTCGGTAAACCGCTCGAACATGTGCCACTCCTCTGTGCCGGTGGGGGGAAGCCTAGACCGACGGTCTGACCACCCCGTTGGGTGCTGCAACGTGCTGATGCGTCCCAATCTTCCCGACCCCAGCGCCCACGTCCATGGGAGTCGCCTGCGAACTCCCCCCATCTCCTGCGCTTCACTGTCGAATCTGTTCAAACACGCGGTGCAAAGCTCGCATTTTCGACAGTGAAGCGCAGGGAATGGCCGGGGCTTGCTGCAAGGGGCGGTGGGGAATCGACCACCCCTAAGCGCCGATCCCCCACCGGTTCAGTGGCTACCGCAGGGCTAGACCGCGGTGTGCGAGCACGCGCTTGCGGATGGGGGCGAAGCCGAGTCGCTCGATGGCGATGCCGACGAACAGGATCAGCCCGATGGCAGCCAGCACCAGCGACATATCGCCGAGTTGACGTCCGGTGTCGAGCAACTGGCCGAGGCCAGGGCCGAGTTGGGGTGAGATAGCAATGAGTTCAGCAGCCATGAGCGAGCGCCACGCGAAGGCCCAGCCCTGCTCGAGTCCTGCGAGGTAGCCAGGTAGTGCAGCAGGAAGCAGCACAAACCGCACCATTTCCCAGCCCTTGGCACCGAGCGCGCGCCCAGCCTTGATGTACAGCGGCGGGATCTGGTCGATGCCGGCCACAAGACCGTTCGCGATCGACGGCACAGCGCCGAGTAGGACGACCGCGTAAATAGTGGTGTTGCTGAGGCCAAACCAGATGATGGCGGCCGGCACCCAGGCGACGGATGGCAACTGCTGGAGGCCAGTGAGCACCGGGCCGAGCACCTGTCGGGCCGTACGCACTCGCGCCACCAGCACACCAAGCGGTGTCGCAACGGTGAGCGCGATCGCGAAGCCGATGAAGGCACGCTTCAGCGAGTTCAGCACAGTAGGCACGATGACGCCTTGGTCGAACTGCGACTTCAACGTCTCCGCCACCATGGCCGGCGAGGGCAACGCCCACGTGGGCTGTATCTCCAGCAGCACGGCCAGCTGCCAAAGACCCAGCACGATGATGACGCCCGCGACGGGCGCGACAACAGCGCGGACACGAGATCCGCCTCGCTTGATGTGATGACCGGTTTCGAGGGCGTCGAGGCCAGCTTCCAGCGATGAGAGTTCGTCGTGTTGACCGTGGGTTTGATTAGCGCTGTGCATGGCTACGGATCTCCTCGCGCAGTTCGTCGGTGATCTCCCGCGAAAGGTTCGACACGATCTCGGATTCGATGCGGCGCGGCTGCGGCGAATCGATCTGCCATTCGCGCGCTATGCGACCAGGACGCGACGACATGAGGATCACGCGCTGGCCGAGACGCACCGCCTCGCGCACGTTGTGCGTCACGAAGATGACGCTGATGCCGGTCCCTTGCCAGATGCGGACGAGCTCTTCGTGCAGCACGTCGCGCGTGACGGCGTCGAGCGCCGCGAAGGGCTCGTCCATGAGCAAGATGGTGCTGTCTTGGGCAAGTGCACGGGCGAGGGCCACGCGTTGGCGCATGCCGCCGGAGAGTTCGTGCGGGCGCTGATCGAAGGCGCGGTCGAGGTGCACAAGCGACAGCAATTCGCGCGCCTTGGCGCCGCGCTGGTCCTTATGCACGCCGCTCAGGCGCAAGGCGAGCTCAACGTTCTCTGCGGAGGTCAGCCACGGAAAGAGCGCGGGCTCTTGGAACATGAGCGCGGGCTTGCCCATGTGATCGATCGAACCGCCCGTGGGCTGGTCAAGACCGGCGACGAGGGACAACAGCGTCGACTTGCCGCAGCCGGATGCGCCAAGCAGGCAAACGAATTCGCTCGGTTCGACAGTGAGGTCGATGCGATCGAGGACTGGGGCACCGGCCTCGTCGAAGCGCTTAGTGACCTCGTTGAGGCGAACCGAGAAGGTGGGCGGTGTGGACGCGGGCGGCGGCTCAAGCGTGGAAGTGAAGATGCTCATGCGATTGCTCCGTTAGGGGTCGGGGCGTGTTGATGGTGGTGCAGTAATGCGGTGCCCTCGCCCCGGCAGAGGCTCGTTCCCATATCCCCGCGATCTGGGAACGAGCTCCTAACGGGGCGAAGACGGACTGGCTACGCGAGACCGAGCTTGTTTGCAGTCACGAGTGGCTGCTTCTGGAACTTCAGTACCTGATTCAGCAGTCGCAGGTCGTAGATGCCCCTAATGCCGTCGGCACCAAGGTTGCTCAACACGCCGGCTTTGACCGCGTTGTTGGCGCTGGTCTTCAAGGTGTCAGCGAGCGGATCCCAGTTGAGGCGCAGGTTGTCCCAGGCGCGGTTGATGACCGCATCGGAGAGCTTCTTGCCCGACCACTTGAGCAACTGCGCCTGCACGGCGTCCTTGGCAGCAACCGCATTGGCCTTGGCCCAAGTGATGGCGGCATTGTTGGCAAGAATCAGTGAACGGATGGTGCCCGGGTACTTCGCGAGATAGTTGGTCTCGGCGATGATGTTGGTGGTGATGAAATCGCCGTTCTTCCACAGCGTCGACTCATCGACGAGGACCTTGGCATTCGCTTCGAGCACAAGACGCGACGCCCAAGGCTCAGGCAACCAGGCGCCGTCAATCGAACCCTTTTGGAACAGCGCAAGCGTGGTCGCGTTGTCGGTGGGCAGGATGTTGACGTCACCCTGACCAGTGAGTGCAACGTTGTAGCCGTTCTTCTTGAGGAAGGCGCGCAATGCGACGTCCTGCGTGTTGCCGAGCTGCGGCGTCGCGATGGTCTTGCCCTTGAGGTCGGCGATGGTGTTGATGGTCGACTTCACAACCAACTGCGCACCACCGGAGGTAGCACCGGACACGATGCGAATGAGCTGACCGTCGGTGGAAACGAAGCCGGAGATCGACGGGTTGGGGCCGATGTAGGTCGCGTCGATGGCGCCGCCCTTGATGGCCTCGATGGCCGACGGGCCGGCGTTGAACACCGTGTATTCGACCTTGGTGCCGTCAGCACCGAGGTATTGGTCGAGGAAGCCCTTTTCGATGGCGATCAAGGCCGCAGCGTGTGTGACGTTGGCGAAGAAGCCGAGGCGGAGTGTCGGGGCGGTGGCCAGCTTCGGCAGCTTGGCCACAACCTTGACACCCTTGCTCCAGACGAGCTTGGCGCCCTGCTTGGTGCACGTGTATGTGAGCGACGAGAACGTGACGCTTTTACGAAGCTTGGCGCAAGCACTTCCCGGTCGCGGAGCCGCTGCCGGTGGACGCGTGTGCGGTGCGCCCGCGACCGGATGTTTCGTCGCTGACGGGGAAGGCAGAACTGCGCTGGCAGGCATGACTGAGGTCGCTAGGACTGCGATCACAGCGACGCCGGCGGCAAGCGCCGCGCGTCGGACTGGGGTGCTGCGGAGGGCCATGGAAGGGTCCTTTCGTGGGTGCTTCGGCCCGTATCCTACTAACTCACTAGGAATTACAGTCAAAATAGACATACCCCGGCGAGTCTCCCCCCATTTCCTGGGCTTCACGGTCGAAACTGTTCGAAATTCCCCTTCGAAGCTCGCAGATTCGACCGTGAAGCGCAGAAGGGGCGGGCATTGGTGCCACCTGGCAGGGGACGCGGGACACCCCCCGCACCTAGGGTTTGGCCGTGCGAATCGCGACCTGGAACGTCAACTCTGTGGGGGCTCGCCTCGAGCGCGTCACCGCGTGGCTTGAGGCTCAGCGCCCTGACGTCCTCGCGCTCCAAGAGCTCAAGTGCACAACGGAGGCCTTCCCCCGAGCAGCGGTCGAAGCACTCGGCTATAACGTCGAAGCGCTCGGCGACGGGCGATGGAACGGCGTTGCGCTGCTCAGCCGCTTGCCCATGACGGACGTCCGCCGCAACCTCATCGGCCAGCCCGAGTACGACGGATCGATCGAGCCGCGGGCAATCGGCGCCACCATCGACGGTGTCCGCGTCTGGTCGGTCTACGTCCCCAACGGACGCGAACTTGAACACGACCACTTCGGCTACAAACTCAACTGGCTGGGCAAGCTGCGGGAAACCGTCGAAGCCGAATCCAGCGAGCTTCCCTACGCCGTCATCGGCGACTACAACATCGCGCCAACCGACGACGACGTCTGGGACATCGCGGCCTTTGCGGGCTCCACGCACGTCACGCCCGAAGAGCGTGCTTGCCTGACGGCGTTGCAGGAAGCCGGCTTGCGCGAGGTCATCCCGCGTTCGCTGAAGGGCCCCAACTACACCTACTGGGACTACCGCCAACTCGCGTTCCAGAAGGGCATGGGCATGCGGATTGACCTCGTCATGGCGAACCGCGCCTTCCACGACCGTGTCACTGACGCGTGGATCGACCGCGAAGAGCGCAAAGGCAAGGGCGCCAGCGATCACGCACCCGTTGTGGTGGAGTTGTCATGAGCCGCGCCAAGCAGCCGGTCACCGAGCGCAATCTGACGGTCCGTCCCATCACACGCGACGAACACATCGCATGGGGCGAGCACCGCACCTTCTCGTTCTTGCAGTTACCCATGTGGGCCGACGTGAAGCGCGAATGGACGCATGAGTCGCTCGGCTGGTTCGACGGCGACCAGATGGTTGGCGCTGGGCTCGTGCTGTACCGCTGGATTCCGAAGTTGAAAAAGGCCCTTGCGTATCTGCCGGAAGGGCCGGACGTCGACTGGATGAGCGGACGCCCCGTCGATGACTACCTGCAGCCACTGCTCGAACATGTGCGCGGAACTGGCGCGTTCTCGCTGAAGATCGGCGTCAACGTGGTCGCGCGCACCTGGAGCAACGAAGTACTCAAGGCTGCGGTTGGTCCGGGCAAACGCTTGCGCGATGTCGAGCCAACGTCCGTCAATCAGGATGCGCTCGGCATTCGTGAGTGGTTGCTCTCCACTGGCTGGCATCAGCGCGCCGCAGCCACGGGCTTTGGCGATGTGCAGCCGAGGTACGTCTTCCAGGTGGACCTCGCGGGTCAGACTGAGGCGTCGCTGCTGACGGGCATGAACCAGCTGTGGCGTCGGAACCTGAAGAAGGCTGAAAGATCAGGGGTTTCCGTGCGTTTAGCCGGCCGTGACGAGCTCGCGCGTTTCCATGATGTGTACGTCGAGACCGCCCGCCGCGATCACTTCACACCACGTCCGCTTGCCTACTTCGAACGCATGTGGGACTCGCTCTCGATCGGCGATCACATTCGCCTGTACTTGGCCGAGATTCCGGGCGCCGATCGTCCGGCAGCTGCCGCGATCTGGGTGCGCGTTGGCGGACACAGCTGGTACTCGTACGGCGCTTCAACAACAGCCGATCGCGACGCGCGTCCGTCGAACGCGATGCAGTGGCGCATGATGCTTGACGCGCTCGAGGTCGGTGCGTCGGTGTATGACTTGCGCGGCATCAGCGAGACGCTCGATGAAGACGACCCGCTGTTCGGGCTGATCCGCTTCAAACTTGGCACTGGCGGCCAGGCCGTGGAGTTCGTGGGTGAGTTCGACTACCCCGTCCAGCCGATGCTGGCGCGCATGTTCGACCTCTACCTCAAGCGCAAGTAACGCTTAGAACCCCTGCGGTCCGCCCGGTCTCGCACATTGCCGACTATGTCGTCGTAAATGCGTATCAACGCCACATATGAAGGGTTGATACGCATTTACGGCGCAGAAGTTGCGAAGTGCGAACGGGCTACATCAACCCGTGGTCGCGGCGGAGCTGGAGATCGTCCTCGGACGAGTCGCGCAGGTACTTAACGTTGCGCATGGCGTACCAAGCGGTTGCCAGCCCTGCCAACACGATGATGCTGATCAGCACCACGACGATGAAGGTCTCCATACATGCCACTGAAGCACATGCGCCCGAGCAGGGCAACCACACTTGGCTAGCGCCAACTATGTCGTCGCAAGTGCGTATCTACTGTGCATATGAAGGGTTGATACGCACTTACGGTGCACCAGTTCAATCCACTCGCCCGCTAGCGTTGGGTTGTGACATTCGGGATTGCCATTGATGCGGCTGCTTGGCAGCAGCACACCGAAGCGCTGCGCGACCGCATCCATGCTGCGGACACCGCGCTGATCCCCGTCATCAAGGGCGACGGCTACGGGCTGAGCCAGGCAGTGCTCGCGCGTGAAGCCACACGACTTGGGCTCAAGGCCATCGCCGTCGGCACCGTGCACGAAATTGCATCCGTGCTCGAAGACTTCGCCGGCGACATCATCGTGCTCGAGCCGTTCGATCCGCGAGACCTCGCGGCGATTGCGGCTTGGCAGATGTACGCGGACACCGAGGTCGATGCGCGTCTGATCCGCACCGTTGCGACCAGCGAAGGCTTGGACGTATTGCTCGACACCCACGAACTCCCGCGCGTAATCATTGAGGCTCGTACCGCGATGCAGCGCTTCGGCTTCGATGGTCCGCCGCTGCGCGAGGCTTGGCAGTGGGCATCGCAGGCCGCAGCCGATGGACGCTTGCGTCTGCACGGTCTCACTGTGCATCTGCCGCTCGCACCAACCAACGCCGACCTCGACGAAATCTTGCAGTTGTCCGACGAAGTCGACGACGACTCACTGCACATTTTGCTGAGCCATATCGACGTGACGCAGCTCGAAATCCTCAAACGCCACAGCCCCAATCTGCGCTTCAGCCTTCGCGTCGGCACAGCGCTATGGCTTGGTCAGCGTGCCTCGTTGAAGCCATTCGGCACGGTGCTTGCCGTACACAAGATCGCCAAAGGCGACGTTCTCGGATACAACCGTCGCGCCGCTCGATCGGCTGGGCATGTGCTCGTCGTGGGTGGCGGCACCGCGCATGGCGTTGGGCTTGCTGCGCCGTCGCCAGTGAAGACGATGCGTCAGCGAGTCGTCGCGCTCGGACTTGGTGTGTTTGCAGCGTTTGGGCGTACGAAGTCGCCATTCTCATTCGGTGACCGCGAACTGTGGTTCGTTGAGCCGCCACATCAACATGTCTCGATGCTCTGGCTGCCGAGTTCTGTGACGCCACCCGCGCTCGGTGCCGAACTACCGGCCGTCACCCGCTTCACCATCACGCACGCCGACGTCGTCGAACTTCGGTAACGGCACGCACGAATTTCGCTCTCAGCCAACGAAGTCACTACGCATCCACAGACGTCCGCCTCGTAGTTTCGCGGCGTCTTGATCTGCACCTTCCGAATTCGCGGTGGGCTTTGTCCGCACCCGCTTCCCCGGGGTTCGTCTTCTGACGACACCGGATTCGGAAGGAGGTGTGATGAACGACTGTGCCGTATGGCTGAGCCTGCTGGTAACGATCTTGAAGATCGTGCTGGCTGTGCTCGAAATGCGGAAGGCTCGCCGCGCAAATGAACTGGTCCCCAGAAGTTGGACTAGTTTGTTAGAGCCTAAGCCGCGAGGGTCTGGGCTCGGTATTGCACCGGGCTCAGGCCCTTGAGTTTTGTTGAGATCCGCTTGGTGTTGTACCAGTGGATGTACTCATGCAGCGCCTGCTGGAGTTCGTTGATGGACGTGTATCGGCTGTGGTTGAACGCCTCTTCTTTGAGGTGTCCAAAGAAGTTCTCGATGACTGCGTTGTCATAGCAGTTGCCTTTGCGGGACATCGATTGACGAGCACCGGCTTGGGCGAGGATCTCTTGCCAGGATTGGTGCCGATATTGAAATCCTTGATCGGAATGAACGATGAGATCTACCGGCCCGGACAGGCGTTCCAGCGCATTGCGCAAGCTGCGGTTGGTCAAGTCCAGCGATGGCGAGACGCCGAGGGTGTAACTGATGATCTGGCTATCGAACAGATCCATGATCGCCGACAGGTAAAGCTTTTCTTGTCCGAGATGAAACTCGGTGACGTCGGTGACCCATTTGCAGTTCGGTGCTTGCGCTGAGAAGTCCCGGTCGAGGGTGTTGGGCGCGGCCTTTCCGATCTGACCTTGGTAGGAGACATAGGGTCGCTTACGCCGAACGGGACAGACCAGTCGTTGTTCTTGCATGCATTTCAACACCGTCTTCTTGGCAACTGTCCATCCCTGATTGGTCAATTCCTGATGGATTCGACGATGGCCATAACGGCCATGGTTGGTGGCGAAGATGTCCCCGATCGCTTCCTTCAACGCTGCATGCCGATCAGGGTCATGCAATTTTGCTTGGTGATAGAAGAATGTGGAACGAGCCAAACCGGCAACCTGCAACAAGAGTTCGAGTCGATGTTCAGCCTTGAGGGCGACGATGGCACGGACCTTCACCGACGTTCTTGTGCCCTCAAGGCTTGTAATTTTCCCAGGTAGGCCACCTCGGCCCGTAGCCGCTCGTTCTCTCGTCGCAGCCGTTCCAACTCACTGCCCTTCTCCGCAGGACGGACAGGATTCTTCGGCCGCGGCCCCTTGGGTTTGGGTCGCAGCCCATCTTCGCCGTGGTTACGAAACGTCAGCAGCCAACGCCCGACAAGTTTCGGAGATGACAGCTCGAATGCTTGCGCCACCGCAATCTTGGTTTCCCCCGCAAGGCATCGCTGCACTACCGCGAGTTTCACCTCAAAGGGGTATGTCGGATGGTTCGGCATCTGCACCACCGCTCCACTCCCACGCAGCCGCCACCGCAAATAGATGGCGTCGACCGCAGACTTGTTAACGCCAAGATCCCGGGCGGTGGACTTCGATCCGCAACCCGCTTCAAACAAGGCTAATGCCGCGATCCGTTGCTGCTCAGTGAGCGAACTAGATTTCCTCATACAACTGCTCCCCAAGAGTCGGAACTGAATTTCTCAGTCCAACTTCTGGGGAGCAGTTCAAAACGACGAGCCTCCGCAACAGTCCTAATTCGCCAACGCGGAAAGGGACCTCTGGGTCTGGCTCACGCCGGGCCCAGAGCCATTTATAGCAAGCGGGGCCCGCCGTGTCACCAAGCTCAGGCACGTTTGGTGCCGGCGGCGAGCAGGCGGTCGGTGTCGCCGAAAACCTCCATGCCGGTAAGCGTCGATTGAGACGTGAAGATCACGCGGCCCTGCGCATCCTGATGCGTGACAGTGACGTGTGCATCGAGTGTTTCTTCGACGCGACGATGCATCTGGGAACGCAGCGGCGCGTGAAGCAATCCGCCGCGGGCGCGTAAGGCTTCGATGGTGAGACGACCGTCGGGGCCTTCAAGCACCCAACGCACCTTGGTGTCGTCGATGGTGAGCCCGAGCTCGCGCGATCCGTTGTAGGTGGCCCAAGTGTGCAACTGCCCATGGTGCTTCAATCCGATGATGAACCCGCGAAAACTGCTGCGTTTCCAAGGGATTATGGCCACTGAGCCGACGAAGCTAGCGGCTGGTTCACCGTCGAAGTGGTTGCTGTGGATCCACACGTAACCGGCAGGGAAGGCGCTCCCCCAGTCCTTCTCGATGTAGCCGCGGCCCGCGTCGAAACTGGTGGCGACACCATCCATCTGCAGCGAGCCACTGAGTCCATGCCCGAGTGAGACCACGCCGTGATAGCACTCCATGAACGGCACGAGTCCGTATGGGCCCATCACTCCCGGAGAGTTCCAACGCACCGGCCAGGGGTCGAGTGGGGTGGTGAAGTGGATGTCGCCGCTGAGGCCGGGCAGGTCGAGGTGCACGCCGCTTGGTGAGAAGTGGTTGTTCCCGACAGTGACGTCGAAGCTGCGTGTGTCCGCATGGAAGTCGTCGATAGGGCACTGGTGGTACCAAGAGCAACCGGTTGCACCGTCGAGCACTTGGACGAAGGCCTCACGCGGGGAGGCTGCGCTGCTGCCGTCGCCCAAGAAGATGCCCGGAATGACGGCTAGGCGTTGGCTGGCGTCAGCAGACACGAGCTTCACGTACCAGCCCTCGAAGTAGCCGCGGGTGACGCCACGGCCGTGGAAGGCCGCGGGGCGATAGACGCCGCGCAGGAAGTCGATGGGGGTACGCATGTATGGACGCTAGTTGCGAGCCACCGTTCGGGGTAGTGCCGATGCCGCATCCAGATGTCAGACCCCCTGCCTCCAATTGGTCATGAGCACCTCACGGGGGATGCACGTACGTGGGGAAGGAGGTGCGCAATGACTCGAGTTGGTGGCGTTCGCTGCCCGGTGTGCCGGGGATGGAATGTCGACGCTATCTATAGCCCAAACGGGGCGTGGGTTTACACCTGCCTCGACTGCGGGCGAGTCTTCGGCAAGGCCGAAAACAAGCCCTGGTAGTCGGACATAAATGTGCAGGCCCGCTGCGGGGGGGCAGCGAGCCTGCGTCATATTTCTAGCACCGGTCGAGCCGGTTGCGGAAGCGATTCTGTTCGCACGACAGCAAGCGGTTCACACGTGCAGTTACCCCAATGCCAACCGCACTATTTGCGAAGCTTCATCTTCTTCGGCTTCGGGTTCGTGCTTGCCACAGCTGCGATACTGAGCGCTTCCACCAGGCGGCGTAAGCGCCCGATCGCGTAATCGTTCTTCAGTCGCTTCGAGGCAATCTGCAGCACGCTTGCGTAGTACCAGGCGATGTCGGCCGGCGAAGCATTGAATCGCTTCCAGACTTTCGGACCGTGCGTGTGCAGGTCGTGCAGGATCGATTCGCCGTTGTGGATCTTGTCGGCCACGGTCACGAGCAATGCGGTCTTGGGCTCATGTGCGAGGCGATCGAGGTACTTGCGCTTGCGCTCAATCCACGGCGGCTTCTCTCCACCGTCGTCCTCGGGCACGTAATCGCTGCAGGCAAGGACGATCTCGACGATCTCATCGCCGAAGCGCTCGCGGATTTCAGCGACGGGCACCGGCACGTCTTCCACCGCGTCGTGTAACAGCGCTGCAATAGCCAGTGTTTCGTTGCCCCCGGACTCCATGACGATGCCGGCAACGGTCAGCAAGTGCGAGACGTACGGAGTGCTAGTGCTCTTGCGCGGTTGATGCCGATGCTTGTCCGCTGCGTATTGCAGCGCGTCAAGGAATTGATCGGTGTAGTAGTTCACGGGTTCCCCCTGGTTTCCGGATTGCGTCATACGCACCCCTCCCTGTTCCCAGCAAACCATTCGCTGGGCATCTCTACCTGCGGGGCCACCGACTCATGGGAGGACGGTTGGCAGAGCGCTAGCCGCAGGGCTTGGCGCGCTCTTCCTGAGCAATTTCGACGGTAGCAGGTCGGTCTGACACGCGTCATTTCGCCTGCAAGTACTTGATGAAGGACGCGTTGCTGAGCGCGCTCATTGAGCGACGTGAGCGCACCAACGCGATCGCATCATCGGCTGAGTAGCCGGCGCGAAGCAGCACCAACGCGGTGATGAAGCCGGAGCGGTTCATGCCCGCAGCGCAACGGATGAGCACGCGTCGGCCTGACGCCCACTCGTTGTGGGCCCAATCAGCAATCGCTTCGATGCGATCGACGTATTCGGCGATGAGCTCGCCGTCAGGGAAACTGAAGCGCCGTTCTTCAATGCCGTAACCAACCGGCGCTGCCCAGGCGTAGAGCGTCACGACGGAGTCATAGGGACGCGGGTCTTCGTGATACTTCACGAGCAGTTGCTCGCGGTCGTTCACTTGCTCTCGCAGGGTGCCACCCTGAAACAGGCTGGGCAGGATCTCGCTGACCGGATTCGCCGGATTGGCGAGGCCCAAGGGCTCGTGGTTCTGGCGCATAAGCGCTCCAATCGTTGGAAACAAAGGGCTTTCGGGTGTCCGACGAAGAGTCGGCTCTCAGTGCGATCAGGAAGCCGGAGTGGCTGTACTTCCACCCGCCCAAAGCGCATTCAGGCTCAGTAAGTACAAGGGATTGCGCGATCAGGAAGCAGTCGTCGTGATGGCATCAGCCATGGCGACCAGGTCATCGCCCCGCATGCCCGGCCAGCCATTGACGAGCCCACTCCAGTCGGCCGGAATCGCTTCAAGCCCATGCAGTGCCCCAAGCAGTCCGCCCGCGATTGCGGCGACGGTGTCGGTGTCGTTACCGCAGCGCACTGCGTGATCGACGCCGTGCGCGAAGGCGTCCGCAGGTGCGGAGTCATGCGTTCGCGTGCACACCACAGCAGACCAGGCTGCCTGCAGTGCCTGAACGACCCAACCGTTCTTGGGGAAGTCCCACGGCTCGCCGGCCTCGGCCTCAGCGATGCGCGACTCCCACAGTTCTCGACGCTCGGGTGCGATGAACTCCAGCCCAGCGCTCAACCCGTCGAGCGAGCCGTCAACAACTGCCACGCGAATCGCGTTGGTCCACAGCACGCACGCGTCTTGTGAGTCCTGACCCGCATGCGTGAGCGCCGACACCGCGCGAGCAGCGGCAGCACAAGCAACAGCGTCATCGAGGAAGGCCAGCGCCACGGGCGCAGTGCGCATGAGCGAACCGTTGCCATCGGCCTTCGAGCTCGCAGCCGCAAACTCGGCTGCCGCGGCTGCAAGGTGACGGGCATCAGTGCCATGGAAGCGCGCGGCTCCGAGCACATGACGCGTCTGGTTACCGACGTCGGGCGCGGTGCGTGCCCATTTATGGAACCCCGCGGCAATCGCATCGAGCGCTTGGTCGCCGAGACCCCCGTGCTCGGCGATCGCGCGGCCGATGACGATCGCCATCGAGGTGTCGTCGGTCCACTCGCCGGGCTTCCACCCGAACGAGCCGCCGCCCGACATACCGATCTGTGCTGGGTAGGGCACGACCGGTCCGAACTCCAGCGGTGCGCCAAGCGCATCGCCGCAAGCCATACCCACGAGCACTCCGCGTGCCCGATCCTGTTGCTGTGTCTGCATATGTGTTCCCCTCATGCCGCGAGCATGAGCTCGTGGCGACTGCTGACGACGAGTGTGTGCAGCGCGGCTCGGCGCTCCAACTCGTGCGTTGTCTGAATAGTGAAGTGCTCGTTGCGGGTGCCGAACGATGCGGAGGTCGCGTCTTCGGCGGTCTGTTCGATCGCCGCATCCATCACGTAGGAGGCCCAGCGACGGATGCGACGACCCGGCGTCGGGATCGACGGAAGGCCCGCGATATCCATGACGAAACCGACGAGCAGTGCGTCAACATTGCGAGCGAATTCGCGTGGAGAGGTGATGATCTCGAGTGCGATCGGATGACCGAGTGCCGCGATGAGCACGCCGGACTGTCCGGGCAGCAGGTGCTGCGCGTATTGGTGCAGCGCTGCCTGCAGTTGCTGGCGGTGTGCATCGAGGCGGGCTTGCTGCTGGTCACGGATGACTTGCGGTTCGCCCGTCATGAGATCTTGCAGGCTGCCCGTGTTGGAGCGGCCGTAGCGGGTTCCGTAACCCTCGACGTTGGCCCACACGCGGTGCTGACGCTCGCCGCGGCGTGACTCGTCGCGGTACTGCGAACCGGTGTCGCGCAAGGTGGCGATGACGCGCATCGGCACGCGCCCACTGATGGTGTGTTCGGTGCCGCCACCCCAGCGGCCCTGCTCGACGCAAGCAACCTCGACATCGAGGCGGCTCTGCGGTCGCAGCAAGACGTCGTGCGTAAGGACGCGGGTTTGGCGCCCGCCAAAGAGCAACGTGCCTTCGGTGAGCAGCACTGGCATCTCAAGGCCGTTGCTGACGGTGAGTTGCGGGACGGTGGGCTGCTCGAGTTCAGCGACGGTGACACCCTGTGCCGGGGTGACGCGGTGCATGTGGCCGGGGCGCGATTCCGTCCAGACGGGGTACAGGCTCAGCGGCCCGATTTCCGTTGCGATTCCTACGTGGAATCGATCAAGTGTGGTTCTCATAAGGTCCCCCTTAGTACCTATTAGCGACTTTCTATCGCTAACTCTAGCACAGGTTAGCGACAAAGTTGCGCTAACCTTCTGCCATGGCACGAAACAGCTCCTCTTGGCCCGCCGAAGACAGCGAACTCGCGAAGTTCCGCGGCCCTCACCTCGCCGTCGATGTTGCCCTCATGACGGTGGCTCCACACCCGCTCACTGAGCGCCCCACTTTGGCGGCCCTACTCGTGCGACGAGCCGAGGGTGCAGCAGCGGGCGCATGGGCGTTGCCCGGTCGCATGGTGCGCGAACGCGAGCGTCTGGCGGATGCAGTCAGCGCCGCACTCAAGGACAAGTGCGGCATTGAGGGCATCGCACCAAGGCAGCTCTTCGTAGCCGATGAACCAGGACGTGACGAGCGCGGTTGGGTGGTGTCGGTTGCGCACACCGACACACAGCATTGGGATCTACTGAGGCCGCGCATGGCCGAGCGCGAAGAAACCCTTGCCCTTGCTTGGCTTTCGCGCAGTGAGCGCCGCGAGGTGCACATCGAACTGCCGGGCCGTCAGCGCTTGCTGCCCTTCGAACAGATGGACATCTTGAAGCAGGCAGTGCTTGCTATGCGCGCCCGCTATGAAGCCGCACCGGATCCCGATGGCTTGTTGCCTGGCCTCTTCACCGTGCTGCAGTTGCGTGAAGCACACGAAGCAGTGCTCGGACGCGACCTCGACAAAGACCTCTTCCGTCGCAAGCACGTCGACCGACTCATCCCCACGGACGCCGTATCGAGCGGCAGCCTCGGCCGCCCCGCTCAGGTGTTCCGCAAAGCCTGACCTCAGCACTCAGGCAGCAGCTGTTTTGTGATCTCGAGCAAGAGCGAAGTGACCAAGGGTGGTAGCGATCCCAACCACGCAGAGCACGGGCAGCGACGCCAGCACCACATCGAACGCGGCAACTCCAGCACAAGCGATGCTGTCTGTTGCCCGGTAGGCGCGATCGATCGTGTTGGCGATGTGCAGCGCAACAGCCAAGTAGGCGACCGAGGCCAGCACGTCGACGCGTCGCAGTGCCGTAGACGCAAGCGTCCGCACATCACTGGCATCGGCGTCACGAATCAAACCCAGGTACTTCAGAACTCCGCGCAACATGTTGATCCCCTTCGATCCGTCTGCGCGACAGTCTGCAAAGGGGGTACGACATCAGTGAGACTTCAGCGGTAAACCTCGCGCCGATGTCCGACGGCAATCACTTTCACGATCAACCTGCCGTCATGCACTTCATACAGAACGCGGTAATCCCCAACACGTACGCGGTACACGCCGCGCTCCCCAGCGAGTGGAATGCACGAAGGCGGCCGCGGACTCTCTGCCAGCAATTCGATGACCGCGCGGATTCGCTGCTGATCCCGTCGCTCTAGACCTTCAAGGGCTTTCAGTGCCCGGCGACTGATCATGACTTGATAGGTCACGCCAGACCCAGGTCCTGCTTCGCCTGCTCCCAAGGAATGAAGTCATCTTCCTCGCGCACGAGCTGCAGCATTGCGCGGTCGAGTACATCTTCAAGCGATGAAGTAAGCCGCTCGTATTCGGCGGGATCGACAAGTACAGCCACGCGCTTGCCGCGCCGCGTCACAGCAATGGGATCGCCTGTGCGGTTTGCTTCTTCGATGACGTCGGCAAGGTTTTCCCTTGCTTCACTGACCGGAAATTCCTTCATGTACGAATCGTACATAAGGCCCGCGACCGGGGCCACCGTGAGCACAAAATCGTGCTCAACCACGTTGACAAGCATTCGAACATCTGTACTATTAGCGATGGATATACAGAAAGTTCGGCGCCAAGGTCTCTGACTAGTCGACGCCAACCAGCCCTCCCGGGCAACGGTGGAACAGAGAACATCCGCCCCGTCGAAAGTCGGGGAACAATACGGGCCTCACAGCCCCCAGACGTAGGGGATGACGTTATGGAAAGCATTACTTAGCAACACTTTTCGCCCCTCAGCGAGACAGCTTCTGAACACTCTGACGGGTGACGTGTGCCTTCAGGTAGACGTTCCCGCTTGAGTGTCGCTGTGTCGTCGCATCGGCGCTTCTGCACCGCGTGTCCCTAGCCAAGGGACCGCTAGCAGTTTTGCCAAAGCAATGTCAGAGGGGGTCGGCAACATACGGCGTGGGGCGGCCTGTCTGTCCCACAACGACTGAGTCATGCGCCCTCGGTATTTCACAACTGCACAGTGGATTGGCAACACCAACGACCTCGGCGCGACGCCGATGTCATCGCATGCCATCAGCTCGATGGCGCAAGCGTTAACCCACACCACAAAACGTCGTCTAGGAATCGGGGGAATCCTGGACGCGATCAAGAATCCACGACCACAAGCCCTTCGGCTGGTCGTGGTGGCAACCGGCCCACCCGGGAACGGTGCCTCCGAAGGAAGATCCGCTCCCCGCGTCGATGGCATTGCCTCGGCGCGGGGAGAAACCCGGGCCCATGTGGGCCAGAACGGAAGCGCCATGACTGATATGCCGACGGCCGCCGCCAACGAACCGCAGTACGACCCAAGCCTTGAACGAGTGCACAACGAGCTTGCTTGGCTTCGCGAGGAGTACATCCGCGACCCCAAGCCAAGCAAGCCAATGGAGGGCTTCCGTCGCTGGAAGATGCGCAATCTGCTGAGCCGCTTGGCTGCAGCGCAAACCGCAGGACACCACGAGCTTGCCTTCACACAGCGGAGTGCAGACGGCACAGAATCGTGGGTCTGCACCTGTGGGCTCATCGTGCCAACGCTTGGACTCGGCAAGTTCAACCGGGTCAAGTTCCTGGCAGCACCAGGACACCGCGCCATGCCAGAGGCACCCGACTGGGATCCCAGCTTGGATGACGAAATCGACGAAGAGCGCGCAGGCAACAGCAGTACCAACAACACATCAGCAGACGAGGGGGAGCAATGAATAAGGAACAGCAATACCGCACAGGCCGCATGGCCGAGGTCGATCCGATTCCCGCATGGGTGCAGGCGAAGGTGGCCAAGATCGTGACCAAGCGCGATAACGCGTTCGACGTCATGGGTGCAGCGCGCACCGTCATGACGGCGATGACCTCCGAGCGCGGACGCGTGAATGCGGCCCGAGCACTCCTCAACATCACTGCTGAAACTCCGGTCGATGGTCTGCTGGCAATCACCCAGGCCTGCGTCAACGCGGATCCCACGCACGAAGCCGAGTACTGGGAAGCCATGTGGACGGTCCGCGCGCCGGCACAGGCGACGGCCGAATACCGCGGGTTGCTGCGCCCGCTCGCGCGAGCACTCGAGATCCGTCAGCAATTCCGCGAGGCGGGCTGGCCCGAGGCTTGGCATCACAAGTTCTGCGAACTGTGGCGCGAATTAAACGGCACGCCCGAGTCAGCACGCGCCTGGGACCGCGCTGGCTGGTCACCCGAGGCCGCACTCACCGAACGCGTCATGGTTCACGGGCGCAATGCGTCGGTGGATCTGCGCGTCACACTGCTGCACCCGCCGGTCTGCGAAGTGCCGGCACGCTCAACTCGCTGCATGCATCGCGGTGCATACGTCCTCAACTCATCTTCAAGGGGGAACCGATGAACAACGACGAACCACGCAATGACGAGGGTCTCAACGAGGACCAACTCTGGGCTTCGCTCGACGGCCAGACCGGCACCGAGCGCGCCAGCACGTTGCTCGACTTATGCGCGATGGTGAATCTCCGCGCCGAGTTTGAGCAGGCACTCTCGCTTGGCGACACCGCAGTAGAGGTTGCAACCGAGGCAGACAACGAGCAAGTGGCAGCGCACGCCCACATGATGCGCGGTGTTGTGTTGCGCAATCTCGAACGGTCTGAAGAGTCCGCTGCCGCCTACCTCGATGCCGCGCACATCTACGAGCGCTTCGACAGTGCATTCGAGATCGCTCAGGCCTATTTCGAGACGTCCTGGTCACTCGAGATGGCCGGGATACTCGACCGCGCGCTGGAGTGTGCTGACACCGCCATTGCATCGGCGAGTCAGCAGACCGACTCCAACATCATTGCCAAATCGCATCACCAGCGCGCCGACGTACTGCAGAAACTCGGTGATCGCGGCGACGAAGTGCTACAAGAACTTGCCGCCGCGCGTCAGGCCTACCGCGATGGCGCAGACGTTGCCTCAGTGCTGGCGCTCGACGATCGCGTCGCGGGCATTTTTGCTGATACAGGCGAACACGAAGCCGCGGTCAACCTGCTTCGCGATTGCTTGGCAGTGGCCGAGAGTCTGAACGAGGAACGTGCCGCCTACTTCTCGTACCGTCTTGCGCGCACTCTGCGCATGAAAGGCGACTTTGCTGAAGCGCTGAAGGTGCTGCAGGCACCACTCGCATTCAACCTCGCCAACGACGACATCCAGCCGCTCGGTGCCACCTACTTCGAGATGGCAGTATGCGAGTGGCGGCTCGATCACGATGAAGAAGCGTTCCGGCTCATTGCGAAAGCGCGTGCGCACTTCGACATGGTGGGATTCGACCGCGGTGTCATTGACGCGGACGAGCAACGAGCCATGTGGCTGCACGGTATGGGCAGGTACCCCGAGGCGGTCCAAGTCAACAAGTTGCTCGTCGAGGTGAGCACAGACTGGATCCGGTTCATGGCTCGCGCGCGGTTAGCCGACAACTACCGCTTCATCGGCGATCTCGAGAACGCACTGCTCAACAGCGGGCCTGAGGCTGATGAGGGCGACGAATACATCGGCGCTGGCGGATGGTTCTGGCGCGAGTGCGTGCGTGCTCTGACGCTCGAGCGGATGGAACGATTCGAAGAGGCCTGGGCGATAGCACGTGTGTGCCTCGGCATGGACCTCTCAAATGCGAGCGCGTTTGTGCAGGCGAAGTTCCACGAACTCCGTGGTGACTCCACCATGGACACCGACCACGAAGACGTGACTCACGCCGATTGGGCGCGAGCTGTCGCGTTCTACTTGGTGGCAGATCTGCCTGGTGATGCCAAGCGCTTGTCTGCTGAGTTCCTGCCGAGCACCGGCGAGGATGAGGCGCAGTAAAGGATCCTGCAAGCCAGTGGGGCGGCCTGATGGTCATCCCAATGCTGTTTCAGGTGCCCAAGGCCATGCCCTTGAACACTTGCGATGTGTGCCACTCGATGTGCGATTCAGCGGGCATGATCGTCCCCGGCCGCGGGCGCAATACAACGTCGTGTAGGTCGTACGTGCGGCGACCCGCTTCAGTGTTCGCTGTGAAGTAGGTCGACACGACGACGCGTCCATCGCTCAACCCCAATGCACCACGGTCGAAGAGCTTGTGGTGCAGCGAACAGAGCGCCATGCCGTTGTCGAGTTCGTCAGGTCCGTCGAAGTTAAACCAGCGCACATGTGCGGCCTCAATACCTACCGCCGCACCACCCAGTGCGCCATCAAAACCGCAGAACGCACAAGATCGATTCCACGCAAGCATGATCTGTTCGCGCCACGCTGCGCTGCGACGTCGCTCCGGTGCAGCGATCATGCGAACGCCATCACGGCACGACTCCGGATCGAATCCAACGGCCGCCAGCACATCGTCAGCAATGCTGGATGTGAATTGCGCTTCAACGACAGCGCGAGCCAAGCCCGGAATCTGAGCAGGATCGCGTCGCAGTTCCGCTTCGATGTCATCGGTAAATCGCCCAGTGACCACTTGTTCACGAAGTGGAGTGATGAGGTCATCTGGAACATCCACCGAGAGCTGCCATATGCCGTCAGCCCTCAACCGTGTAAACGGGTACGAAGGAAGTTGCGAACCCTTCTTGGGTACGCCGAATTCATCAAGCAGCTTGCCCAGCTGTTCTTCAACGATTGGCCAAGCGAGCTCTGAAGACCCAGTCCGTTCGAACTGAGCTAATGCCATCACGATGAGCAAGGGCTTGTGCGGGGCCCGTTGCCCAGATGCCTGGTACTGCCGAATCGAGAACAACCGCGAGCGGAGTTCGTTCATGTGCTCATCGGTATCCATGTGGTCGGAGGTGCTGCGGCAAATTGAACACCTCGACCTTGACCCCGGGGTGAACCGCCAGCCGCGAGAAGCGCTCTTCGAGTGCTTCCTTCCGGTAGGTCTTCTTTGGATGGTTATCCAGCACACAGAGGTAGGCCAGTGGCAATCGCTCAGCACCTGTGCGCGTGAGTTCGTCCAGCAACATTGAGAGCTTGTACGCGTCGCGAGCCACTGCAGAGTGTGTCTGACCAAGCCCTTGCGTTGCAGTGACCTTAAGTTCACTGATTGCCGCCATGCTCCGAAGTCGCATTAGCCCAGATCGATCTGGCGCAGGATCAAGCCTGCTAGCGATATGCGGCAGATGGACCCCAGGGGTGCGCATCACCACAACATCTAGGCGCACCTGGTCGCCATTCACCTTCTCGAGCCAAGGAGTACTCGTGAAGTGCTTCTTCTTCACGCCGGGTTCACGGGCAACTCGGTCAATGCCAAACTGAGAGATCAAATAGTGAGCAAACCAAGCTTGGTAAGTCGCTTCCGGAGCAATGAAATGCCCGCAGGTTTGCCCAAACACTTGCCACGCAGCGAGGAACTTCCCTTCGACGTCTTCAGCGAGCGCATCGCCATCGGCTCGAGCATGCTCAACTGGGCCGTCCACCACTATGCCTGGCCCGCGTCTGCCAGCCGCTGAACGAACTCTTCAATCGTGAACCAATTGCTGTTCGGAGTACCTTCCGAGCGCACTTGATAAGGCTGCTCGCGCCAACTGCCCGATCCAATATCGCCACTGAGCTTTGCGCCTTTGAGCCCTCCGCCGCGACCCATAGTTGTGAAAGTTGGGGCAGCACTATTGCCAGCGATCGCCATCTCGTGAATTTCTTCGCCCGTGCGGAAACCGTGGCCATTCTTCGAAGCGCCAATGTTGATTCCGTCATAAGCATTAGCTTGATCGAGCATCGCGATCCAGTACTTCGGCGCGACATCTCGAAATGTATTCGCAATCTCCTCCCAGCTGACCACAGCGACGGAAAGACCCGTCATTTTGGCCCTCACTGCCTCAGGGAGAAGCGCAACTTGTTTGACCGTGGGGGCATCGCAAAGCCGCTCTTGCCAATAGTCGACCAACGCCTTCTGCTTCCTCAGTTGTCTTTCGAGGGCCGGCTTATTCGGTCGCGAGTACAACTTGGCTTCTACAGCCAACAGCCAACCCGGGGCTCTCACGACGATGTCTGGCGTATCGGGATACATCTGGGCGTCTGGAAACAGCGACTCGTGCTCATCCGTGAACACCGCATCGGGGAACGAGTACTCGGTATAGAACTGCAATTGGTCAGCACTGACTCCGGAATGATCAGCACTTCGACCGTGCGTGGCAGCAATACCGTCAAGCCCGCACAGGCTCAGGAACCGATCAAAATGGGCAAAGTCGTCACACGTGACGATTGCTGGCAGCACCGTCGCCGTAAAGAAACGTTCCTTGCGATTGAAAGGCAACTCGGTCGCGACCTTGAGTTCAGTGGCTCCCGCTTGTGGGCCTTCGTACATGCTGTCCCCCCTTGTTTGCGATGAGGCTACGCCAGAGGTCTGACACGCGCGATAGGCCTAGCCCTACATTCGGTTCAGAACTCAAGGCCAGACTGCGGCTACCACACCGGAAGATCTGTTCTCCACTCGTGGCGTTGAGGCAATCCAACTCGATCCATAAGCGCAAACGTCCGATAGTCCGACGACAGCAGAATCTGCGCGTCGTCCTGATCCGCCAGAAGCAAGTCCCAGCGATCCCGGTACGACGAAAGAGAAGTGAGCGCAACCCGCGCACGCTCAATTGGTGCGGTCCGCTGACCTACGGGCACTTCCGGATCAGTTAGCCAAGACATGTGTGAAATCCAGGCCGCTGCCGCCAAATGTATGCGTGGCAGGATGTAGAAGCTGGGAGCTTGGCCCTCGTCAGTTGGCACGGACACCATCACGAAGAACTCGCGCTGGTGCAGGCTTGGTCCCATCGACTTCACACCGACTGGCCAACTTGTAGAGTCCAGCCGCCCACTCCGAGCTGTCTTGACCTGGACCTCGACGAGGCGCCTGTCACCGCCTTCGGTCATCACCGCAAGAATGTCGGTGCGTTCCAGACCGTCTCGAGTCAGCGCGGGCGCCCAGCCACGCCTAGCTAACTCAGCCGCGACGTAATGCTCACCTATCGTCTTCGTTTGCTTGGTATCGACCATGACCATCAGGCTACTGTCCAGCCCTCAGAGTTTGCAGGGCTGCCAAGGCAGAGAGGCTAAGAGGCTCAGTAAGTGATTTCTCGAGCTGACTACGGTGTCGATGATGCGCTGGGGGCGGCGCTGCTTACTATCTCAATCATGTTCTTCCCAGCATTGAGAAGTACTGCGTAGGTAATCGCCGCAAACACGACTGCCAAGATTGCTAAGAGCACCAAACGCGTTGCGTACCTGGCCATCGCCGAAATTCCTCGGAAGAAGTGGGTTGCAAGCTGCGAACCCAGATCATCTACTGACACAGCCATCCGCATTCGACCGCTGCCGCCACCACTCTCCGCCGGGTACTGAGAAGGCGTCGGCGAGTTCACTCGCCGAGTGCGGACTTGATCCTCGTCATGGTTGCCAGGACCGTGCAACTTGCCCGTCAAGTTGTCCCGCCAACCGAGGTCTTGACCGTCATCGGACTTGAAGTAGGTCCGGTCATGGCCGAACTTGCGCCACCTGACTTCTTTCATCGCAATCTCCCGGTAGGTGCTCGTCGCGGTTCCTTCTTCGGTTTTCCATCGCATCCAGTCCGCGGCCAGGTGTGACAACTCGTCATGACGCCGTGGAACCCTGTTCTGCGATTGACGTATTCACGAGTCACCATCAAGCCCCAATTGCACCTCGGACAAGCTGGCGGACAGTTACTCGGATGATCGGCGCAGACGTAGCCATTGGGCAAGTCCCAGTCGAAACGCATCCGGGCGTTGCATTCACCACATCGCGGCGGGAAGAAGTCGCACAAGGGCAGGTTGCTGCAGTACTGCGCACCCGTGCGCCCACTTCGCAGCAGCCGCCCAGAGTCACAGGTCGGGCACGCTGGGTTCGACTGCCTATCCAGTCCGAAGTGCTCACCTACACCCATATCAAACAGCTCATAAGCGAACTGGGATGCCATGTTCCGTGGAGCAATGAGATGCACTTCGCGACGCGCTCGCGTGAGCGCCACGTAGAAGAGTCGACGCTCTTCAGCATGCGGGAATGGCTCTCGCTCCGGCAGCACCAGTTGCATCACTGGGTCGTCCTGAATGATTGACGGGAAGCCCCGGGCGTCGGCAACGAGATCAGTGACAATCACATAGTCCGCCTCGAGCCCCTTGGAGGAATGAACCGTGCCGACCGAAACTGGACCCGCCCAGAGCTTGCGCACTTCAGCTTCCGGGGGCAGGTGATCGCGGTATCGAGCTAGCACGCGAAGTGATGCCTGAGGATCGCGCGCAGCATCGCCGAGTCGACTGATCACCAAGCGAAAGTTCCCCTCTGGCTTGCCGAGCTCTGTGTCCCAGTGCGTGACGATTCGCCCCAAGTCCGGCGTCGGAGACAGGGACCGCACGCCCTTCGACAATTGCGAAGGATTGCGCAGCACGAAGCTCCGTGACGCCTCGGCAATCATTGCGGGCAGCCGATAGGTATCACCCATGTCGATGCGTACGCGGTGCTTGGCTGGTCTTGCGGCACGTCGCATGATGCCGATGTCGCTCCCACTGAACTCGTAGATCGATTGCCAGTCATCACCAACGAAGGTGACCTCGCAATCCACTGCCTGCTCTCGAATAGCGGAGATCAGCGCGAACCGATCGGCAGAGATGTCCTGAAACTCGTCGACCAGAAGGTGGCGCACAGGCAGGCTCGCTTTGCCATCCCGCAGCTGTGCCACAGCACCCGTGATCAACTGAGGAAAGTCGGGCAGGCCCTGACGGTCTAGTTCGCGCTCATACGCGTGCAGAAGTGCTTCGAATACGGTGACAAATGCCGTCGTCCGCGGATTGCCTTGGCTCTTCCGCCGAAGCTCGGTTGCCGACAGCGCCTGGCTGCGAACATGCGAGAGGAACTGCTCACATGTAGCCAGGAAGCGATTGGTATAGCCGATCTTGTTTGCCTGCGCGAGCAGATCACTGTCGCTTCGCATGTCGATCTCGACCGAGTGACGCCGAAATGCTGCATCAAGCAGGGCAATCAATCGACCCTCAGCCAGATCGAAGTAGTGCAGTGGCATCAAGATGCTGTCATTGCGGGTGTGCACCTCCATCTTCCAACGCATGCTCTCTGCATATGCCTCGCGGTCGATGCCCGGTGCGGTTCCGCCCGCCCGATCGATTCCGAAGTACTCCACATAGATCTTGCGGCCGTCGCGGGTAGTTATGGTGAAGTCGGGGCGATGCCGATTCTTCGCTTCATCGGACTCGGAATACAGTGCTTCGTATTCGTAGGAGATCCCACAGCGATATAGATGGTTTGCGATGAGCCATTCACCGTGACTCTTCACCTGCTCACCCTGCAACGTGACAGGAATACCCGCCCGCACGAACTCCGAATACTCGGCAAGGTTCTTGAAGTCATTCAGCGGGCGTAAAGGCACAAGATCGGTGGTGAAGAACTGCACAAGAAGCGACTGTTGATGCGCGGTCAACTCCTCGCGTAGCGAACGTTCAAGACAGGCGTGGCGTTCTCCCGCATCTGCGAATGCCACACCGGTGCGCTCATCCGGTGCCTTGATGATGGAGTTGCCAAGCGCATGAAAAGTGGTGGCTCGCAACTGGAGCTCGGATGCTTGAGCGCGGTCGCGCAATTCGTTCGCCGCAGCCTTATTGAAGGCGAGCATGAGTATGTCGGAGCCATCGCTCCGCCCTGACGCCACAAGGTACTTGGCTCGGTTGATGAGGAGTGTTGTCTTGCCCGAACCAGCGCCAGCCACCACCAGAGTTTCCGATGCATTCGAACTCACAGCGCGCGCCTGCGGTTCCGTCAGTTCACGGCCAGGAGGCAGGTTCAGTAGTGCGTTGATTGCGGCGAGATCGAGTTCTCGGAGCTGGCTACGACCTCTACGCAGGCCGAAAATGCGAAACATATATCGCAACGCAGATAAGGCACGATGGAGCACTGCCTTGATCATGCATCCCCCGTTCAAGTCGCTGCGACGACTGCTCGAGATTACTCTCTGTCCGTTTCCACGCCCAGGCGGTCGTGCGGTTACCCCTCTCCAGCTGCGGATCCGCTTTGGGCACGACTCAGATCACAGAGGCCTGACGCTAAGCATTGAAGCCGAAGTAGCGCTTCACGCGACCAAGGGCGACAGACACGGCACCGAGGAGTTCATCCTCCCAGTGTCGCTCAACTACAGGTTCCGCCTGCACCCGCGTTCGCTCGGCAACTCGCATCGGCCGATACGACGAACCTTCACTCTTGCGCGATGGCAGTACACGAGCTGATGCCGCCACCTCCGGTGTCAAAGCGTTCACGCGTTGGAAGGCATCACGAATCGCATACACACTCGTGCGATTAAGCCTGCTCGGCTCCTGTACCCAGGCGAGCCCCCACGGCACCTCGAACGACGACCAATCCGAGAGACGCCTGCTGCGAGCCGCGGTGACAACCGTGTCGGACTCAAGTGACATGTGCAGCAGCGAAGTTGGTGCGGGCCGCGTAACCCAGCAGTCAGAGCCAGGACGCAATGCAGCAAGCACTAGGCCGATCGGAGTGCCCGTCTTGAGCTGTCGTGCAAAGAGGGCCACGTCCAAACCGCTGAATGGTCGCTCATTCACGTAGTCAGCGATGACGTGCATCTCGGTGGACGTGCGTAGGCATACTGATGGGACTTCACGTAGATAGAAGACGCTGCCATCAATATGTTGTGATGCAGCTGCCGCAAACACCTCTTCCCGCGACATGAAGAGCCCGGGCGCAGACTGCTCTCCCTCAATCCAAGTGGTCGGCCACTCGACGTTCCCATGCAGCAACGCGTAGGCCACCACAACATCCACCCACAGAAGTTCAGCCGACATACCCGACTCCTCAGTTCAAGCCTGAGGACAGTGTGGCGATGGGGTATGACATCAGCACGCATGACCGACAAAGTGCGGGGGCTCGTTCGTGGCTCACGCAGACCAAGGCGTGATTGCCTTGGTCGCACCCATCCGACGCACACCACGCTCAGCCGATGCCAGAAGCAATTCCGCAGATGAATCGTTGGACGCGTCAAACCGCTGACGGTCTATCGTGACATCGAACAACACGTCACTCGCGGATGCCATTCCCGTTACACGCAATTCCTGCAGACTCGGGCCAGCAGCCCACGCGATGCGAATTGCGGACATAAGCGCAGCAGCAATGACATCGGCGTATACCTGGTTCAGTTCCGATTTCGTCCACGCTTTGCTAGACAGCCGCCCAGTCGGCGTGATGTGCGCCTTCTTGGCAGGCACAACATCAATTGTTGGCAGCCGAAGCGCGAACGACACGGAGGTATCGGATAGCGCCGAGATCGAAATCTGGCGATGCTCCTGCTGGAATCGTTGACGGAGTGCTTGGCCAAGTGTCTCGGTCTCCCCAGCGAGCAATGCCTCCCACAGAACATCAACCTTGCGCTGCTCAAAGTCATGAGCGAGGCGCAATTCAAGCGTTCTACGTTCCGCCGCTGATCTTGCACTCTCGAGGGTACGTTCTCGAAGAGCCCGTCGATCCGCGAACTTCCAGAACGGCACTGCTCGCTTACTCTCTCGCCAGTACTGCTGAAAGTAGGAGCGTGGGTCAACGGGCGCTGGTGCAATCAGTACTTCCCGTTGTGCTGGCGCGTAACGCAGCTCGCGCAACTGAAGCAAGGCATTGAGCTGATTTACCGAGCGAACTGCTTCTTCAGCCCGAACACCGCTACCGGAGACTTGTGAAGGATATGTGCGCGACTGTCCTGAGGAGGCTCCCGATCCTGATCGGGAACGCCCCTTCGCCGGTGTCGAGTACATGTAGTTGACGACTTTTGACTGTGCGGCGCTCACGGGGTGTACGACGGTATACACAGCTCGCTTTGCCGTACGAACGGGCTTGGGAGTGAGCGCACGTTTTGCGGTACTGATCGGATGCGTAGCGCGCCAAACAGACCTCGGCACAGAGCGCCGGACAGCCCTCCGTACGACCTTCCTCGCAAGACCCATAACTACTCCCTATCCTCGCAGCGATACAACGACACGTAACCCTGGAACGCCTTATTACATGCCACTAAACCGATATGCAGGCCTTGCCGTCTTGCAGTCGCACCTCAATCGAGTCACCCACGTAAATCCCGTGCATAGGTGGAAAGTGCGTCATGACTGGCTGGAATCCGTACAGCCAGCTGTTGTCTGGATTTCGAGTCAACCTTCCACCAAACTCCTGTTCACACGTACAGGAAATGCTGTAGCCGCCCTCATCCAAGAGCATGGCCAAACCGCTCGGAACGCTGATGACACCAGTATCCATAACCGCATTGCCGAGGCTGATGCTGAGGCATATGGCGCCTGACTCGACTCGCCACGAAAAATCCGTCGGCACGTAGAGCGCGCGCATCACATCTATGGCGTGTTGCATCTCCTCTGGAGTGGGATCACTTCCCACCGCGCGGATGAGTCCGGTGTTACTCCCAACACCGCGCACGGTCGGCCAATACGAAAGCGCAAGCACAAAACTCGACACGTTCAGGCCCTGCTGGCGAGCCGAATTCAAGATTGTGGATCGGTGCGCCACCTTGCCTGAATACTGAGAGAGCTCATGTAGTAGCCATTCATCCATACCGCCAGGTTCAAGCACGGCCGCGGGGCCTTCGAAAAGGTCCGGCCCGGCTGCGTGCATCGCACCGGACTGCTGCAGTAAATCCAGGAGTGCAGCATTGCTGGGTAGTGGAGGCGCTTTCCTGTGCCTTCGTACGCGATCGAGACCAGACAAGATCTCTGCACCGCGCAGCTGACTGCTGCCAGCAAATTGCTTGGCCAGGTTTCCTTCAAGCATCGTCTGTGACTTCGAACCCGCGAGCGCCACGCCATCCGCCACGAACACTCGGGAGTACTTCGACTTCAACGCCTTGACAGCTTCTTCCGAAGTGAGCAGCTGCCCCTCGGAGTCAACCACCGAGTTCAAGCGCACCAGCCCCAGCCGATCACGAGCGGTTCGAACCGCATCCGCATGGAGATGATTCGCGGATGCAAGATCGGCAACTGCTTCTCTCCAGTGTTGCCGTAACGCCTGTGAATGTGCCGGATACCCGAACCGCACCAGCAATGTCACCAGCGCATCAACTGTCCAAAACGAATTGTCGGTAAGCCCCGCGTCTTCCAGCGCGTCACCAAGGCCATCGAGCCCGGCCTCGCTAACGGCCATCTCCACCGCTGAAGCGACCACTTCGGGAAGTGGATACACACGATGATCCGCACGACGGTGCAGTGCAGTCTCAATCTGTCGGACGCGCTCTCGCGTGACACCTGCCGCAGCACCACAGGCATCCAGCGTCGTCACAGACTGGCCCCAGCCATTTCGAGCTCCAAGAAGCGAACTCCACGCCTCACCATTCGATTTGCCATCGCTGCGAATCAAATCTGCTTGCAGGAGTGAGGCCGCCCGTTCAAGCGTAGAAGATTCGCTGAGACGGAGGTAGGCGCCCGCCGGGAGCTCAAACGCCAGGCTCAGATCCAGTAAACACAGGGACCCGTTCTCATCGGCGAGCAGGCTTCGTCGAGGGATCGCAGCAATGGCTGACGCTGGAGCGTCCACATGGAATCGAAGTTCTGAAAGGACATGATCTGTCACGTCAAGCCGCGGGACTTGCCTAAGCAGTTCAACCTCAAGCCGCTCGGCGTTGAAGATCGGTGCATCCAGCCAACCCGGATGAACCTCGGCTATTCGTGCCACCAGCAAATCAGCAAACTCGCGCATTGCCACGAGAGTGGCTGGAGCCTTGTTTATGCGGACCTTCTTCTCGAGCGACTGCAGTAAGTCGTCATCCCACACGGACTCCCAGTTCGGCAACTCGCGCCATGCACGCGGAACGTTCCACACGTGTGCATCACCGAGTAGCCATGACTCCGCGACGCTCATACGACCGGCTCGAGCGCGCGATGCAGGATGCGAACAAACCGATTCGCGATGTCAGCATGGCGGTGGAGCACACGCGCTGCATCGTTGTAAGCCTGAGGGTGCTTCTGGGCATCCCGCTCGGTGAGATTGGCAGCAATCTGCCCTGCAATCGTCTCGGCCAAGACCGCCCGTGCGCGCGGGGAATCCTCCAACGAGAACTTCTCCGCATCGTCGTCATAAGCACCGAACACGCCTGCGAACGAGGTGTGCATGCCGTACACATCAACCTCCATGTAGCCATCTCGAAGGAAGATGGCTGCACGCCCGAGCGGATTCTTGGAGGCCTTCAGATTGAAGCGTGTGTCCGGTGCTGCAGCGCCCAGACCTTCGGCCACGGTGACAGTGGCCTTCGCTACCTGCTCGTACAAGCAAGCCGTGATGGTTGCTTCATCGCCGATCTTCACACCTTTCACCCGGACCGTCGCTTCAGCCCACAGGCCCGAAGGATTCGCCTTGAGCGTCACTTTCGAAGGGCAGTCTCCGAGAACCTGAGGATCCTGCGCGATGTCGACGGTGTCGCCTACGTACTCGAGCGGTGCGCGAAGTTCGAGGTTGCGTCGCTTACCAGGTGCGACGCTCGCCTTCTTGGCCGCGAACTCGAGATCGGTCGGAATTGACGGAGCAACCTCGGTCGGCTCGATGATCAGAATGGTTGATTCAGCGGCTGCGTTGTCTATGACTGCGCGTACAACACCAGTTCCGATCATGTCTCCTGCAACAACACTGATCGTGGCGATGAATCCATCCAGTCGTGGATGGGCATGCCATTCACTCAGAGTTGATTCCAGGACGCTCACGCAGCCTTCAGGAGCCGAGGTCTCTACCGAGATGGAGCACGAAGCCGGTGCCTTTCCGGAAACGCGCACAGACAGTTTGAACTCTTCGCCCGGGTTTGCGGTCCGGCGTGGAGGAATGAGCGCGAGCGTGGCGACGCCACCTTCATCCGCTGGGCCGACGGCCGCATCTTCATCTTCGATTTCTTGAAGAATTGTGTTGAGTTCGGTGCGAAGCGCCGCGCCGGCTGCCTTGAGTGCGTTGTCGAGTTTCTCGCCCTGCTTGCGTCCGGCATTGAGTTGCTTCGCCTGATCATCAAGCAGTGGCTGCACAGCGGCCAAGACCGCTTTAGCGAGCGCCTTTGTGTACGGATGTCCTGATGCAAGGCCATCGCGGCCACGATCCACCAGACGAACCGCGCCACCGAGTTCTGTGTCGCTGTCTTCGTAGGCGCGGATGATCTTGGCAATCTGTGGTGCCTCAATATCGCCTGCGAAATACGCCGCCTCTGGTGTCATCTGGCGACCGAACCAAGTGTTCTCGAACGTTGTTACGCCGGAGTGGATAAGCAAGCCATGGGTGGCATGCGCACCGAAGTTGGATTGCGATCGCTGGGCGAGGCGATGCACCTTCAACTGAACGGGGTCGGAGTAGCCGACAGGAGTCAACGTGATATCTAGAACAAGCGTGCATTCCGGTTTCGGGTAACTCAGTACCACCATGGGCACGGCACCGCGCTCATCGAAAAGGCGAACTTCACGCCGATCAAGCAATCGTCGAAGTTGAGCATGCGTTTGCAGTTGCTCAATGAGTTTGTTCGCCGACAGCATGCGGTGCTTCTTTGCGATACGAACCGTGGCCGTCAGACCGTTCGCGGCACCGGGAAGGCGCAGTTGAATGCGATTGTCCGCGGATGCGGGCTGGTCAGACGCAACGACCGCAAACGAGCCGTCAGATCGCAGGATGAGATTCGAGTAGGCATCATCGCGAATGGCCGCAAAGGAGATCTCTCCAAGACTGGCGACGTCCTTCGCACCGCGGCCTAGCAGACCGCGTCCCGAACCGTCATCGAACATGGCCGCTTCTTTTCCGCCCAAGACGGTGAAGCACTTACGAAGGCCTTCGCTTGTGAGACCCTTCGCTTGGTCGTGGACGGCGACCTCCAACGGATAAGCAGCATCCGTCGACTTCGTGATACGAACCTCGATAGGTCCAGGATTCTGCCCATAAGCATCATCAGCATTGGTGATGAGTTCAATCAAGGCACGAACCAAGTCGCCCTTGATGGCCTGTTCAGCATCCTGAAGGAATGCCCGGCCGCCGTATTCAACACGGCCTTCAAAGTTCACTGTCATCGGGTTCCCCGTCCGGTATCCATTATTGAGCGCGCCATATTCGCAAAAGCGCTGAGTTCATCGTCAGTGAGCACCTGCGCTGCACGTTCGAGTTCGAGAATTCGGCCCTGCCAGGTTTCCCTCGGGCTAGCCGGTGAACATTCAAGTGCGTCTGCGAGAAGCACCACGTCTACCCCGTCGCCGTCTTTCCAGGCAGACCACGCCGCGCTTGCTCGCACCGAGCGGCGCCGACGTTCGTGCTCATTCGTTGCCGCGGCATCTACCGGCGCACCCGCCGAATACGTGCGCTCCAAAATGGCGCGATAGCGTTCTAGCCAAGCGACGCCCTCTGTCGTGAGGCGCCGGGCATGTTGGTGAGGCCGGTGCACGAGGCCCACATGAGTTGACGCCTCGACACTCTGCAGAGCCTTAGACGTCTTCTTGTAGTCCGGGATCTCTGGATGCGTCCGCCAACCCAATCGGGCCGGCGCGAGTTCGAAAGACTTCAGGTAGATCTCTTCGACATCGACATCGTGATCGGCGCCTCCGAGCATGTACAACGCCCAGATAAATACGTCCTGGTTATTGGCGATACCACTCGGTGGATTTACGCGCGCTTCTGTCACCTTTGCCCCCTTGCCTGCTGCAGCTTATCCATGCCCTTAATACGTGGCACAGAGGCAGAGGTAAACACGCGGAGCTAGCCAACGCTGTGAATTGCCCGCAGCGCTTCGGCTTGCACTGCCTCGCACTGCTACGAGTGGAGCAGCACCTGAGACCTGTGGTGCTCTAGGAAGTACCGCTGATCAGCGTTGAACGCGCCGACATTCCGCGGAACTGCGATAGCCCAAGCCTTCAAGACCTCAGGCTCCATCGCATCTGCGACAAGCAGGTCACCGTTACCTTCGAATGATATGAAGCCGCGATCGAACAGATGATCTACGTGAGGTGCAAGTAGCAGGCCGTTGCAACCGTGCAACTTTTCAGCATCGTTGGAGTCTTTCCAGGGCTTGATGTGGCTAGCCCGCAGGTGATGAAGCTGCCCAACCCCAGTGATCCGGCATGCGTGCTCGTTGAGACGCACGTTGTTCTTGAAAAGCCCCTGACCGAGACGTGCGTTTACAAGTTGTCGCTTCTCCGTCGAGGCAATATCTGTCCGGCCCTGCAGAGATGCGAACTCCGCTTCAAGCGCCGAAGCGGGCTCCTCTTGAGCAAGCAGCTCTTCACTGGCAAGGGTGAACTGGGCACCTATAAGGGCCTCTAGCGCGCTCGCCATTAGGGAGGGAACTTCGGTTAGGTAGACCCCTTGGTTACCGTTGCCGTTCGCCTGAAGCGGCGCATATTTGTCCGGAAGTAGCGGGCCGAGTTTGTTCATATGCGACTTGGGATGCACAGGATCGTGGAGTTCCTGAAACTCGACCTGGACCAGCCACCCATACTCAGACCAGTTCCCGCCTGCCGCGCCGAAGTCGGGTTTGATCGATGGCTCAGCTGGATGTGTGACGATGCCAACAGCCTTGATGAAGGTGTCGCAGAACGAAAACACAACGTCGCCGGGCCGAACCATCTTCATGGTGTCGTAGAAGTAATTCCTCGCACCGTCTGCTCTGGTGACCGGCGACCACAAGTATCCGCCCGGCACCTCGTGCCGGTAAGTCTGATTCTGATTCACCCACCAGTAGCGCATCGTCTCAGCTTGCCCCGCAACTCAAATCAGTGCAAGGTCGCATGCGCGCGTCAGCAGATGTCATGCTCACTGCGGACGCTTGGGTGGGTCGACGCCGAGCCCAATCGTCCGATTTCTCATTGTCCCAACTGCGAGGGCTGATTGCCAAGAACGTGCTGAAGATTAAGGGCCCTTCGGACTCGGTGCTTCCTCCAACAAGTTGCCGGTTTCCCTGTAATCCAGGGTGTAGCTCGATATTTCAAACTGACGTATTTGCGCCGGCTCTCCGATGCACTCTCTATCGAATAGAACGACATTCGAACCTTCGCGCCTAAGCGAACTTGAGTACCGAATACCGTCGTAGCCAAGTGACTTGACGAAATCCGACAGATACTGCGTGGGTACGTACTCCAGTTGACTATCCGATGCACGCACAGGTCTCGACAGCTCATTGCCTAGTCGTCGCAACAGTCGTGAGTAGTCGAGACCTTCAGCCAGCTCCTCATCCTCATACTTGAATGGATTCAGCGTGGCACGGCGACCGAGGTTGAGCACGACAAGAGGCTGATTGACCTCAAACTTTGCAACGGTGACGAATGAGTGAATCGGTGCACGGCATTCATGAACACACGTTGGCTCTTCAAAGGAAACATACAAATGAGGAATGCCCATTGGATTCGCGCGGCCGGCTGTCGCCAATCGAGGAGGTGGGGCTCCCATTTCGGCGACACTTAGCGGCGACTCCGACGACGACGGCCGTGCGCGGTACAACGGTGTTCCCGTCGGGATTGTCGCGAGATTCTCCTCGATGACCTCACGAAGGAAGTCAAGGTCAAGTGTGCTTGCAGGAAAGAAGCGATTTCTTTCAGTGACTTCTTCGGCGAAGGTCGACCACTCCGCGACGTGGTCCTGCCGCAAATTGGGGCGCACATCCAGCCCGGTGGCTAGAAGCGGATGACCATCAGGGAATATCGCTTCGAGTAGTCGTCGAGCGCGCGCTCCCGCAGCATCATCCTCAAATGCGAACAGCTTCCAGTCCGTTTGAAGTTGCACTTGGAGCGGAGCGTGTTCGTGAAGATCTGGATCCGTCTCAGGAACATACGCGTTGAGTAATCCAGCGAAGGCATCTGCCCATGCGGTTGCCGGCCAAACCTCAACACCAGTGCGCCCACAGAGCTCGCATGTGCCGAGATTGTGCGATGGGGGCACAAGGTCGATCGGACTCGCATCAGTATGAAAACAGTATTGGCACGTCTGCATCATGGATCTAGAGAATCGCTTCGATCAAGAATAGATGGTTCAGCAACGACAACTTCTTGATCATACCAAGACCGGGAAAGCGCTGTGTCACTGCGTACGAACGGAATTCATCGATTGCAGGGTTCGACAATTCCCGGCTTTCGACAAAGGCGACGAGCTCATCAAGTGCCTCAGAGAACTTCCCAGCCGTATCAGAGGTGTCATGATTCGTTCGCGAGCTGAAATGCATAAGCATGACGTCACTCGTACCTGGGTCCTGATACGTAAAATGTATGACAACAGCTTTCGGACTTGAGCCTCCTTCGCTGAAGGCTTCTCCGATTGTCGCATAATCCGCGAAACCTAAGTATCCATCGTCATCGAAGTACCGGTGATCGGTAGTAAATAGTGACTCGGGCTGACCGACGTACTTGATATTTGTCTCGCGCTTAGGGAATCGGTCGTTCAGGCGTACCACACTCTTTGAACCGAGTGCCTCTCGGTATGTGCGGACCACATCCTTATCAGATGCAAAACAGCGTCCTATCTTCACGGACGACACCAACTTCATAATCACTTGCGGTGGTGGAAGCGCATCCTTGAAGATCAGATCTACGGGGCGCCCTGCAAACGCAGACCTTTCAATGACCTCTAGAGCTTGATCCGTTGCAGATGTCCCAACAATCAGTGCCAGGTGCAAGTTCTCTGCCGGTTCGCCCAGCTTCTCCAATGAGTCCACGATCAGTTGGACTGCCTCACGATCACCGCCTTGGAGAGCACCCACTGAAGGATTCACAACGATGGTGTGATCGGTCCCAGCCGCAGAAAGCGCCTGAACACTTCTGGAGAAAGTCCCGTTGTAGGAAGGATCGCGAACAGGTTCGATGATTGGCGCGATATGGCTGGCCCCAGGCGCCTGGTCGAGGAAATTCTTGATTGCGAGAAGCTCATACTGCTTGCCCCTCAGATACGGGAAGTACATTCCTCGATCCCCCTGCCCAACCACTGTTTGAGAATATTCGCTTCAGCATCCGACGGCCGCAGGTCAACACATAGGCTCCGCACAGGCTCGAACAGTGGATCCTTCAACGATTGTGCCAGCCTGCGCGCTCGCAGTTTGTCTTCAAACTTGGCATGGAAGAATTCGACATCCATCGTGTTTGCCAAACGCAGACATGTTTCGAAGTGCCTCATATTCGGCACCTCTTCGCTCCAGCCAAGACCAGAACGAATGATGGCCGTGTACTCATCTCGCCGCAGGGAAGCCATCATCGTCCGAATGTCCAAGGCATCCAAGTCGTCACTCGCCTCTCGAATGCAGGAGAGACTGCCGCGAGCTGTCAGAGCCAGAAGACCGACGCGAGACTTGCCAAGCCAGGCAACATAGTGAGCAATCTGCGACTCATGTACAACAAGCGACACCCGTCGGAAGACACGTCTGTAGTCGTCCAGCTGCCTCTGAAGCCGCGCGTCTGAGTCCAATTCCGTCTTGATCTCATAGGCGTGGGCGCGGCCATTCACAATCACAGCATCTGCACGTGAGTTACCCGCACGGAACTCAGTAAGCATGGTGGATGTTTGCAGACTGTGTCTGCCAATCAGGATCTTGTTCGCGAGGCGATTCTTGTAGACAAACTCATTCCGTCGATTGCGCAACAGCCACGTGTCCAGCTCCCTAAGCAGGTCGCTGAAAGTTGTCGCGCCGAAGTCCCGCGGTCTTGCAGCGCGCGCCAACGAGGATAGAGATTCGCGGATATTCACTGAGGTCGCGCCCGCCGACACAAGTCTCAATGTGGAAGTCGAAAGCAGGGAGTCTGCGAGTGGGGCGAGTTCTCTTCCCATACACACCTCCAGCACGAGATCTTAGGCAACACAATTCTATTCCGGTGAGGCAAAGTTGCGCTCCGCCGTCAGCGATCCTGCGCCAAGATCGCACGTACTCGCTGGCAGCAATGTGTCGAGAACTGGGGAGCCGTAGGACAGGAAGGTCACCGCAGGGTGGTCCTCCGCATACTTTCGGTCGAATGTGACTTCGACGAGTGCGCCGCCAGTCGAGGACAGCAAAGCCTGCGCGCTTCCCGCGTGCAGATCGCCGAACGACATGCGTTCGGGTTCGAAAGTGGTTCTCACCGAGTAGCGGAGGCCTTCATCATCGAGCGACCTAAACCGGTGTGCTAGCAACGGATTGTGAAGGAGCACCGCTTTCAGGTCCGTGACTCGCGACAAGTCAGTCAACTCTTCGGGCAGGTCAAGCGCTGTAGGCGTAGCGGCCGCACCCACGGCGCCTGGAGCGTCACCGAGATCTTTGAGCAGAACCGCTTGGTTGTTCGCAGAAGCGATCTCATCCTTCAGATGCTTGATCGCATCGCGGGCACGTTCTGCCTTCTGGGCATGCGTACCCTCCGCTTGCATTGCTAGGCGCTCGATGGCCTGTTCAATGCTTCCTAGCACCGGTTGAGCGGAACCCATGAGTTCGGTGAAGTCCCCGTAATCCTCAGCGATGCCCCTGTAAACGGCCTCTTCGACGGTGTCGGCATAGAAGTAGTTCGTCACTTGAATGTCGTGATATTTGGCTCCGATGCGATCCACGCGCCCCGCACGTTGCTCTGCCCGCATGAGGTTCCATGGCATGTCGTAGTTGATGAGGCGGCCGCTGGTTTGCAGGTTGAGGCCTTCGCTCATGGAGTCTGTGCCGATGAGCACATCAAGCTCATCGTTGCGGAAAAGCGTCTTGATACGTTCCTTGGTCACCGTCTGCCAGGTCTTGGTCTCCGGGATCCACAGTTCGCCGCCTCGCCCTGAATAGCAGCCGACGTGCAGATAACCGGCCGTGACCAGCCGGGTGCGCACGTAGTCCATAGTGTCTGTGTATTGAGTGAAGACCACAACTGATGAATAACCACCCAACGCGTTCGTGAGGTCCTTCATGAGTTGCGTTGCCTTGGTGTCTTCACCCGTTATGGCCTCAAGATCCTCAACGAAAGACTTCAACTCGGCGATCTCTCCACGGAGAAGGTCAAGCCGGATAGCTTCTGTGTCTACCTCAAACAGCGCATCTTCTTCGAGAGCGGCGCGATCATCATCTGCCAGCAGGTCACCAAGCGTGAGGCCCCTTTCCAATGCGTCCAGTCGCCGCTTAAGTGACTGCCGGATTGCGTAGAACGACGAAGTCAGGCGGCGGCGATACACCGTCATGATGAAGCCGAGTGGTTGCGTTGACGCATCCGTGATGTAGGCGTTGTAGTAGCGGCGAATGTATTGCTCAATGCGCTCGTAGAGTTTCTGTTCCCAATCATCGAGCGCAATGAACTCGTCATTGACGTGTCGCTCAGGAATGGTGACTTCGGCAGGAATGATGCCTGCAGCCTGGTACGTGCGAAGTGTGTCCCGTGTGTTGCGGAAGACTCGATCCTTCATCGGGGTGTGGCGGCGCAGCCATTCGTCCATGAGCTTTGCTTCGAGTGGGCTGAGGTTGCTGGCCGTCTCCGCTGGCATACCCATGGTGTTCAAACTGGTGATCTTCTTCGCCTTGGCGGCACCGAGTTCGGCTTTGATGCGCTGTTCAAGTTCGGAGTCCCGGCCTGACGCCGGGTCGCTGAAATAGTCGTCCAGCATTCGCTCAAGAATGGCCCAGCCTCGATCGCTGGGCTCCTTGCGCAATTGTTCGAAGTAGGCCATGAAATCCGCCGCGGAGTTCGCCCACTTACCTGGAAGGCCAAGTAGTTCGATGAGATCCCACGCCTCATGTGGGTTCATCTGCATTGGAGTTGCGGTCGCCAGATACAGGGCTTCCCACTTCTCCGCCTTGCGCATGTCAAGCAGCAAACTCAGCAGACTGTTCGGGGAATCAGTCGCCTTCGAGCCACGCCGGCGGGCATGGTGTGCCTCATCGACAACCACGACATCCCAAGGCCCAGCCTGCAGTAGCTCAGCTCTGCGAGCCCTTCGTCGAGCAAGGTGCGAGGAGGCTAAGACGATCGGAAATGCAGACCACGGGTTTGCATTAGCTGGGGCTACGACTGGCTCATTCTGTAGGTCAAGGAATTGGCCGTTCTCATACCGAGGGACGAGAAGCCCCATCTTCTCCGCGAGTTCTTCCTGCCACTGGCGAAGCACTGAAGCTGGAACCAAAATCAGGACGCTCTTGGCGCGACCGCTCAGCAAGAGCTCGCGAATCGTGAGGCCAAGCTCAACGGTTTTACCGAACCCAACGGGGTCAGCAAATAGATACCCGCGAGGGAAGGTGGTCACTGCTCGGTGCAGTAGGCGTGACTGGTGTGGAAGTGGTGACGCGGGTGCAGTGAGCGCCGCTTCGAATACGTCACGGACTGGCTTTGCTGCAACCTCCTGTAGTTCAGCCCATGCGCGAGCCGACGCTTCAGAATCCAACTGTGTGGCTGCCGGGGTCGGTTCCAATACGGGCTCCGCGGCTTCTAGGAACTTCCAAATCGGGTCCTGCGCGGGTGGTGCATAGTCCTGGGGCACCATCTTCAGCAGGCGGTCATCAATATCCTCGAGTGGGAGCACCGCCCACCCGTGGTCAGGGTTGTTGTTCCAATGAGCTTCGAACCGGGCAGCGATCGCCCTACCCTGTTCTTCCCACACTTGTTCGAGCCAAGACTTTGCAACAGTGAACGTCTCATGGTTATACAACCAGCCAGACGCTGTCTCGTTCTCCGAGCCCAAGAATGCGACTCGATCTCCAGATGCGTCAGTGAGTAACCCATACTTGGAGTGGAAGTACCCCTTCGCTTCCTCCGGTGTAAGCGGGTGCCCGTCTGCATCCAGGGGGACACCTACCTTCACCTCGAGCAGGCCTTCTCGAATCATGTACCCCAAGATCTTGAAGTGCTCGTCGCCAATCTCGTCGCCATCAAACGCAAGAGGCGTTCGACGCGTGGCTTCTGCGATGGCGCTGTCGCGATGCAGCATGCCCTCACGAACCGCTTGCACATCTTCAGCGCTCAACTGAGTACCGACGATCAGACGCATTCGACCGTTGTGCTGTTGAGCATTTCGAATGAACGAAACCATTCCCACAGCGATTAGTCGCAGCACCGACGATGAGTAGTAGCCGGCCATCCGGTCGTAGCCACATGACGCGCTCAGAGCGGGCAAGTAGAACTCGCGTATTGCATGGTCACCAGTCGAGTACGTGCCGGCAAGACCTAAGGAGTTGAGCCCCGTGGCCACGTCCTTAGCCTCGCTGGATGACGGCATGCTCATACGAAACAGCCGCTACATCTCGTCAAACAGTGTCGCTGCCGCTTCTACAACCACTACCTGCTCAGGCTCCGGCGGAAGCACAATGTCTGGCAGGTACGCCGTAACTAAAGTGTCCAGCAGGCCAGCTTCAGGGACGATCCACTCACCCTTCAATTTCACCCTCGGTACCGCGTTCACCATGCCCTGAACGTACGCCAGGAACCGCTTGTCACCTGTGAGCCCGAGTCGGTCCATAAGCGCCTTCGCGTGCGACATGCCGTCCACACTGGCGACGTACAGAACACTGTCGAGCGCATCGTTCATGTATGTGAACTTCGTGGCATCTACGCGCACTCCCGTCACAGAATCATCGCCAGAACGCCGTAGCCGTTCATGCGGCCGTAGCAGGCGAACGGTGCCGGACTTCTTGTCAACCACCTTCGCTTGAGCAAGCTCATCAATATCAAGCGCCCCAACGCTGAGCGCCAGTCTTCGCGCTTCATCGAAACTGAACTCAAACGCCTTAAACGTCTCCCAAGCAATGAGCACGAAGTCAGAATGGTTATCGATCTGTACATCCTGACCAACAATGCGCTGTCGTGTGAGGCGAACCACTTCTTCACGCGCCAAACTCAATGCCTCTTCAGGGCGCAAAAGGCGTGACTTGCCGTCCGCGCCCGCCTCGGTCGAGTACACCGGCCAGTGGGAGGAGATCACGGAGAGGACAGGGCCGTACGTCGATAAGAGCAGATCAACACCGCCGATTCCGAAGGCGCGGAACCGTTCAGCGGAATCACGAGCGGCAGCGCGCACATCTGCTTCTATGTCGTCAAGAAATACCTTGGGGCTCAATTCTGCGTCTCGTTTTCGGCACACCAGCATGATTGTTGACGCAGCGGAGTTCATGTTCGCCTGATGTAGCGAATGCTCAGACTCAGTGTTAACGGGCCAAGAAGTCTCGACAGTAAACCCTGCCTGGAGCAGCCCCATACCGAGTGTGTCCCAAGCTTCACTGCGCTTGTGAGTAAACATAACGCTCATCACGCCATCGTCCCGAAGCACCCGGCGACACTCAGCGAAGATTCCCGTCATCTTTGCTTCGTAGTCGAGATCAGCTAGCTCGTCTCGACGCTTCCCCATCGCCTGAAAGCGGGCCGGATTGGCAACTGCCTCGTTCTCTTTGTCAGTCAGACTCTCGCGGAAGAATTGAGGTAGAAGTCGCCCTAGCGTCCTCTTCTCCCAAACATAAAAGTAGTCCGCCAATTCCGCGTACATGACGTTGTCGTAGTAAGGAGGATCCATACAGATGTGCGCAATAGAACGATCTTTGACATCTGTAAGTTGCGAAGCACTCCCTTGGGTAACCGTTACAGAGCGTGGCAACCTACTGCTCGCTCCCAAGACCGGCGCCGCTGTGCTCTCCAACAGGGAGGCAATACCCGAGTATGAATCCACCAACTGGTCAAGGCACCATGCGTAAAGCGCCGTTGCGCCTTCGAATTCACTGAACGTCCACTTGAATGCAAAGTCGTGTCTATCGAAGACCGATCGTGTCACCTGTTTCGAAACGTGCCAGGAAGACAAACGGGAGTTGTAGTTCAAAGCTTTGCCTTGCATCAAAGCGAGCTCAATCAGAATGGCTTCGGCTGCCGCTCCGCGCTCCGCACGCACCTCCGGGATCAGTTGGCAAAACTCGGCAGCAAAGGTTCCGTGAACCAACGCCTGACGTGGCGTGAAGAAGTCAGCCCAATGAGTCATTCCGAAATTCCGGGGACGCATATCGTTTCCATCCGGGAAGTCCTCAGTCGGCAATATGGCATCGTCAATCCATGCCTGACGACGGTCCCGGTATTCCACCACCGCCGCCTCGATCGCGCCAAGGTGTCTGATTGAGGGCGCACGGAATTCGCGCTTTCCACTAGGCAAACGCACGATCACGGCGTACAGCAACTGTGTCATTCTGCCCGCCGACGCCTCGGCCTTGATGTAGCCGGAATCAATTACGAGGTTGTCGTAAGGGCTTATCGCCTTACCTCGGACCAGGGTGCCATTCGAGGCTTCCTCAGGATCAACCGCATTTCCCGTGAGTACCTCAAACGTAGGCAGCGTAAGTTCCCCATCCGCACGATCGAGTACCAGTCGAACCGCTGCCTCCTTACCTTTGTCCTTTCTCAACCACATATCGGGCAGCAGCGGAACACATCGTCCAGTTCGAGGGCAATTCACAGCGTTCACCCACAAGTAATTGGTGACCTGTTCACCGTCTTCGCTCGGGAAGAAGTGCTTTAAACGCGCTTCCACTCGTTCAACAAGTACGGCGCCCCAGTGCTTGAGCTCTTGTGTGAGCGCTGTGCCATATTCGGCCGGGATTGCAAGCCCCGCTGAAAGCACTGCGGCTGCTACTCCATTCAGGTCATTTGCGACTGTCGGAAGTCCAAGACGAAGTGAGGTAAACGGAATACTCCCACCGCCGGCGGTTGGGTCGAGAACTAGCGGCATGGCGCCCCACGTGTGCTGCAGAACCTGATGTAGCAGCTCGACGTCATCACGCGGGATGGCATTCCTGAATGCCTGCTTATAGGTGAACGGGTTGGTAACCGCCTTGATCCCCGATACCTTCGCCGCATCAGCAAGCCGCTGCGCCGCGACAGGATCGCCCCAGATTCCTATAAGACGAAACAGCCATTGGTGGTAGGCATCCTCGGTGTTCAGTTGCGAGACCTCCGGGAACGCCCTGGAAAGCTCTTCGGTCCAGGTCGGCAGGAGCCCCGCAAGTACCACGGCGGCCGAAGCAACTAATGGACGTCGAGCCCACCACACATGAAGGAAAGACAGCGGAGGCAATGCAGACGCAGCGCCACGCTCCCTCCTGGATTCGATTCCGAGTTCAGCAACGGGTAACCAGTCTTCGATGAGAACTCGGGGACGCTGCAGCGCACTTTCTGACATGGGAATCAGTGCTCCGTCTTTTCATCGGCGAGGAGGGTCCGCAGCGCCTTGCGCGCTCTGTGTGCTTCCGGACCAACGCATTTCGCATACCAGTAGTAGGTCTCTTCAATGCTCATCGCGTTAATGCCTGCAACTAGGGCACGAATGCGCGAATGCGTGCTCACCGGTTGCGACGCGAAGAACGTGATTGCGAGTCGTACACCCGCTGGCTCATCCAGATGAATCGGTGTAGCCCTATCCGTGGCAAGTCGCCCTGTCGTGAAACCAGATGCCTTAACAGCGCCAATGACAGCATCGATCACCCGGCTCGTTTGAGCAGCGGACGCCTTCAACACGGGCGTTGTTGGACCGTCTTCACGCCCATATTGCTCAACCAGAACAACGCCGAATGAGTCCTCAGAACCCGGGGTGAGTGAAAGCCGAAACGTCCGCACCGTTTTGGCGGCGGTGGCGCTCGAGGCCGTCCTCGTGCTCACTTCGCAACCTCTGCATCGATCTTGGTGTCTGCAATATTCAGCGTTTTCATGACCGTGACCAGTTGCGTGAACTCTGCTGCGTCGACTGCTAGTGCCTCTGAGAATGCGAATTCCAGCCGAACTATGCCCACGACTACACGAGCTGACTGTGTGACCTTGGCGAGGTTCGTATTGAGTGTCTGGAAGGCTTTGCGATCTGCCTTTCCGGACAACTCCATCGATCCTTCGAAGCCGTCAAACTCGGCAGTGAGTGCTACGTGCACTGTGATGTCATAGCGCTGGAGCATGCCGAGGCTGGATATCAGTAGGTCAATGTCGCTTCGGCCAACTTGGTCGTCTGCGCGGGTCTGAATGGAAAGTGCTGCGAGTGGCTTGCCGGCGTCTGCAATCTTGTCGACCAGTTGGGCTAGCGCCACACCGGAAGGGCCAGTAACGGAGTACTTGGTGCGCGTAACTTCACGCTCTGACCAAGTGACACCCAATGCTTCGCCGTGCTCCCGGGTGAAGATGTGCAGCCCGTCGAGCCCCTTCTCTCGAACCTGGGTGGGGGTCAAGGCCTTCACACCGGTGGCGGGTGCAGCATCGGTGACCAACAGCCAGTTATAGCCATGCTGCGTCAAAGCAGCTGACAGTGCTTCGAGAACGTCTCCCTTGGCAGGCTCTCCTCCGCACTTTGTTTCCAAGATCCCGCGAAGCTGCGTGCCGGTTAGCACGTTGGATCCCTGCACGACACCTTTGAGATCCGCTAAGACTGGCTTTCGCACAAGCAGGCCACGCGTCAGCGCCTCGTCGGCTGTCATAACAAATGTGTCGGCCTTGAAGTCCACCTGCAAGCCGGCCATGGTGGAACTGGTGTAAGTCTTGCCGCTGGCAGCGTCGAGGTAGACCCAGCCGTCGTGCTTGATTCCATCCATGATGGTTTCGCGGATGAGTCCGGGGTTTCGAATGATTGATGCACCGTGATCGATCCAAGACCAGTTCTTGAGGTCCTCAGTAGCGACCGCGCCTTGATTGATTGGCCACGCCTTGCTTTTCAGCCAGTCATACGAAGGCTTCTCGTTCTTGATCTTGCCTTCATCGGTGAGTAAAGCAAGCACTACCGCGGTAGCTGACTTGGGATCGCCCTGTTGCTGAGCGGGCAGTTCACGATGGCGGAGATGGCTGTGCGCCTTGTCCTGCACTGGGTAGTAGATGTGCTTAACGCACCGGGTGATGGCAACGCGCGCCTCAAGGGCAGCGTTGTCTCGATACGCCTCCACCTTCTTGCGTACCTCATCACCAAACTGCGTCATTCGCGCTGTATCTGCGGCAATGGTGTCGGCTGCGATGAGCCCACGAATGCGATCCTTCAGGGTGTCGACCTGATCGGTGTCGGCCATGACGAAAACCACTGCATTGCGGAACTTTCGGGGATTCTTTGAGGCTCCCACTGTGTCAAGAATTTCTATAAGGAATGCATCCGGTGTATCCGCTGCGCGTCCCGTGGCCGTACGTTGCGTCGGGTCGACCACCAACACGCGCAGTTCTGGCGCATCAGGAACAGCGGCCGGACCGGTCGGGTAGATGATCGCGGTGGCACCGCCGTCATTGCTGAACGCTTTGCGAACACGATCGTTCATCTCCTGAGCAGCAGCAGAATTCAGAACGTTGCGCTTCTCCTCCTCAAGGATTGCGTTCACGTTTGGCTCTACATGGAATCGCCACCTGAGTGCATCGCTGGACAGGTGCCAACACACGCGCTCGTTTTCCGTAAGCGCCTTCTCCAGGAGTGCGACGGGATCACCTGGCTGCAGAGTGCCCATGAGCCACTCTGCACGGCCTGCTCCCGCTGAGGCAGACAGTTCGAGAGAATGAATGAACACGGTGCGGGCGACACGAGTGGCGTACGCAGGTTTGCCCGGAAACACAACAGCATCGACAGCGGCGGTGTGTGAGTCGCGGCCAGCGAGATCCACCGCTGCAACCGTCGCGAACTCCGGCCGCTCCAAACCAGTCGTGAGGTGACGCAGCACGGGCTCGTCCTCGAAATCGATGTCAGCGACATTGAGAACCGCACAGTTGTCACCGTCGCGATAAAGCGCCGACACCACTTCTGCCAGCAGTTTTAGAGCACCACGGGCTCGCTGGAAACTCGGGATTGCGCCGAGCCGCTTATCGAGCACGCGGACGAGCTCTGGGTGGAAGGGGTAGGAACGCTCGACTGCTTCGGCATACGTAGTGGGACGCTCCGCACCGCCAGAGAGTGGCTCACCATCTTCAAGCAGTGACTCATACATGGCGCGATATTCCTTCGCCGCCGACGCAGCAGCTGCTGAGTCGATCCTCTCGAAGAGGCGTGCCTTGAGGATCTCGCCGATTTCTGCATCTTCCGCGGGCTTAATGCGGCCACTCGGCTGATTGAGGCGATCAACTGCCTCTGCGGCCTCACGGATGACCTTTCGAGCGACCTCAGCTGTCTCGTCAAGGAGTTCGCCGATTTCATTGGTCTCTTGCCCATAGGCGTTGACCGAGCTTGCGAGCGTCACAACGAGTACGACGCGATTAGTGGGATCGCCGGCAACCTCGGCGAGATTGCCGAGGAATGGCGGAATCTGCGCCGCATAGTCGCGAATGGCTTGGTTGTTGGATTTCGTAGCGATGCGAAGGTGCTTGGCAATCTCGTCGATGATGACAATCGCAGGTTGACCATCGAACGCGCGCTTCAGGGTCTCGGTGCCCGGAGCTGTGCGATCGCGCTCATTGTTTGCGAGCACCTCCACTGCACGGGGACCAAGCTGCGCGGCCATCTCGCCCCACATGGTGTGCGACGTGACACCGTTTGTCGTCAGTCCGGCAGATGGGTCGAGCGAATCACCCACCAGCGCTGCCACTTGCACCGCGCCCTTGGGCAAAAGACTGGCATCGAGAAAGGCACCCAGTGAGCTGGGTCGCGCGCCCTTCGCAACGTGATAAACCGCGGTGAGGCCATGCGTCTTGCCACCACCGAACGAGGTTTCAGATCGCAGTACGCCGTTCTCACCAGCGGCGCCTTTCGCGCCGGTGACGCGACCAAATACCTTGGTTAGCAGCGTCTTGAGGCCCGAGGTGGGATATGTGATGGAGAAGAACTGCTCCGGATCGCCATATACCGGGTAGTTGCCGGGGTCTCGAACGATCTTGTCTAGCTGAGCTGCGAAGTGGTTATCGGAGAAGCCTCCGGCAAGCACATCAGACCTGGCAACGCAGACTTCTCGCAACGGACGCAGACTCATCCGAACCTCCCCAGATTCCCCATGGGCAGAGGTGCGTCTATCGCCCCCAGCGCCTGCGATGACCCTAGCGACAGGGTCCGACGAAGTCAGCGGTCTTACGGCGTGGCCCTGCTACTTCTTTGTGTTCTTCGGCTGCAACTTCTTATCTTTGCCCGACTCAACCATGAGGGCTGCAAAGCTCTCCCAAGTGAGCGACTTACTGTTGACAGCCTTGTTCGCGGGCAGCCAGTCGAGACCGCCCTTGCTTACCTTCAAACGGCCGAGTCGTTTGCCATCAACTACAACAGCCAGTTCGATATCAACATTGCCAATTTCCAGCGCGTGAGCAATCTTCATTGATACGTCGTGCGTAGCCATATGTCCCCCTGAGTTGGTGATTGGAAATTACCATGTGCAGATTTTCGATGTTGCTCGCCACGCTGCTCAGCGTTTGCGCAGCAATAACTTCGCTCGGCGCATCAGGGCAATGCCCCTAGTGGGATCCAAGGTACCGATAGTCAACTCAAGCGCACGTGGCGGGCCAGGAATGGCGCGCACCTTCACTTCCGTGGAATCAGTTTGATCGACGAGTGTCAGGCTCAGTGTCAGCGCGGCCTCGTCGAGATCGTCGATGTCCAGCTCGTCTGCGTTAATCACCAAAGTGAATCCGTGTGATGTGCGGATGAACTCGCGACTGGCCGTATCTCCGCCTTGCGCTGGCGACAGACTCGTTCCTGGAGCTTGAAGCGAAAACCCCTGTTCACGAGTTTGGAGGCTGCCACCGAGCGCTGGCAACGCCTTTGTGCGTGCTGCGTTTGGCCCCTTGCTGGCCGGGGCATTCGGCTGAGCCCTCTCGATTGGATGAGCCGCGGGAGCGCCATCTGCCACTAGGTAGGCAGCATCGAAGTCGAAGCCAACCTGTAGACGTTGATGCGCTTGCCAATTCAATTGCTCGATGTTCTTGAGGAATCGGTCGTCAAAGCTGGTTCGCCGATCTAGCAGCTCATGAGATTCCGCACTCATCCACATTCCAGGTGCGAACTCGCGAACAAACTCCATCCATTCAGCTTTGTGATTGTTGGCGAGCGCGCTGTTCCATCGCGTCGAGGCTGCTTGTACCTCCACGTAGTTGGAAAAGCACTGGTCCGCCCATTTGCCGAGATCGTCGGCAGTGATGACGTTGAAATTCCGTAGATCGAAGGCTCGGTCGAGGAAGTCGGCGCCAAGGTCAAGTTTCGCCTGCATGGCACGTTCAGAGATACCGCGCAACACGCCTTTGATGACTTTTCGGCGATGGTTGATGAGATTGCGGGCACGTCTCGCATGTTCAGAACCATCCGCGAGTTCACGTGCCCACTGCTCAACTTGCTCAGGATCGTCCTGAATAGTGGAGTCGGCTTTGGCGTGCCGTTGCGCCAAGCCACTGAGTGAGTCCCGCGAGCTCGTGCTTCCGGGCCCCATAGCGGCGACGCGAAGCTCCTTGATCATCTGCGGGGACGGCTGACCGCCCATGCGTTGAACTTCAGCACGGGTCCAGGTCTCCACCGCGATTCCCAGCGCGCCTTGGGCTATCCGAGTTTCCTCGTTCAGCAGTTGCATGAGCCTGTCACTGAGTTCTTCGCCGCTGACGCCTAATACAAGTTGCCCGGCTCGCTCGCTGATCCAGCGCTCAAATTGCCCGTTCATGACTTGTCCTTCCCCGAAGCGCCCAAGTGGGCGAGAAGTGCCCAGAAATCCCGATCACCAAAGTCAAGACGCATTCTTGATGATATTGGTAATTCTCGGCAAATGGCTCTCCAGAAATTACTTCGGAAAGGTCCTTGCATGGTAATTACCAGTATGATACCGTTCTGGTAGTCGGAATTACCGCATACAGATGGGATTATCGAAATGGCGAAGCGCTCGAACTATCACTGCAGCAAGCGTCGATTCCACGACCCTGAGCAGGCGAAGGACGCGCTCTTCCATGCACGTGTAGTCCGCAAATACGAATTGGACTCCGGTAAGGACAGCACTCGCGGAGAAACCCGCTGGTACTTCTGCGCAAACTGCCGTGGCTTCCACTTGACCAGTCAGTCACTGCGTATCGATGTGTCGATCGCTCAGATGATCTCCGCCTAGCACGGCAGGGGCGGCCCGCCCCAGCAGACCTCTCCACCACTCGCGGACCCCCGCCCCAAAACTCGAATCAACCCATTCAAAGGACACTGTATGAAGCAGCCCGTCGGCCCCAGCGCCGTCTCACAGGATCAAATGGTCCATCCGCACGACTTCTCCGACGACATGTGGATGCGCGTGCTCGACACCGCCTACCAAGCCGCGTGCGCGGCGACCAAACATGACACCGCCTATGCCGGCGATATCGCTGCGAGCATCATCGAAAAGATGCTGATCAATGACCGCCCTGTGCACGAAAAGGGCATCTACAACTATCTGCGTCGGGCCGTCGTGAATTACGTCATCGACGATGTGCGTAAGGCCAACGCCGCTTACCGCGGAGGTGGCACCCAATACGTGGCCAACGAGGAGCTCGTACTCCTCGAAGATACGGGTGCGGTACGCGGCCAGGACCTAGGCGCGGACCCAGCAGACCTGATCGTCGCCAACGAGACTGCGATCGCAATGCAAAACGCACACGACGACCTTCTCGGACGTCTGGAACAGCGCAACCGCCAACTCGTCGAGTTGTACCTCGAAGGCCATACACATGCACAGATCGCCAACGAAATGGGCTACCGAAACGCGGCCGTCGTCAAGCAAACGCTGCATCGGTCACTTTGCCACCTTCGCAAGTACTGCCCAGAGGAATACCGTGGGCTCCTGATGGATGCAAGGGGGAACTGAGATGACGTCGTCTAGCAGATTGACCTCACGCACGCTTCGCACGCAATCGGCAAGGGCGTGTCTATGACTTCGAGTTCGAGTCCATATCCGACGATGCCATCTCGGCTGGTTCTCGCGTTAGATCCGCAGGAAGTCCTTGAGCTACTCGGCGAGGGTGAGCTTGAACTTGCCGTCAACGCAATTGCTGATGGTCTGAGGGCTCCTCTTGAGTCACTTATGTGGCGACGGCTTGAGGAACTTGGTTCTGACTGGACGTTGAATTACCCGTCGCTCTACCTGCATCTGGACAATTCGGAGTACCCGGAGTTGCTTGAGTGCTTCACCGCCGACACCAGACTCTTCCAGCACGTCTTTGACGGATTCCCTCCAGAGCTTCAGCAGGAACTGTCGGTACTCAGCGAATTCATTGCGCGGGTGTACGGCGTCGACGAGTCGCTAGATGCTGATGCTTTCCGGAATGAACTCGGACTCATCTTGCCCGGCCTGTGGCTGTTTGACGAAGACCTACATGCCTTTGTTCTGACGTTGATGCTCCTTGCCACCATCAACTTCGAGGGAACCCTGCTTGGCATGATTAAGGGCTCGTTCTTAGGCGAACAGGGCCTGCAAGAACCTTTGCAGCCGTGGTCAGAATTCTGGGGCGGCATCGTCCTTGGATACGACCATCTCATCCTTGACCCCGGTGTTCACACCGGCCTGGAAGTGCTGCCGCGGCTGCCGCTTCACAAGATTGACTTCGACGGACATGTGCACTCTTTCGGACCACCAATAGGACACTGGATTCCGGGAGAGTTCTCTCTTCGACCGAAACTGGAAGCAGGTACAGAGGAGGGCACTGACCCCACTCACCTGCCATTCCGGCCTGTCAGGTTCACAGACCACAACTGCATTATCCGTTTTGTTTACGGGCGCTGGTGCTGCCTCGGTGACGCAGAAGAATTCGACGCAGAAGTGACCGACAAGACGATCGAATCCGCTGGCGCCGAATCTATCCGCGATGGCGACGTCAATGCCGCGAACTTGGCTTTGCCAATCGAAAGTGAAGATGAAGACGAAGATGACTATTGCGAGGATGAATTCGATCCGAGCTTCCGTGCGAAGTACGGCCTCCCCGTCCTACGTAATCCTCAGCAGTGGGTAGATCACGGTTTACAGCTCTGGATGCCCGTGATCACTGCCCTATTCGAGTTGGATGCCGATCTTCGAGTTCGGATGACACCGATCGCACGCTTCGACATCGAACAGGGACTAGAACGTGATGCGAAGTTCTACGAACTACTCGCTCTGCAGCCGTTCGTCTTCGAACTCTTCAATATTCAAACAGGTGAACCGGAATTCGGCTTTGGCCCGGGCGATCACCTTGCATACAAGCGAAGTGACAACTGGCGAGCGGAGACGCTGGGCGTGTTCGTGGAAGGTGGACCACAAGACATTGCTCAGTGGCTTCACTACGACTACGGAGAGGCAGAGTGACGTTGAAAGCGCATCGTGCCGGCCCCTCTTGCTGCCAGTGGACCTGGCTTTCTCGTGTCTGAGCCGCAGCCAGGACACCTCCGCGCTCTCCCAAGTGACACGGACGATTCTGAAGCGCTTCTCACCATCATCAGATCACTTACATCGATGTCGGCAGAGGTGCCGCGATCAGCGCTGAATCGAGTGTTGCGTGAAGTCATCTATTTCACGTGGGAACACCCTCGTTTGCCTCACCCACTCGTGCAATCAAAGTATCCGCAGCAGTTTCCCTGGTCACCTGGCGCAAGGCGCCTGCTTGAGTCCGCGCCTGTGAGGCCGCAAGGTGGCTATGGGTTGGTCTTCGAACATGTCATTCCTAAACAGATCCTCTACAGCACGCTGCTGAACAACGCTGGCGGACTGAATCGCGAAGAACTCATGGTGATGCTCCGACAGGGCATCGCCATCGCCATTGTCACCAAAGCGGAAGATCAACAGTTACAGAGGGGCCTCAATCACTCCTGGGATGAGTACGTCGACGATCCGTGGTTGCGCTACAGAAATGCAGGATTCAAGCTCACCCAATATCGCCCGCTGGCTCTTGCCGCCGAGAGCGCGAAGCCCTGACGACTTCAAACTGGCTTGCGCGATTTAGCGTCCACCCAAACCCGGTGCACCACCTGAGACCACACGAATCTTCGGGTCTCGGAACGGGCGACGTTTCTTTTCCGCCTCTCGCGCCAGGGCGACTGCATCCACCTTCGAAGAGCGGCGCGCACCTGCCCTGCACTCTCCGCATTGACGTCGATCAGTTCGGGGCGCATCCGCCTGCCAGTGAACCCCACCCATTGGGCGGCCGCACACGGTGATATTCCAGGAAATCGCCGACCTGACGTGCACCTCATCGGCAAACAGCACATAAGGATGTAGATCGTCGCATCTGCGACAAGTTGGGTAGTTACCTGGCTGCCATTCGTCATGCCACCAAACATCGATGCCGGGAAGCCCGCATACTCCGAGAAATGGCACTTTCGACCGATTCTGAATGTGCGCAACATCTGCAGCATCAAGGAAATATGTAACGTTGAACTGTGCCAGACCAAGCGGCACCACTTCCTCAACCGCAGAGGTTTGATCCAGTGCAGTGGTTGTGACGGTAGTAGCAGCAACCGATTCAACGCTTGCGGCGCGCTTCTGCTGTTTATCGGAATGCACGGCGTAACCCATCAACATCAGGTACTCAACAACGAGCCCTTCAGCCAGTTCCGCCGATTCTCTGTTCGAGAATTGCGGAAATGCCTCCATCCAGTCAGTCCTCAATCGGAGAGGCAGGTACCGACCACGGAACATTCGAGCTGAGCGACGGGGATCGCCGGAGAGATGTTGATCGAACCGAGCCTCAGGAGACTTGGCTGTGCTTCCCACATACAACTCAATCGGCCGAGGTGTCACTACTACAGGGGCAACTTCGATCACGTACACACTGAAGTTGCTCGAAGAATTCTGAACGGCTGCATCTGTGGCAGCTAAGCGCTCCAGTTGCCGGACGAGCTTCCGTTGCCGCTTCGGGCCTATCCGAGTATCGAGGTTTGACTTCTGCTCTTTGGCTCTCTGCTGCCGCGTTTCGACTGCCACAAGTGCCCCCTCGTCAGTTCGTTGAAATAGGCATGCTGGATCTGGTTTCAGCATGCGCATGTGGAGGCAGAGCCTCAAGAGCAATACGGCCCAAGCAGATGAACATCGTGCTCACTCCGCCTCCTCGAGTTCGAACGGGCAGTCGGAGCCAAGATCGATGTACTTGCGCTGGTCGGCAGCCACCGGCGTAGCAGCAGCCATCGCAACGCGCGCCCAAGTCTCGGGCGTCAGGTCATCTGGTCGGTAGCCACCAGCTCCACCAATGAGCATCGGCGTGCCAGGCTCACAGCGCCGCACATAACGCACTGCGCGTTGTAGTCCTTCGATCGTGTACTGCAGCGATGAGAGCGGATCCTCAGCCAACCCATCCGCACCGGCCGCGATGAAGATGAAGTCCGGTCGGAACCGATCCACCAGCCCGCAGAACAACTGCACCTCGGCCATCAACTTGGCATCACCCGACCGCGCCGCGAGTGGCGAGTTGTATACGTGGAAGAAGGGGTCGTCGATGTCGCCTGTGCCAGGGAAGATCGTGCTGTCATGGATCGAGTGCGTGAGGATGTTGTCGTCGAGCTTGGTGAGGTTCTGTGTGCCATCGCCGTGATGGGCGTCGACGTCGAGGATGGCCACACGCTTGCCCTGCGCCGAGAGCCGACGCGCTGCCAACGCGAAATCGGCGAACACGCAGAAGCCACTGCTCCAACCTTGCTGGGCGTGATGCTTGGCGCCGGCGAAGTGCACGGCCGTCAGTGCGTCACCACGTTGCAGCGCCTCGACAGCGAGCAGTGTGCCGCCGGCCATGCGCAGTGCGAGATGGCCGAGGTCGACACGCGACCCCGACCACTCGCCGCAGCGGCCCTCGAGCACCACGCGCTCAATGTGATCGCGATCGTGCACGAGCATGAGGTCTTCGAACGACGGCAGCAGATCCGACTCGATCTCGCACACATCAATGTCCGCAACCGAAGCCTGCTCAAGCAGACGGGTGCGTGCGTTGATGAAGCGTCGACCTTGCGTCACGTGGCGCTCATTGAACGCCCAGTTCGCGTACTCGTCGGAGTGCACCAGCACGAGCCGTCCCCTGTTCGGCTCCGCCGGCAAGTTGCCTGCTTTGTTCATGTTTCCTCCAGCCCTCGAATTACCTCTGCACTATGTAGACGCACTGAGAGGCGAGAGGTAAACATGGGGGCTCTTGCGGGTGGCCCGAGCTCGGTCGGCATGAACTGCTGCCGGTGTCAGTCCTTGTACGTACGCTCGGCAAAGGGCATACCGGGCGGCCCTCAAGCGAGGGCCGTTGAGCCCGGTGCTGCGAGGCAACGGCGGGGTGTAGGGCGATATTCGGTCCGATCACTGACAACCCACCGAGAAGTTGAAGTGAATCGCGATTCGGGCAATACATGTCACAGGGAATAACATTTTGGCTCCTCTCTCCACAATTTGTGTTCAATATATTGTCTTAGGTGCATACTTTTGCCATGGTTAAGCGATCCGGGTCTGCGACTCCCGCCACGAGTGACGGCGGCTGGCCGGTTGCGCTTGCCCTGATCGCCCAGCGCCATGGAGGCTTTGTCACGGCCGATAAGGCGGTTGAAGCTGGCATCAGCCGTGCATGGATTAGCCGCCTTTGCAGCCGCGGTGTCTTGGAGCGACGATCTCAAGGGCTTTACCGCTTCACAGAATGGCCAGCCATGCCATTTGAAGAACTGCGCGAAGCTGTGTTGTGGGCGGGCGGAAGAGCATTCGTGAGTGGAGAGTCCGCACTTCAACTCTGGAACCTTGGAGAATCCGTACCGAGGCACATCAACCTCGTCGTGCGACCCGACTACCGGCCGCGTCGCGAAGGTGGCAAGACCTATCGGATACACAAGTGGAATCCAAAGTACGGCCCCACAGACACAGTCCAAGGTATCCCTGTGCTCAGCATTAGGGACGCCATTGCAGATGTCATTTCTCAAGGGGCTCCAACGCGCACAGCGATGAAAGCAATCGAACAGGCCGAAGCCCGGGAGTTGCTCAACCGCCGCGAAGCAGGACACCTCATCGTGCAACTCGACCTGCGCGATCGCCACGCGAACCAAGAAGGTCGGCGTGGCACTCAAACTGAGTGAACTCGAAAGGCGAATGCATCGTCTGGCCGGGGAGTGCGAGCTACCGCCTTCTTGGATTCGAGAGTTTGTCGCTCATCGCGTAGTTGCGACGATGCTCGGGCGCGCAATGCACTCAAGTGGACAGGCCGCGATAATGGTTAAGGGCGGTGTGGCGATGCAGTTGCGCTTCGGTACGAAGGCACGCCTGACGAGCGACTTTGACGTTGTGTACCGTGGCGAAGCGGAGGCATTGACCGCCGCACTTGGGGCCGCATTCGCGGAGCCGCTTGGGGAATTCAGTGCTACCGCATTCGAACTGAATCCTTGGGACGGTGATCGGCTCAGTTCGGTGGTGTTTCGATACCGGCTCAAACTCACCTACGGGCAAGATCCGTTTTCGACTGTTCAACTCGAGTGTTCAGTTGACGAAACAGTGAAGGGCGAGCAGGCCCTCGCCCTTGTGGAGCTGGAGCCACTACAACTACCAGCGCTCGATGCGGCCTCACTGCTAGCGGTTCCGAGACAGTTTGCCGAAAAGCTGCATGCGTGTACGGAACCAGATTCCGATGACGCGCCGAATCTGCGCGTGAGTGACATCTACGACCTCCTACTTCTCACAACGCTCGACCAATTTGATGCACTGCTCGATGACATCAGGATCGAGGCGGTTGAGGTATTTGCGGCGCGGACCAAACACGCCTGGCCGCCGCGTTTGACAGAGCGCAGCGGTTGGGCAGCGGCCTGGGTTGCCTACGCCAAGGATCTGCCGTTCAAAGCGCTCAGCATTCCAGTGGATCTCGGCGAGGCCTTGGCGCTGTTGCAGAAACTGATCGATGAGATAGCTGAACCGTCCAGCCAATAGGCGCTCAATTCTCGGTTGATGCGTTCAATTGAATTCGACCGCCCCGCGTCAAAACTGAAAAGACCCGTGCATTTAGCAGCGATTTTCGCACGCGTACAAACGCAAGTATGAGTCGTCATACTTGCGTCTAGGTGTTATCGGCTCAACGTTGTTGGCGCAAATGGTTGAGACACGCCGCCGTAAGCAACCATTTGCCGCGCGAAGCTGCTGTGCACGGCGCGGCGGGGCTCACGCACCGGAATACCCGCACACGCGCGCACGTTCCAAAGGCACAACCCGCGGGAGGCACGCATGAACGTCAAGGAACTCGGCCACATCGTGCTGTATGTGCGCGACCTCGAAACCTCGGTGCACTTCTACCGTGACGTCCTCGGCTTCGATCCGATCCTCAACGGACTCGACGAGTTGCGCTTCCCCGCCGCTGCCTTCAACTCCACCTCGCATCGCACGCACCACGAGCTACTGCTGATTGAGGTCGGACCGAACGCTGCACCACTGCCGCCCGGCCGTCGCGTCGGCATGTACCACTTTGGTTTGAAGGTGGGGGACAGCGACGACGAGCTGCGCGAAGCACTCAACGTCTTGCGTGACAACAGTGTGCCTGTCACTGGTGCCACCGATCACGGCATGACGCACAGCCTCTACATCACGGACCCAGACGGCAACGAGATCGAGCTCTACATCGACGTCCCCGGTGTCGACTGGCGCGACCCCGAACTGTGGACCAAGCCCGTATTCAGGCCGCTGCACTTGTAGGGGTATCGGCCTCAGCGCCTGTGTTGCGCATTTAGGTATGCGCCGAGCTGTGCGCGTTCACCTACTGCGAGCACGTACACAATCACGCGATCGTCGATCACTTCGTAGACCAGTCGATGGCCTGTCTTGTCGTGTTTGAGTTTGTAGCAATTTGCGAGATCCCCGCGCAGCGCCGAAGCAGGTACATGCGGCGATTCCAAACGCTTCGCTAGCTTCTTCTTCAGAGCAATACGCACGCTGTTGTCGAGTCGGTTCCATTCGTCCCAGGCCTCTGGGTGGAACTCAAGTTCGTATGCCATGGTTACAGATCCGCGATGTCCACCTTGATGGAGCGCTTGCGGTCAGTTCGGCGCTGGCGCACGGTCTCGGCCAGTGCCAGGTCGTCCATTCGATCCATCCACTCCGCAAAGAGGGATGGGGGGACGACGTAGAACGTCGGGCGATTGTTCGAGAGCACGGCAAAAGCCTCGCCGTCCGCGTCGGTGACGACCTGATTCGGGTTGCCCTTGAACTTGGTGATGGTGGTAGTGGCAGAGGTGAGCACGCGGTCCATAAATCGCTCCTTATTTCGATCGAAATATAGCGCGATTAAGGAACGCTTGGCAATGGCCGATGCATTTGGGACTTCGAATCGTCGTCACACTTGGAACTCGCTGAGACCGTGATTCCTCGTACGGGATTCCAGTGCCACTACCGAGGCGATGTTTACCTCCCGTCGAGTCCTGCGTTCTCACTGTGTCGGGGCAAAGCGCCCCAAACGAGGGAGTTCGCATGAGTGAGATCGGCGGCGGCCGTTGGCCGTCATACACGCCGGACGAGATCCTGCCTGGTCTGTACCAGGGCGGGACCGAAGACGAGCACGTCGTCGGCGGTGCAGTACCGGCCAACCATTACGCGTGGGGCAAGCACGAGTTCGACGTTGTTGTCACGCTGTACGCAGACGCACAGCCCGCACAGTGGGGCGTGGAGGAACTGCGCTTCGGTTTCCCGGATTCCGCGCTGACGGAGTTCGCCATCCGCAAGGCCCTGCGTCTGGCCCGGATCGCCCACGCTCGTTGGCGCGGTGGTGAGCGTGTGCTCATCCGTTGCCAGGCCGGCGTCAATCGCTCGGGATTCATCATGGCGCTCGTCCTCATGATGGAAGGGCTCCCCGCGGAGCGCGCCATCGAACACATCCGCGAATGTCGGTCCCCCTTCGTACTCTCCAATCAGGCCTTCGAAACCTGGCTGCTCGAGAGTGCCGCGGACCGACTCCGCACACCTAGTCCGTCATCGAATGTTGCCTGAAGGGGGAACCATGCATATCCAGTCACATCTCAATGTTGACGTCGTCGCAGTCGACGCTGCCGACAACGTCACCTGCCTCGTCGAGGTCACCGCACCCACGCCCGAAACCGTCACCGAACGGCCGGGGCAGGCACTCATCGTCGTACTCGACCGCTCCGGTTCGATGCACGGCGAACCCATCGAGACGTCGAAGGCATCGATCATCTCGCTCAGCCGTCGGCTCGCGCCGCAGGATGCGTTTGGTCTCGTCGTCTTCGACAACATGGCCGACGTTGTCGCGCCGGTGCAGCGTCTCGCCGACTGCGATCGCGGCGATCTCGAACGCGCTATTGCTCTCGTTGATTGTGGAGGCAGCACCGACCTCAGCGCCGGCTACCTACTCGGGCTGCGAGAAGCCGAGCGTGCACTGGCGAACGGCTTAGCCAAGACCGCCACGGTGTTGGTGGTCTCCGATGGGCATGTCAACGCGGGCATTGCCGACCCTGACAAGTTGGCTGGCGTTGCAGCGGGTGCATACGACCGCACCCGCATCACCACGTCCACGCTCGGCTACGGCACGGGTTACGACGAGAAGTTGCTTGAGGCGCTTACCCGCGGAGGACAGGGCACGCATGCCTTTGCACCCGACCCGGACATTGCGGCCCAGGCGTTTAGCGAGGTCGTCACCGACCTGCTCGACAAGTCCGTCATCGGCGCACAGATGCGCATCAAGCCGCAGCTCGGCTTGGTGAACACCGTGCACGTGCAAGGCGCCATGCCGAACTACGCCGACGGCGATGCAGTGGTTGTCACGCTCGGCGACATGTATGCCGGCGAGACGCGCAAGGTGCTGTTCCGACTCGGCGTTCCGGCCGTGCCGTCACTTGGCCTAGCAACCGTTGCTGACGTCGTGTTCGAGTACACGTCCATGCCCGATCTGCTCGCACACACGGTCACCATTCCGATCTCGGTGAATGTGGTGCCGGGTGACCAGGCCGCAGGACGCATCCCGAACCCGATCGTCGAGGTCGAGGAACTGCTCATCGTCATCAGCGATGCGAAGTTGGCCGCGACGAATGATCTGCGCAGTGGCGATGTGACGGGTGCTCGCACCAAGTTGGGCAACTCGATCAAGATACTGAACGACAAGCGCAAGGATCTGGCTGATAGCCCGACGCCTCCGCCGCCGGGGCTCACCCAGCGTCTCGATGACGCTGCGGCAGAACTGCTCGGTCTGGCAGACAGTGCGATCAACGAGGATCCGATGATGTCGGGCAAGCGCATGATGCAGTCGTTCTCGAGCACCAGCCGCAACAAGCCGCGTCGTCCGCAGCCGCAGCCGGGCACACACCAGGTTCGACCAGCACCGCGTCCGTCCAGCCCGTCGGACTCCAATAACGCGTAGTTGTCACGCACTAAGCCGCCGCAGGCGCACAGGTTTCCCTTCCCCGTGCCCCTGCGGCGTTCTTTTGGGCATAAATACGTACATATAGTTGCGCACCTTCATGCACATATATGTAGGATCAAGTCATGACGACCTTTATCAATACCCATGAAGTACTTCCGGTCGCCGAGGCTCGCGAGGGGTTCTCGAAGGTGGTTGCACGCTTTCGAGCTGAAGGCCTGGCATCTCGCCCCGTGATCTTCGGTTCACACCGCAAGCCCGAAGCGGTAACCATTCCCTACGAATTGTTCCAGGCGCTGCTTCCTGCCATCGAAGATGTCCTCTCCGCCGCGTTGATTCGCGAACGAATCACGCAAACCGAAGTTGCTTGGGACTCGGCCCTCGCCGAACTAGGTATCAGCCAAGACGAGATAACTCAGGTTCGCCCAACCGACTATGTAGTTGCGACCGAGTAATTGACCTCCGCGCCACAATCAACTGCATCACCTCGACGAAGGCCAGCGATGTTTGCTGGCGTGTTGGACGATCTCAAAGCTCTGCCAACACGTGAACTTCGAATTCTCGCTATGACGCTGCTGCTTGAAATCGAAGCAGGGCGAGTCACCGGCAAGCCACTGGATGCTCGCGCCCACACGGGTGACCTGTCTGACTGCTTCAAGTTGTACTTCGACCATCCGCAGGGTGATCGTCCCGCATTTCGCATCGTCTATCGATTGAACCCAGACTCATCCCCCGATGCGGCACGAATTCAAGCCGTCGCCGTGGGCAAACGTCAGTCGCTCGCGGTGTACCAGCAAGCTGTAAATCGCATACAGGGACAGTCGTAGCTAAACGTGGCACTCAGCCTTCGGTGGCGTCGGCGCTCGCGAGTTGATGCAGCACCAGCGGTGCAACTGACAGGGCGCCGGCATGGCGAAGGAGCGCTCCGGCAATGGTGAGCGTCCAGCGCGTGAGTGTTGTGTCGTCGACGAGCAGCACACGCTCGTCGACGATACGCGCGCCCGGCAGCACAGCAATCCGTGCCGCCATCTCACCGGGCCGAGCCGTCGCCGAACCACGCGTGCCGGACGGCGGCAGCACCGAGAGTGCATCAACCACAGGCACGCCGAGTTCGCGGGCAACACAAGCTGCCAAGCTCGCGACCAATCGAGGCCGGCGGCTCGACGGCACAGCCACCACCACCGTCGATGGGGTCACTCTCATTACGCGCCAACGCTGCAGCATCTCGCGAATGCCATCAGCCAGTTCGTCGCTCAGCTCACCATCGAAACGCACGGCATCGATCGCCTCGCCCCAAGCCGCATCGTCACCGTAGGCAAGCGCACGACCCTCGAGTGACAACTGTGCGGACGTGATAGTGGTGTTGCGCAACTCCAGACTCGGGATGGTGAGCCCCGGCGACCATCGCTTGCGAGTCTCAATGGGATGCTCGACCCCACGCAAGAACTGTTGCGCAGTCACGATATTTGCCTTGCTCGGCTTGCTGGTGAGGCCGTGTGGCAACGCACCAGTACACACCGAGCAGCGGCCGCACATGAATGCCGGTTCGACATCGTCGTCCAATGCAATCCGCAACTGCGTCTCGAGACACCGGCTTGCGCTCGCGTACTCAGCCATGCGGCTGGACTCAGCACGACGGGCACGCACCAACTCCTCGTAACGTGCCGCATCGAACACCCAGTTGGTGTCGACTGCTCGCCAGCCTTCATCCATACGCTCGACGGCGCCTTCAACGGCAAGGATTTTCAGCAGCAACTCGGCGCGCGGCCGAGACACCGCAGCAGCCGCAGCAATCGCCGTCACCTTGATGTCGCCTGACTGTGCCCGCACGAAGCGAATGATCGAATCCACCTCCGCCTGCTTCGGCACATTCGAGGTAGCGAACCACTCCCAGATGCGGCGGTCAGCCTTCTGGTCAGTGATGAGCGCAACCGTCGCGCTATCCAAAGCGCGGCCAGCACGACCCACCTGCTGGTAATAGTCGATGGGAGAGCCGGGGCAGCCAACGTGCAGGCAAAAGGCGAGGTCGGGTTTGTCGTAACCCATGCCCAGCGCGGAGGTAGCAACTACCGCTTTGATCTCGTTGCGCATGAGTGCGTCTTCGATGCGCAGGCGATCTTCCGTGGCCACTTCGCCGTAATAGGCAGCAACGTTGTGACCCTGCGCCTGCAGAAACTCGGTAAGCCGCTTCACCTTTTCGACGGTAAGTGTGTAGACGATGCCGGAGCCGGGCAGCATATGCAGCGCCTCGGACACCCACGCGTAGTGCTGAGCGGAAGCAAGGTCGGTAACCACCGAGAGGTGCAGCGAGTCGCGAGCCAACTGTCCGCGCAGCACAAAGGTGTCGTCGCCGAGTTGCTTGGCCACATCGCTCGTGACGCGCTTGTTGGCGGTGGCCGTCGTACACAAGACAGGCAAATGCGGATTCGCCATCAGCAGACCAGCAATGCGCTGGTAGTCGGGGCGGAAGTCGTGACCCCACGATGAAATGCAATGCGCTTCATCGATGACGAGCAGACCGAGTCGGTCCTTGATCACCGCAAACACGCGCCTGGCGAACTGCGGATTGGCGAGACGCTCGGGCGAGATGAAGAGGATGTCGAGCTTGTTGCTGAGCACATCGCGTTCGATCTGCGACCAATCATCGACGTTGCTCGAGTTCAATGTGCCCGCACGCAAACCGGCAGCCTTCGCGGACTCAACCTGATTGCGCATGAGTGCCAGCAGCGGGGAGACGACGAGCACCAGCCCGCCGCCAGCCTCACGCACCGCCTTCGCTGCAATCCAGTACACCGCTGACTTACCCCAGCCAGTGCGTTGCACGACCAGCGTGCGACGACCGTCTACAAGCAATCCGCACACAGCCTCGATTTGGTCGTGGCGCGGTGTGGCATCAGCGCCAGCAATGGCGTGCACAACGCGGCCCGCGACCTCTTCGACGGTGGCGCGGGTGAAGCTGTTAGTACTCAAGAACAGTCCTTGCCGTGATGGTGCAGTTGCAGGGCCTTCAGCGCTTGGCGCTCAGTGCATGGCAGAGATCGTCGTAGTGCTCAACATTGCCTGGAGCGAGTGTCGTGTTCTGCATGGCACTGGAGCGAAGCACTCGGCCACGGCGCTCATGCTCCTCGAGCTCTGGCACTGCTGCGAACCAGTACTTGCGCGCGCGCAGTGCAACCACGAGCACATCGTTCGAGATTGCGCGACGAAGCGCGGCGAGGGTGAATCGCTGCGAGTGCAGGCCGCGCAGTCGGTCGTCAAAGCTGCTGGAGTGGTACGGGTGCGCGGCTAGCGAGAGAAGGTTGTGGGTTACTCCGTCGCTACCGACGTCAGCAACCAAGCGCTTGAGCAACTGCACCGCCCAGTCGTAACCATCGGTTCCGGTGAGTTCTTCATCAAGCCAGTAATAGGGAACGTCCAGTTTCTTCTGACGCATGGTCGCTGATGCGCGCTGACGTTCCGCGGCGCTCGGGATCCACCTGAGGTTGCCCTCGCGCTCGGCGACGCCGGGGTTGGCCAGCAGCAACACAACGGGTGCATCGAGGCGCCCCACCCACGGCTCGGGAAAGAGATGCGTTGCAAGTGCAAAGTCAGGACCCCGCCGCTTGGCCTCATACGCGCTCACGACTGCCTCATCTGCCGGATGCACATAGCGAGGAGCTTTCATCTCGCGCAGGTCGAGATTGAGCCAGGGGTTCCTCATGGATTGCTCCTCATACGTCGAACTCCGTTGCGCCGCCACCGGTACGTGCACGATCACCTTAGGGGTGATTGCGCCGTTCGAGGACGTTGCGTGGTCACGCGCCGAAGTTAGCGATGCGCTGCAAGGTCCGGACGCATTCCTCGCCTGGATGATCAACGACTATGGCCTGACCATTCAGTTCAACTCGTACCTGATCGGCCCCTACGCCATCGGTCGTCCCGAGGTCACGCTCTCGTGGGACGACATCAGCGCCTTCTTCAAGCCCGGTTCACCCCTGCTCCCCTAGTGAGTTAGCAAATAGCCCGTTCTCCACAGTCATTCTGGGGTGAGGATGGTCGCAGACATTCTGCGCCACACTATTGACGGGCATTTATGCGCTACATATCCTCGTTCCAACGGATCAAGTTCGCTCCTTCAGCACGCAGGCATCGCATCGGAAACGCCCGCGCGCTGTATGTGATCGACAGTTTCGAGCCAGTCGTAACCGCAGCCACGCCATGGGCGGATGAGAAATGGATGTGGGTCGGCGCAGACGACCGCGGACTCGAACTAGAGATCGTGGCAGTTGTGCCGGAGCCCACCACGCTTCTGGTTATTCACGTTATGCCCTACGGATTCAGGAGGAACCGATGAGAAAGCGCAAGACAACTCATGTCATGCTCCCGAACGGGCATCGCATCGAAGTAGAAATTGGTCCCGACGTTGACCTCGAGAAAGAGGTCGTGATTATGCCGAGCGGCGAGCGGCTGACGAACGCCGTGGTCGACCGCATCGTCGACGAGGTGCATGCGGCAATGGCCGGCCGGCCCTCACTGACCGCGCCAGGTACTCGTTCGCCCGAGGTGAAGGCGCGCGTGCCACAGGCCACCAAGGCACGGCTCGACGCCGTCGCCACCAAGCGCGGCACAACGACGTCAGTCATCATCCGCGAGGCGCTCGACGCCTACTTCAAGACCGCCTGAGCGTCGTCTCGAGACCTCGGCTGCCGCGCTGCCTACACTCGGTCACATCGCACAGGGGGTCACACATGCCGATCTGCATTCCGGAATCACCACTCCACAAGTCGCGTAGCGAGCAACTCGTATGGGAGAAACTCCGCAGCGACTTGCCGGACGAAGCATGGCTGCTCACCAACTTTGCATTCAGCGACGATCGCCGCGACTACGAAATCGACAACATCATCATCAACCCTGGCGTCGGCATCACAGTCGTTGAGGTCAAGGGTGGCCAACTCGAGCAGGACGAGAACGGCTGGTGGCGTCAGTACAGCGGGGACCATGTGCCACGCGCGGTGAACCCCGCCCGCCAGGCACAGGACGCGACGTACGCAGTTCTCAACTTCCTCAAAGGTCGTGGATTCGAGCGTGACGGCCATTTCACCTGGATGGTCGTCCTTCCCTTCACCCAGTTGCCGGACGGATTCGACTCGATTCAGATGCCGCGCAGTCGCGTCATCGACCAGACGCAGATGCAGACACTGGCGGAGGACATCGAACGCTTCACGATGCGCGGTGTACGTCGCTCACCCGACCTGCTGATCTGCGGCGAAGTTGCAACCCTGCTCACGGGAATGCGCGACCCGCAGCAACGCTGGCGCGAAGACAAGTTGCGCCGCGAATTGGTTGTCCGCCACTGGACCGAAGACCAGTACCAGGTCCTAGATCAGCTTCGTCGTAATCGACGCTTCATGGTGCTGGGACCGGCGGGCAGTGGCAAGACCTTCGTAGCGCTGGAGCAAGCGCGACGTCTGACGGCCGCCGGTAATGACGTCGCAGTGCTTTGCTACTCCGTCGGGCTCGCTCGGTACCTTCAATCTGTGGTCGCCACTTGGCCTGAGCTTGATCAGCCGAAGTACGTTGGCACGTACTCAGCGCTTGCACACCGTTGGGGGATACCGATTCCACCGGACGCAGCGCAAACCTGGTGGCGCGAGGAATTGCCCGTGCTTGCAGCGAAGGCTGCAACCGAGCTTCCGGACGATCAGCGCTTCGACGCAATCATCGTCGATGAGGCTCAAGACCTCAGTGAGTCTTGGTGGACCGCTCTGCAAGCGTCGTATCGAGAAGATGGCGCGAAGGGGCTTTACGCGTTTGGTGATTTCGACCAAATACTTTTCGGCGACTCACCGTTGTCCGAGTTGGACCTGCCAGAGTTCTTGCTCGAGGAGAACTTGCGCAACTCCGGCCCGATTGCCGAAGCCGCCAGCGGACTCGCCACCGAACCATTCAAACATCGCGCTATAACCGGACCAGCCGTGCAGTTCGTGCGATGCGACCCAGCGGACGCGCACCATGCGGCGGATAGCACGGTGGTCGAGTTACTCAACGAGAATTGGCAACACGAAGACATCGCGCTGCTCACGACAAATCATCGGCACAATGAACACAAGTCCGCAGTCGAACGCAGTCGCGTTGGGTACTGGGACGGCTTCTGGGACAAGGACGAGGTCTTCTACTCCCACGTCACGTCATTCAAGGGGCTCGAGCGCGCAGTTGTCGTGATCGCCCTTGATGGATGGAAAGAGCCTGAAGCCAAGCGCCAGTACCTCTACACCGCCATGTCGCGAGCGCGCGATCTCTTAGTGATCTGCGGCAGTGAATCTGACATCGAGGCGGCTGGAGGCGAGGCACTGCTTGATCAACTGCAGTTGCGCGGTGAGTACGTCGAGGAGCCCGACGAATCCGATGAGGACCCGCTCGGCTACGTCCCCGAAGAACCCGAACTCGTCTGACCGCGGCGCATGGGCCCTAAGCCCCACGATGTCGCTACCGTGAGTTGTTAACTCGCGGCCCAGTTCCCGGTTGGCGGTGTGATGCCATGGTTCTTCAGGAAGTCTTGGATTTCGCCTGAAGCCGACAGGTCGTCGCCCAACAACGTACTTCCTACTTCGGCAGGGTCGATCCACAGGACGCGGCGCGGATAGCGCTTGAGCACTTGCTCGCTGATTTCGATGATGGCCTCCCATCCCTCGTAACCGCTGCCCTCGCGATAGATCTCGACGCCATCAGCAAGCAGCACCAACCACGCTGGGCTCATCCAGTCCTCATCATCACCACCAGTCGTGAAGGCAAATGTGTGCTTGCCTCGAGGCAATGCGGGCAACTTGCCTCGGCCGTTGCGACTCTCCGCTAGTTGCTCTTGGAAGGCAGCCGCATTCTGAAGCAAGATCACATGCGCTGCCGCTTCTTCGTTTCCAACTGCGGCGGACGCGCGCGCTTCCTCCATGGAAACGACGGTGCGGATCAGGGTGAACTTGCCGTTGCACTTCGGGCAGCGCAACTCGAAGAGTTCAGCAAAGTGTTCACAAGTGCAGTCTGAACCTGGGCCTTGCCAATTGCAGTTCGCGCATGTCCATGTTCGCGTGTCCCAGTCTTCAAAGTAGTGAAGGCTCATAGAGCGGCTCACTTTCTGGCGCACCCCCGGCACGCCTGCTCGACATTCCCGAGGCACTCGCCATCGGGCGGCTCCTCCTTTGAGACCACCGTTCGCGAGCGCGACGGTTGGTGGACGATCAGTCGAAGGGCTTGCGACCGTCTCTCTTGAGCAATTCGCAGTATCCCGAGGGGGTCTGACAGCCAGCTATTGCGTGCCGCAGCGCCCATTGTCAGACGCACCTGTAACGATGAGCCACCTACGAGGGGACGCACATGTCTGACGATGCTGTAAACACATCTTCATCCGAGCCGATCGAGGATTCGACAGGAGCGGTCGTCGAAATGCGGACAGCAACGCCTACCTGGCTCAAGTGGTACTTGGCGTTGACGACGATCATCGTGCTCATGCTTGCGGGCAACGTATCCACGCTTGATCAACGACTTCAAGCCCACACGGCTCCTACCGAGGTGGCAGAGCAGTCACTGTATGAGCAACCACAGCACCTGGGACAACTCATCGATCGAGTGAAGAGCAGTGTCGTGATTGTGAACTGCGGTGACTGGTCTGGCACAGGTTGGGCCATCGATCTAGAGGCACCGGCGGAAACTGAAAGCCTCGCGCTCTACGAGGAATTCCCCTACTCGGTGATAACCAACGAGCATGTGATCGCCGACTGCGAGTCCGCACCGGAGTCAGTCAGCATCGTCGTTGATGGAGTCGAATCGAACGCCTATCTCGAATCCTTTGACAGCACTCGGGATCTCGCACTGCTCATGGTGACCCCCGAGCTTCCAGGCCTAGAAGTTGGCTCACGCCCAATGCCCGGCGCCTGGGTGATGACTGTTGGAAACCCGCTTGAACTCACGCAAGCGGTCTCCATCGGCAACGTCATGAACATCGATGGAATTGATCTGGTGAATTCGGCACCCATCAACCATGGAAATTCGGGTGGACCGCTCGTGAACTCGCGGGGTCGTGTGGTTGGCGTGACGACATGGGTCAGAATCGCGACCGCAGACGACCCAACTGACACACCGCAAGACTGGAACGTCGCCACGACTATTCCGGCGCTGTGCAAAGAGATCATCGACTGCGACAACGACCCACAGTGGACCTGGAAGTAGCCCCTAGCCGCCGAACGCGCTGCGGGCGTAGACCACGAACCAAACCGCAGGCAGCATGGCGACAAGCAAGATCAGCCAGATACCGCCGTGGCGTTTGGTCGGGGCATGCGTCTCCAACGAGTGCTTCATGCAGTAGTCAGCGCCGAACGCGGGGATTTCGTAACAACCGTCAGCGCCGCAAACGAGCGATGCGCTGAGCCGTTTCGTCCTTGCCATCCTTCACCTCGCAGTGTCGAACAACCAGCTCGAAAAGAGCTGCAACTGCAAGGTATTCCTCGACCGAAGGTCACGCATCCTATTCGTCGTACTAACCCCGCATTCGCCATAGTGCTAACCCATTAGAAACACGGGAATTTGGACGCAGTTAACCAATGAAGTCGCCCGCCAGAGGCGAAAAGGACGGGCTACTTCACGGGTACGGCGGCGTCCCCCGGCACCGTTGCCGAGTCCGTAGCCGTGTCAGTCACTGTCACCGGCGGCGTTGGGGTGGGAGTCTGTGTCGGCAACACATTGACGGGGAAGTGGAAGTTCTCCACCTTCACATGCCGAAGTGCGGCTCTCATAAATGCCGTCCAAATCCGAGCTGGGAACGATCCACCAGTCACCGTCGATAAGCCGCCCGTACCCTTGAGCGTGATCGGCTTGCCGTTCGCGTCTTCCTTGGCGAACATGACCGATGCCGCGAGGTTCGGCGCGTAACCGGAGAACCAGGCGCTCATGTTGCTGTCGGTGGTACCGGTCTTGCCAGCGACTGGACGACCGACTTTGTTGGCCTCGAAACCGGTGCCGTTCGTGACCACTTTCTTCAGTGCTGCATTCACTGTGTCAGCAACATTGGAGTCAAATGCCTGATCGGTGCGAATGGCCATCTGGTAGAGCACGCCACCATTGGCTCCGCGAATTGACTTGATAACAAAGGGAGAAGCGTGCACACCCCGTGCAGCAAACGTGGCGTACGCGGCGGCAACATCTATCGGATGTGGTGACGCTGTTCCGAGCACGAACGTGAGATTGCGTTGGATACCTGCCGTGTCATCGGGGATGCCTGCACGTGATGCGGCATTCATCACCGCATCAACGCCGACGTCGGATGTGAGTTGGACGTACGCGGTATTCACCGAGTGCTCAGTGGCGAACAGCAGTGAGATCTTGCCGTACGACTCGCCGCTGTAGTTGTTCACCTTGTAGCCCGAAATCACGGTCCCCGATTTGCCTGGGAGCAACGTGTCCAAACCAACCCCGGCTTCCGTGGCGGCTGCGAGCGCGAATGGCTTGAAGGTTGATCCTGCTTGCGCAATTGCTTGCGTCGCATTGTTCAGCGGCTCTGTCGCAAAGTCTGGTCCGCCGTACACGGCAACCACCTCACCCGTACCCGGGCGAATCGCAGCAAGCCCGATACGCAACCCGTCTGTGCCCGAAGTCGGTCCGGCCTTCGCCACTGCATTGACGGCCGCGACCTGTGCCGTTGCATCGAAGGTCGACACCACATGTAAGCCAGAAACACCAAGGCTGGCCTCTTCATAACCTTGCGCGAGCAACGCTCGCTTCACCATGTCGAGCGCGTAGCCATTAGGGCCCGAGAGGGTGTTCGCGTTCACACGTTCTTGTACGACTGGGAAGGTCTGCTCCGCGCGCTTGCTCTGCGTCAGCCAACCTTGGCTCACCATCTGATCAAGTACCCACGACCAGCGAATCTTGAGGCGGGGCAAATTCTTTTCGGGCGCGAACCCTTCAGGGCTCTTCAAGAGTGAGGCCAGCATCGCCGACTCGGACACTGTCAACTGCGACACGTCCTTGGCGAAGTACAGACGGGCTGCTGCCTGCACGCCGTAGGCACCTCGACCGAGGTACGACGTATTGAGGTAGTCGGCCAGAATCGTGTCCTTATTCGACGAATTGGTCAGCTTGACTGCGAGCACGAGTTCCTTGAGTTTGCGCTTGTAGGAGCGCTCCTGCGTCAAAAACGCGTTCTTCACGAACTGTTGTGTGATGGTCGATCCGCCGCCGCCCGCAAAGCCTGACGTGAGGTTGTCGTACACCGCGCGCATGATGCCGGTGATGGAGAAACCGGAGTTGCTGTAGAAGGACGCGTCCTCCGCTGCCAAGACCGCTCGTTGCAACGTCAGCGGCATCGTCGCCAACGGCACTTCGGTGCGGTTGTACTCACCAATCCGTCCGAGTTCGGTCTTGCCATCGTCGTAATAGACGATCGTGGTCTGCGCACGCGTGAAATCAGCAGCACGCGGGATCGGTGTGACGATCACTAGGTAGGTGAACACCATGACAGCGAGCAGGAACAGGGCAACACCTGTCGTGATCACCAGTCGCCACGAAAGACGTCGTGCAATACGTGGGGCCATCACCAATCCAGATCCTTCGGACGCCGTTTAGTACGGCGGGGAATCCCATCGCCCACAACGTACGAGACGACCACGTGATTCCAGTGGCAACCCTGACAGACCTCGACCACGAAGACTCGCAGAACACCGTAATTCTTTGCTAATTCGGAGACTTCGGCCTTGGGATGCCGGTACCCCGACATCGCGCCGAGCTCTTTGGAATAGACGTAGGTGAGGTCGACCAACTCGATCTTGCGGCACACCGGGCACTTCTCGCCGCGAGGTTCCCCGAACCACTTGGCTGCTCGGAGCAGATAGGGGTCGGCGTCGCAGGCGTCAGAGTTGAAGCCCCCTGTGCGCAAGATGTCGTAGACCGCAGCGCGACGGCTCAGCGTGTGATCGACGATTTCGCGGGGTTGCTCAGGATTAGTCAGGCGCTCCTTCACCTGGGGAGCGTCGGGAGCCTCAGGGGTCGGCTTCTTGGGGCCTCCATAGGAGCGGCTGCGCGACGGGCCACTGCCCACGCGCGACCCGCGGATGATCCCGCTCCCAGACCTAGCCATTGGCCAAGGGTACGGGTACAACGTCACGAGTGGGGTCGATCCGTGTGCTTCGAACACACTCCAGACGTCCGATTTGTGGCGGTTCATCGGATGGCGCTCGAACACCTAGCAAACCATCGCTCTGAACGGTTGATTTGCCATACCCCCATGTTTGTCATGTATCGTTTCGATATATCAAGGAGGTGACCATGAAGAAGGCAGACGTGCTCGAGTTCGCCATCCTCGGCGTCCTCCAGGAATCCCCCGTGCACGGCTACGAACTGCGCAAGCGCATGGCCCAGACCCTCGGCACCTTGCAGTCCATCTCCTTCGGTTCGCTCTACCCGGCCCTACAGATGCTGGTCAATGCCGGCTCCATCACTGGGGAAGAAGCAGAGCCAACGCCACGTCAGGCCGCTCGCGCCGCCGCAACCGACAGCCCCGCCCACACCCGTCGTAACCGCATTGCGTACACCATCACCGAATCCGGGCGGCTGCGATTCGCGTCCTTGCTCGCCGATGCCGGACCGAACGCTTGGGATGACGAGGGCTTCCGTGTGCACTTCGCCTTCTTCGCTCGTGCGGATCGCAGTACACGCACCACCATCTTGGAAGGCCGTCGCATGCGGCTTGCCGAGCGCAGCGCGTTGATGCGCGAGCACCTCACTCGTGCCCGTGAGCGCGTCGATGCGTACACCCTGGAACTGCAACGTCACGGGCTCGATGAAGTCGAGCGCGAAATGCGTTGGCTCGACGACCTCATTGCAGCCGAACACCAGCACATCAAGTAGTACCTCGCGTCAACCGACGCGGGCCATCAACAAGGGAGAGAACCGAATGGGTTCCATCAGAGTCGCCATCGTTGGCGTCGGCAACTGTGCCGCGTCACTCGTCCAAGGCGTTCACTACTACCGCGACGCCGATGAGCGACAGTTCGTCCCGGGTCTCATGCACGTCAACTTCGGTGGCTACCACGTTCGCGACATTGAGTTTGTCGCAGCATTCGACGTGGACAGCAAGAAGGTCGGTCTCGACCTGGCTGACGCCATCGGCGCCAGCGAAAATAACACCATCAAGATCTGCGACGTGCCGCACACGGGTGTCACTGTCGAGCGCGGCCACACCTACGACGGTCTCGGCAAGTACTACCGCGAGATGATCACTGAGTCTGACGCTGCGCCGGTCGACATCGTCGCGCGCCTCAACGAGGTCCAGGCCGACGTCCTCATCTGCTACCTGCCCGTCGGATCGGAAGCCGCTGCCAAGTTCTACGCGCAGTGCGCCATCGACGCCAAGGTTGCCTTCGTCAACGCCCTCCCGGTGTTCATCGCGGGCACCAAGGAGTGGGCTGACAAGTTCACCGCTGCGGGCGTGCCGATCGTCGGCGACGACATCAAGAGCCAGGTCGGTGCCACCATCACCCACCGCGTCCTCGCCAAGCTGTTCGAGGATCGCGGCGTAACCGTCGATCGCACGTACCAGCTGAACGTCGGCGGCAACATGGACTTCATGAACATGCTGGAGCGCGAACGTCTCGAAAGCAAGAAGATCTCCAAGACGCAGTCCGTCACCTCGCAGTTGCGTAACGGTCTCGACAAGCGCAACGTGCATATCGGTCCGTCCGATTACGTCGCGTGGCTCGACGACCGCAAGTGGGCGTTCGTGCGCCTCGAAGGCCGTGCCTTCGGCGACGTGCCGCTCTCGCTTGAGTACAAGCTCGAGGTGTGGGATTCGCCGAACTCTGCCGGCATCATCATCGACGCGCTGCGCGCTGCGAAGATCGCCAAGGACCGCGGTATCGGTGGCCCGATCCTCTCGGCAGCGTCCTACTTCATGAAGTCCCCGCCGGTGCAGTACACCGACTCCGAGGCTTACCAGGCCGTCGAAGACTTCATCGCTGGCACCATCGAGCGCTAAGCCGGTTCGAACGCCAAGCGCGATAAGTGGAAGGGCCGTCATCTCCGTAATAGGGATGGCGGCCCTTCCGTGTGTACAAACACGCGGTACTTCACCAAATCGCCACCCACTGGTCGCCTCGTGAAGGACCGAGTAGATGTGCACGCGGTACTTCACCAAATCGCCACCCACCGGTCGCCTCGTGAAGGACCAGCCCTACCAGCACGCCGTACTTCACCAAATCGCCACCCACCGGTCGCCTCGTGAAGGACCAGCCCTACCAGCGCGCGGTCCTTCACCAAATCGCCACCCACCGGTCGCCTCGTGAAGGACCGAGTAGATGTGCGCGCGGTCCTCGTTCCGGTCCTTCGCTAACGTCCGTCCGGCTCAGCGATTTCCGATGCGCGCACGAGCGAGGTGACCTTTCCGAGAGCGGCACGCGCATCGTCATTCAACTGGTCGACAAGCAGTGAAACGCCAGCAAAGCGCGCGCCTGACACCTCGACGAGTCTGCGCACCGCCGCCGCCTGACTGCCACGTTCTGCCCAATCATCGACCAGCAGAGCGACGTCGCCAGCGCAGAGCGTGTCCTGCATGCGAAGTTCGTGTTCGCGATCCATGTAGTCGGGAGCCGTGGTAGCGGTCAATTTCGGGCCGGGCAGCAATCCGTCAGTCTTGCGAATCGCTTGGAATCCAACGCCGAGTTCCACCGCTACTGCGGCGCCGAGCAGGAAACCGCGAGACTCAATTCCGACCACATGCGAGATATCGCTGTCGCGCCAAGGATCCGCCAGCCCCGCGACCACGGCCGCCAACGCATTGCCGTTCGCGAAGACGCGCCATACGTCTGCGTGACCAGCGTGCCACTGGAACTCACTCAGGAGGGCAACACGAGCAATACGCACGGTCGCTGACAGTGGTGCAAGGTGATCTTGGTCCGCCATGCCCGACATTGTCCCCTGCCTTCCTCTTCGGTACTTCACCAAATCGCCAACCACTGGTCGTTTCGTGAAGGACCGACAGAGGTACATGCGGTACTTCACCAAATCGCCAACCACTGGTCGTTTCGTGAAGGACCGGATAGGTGGTGCGTCATCAACATGCACAATTTTCAGGACGGGCATCAACAGGCGGCTATGAACATCACAGGCGCCTGCACAAGTATCGAACGCTTGGCTGATGCGACAACTTACAGAAACTCTCATTGAAATACGTGGGAACCAATCGGGCCTACTCACCCATGCACAACTCACAAGCTCCGGCTTCCGGAGGCGGGAAATCGACGGCCGCATCGCAACCGGCGAATGGCAGCGCGTCACCGAACGCGTCGTCTCCACAAACGGCCTGCCCCTCGACCGGATGACATTGCTCTGGGCGGCGTCACTCCATTTCGAAGGGTGCGGGTTAGCCGGTTCCTCTGTGCTCGAATTCTTGGGCATGCCGACTCCGCATGACGAACGCATTCACGTGATTGGTCCACCGTCTGGGAGACAACCACCGATGCCGCACGTCGTCGTCCACACCAACGTCGGCTTCGCACTCAGCAACGCAATGCCCGCACGCGTGAATACCGACTCCGCTGTCTTGCAAGCGTTGCGTTGGGCGACTTCAGACCGGCAGGCAGTATTCCACGCCACGTGGGCAATCCAGAGACGGCTGCTCAGGCTCGAGCAACTTGAGACTATGTGCCGAGAGTTACCCAAAAGCCCCGGCAGCGCATTGATGCGCCGTCGCCTCAGGCTGCTCGATCCGGGTGTCCATTCGATCCCTGAGTTTGACTTCGCGCGGCAGTGTCGTCTGCGCGGCCTTCCGGAACCAGCCCGTCAACGACAACGCATTGATGGGCGCGGCCGTCATCGCTACACGGATGTTGAGTTCTCCATTGCAGGTCAACGACTCGTAGTGGAGATCGACGGATACGCGCACCTGGAGACGGCGGTGCATCTGGACGACCAGTGGAGGGCAAATGAGATTGCACTGCAAGGAGCCACTGTGCTCAGACTGCCAGCGCTGGCGCTTCGGCTGGACCAGGATGCCTTCTTCACCCAACTTCGGAGAGGTATCGACCAACTGCGCCGCGCCGCGTAGCAGGTCCGTGGTCGCCGGTACTTCAGCAGATCGCCAACCAGTGGTCATTTGGTGAAGGACTGGGTCAAGGTACACGCGGTACTTCAGCAGATCGCCAGCCAGTGGTCATTTGGTGAAGGACTGGGTCAAGGTACACGCGGTACTTCAGCAGATCGCCAACCACTGGTCGTCTCGTGAAGAACCGGATAGAGGTACATGCGGTACTTCACCAAATCGCCAACCACTGGTCATTTGGTGAAGAACCGGATAGAGGTACACGCGGTACTTCAGCAGATCGCCAACCACTGGTCGTCTCGTGAAGGACCGGCATGGACGACAGACAAGCCGAAGAGCCGCCATCTCCGTAATGGAGATGGCGGCCCTTCTGTCGTGTCGTACCACATCCTCATCGGGTGGTCGCACTACTTCGTCCAGCGTTTGTCGTGCTACTTCATCATCGGGGCTGCGGTCGGTTCCGTTGCCGAGCGGACGTTGCTGCCGAGGGTGTCGTATGCCATCGGGCCGCCGAAGTACGGCTGCTGCGACCAATCAACGAACTCGTCAGCAATCGCCAGGATCTGCCAGACGGTGCCGTCCTGCGCGGTGTAGTTCCACGCCGGCATCAGCATCAGTTCGCCGCCCGCAAGGTTGACCTGCATGAGCGACCGCTCTGCGCCAAGCACCGAGACCGTGCTGACGTAACCCGAAACCATCGGCTTGCCGTTGTGCATCGGCGTGGTCGGTGCTACAGATGTCGAACCGTCGACGCCGACACCGTTCTGATCGGGAGACCAGACCTGCTGCGGACCGAACGCCTGCCACATACGCAGCGCCGAACGAAGTGCCGCATCGCGAGCACCAACGGTCGGGTAGGAGTCGGCCTTGACGATGTTGGCGGCAACGCCATTCACCGAGAAGACGCCGTCCTTCGAGACCTCAACCGACCACTGCGACGAAACTTCCATACCGTCGATGGACGGGGTGGCACTCACGGTCATGGAGCGGTTGCTATAGCTGTATGCGGTGTAGGTGGCGCCCTTGAGGCCCTGGAGTCCGAGCTTGACGAACGCTGCCTTCGCGGCGGCAATCGCATCAGCCTTCGACGGAGTCACCCATTCCTTGTCACACTGTGCGGTCATCTCGGCAGTGATGTTGACGCTGCCATCCTTGGCGGGAGTGGCAAGACCCTGCTCGCAGTTCCACGGCGAACCAGCGTTGTTATATGCGTTGAACCACGACTGCACATCGTTGCCGACGTACACGTTGTAGGCGCCCTTGTCGTCGTTGGCTTGGTAGCTGCCGTCAACCAATGAAACAACAACGTCCTTCAGCCCAACGACGCTAGCAAGATCCTGCGCGAACGCCTTCAGATCTAGACCTGCGTTGGAGTACTTGTAAGACCACGCCGTACCCGCCGCATTCGTCACGGTTGCGCTCGGATCGAGCACGACGCTGCCGCCATAACCCATGTACGAACCGCCCAGCTTCGCTGAACTGTCAGAAGCAGCACCCACGCCGCCGTTCGGCTGAAGACCCATATTGGCTCCCGAGTTCCGGTTGATGTCCGGTGCGACTGTCTTCACCAACGACTCAGGTGCGGTGTTGCCGTTGAGGTTGCCCCCGGCAAAGCCGACGCCACCTGCGAGAGCAAGCGCACCGACAGCAGCAGCGACCCGGAGGCCCCGTGCATACTGGCTGCGCTTGGTGAAGGGCACGATGTTGTCGGCAGTGTGCGCGTCAACGCGCGCCTTGATCGTGGTGAGGTCGGGCTCCTGCGTCGATGCAGGATCGTTCGCCTTGAGGCGATCGAAGATTTCGTCGTTCATGATGGCTCCTTGGTTGGCCTACAACCCTTGAATGTCCTTGCGGTGCCTGATGTTTCAGGCTTGTGCCACACAAGCGGCAGTAAATCGTTCGCGTGCCCGGGATAGAGCGACGCCGGCACCACTGACACTGATGCCCAGTGCAGCAGCGAGCTCATTGCCATTCATGCCTTCCCAAGCCACGAGTCGCAGTACTTCGCGATCGCGAGCGCTCAGGGTGAGCCATGCCTGTTGCAGCATCACGTCGGCGATCACGGATTCGGCTATGTCACCTGAATCCGCAGTGTCGGGCAATTCGTCGAAGGGGAGTTCGACAAACTTGCGGTGACGATTCGCCAAGACGTTCCACGCTGTGCGGAACAACCACGCCTGCTCGAACCCCTCGGGAATCTCATCGAATTTGCGCCATGCGATGACGAAGACGTCGGCAACCACATCCTCAACATCCGAGGTCGCAATGCGTCGCTGGGCATATCGATGCACGGCTTTGGCGTGGGTCGAGAACAGGCTCTCGAACGATTCCCGACGCGCGTTTGGATCAGTTGGCACTTCGCACCTCCACCTAGGGATGTCACGGCCACTGCCGATCTTTCACAGCATCCCACGCCGCAGTTGTCGCCTCTGCCAACGACCCCGCCAAACTCTCTCCGCTTCCGCAAGGTTTTGACGTCCCCCGCGCAGATAGGCAAGCGGAGTCAGTCGCGAATCGCGGCCGCCAGCAGTAGCAATGCGCCGAGCATCGATGCAAACACCGGCGACTGGCCATTCGTCGGAATCGTCGCTGCACCGAAGGCGGTCCCTCCGACGACGCCCAGGTTGAGCGCCATGTCGTACAGCGCAAACACGCGTCCCCGATGCGAGTCCTCAACCGTCGTCTGCACCATGGTGTCCGATGAAATCTTCGTGCATTGTCCGGCGAACCCGATGAAGGTGCTGCCGAGTAGTACAGCCGGAAAGGCGAGTGCAGACGTTGCATTGGACGCCGCGAAAGCATAAGCAAGAGCAATCACCACGCCGCTACCGACGAGCACCAGCCGTGCCCAGCGGAGCACGCCAAGACGATCGGAAAGTGGAGGCGTCAGCACAGCCCCGACGAACGCACCAACGCCAGCAAACCCGATCACGAAAGTGAACTGCTCCAGGGCATGCGTTGCTTGCACGTTGTCGTTGAAGGAGTTCCTCGTGAGCATCAGCACCAACAATGTGGCTCCACCGAAAGCCGCCCGATGCAGTGAAACCCGCAAGATTGCCCGTGAGGCCCGCGGTCGCTCCGCCAAGTGCCTGAGTCCGCTGCGCAGCCATGCCAGTACTTCAAACAGCGTCCGATGGCGGCGATCATCGGGGCCCAGTTGGTGGCGTGGGATCAGCGTCGAAATGAAGGTCGCCCCCAGATGCCCTATCGACGCAACGCAGATGATGAGCACCGAAGCTTTGTCACTGCCACCCAGCCAGGTGGAGATCGAAACCCCCGCCACTCCGCCGACAATCGACATGAGCGTGCCGGCAGTTGGCGCCACTGCATTGGCCGCTACCAGCAGGTCGTCATCCACCGCGTGCGGCAGCGACGCTGACAAGGTCGCAGCCACAAATCGGCCGACGCCCAACGCAACCAGCACGGCAATCGCCAAACTCGAACCGGCGTGATCACCCGCTACCAAGCCAGCAACCACCAACACGCTGACAGCACGCAGCACGGTGGCCCACACAAGAATGCGTTGACGTTCCCAGCGGTCGATGAGCACGCCGATGAATGGTCCGAACACCGAATACGGCAACAAGAGAATGCCGAACGCCGTCAAGATCTTGGCTGGAGTCGGCTGTCGCTCCGGGCTGAACAGGACGAAGGACGTCAACGCGGCTTGCAGCAGGCCATCCGCAGTCGTGCTTGCAATGCGGACAGAGAGCAGCCGCTGGAAACGCCTGTCGCGCACCAGCCTGGGAAACTGCCCCCGGTCCATGTGTGAACCGTAGTGAGCACGCGCACCCACCGGAACTCATCGTGTTGCATAAGGAGTGGCGACGACATGAAGCTGCGGTGAACAAACCGCCAGCAGGCTACTGCTGCTGCTCCCACCAGACACGCAACGCGCCTTCTGCTTGCTCGCGTTCCAGAGGGCCTTCTTCCATACGCAATTCCAGCAGGAACTTGTACGCCTTCCCGATCGCGGGGCCCGGTCCAATGCCAAGAATCTCCATAATCGCATTGCCGTCCAGATCAGGTCGGATCGAATCCAACTCCTCTTTCTCCGCCAACTCTGCGATGTGTCGTTCAAGCTCGTCATAGGTGGCCTGCAGCTGAAAGGCCTTGCGTTTGTTGCGGGTTGTGCAATCAGCACGTGTGAGTTTATGCAGCCGCGCAACCTGATGTCCGGCATCGCGCACGTACCGACGTACCGCGGAGTCAGACCATTCGCCAGAGCCATACCCATGGAAGCGCAGATGCAGTTCCACCAATTGCGAGACGTCATCAATCACGTCATTACTAAAGCGCAGTTCCGACAGACGCTTGCGTACCAACTTCGCGCCGACTACTTCGTGATGGTGGAACGAGACGCCGCCACCTGCTTCGAAGCGTCGAGTCTTGGGCTTGCCGATGTCGTGCAGAAGTGCAGCTAGGCGAAGCACGAGATCCGGCTCGGTCACCGGTTCATGCACTCGCTCAAGCGAGATCGCCTGCTCTAACACTGTCAGTGAATGCTCGTAGACATCCTTGTGGTGGTGGTGCTCATCGATTTCGAGCCGCAGCTTGCCGAGCTCCGGGATGAACTCCTCCGCCAGCCCCGTCTCAACCAGCAGCGTCAGGCCTTCCCTCGGATCCTCGCCGAGCAGCAACTTGGAGAACTCCAGTTGAATCCGTTCGGCAGAGACGATCGATAGGCGCGACGCCATCTCGGTCATCGCAATGACCACGTCGGGAATCACGCGGAAACCGAGTTGGGACGCGAAGCGGGCTGCCCGCATCATGCGCAGAGGATCGTCAGAGAAGGACATCTCTGGTGTACCTGGCGTCCGCAGTACGCCTGCGGCAAGGTCAGCCATTCCACCAAAGGGATCGACAAGTTCGCCCGAAGGCAAGCGCACGGCCATCGCGTTCACCGTGAAGTCGCGGCGATAAAGGTCGTCCTCGAGCGAGCTGCCGTATTGCACCTCGGGCTTACGGGTGTCATCCGCGTACTGCTCGGTGCGGTACGTGGTGATCTCCACCTTGAGCCCGTGGTGCTGTCCACCGACCGTGCCGAAACGAATGCCGATGTCCCATGTGACATCCGCCCATGGCTCGAGCATCGACAAGGTTTGCTCGGGGTGCGCGTTCGTCGTGAGATCCCAATCGCCCGAGGAACGCCCCAGCAGCTCGTCCCGGACGGGCCCGCCAACGAGCGCCAGCTCAAATCCTGCGGCCTCGAATCGGCGACCCAGCTCAAGGATCGGCTCCGGAATCTGCGGAGGCTTACGCGGCGAGGACACAGGCAAAGCGTATGTGGACGCGCTGCGAGACGCTCCCGCCTACGCTTAGCCCATGACCAGCGCACGGGCCAACCGTCCGCAGCGGCGAAGCAAACGGCACGACGAATTCAGCGCAGGCGGACTCGTCGTAGACACCGAAAGCATGGCCGCTGCCATCATCGGCCGTAAAGATCGCAAGGGCCGCATGATCTGGTCCTTCCCCAAGGGTCATATCGAGGCGGGCGAAACCCCCGAAATGGCAGCCATTCGCGAGGTGTCCGAAGAGACCGGCCTGGACGCCGAAGTGCACACGCACCTCGGTGAGATCGCCTTCTGGTTCATGCTCGACGGTAAGCGCATCCACAAAACCGTGCAGCACTACCTGCTCATCATGCGCGGCGGCGAACTCTCCGATGCGGATCGCGAAGTCGACGCGGTTGAGTGGATTCCCCTCGACAAAGTGGCCGCGCGACTCGCCTACAACGACGAGCGCAAACTGCTGGCCAAGGCCCTCGAGATCCTTGAGGTGCATGAGTGAAGCGCAACGCCGCCCTCGCACTGCTCTTGTTCGCGGTGTCGGCCGCGCCGGCACCCGCGATGGCCGCGCCGGGCTTCAGCGCGGAAATCGTTGCGCTCAGCCCCGAACTCCCCGGGGTCGGCGCCAGCATCACCATGGCCGTGCAACTGTCCAACCCCAGCAGTGTCGATATCACCGGCCTCAGCGCACAATTCCTGATTTCGAATGCACCGCTGTCCGGGCGCAGCCAGATCCCCGAGGTACTCGCGGGCAACACGATGCCCACCTATCGCCTCGTGGAAGCAGGATCCGCAACAGGCATTGATCT
>CAWATP010000018.1:0-35576 GCA_963784905.1 uncultured Actinomycetota bacterium | reverse complement strand
GCGCTCTCGTCGCCCTGATTTGCGCGCTCGTAGCGGTTGTCTATTTCACCCGACGTGCCACGGCACCGATTCGGGCCGCCGTAGTGGCCGCAGAACGGATGGCGGAAGGCGCGCGTGACGTTCGGCTGATCGAAGGCGGTCATGCCGAGATGGCCGATCTTTCGCGATCTATGAACGAACTTTCCGACGCGCTAGCGCGAAGTGAAGACCGGCAGCGACAGTTCCTGCTGTCGGTTTCGCACGAGTTGCGCACACCGCTGACAGCTATCGCCGGTTACGCGGAGGCGCTGGCGGACGGTGTCATCAGCGACGCAGACATGGAATCGACTGGCGCGATCATGCGCGATGAATCCGAGCGATTGCAGCGACTCGTGAGCGACCTGCTCGATCTTGCGCGTGCAGGAGCCGTCGAACTGCGACTCAATCCACAGTCAATCGATCTACGCGACGTGCTCACCAGTGCTGGTCAGGTTTGGCGTGACCGGTGTGACCGTGAAGGGTTATGTTTCGCGATCGAATTGCCGAACACGCCGCTGTCCTTGACCACAGATCCGATTCGCGTGCGGCAGATCGTCGACAACTTGTGCGAAAACGCATTGCGCGTAACGCCCGCCGGTCGTCCATTGGTTATCGCAGGGTTCGACGCGCCAGGGGGAGTGCAATTGCAGGTGCGCGACGGGGGTCCCGGCCTCTCAGATGACGATCTGCATGTGGCCTTTCAGCCGTCGGCGTTGCACGATCGCTATATCGGAATCCGACCAGTAGGAACTGGTTTGGGCTTAGCCCTTGTGGGCACGTTGGCGACCCGGCTGGGAGGCCGCGCGGAGGCGGGGCGTTCGAATGAAGGCGGTGCATGCTTCACGGTGTACCTTCCCCGCGAATGGCGACGTCCGCCCGCGTAATACCGACGGTCGAACTACCCCTAGTCTTTCCCGCAGAGGGAGGGCCCATGACCGTACTTGATGACATCATCGTCGGCGTCCGCGAAGATCTAGCCGAGCGACAGGCCCGTGTGCCCCTCGATGAACTCAAGGCGCGAGTCGCCAAACTGCAGCCCGCTCGACCTGTGCTCTCCATCTTGCGCGGCGAGGACATCGCTGTCATCGCAGAAGTCAAGCGTCGCTCTCCTAGCAAGGGTGACCTGGCAACGATCGCAGACCCTGCGCAACTCGCTGCCGAATACGAGGCCGGTGGTGCGCACATTGTTTCGGTGCTCACCGAGGAGCGCCGATTCGGTGGGTCGCTCGCTGACCTAACGGCGGTACGTGCGGCCGTTGACATTCCAGTGCTGCGCAAAGACTTCATGGTTTCCTCCTACCAGCTCTGGGAGGCGCGTGCCTATGGCGCCGATCTTGTGCTCCTGATCGTTGCGGCGCTCTCGCAAGACGCACTCGTGTGTTTGCACGAACGCGCACTATCCATCGGGCTCTCGGTGCTGGTGGAAGTGCACGACCAACTCGAAGTCGAACGGGCCGTGGCGGCGGGAGCACGCATCATCGGAGTAAATGCACGTGACCTTCGCACACTTGAAGTGCATCGTGAGCAGTTCGCGAAAGTGGCGCCATACATTCCCGACCACATCGCCAAAGTCGCCGAGTCTGGTGTGCGTGGTCCGGAGGACTTGTTGCACTACGCCAAAGCGGGTGCCGATGCCGTGCTCGTGGGCGAATCGCTCGTTACCGGGCGTGACCCGCGTGATGCAGTGCATCAACTTGTTACTGCAGGCGCCCACCCGGCCATTCGTCACGAGCGTTAGGACGGCTTCATGGAACAGACTCCTGACCAACACGGACACTTCGGCCAATTCGGTGGCCGTTTCGTGCCGGAAGCGCTCATGGCCGCCTTTGACGAACTTGACGAGGCGTACCGCAAAGCGAAAGTCGACCCCGAGTTCATCAACGAATTGGCGCATTTACATCGAACGTACAGCGGACGCCCTTCGCCGCTAACGGAAGCCAAGCGTTTTTCCGAACATGCCGGTGGTGCGCGGATCTTCCTCAAGCGCGAAGACCTCAACCACACCGGCTCGCACAAGATCAACAACGTGCTCGGCCAAGCCCTGCTGACGAAACGCATGGGGAAGACGCGGGTCATTGCCGAGACGGGTGCTGGACAGCACGGCGTTGCAACTGCCACGGCAGCAGCGTTGATGGGTTTGGATTGCGTCGTCTACATGGGCGAGATCGACACAGAACGCCAGGCCCTCAATGTGGCACGCATGCGCCTACTCGGAGCCGAAGTCATCCCGGTGACCGCCGGTTCTCGCACTCTGAAAGACGCCATCAACGAAGCAATGCGTGACTGGGTGACGAACGTCGAGCATACGCACTACCTGCTCGGCACTGTCGCCGGCGCACACCCGTTTCCGGAGATGGTGCGAGACTTCCATCGCATCATCGGCATCGAAGCGCGGGAGCAGATCCTTGAAGCAACCGGTCATTTGCCGACGGCCATCGCAGCGTGCGTCGGCGGTGGCAGCAACGCCATTGGCATCTTCCATGCATTCCTAGACGATGAGGACGTGCAGTTATGGGGTTACGAAGCTGGCGGTGACGGCATCGAAACTGGCCGCCACTCGGCTTGCCTCACCGGAGGAGAACCCGGTGTACTGCACGGCGCTCGTTCCTATCTCATGCAAGATGCGGATGGGCAGACCATAGAGTCGCACTCCATCAGTGCAGGGCTCGATTACCCGAGCGTTGGTCCCGAACACGCATACCTCAAAGACATCGGTCGCGCGCAGTACGAGCCTGTGAACGACACGCAAGCCATGGACGCGTTCGCCTTGCTGTGTCGGACCGAGGGCATCATCCCCGCGATAGAGAGTGCGCATGCGCTAGCGGGTGCGATTCATCTGGGTCGCCGTCTTGGACCTGAATCCACGATCATCATCAACCTCTCGGGGCGAGGCGACAAGGATGTTGTCACCGCGGCACGCTGGTTCGGATTGGCGGACGTGTGATGAATGCTGCGTTGGATGCCGCTTTCGCGACCGCCCGCAATGAGCATCGGGCCGCACTCATCGGGTACTTCCCGGGGGGCTTCCCCTCGGTCGATGCCTCGATAGAGATCATCGCAGCCATGGTTCGCGGTGGCGTCGACATCGTGGAGATTGGGCTGCCCTATTCGGATCCGCTGATGGATGGCCCAGTCATTCAACGCGCGGTCGAACATGCCCTCGCGGGCGGAGTTCGCATTGCCGACATCATGCGGGTCGCCAAGGCCACCGCGGCGACAGGTGCTCCGACGCTGGTCATGTCCTACTGGAATCCCATTGAACGGTATGGGGTCGGCAAGTTCGCAAGTGACCTTGCTGCCGCCGGAGGAGTCGGTGTCATCAACCCCGATCTCACGCCCGAAGAGGCTGGTCCATGGATCGCCGCCACGGATGCTGCAGGTATCGCCCGCGTGTTCCTTGTCGCGCCTTCCTCCACGCCAGAGCGACTTGGTGTGGTGGCAGCGGCAACAACCGGCTTCGTGTACGCCGCGTCGCTCATGGGAGTGACGGGTGCTCGCACCAGTGTGTCCGATCAGGCGCGCATCTTGGTGCATCGCACCCGTGCCGTCACGGAACGTCCCATTGCGGTCGGTTTGGGAGTCACGACCCCTGCTCAAGCGGCGGAGATCGCACAGTATGCCGATGGCGTCATTGTTGGTTCGGCTTTCGTCAGAGCCGCGATGGACGCACCTGACCACGCTGCTGCACTCGTCGCAGTTGAAGATCTTGCAAAGGAAATGGCGGCAGGCGTTCGACATGCTGAGCCACCCGTATCATTCGACGCGAACCGCGAGGAGATGTAATGGCACAGGATTCAGGCGCACAGCGACGCGCAGAAGCTGCAGCAGCAATCAAGGCGGAATCTGAAGCTGCAGCAAAGCGTGACCAGCGCATCAAAGTGCTCGGTGGCATTGCCGTAGCAGTGGTTGTCATCGGTATCGTGCTGGCTGGTTATCTGGGTGGAAAGTCCGAGCAGCCCCAGGCTGATGCGAACGCTGCACAGCCGGTCGGCACCATCGCGAAGACCTATGGCTTCCCAGTCAAACCGATCGATCCTGCGAAGTCGACGCTCGTGGTCTGGGAGGACCCGCAGTGCCCGATCTGCAAGCTTTTTGAAGATGCCTACGGCAAGTTCATGGTCGGTCTCGCGGAAAGCGGAACCATCAACGTCGTCTACTCCATGGCGAACTTCATTGATGACAATCTGCCCCAGAGTAAGCACGCATCGCGTCGCGCTGTGGCAGCGTTCGGTTGTGCCATCGACCAAGGTGTGGGTCTGCAGTACCACTCGCTGATTTACGCAAATCAACCCGCCACTGAGGGCGATGGCTGGTCTGATGCTGCGTTGCGCGGATTTGGTGCGGACGCCGGGCTCAAGGGTGACAAGTTGAGCGCCTTCCAGAGTTGCTTCGATGATGGCAAGTACCTCGGCTGGTCGGACAATCTCGGTCAACTGTTCCGTGATGAGAAGATCCCGGGCACGCCGAATCTCGTCTTGGACGGAACCACGATTCCCGACAAGGACTTGGCGACAATGAAGACGTTCACCGACTACATCACAGCACACGCCAAGTGATCGCAGCCCTCGCGGCAAGCATTCCCAGCCCGGCGCAGGGGGTCTGGCACGTGGGGCCGGTGCCCGTGCGTGCATATGCGCTGTGCATCATCGTGGGCATCGTTATCGCAGTGGCGCTCACTACGAGGCGCTGGCAGGCGCTGGGCAATCGCGGTGATGATGTTGCCGATATTGCCATGTGGGCGGTTCCCGCTGGAATCTTTGGTGGACGCATTTACCACGTGCTCACGGACTGGCAGACCTACTTCGGGAGCAACGGCCGGGGCGTCCTGTCAGCACTGCGAATTTGGGACGGCGGCTTGGGCATCTGGGGTGCGATTGCACTCGGTTTTGTCGGGGCTTTGTACGGCTGTCGACGGCTGGGCGTCGATTTCGTCTCGTTCGCAGATGCTGCAGCTCCGGGGATTGTCTTGGCGCAGGCCACCGGTCGTCTCGGGAACTGGTTCAACCAGGAGCTGTTCGGTCGTCCTCTCGTCGGTCCGTGGGCATTGGAAATCGATCCCGCCCACCGGCCCGCTGGGTACGCCATGTTTCCTACCTACCACCCAACCTTCCTGTACGAACTGCTGGCTTGCGTGGTGATTGCCTTTGCGTTGGTGTGGGCCGAGCGTCGCTTCGGACTTCGCAATGGGCGGGTTTTCGCGCTGTATGTGGCGTTCTACTGCACCGCGCGGTTCGGTATCGAATGGTTCCGAATCGATCAGGCGCACAGCTTCTTGGGTCTCAGGCTCAACGAGTACACGGCGTTGATCGTTGGCGTGGGCGCCGTTGTGGTGTTCCGGCGCCGCGGTCGGGTGACCTGCTAACATCCTGCCGCTGGGCCAACGTCGTCCCTGCATGCACCTTTTCGCAGGATCGACGGGAGTAGTCCATGGGACTCCAGCATTTCCAGCAAGCCATGCCGACGGCACAGGGTTTGTACGACGGTAACGCAGAGCATGATGCCTGCGGTGTCGCTTGGGTGGCCACGCTGACAGGCCAGCCATCGCACGACATCGTCGCAAAAGCGATCTTGGCCCTTGAGAATCTGGACCACCGCGGCGCCTCTGGCAGCGAGCCTGACTCAGGCGATGGCGCCGGCATTCTGATCCAGATCCCTGATGCGTTCTTGCGCGCTGAAGTTGACTTCACGCTGCCGGCGCCTGGCCAATACGCAGTGGGCATTGCCTTCCTCCCGAATGATGAGGCAGCCAATGCTGCGGCTCGGGAACATATTGCGGCACTCGCGCAGGGCGAGCGGCTTGAGGTGCTGGGCTGGCGCGAACTCCCCACCGACCAAACCGGCATTGGCAGGACAGCTCTGGGCGTCATGCCGCGATTCGCGCAACTGTTTGTCAAGGCGAAAAACAATGCCCAGGGTATGGACCTTGAGCGCATGGCCTTTGCTCTGCGAAAGCGCGCCGAGCATGAAGTCGCTGTCTACTTCCCATCGCTCTCCGCTCGCACCCTCATCTACAAGGGCATGCTCACAACGGCGCAGGTGAAATCGTTCTTTCCCGACCTTGTCGACGAGCGTGTGACATCCGCGATCGCACTGGTGCACTCTCGCTTCTCAACCAACACCTTCCCGTCATGGCCGCTTGCGCATCCGTACCGGCTCATCGCACACAACGGCGAGATCAACACCGTCAAGGGCAACCGTAACTGGATGCGCGCGCGCGAAGCGATGATGACGAGTTCAGCGTTCGGTGATCTGGAGCGACTGTTTCCGATAGTGACACCCGAAGGATCCGACTCGGCTTCCTTCGACGAAGTACTGGAGTTGCTGCATCTGGCCGGACGTTCACTGCCGCACGCAGTGCTCATGATGATTCCCGAGGCATGGGAGAACCACGCTGAGATGGATGGAGCTCGGCGCGCGTTCTACGAGTTCCACTCGAACATCATGGAACCCTGGGATGGCCCGGCAAATATTTCCTTCACCGACGGCACCGTGATCGGCTCTGTCCTCGATCGCAACGGACTCCGTCCGGGTCGCTTCTGGGTCACCGATGACGGATTGGTTGTGCTGGCCTCGGAAGCGGGTGTACTCGACATCGACCCCGCACGCATCGTGCAGAAGGGTCGTCTGCAGCCAGGGCGCATGCTCCTTGTTGATACTGCGCAAGGTCGTATCGTTGATGATGAAGAGATCAAGTCGGAATTGGCTGCCCGCCAGCCATACGCATCTTGGTTGAGCAATGGCGTTATACACCTTGACGCCTTGCCGGAGCGCGAGCACATCGTGCACACCACCTCTTCCGTGACTCGCCGTCAGCGCACTTTTGGCTACACCGAAGAAGAACTTCGTGTGATTCTCGCACCGATGGCGAAGACCGCCGGCGAACCACTCGGTTCGATGGGAACGGACTCGCCCATCGCTGCGCTGTCTTCCCGCTCACGGCAATTGTTCGACTACTTCGCACAGCTCTTTGCGCAGGTCACCAATCCGCCGCTGGACTCCATCCGCGAAGAAATCGTGACCTCGCTCGGCACCACGATGGGTCCCGAGGCCAACCTGCTCGGCGAGTCACCCGACCACTGCCGCCAAGTGTTGTTGCCCTTCCCTGTGATCGATAACGACGATCTTGCCAAGATCTTGCACATCAACGCCTCAGGCGAGTTGCCCGGCTTCTCCGCCGCCAAGATCCGTGGCCTGTATCCCGTCGCAGGTGGCGGAGAGGCGCTCGGTCGTCGTCTCGATGAAATCAGCCGTGAAGTTGACGCGCTTATTCGGCAGGGCAAGAAGTTCATCATCCTCTCCGATCGCGATTCGGACATGGATATGGCACCTATCCCGTCGCTGTTGTTGACGGGTGCTGTACACCATCACCTCGTGCGCCAGCGCACTCGTTCGATGGTGGGCCTCCTCGTTGAAGCAGGCGACGTCCGCGAGGTGCACCACGTGGCCATGCTCATCGGTTATGGTGCTGCAGCCGTGAATCCGTATCTCGCGCTGGAGACCGTGGAGAACATGGTGCGCCAAGGCGCAATAGTCGGCATCACTCCGGAAAAGGCCATGCGCAACCTCATCAAGGCGCTCGGCAAGGGTGTGCTGAAGGTGATGAGCAAGATGGGCGTCTCAACAGTGGCGTCCTACCGCGGCGCGCAGATCTTCGAATGCGTGGGGCTGTCGCAAGACATCATTGACAAGTACTTCACCGGCACCACTTCGAAGCTTGGCGGCGTCGGCCTCGACGTGATCGCCAAGGAGATCGAGATCCGCCACGATCTTGCCTACCCAATCAATGGTGTCGTTCCTCCGCATCGCCGAATCGAGATCGGCGGCGAGTACCAGTGGCGCCGCGAGGGCGAACCGCATCTGTTCGACCCGGAAACGGTGTTCCGACTCCAGCATTCAACACGCAATCAGCGCTACGACATCTTCAAGCAGTACACGGCACGTGTTGACGAGCAGTCCGAGCGACTCATGACCTTGCGTGGGCTCTTCTCGTTCTCTCATCAACGGCAGCCAATCGACATCGATGAGGTTGAGAGTGTCGAGAGCATCGTCAAGCGCTTCTCGACCGGCGCCATGTCGTACGGTTCAATCTCGCAAGAGGCACACGAGACGCTGGCTATCGCAATGAACCGCTTGGGGGCGAAGTCCAACACCGGTGAAGGCGGCGAGGATCCGGAGCGCTTTTTGCCGATGGAGAACGGCGACTCAAAGCGTTCATCTATCAAGCAGGTCGCCTCTGGACGGTTCGGCGTCACCAGCGAGTACTTGGTCAATGCCGATGACATTCAGATCAAGATGGCACAAGGCGCGAAGCCTGGCGAAGGCGGTCAACTACCCGGACACAAGGTCTACCCGTGGGTTGCCAAGACCCGCCACTCAACTCCGGGAGTCGGGCTCATCTCGCCTCCGCCGCACCACGACATCTACTCGATCGAGGATTTGGCCCAGCTCATCCACGATTTGAAGAACGCGAATCCAGTGGCTCGAATTCACGTCAAGTTGGTGGCTGAAGTCGGCGTTGGCACCGTCGCGGCCGGTGTGGCCAAGGCCCATGCTGACGTGATCTTGGTTTCCGGTCATGACGGCGGCACTGGTGCTTCACCGCTCACCTCGCTGAAGCATGCAGGCGGCCCATGGGAACTCGGTCTAGCCGAGACGCAACAGACGCTGCTCCTCAATGGTCTACGTGATCGCGTTGTCGTACAAACCGACGGGCAGCTCAAGACGGGCCGCGACGTCGTGATTGCCGCCCTACTCGGCGCCGAGGAGTACGGCTTCGCAACGGCTCCGCTAGTTGTGAGTGGTTGCATCATGATGCGCGTCTGTCATCTCGATACGTGTCCAGTCGGTGTCGCCACGCAGAATCCAGTGTTGCGTGAGCGCTTCAACGGAAAACCGGAGTTCGTCGAAACGTTCTTCCGGTTCATCGCAGAAGAGGTCCGGGAGCACCTCGCTGCGCTGGGCCTACGGACGATGGACGAGGCGATTGGCCGCGTGGAATTGTTGAATGTGGACACTGCTATCGAACACTGGAAGGCATCCTCGCTGGATCTGGCTCCGATCTTCCACAAACCGGATGTGCCCGGCGACCTACGTCAGACCACGACCCAAGATCACGGTCTGGCGAGAGCGCTGGACAACCAGTTGATCGAACTCGCCAAGGCTGCACTGGAAAACGCCGAGCCAGTACGTGCTCGACTAGCGGTTCGAAATGTCAATCGCACGGTGGGCACGATGCTCGGCTCCGAGGTCACGCGTCGCTACGGCGGAGCAGGATTGCCTGAGGGAACCATAGATCTCACCTTTACTGGCTCTGCTGGTCAGTCCTTTGGCGCATTCTTGCCGAAGGGCATCACGCTGCGACTTGAAGGCGATGGCAATGACTATGTTGCCAAGGGACTGTCAGGCGGCCGCATCGTCGTGCGACCCGATCGGGCTGCGAGTTTCGAAGCATCCAGCAACGTGATTGCGGGCAATGTTTTGGCGTATGGCGCGACGAGCGGCAGCGTGTTTGTACGCGGCATGGTCGGCGAACGCTGCTGCGTTCGAAATTCAGGTGCGACCGTTGTCGTCGAGGGTGTGGGCGATCACGCGCTTGAGTACATGACCGGCGGAAGGGCCGTCATCTTGGGTGCAGCGGGTCGCAATATTGCTGCCGGTATGTCCGGCGGCGTCGCCTACGTGCTTGATCTCAAGTCCTCGCGCGTCAATAGCGAGATGGTCGAGGTCGAACCCCTGTCCGAGACCGATCGCCTCGAGCTTCGAGGCATCATCCAGGAACATGCTGACGAGACGGACTCGTCGGTCGCAACAGCACTGCTCGCGCATTGGGATCTCGAGGTTACGCGCTTCTCGAAGATCATGCCGCGCGATTACAAACGAGTGCTTGAGGCGCAAGCCCGAGCGAAGTCCGAAGGCCGCGATGAGCTGGCCGCGATCATGGAGGCGATCCGTGGCTGATCCCCGAGGTTTTCTGACAACGGGTCGTGAGACCCCTACCCGTCGACCGGTTGCGCTGCGACTTAAAGACTGGCGCGAGGTGTACGAGGATTTCCCTGCAGATCACCTGCAGGCGCAGGCTGGTCGTTGCATGAACTGTGGCATTCCCTTCTGTCACAGCCAGTGTCCACTGGGAAACATCATTCCGGAATGGAACGATCTGGCTTGGCGCGACGACTGGAAGACCGCTTCTGATCGTCTCCACGCAACCAACAACTTCCCGGAGTTCACCGGACGACTGTGTCCGGCTCCGTGCGAGTCGGCATGTGTGCTCGGGATTAACCAAGATCCGGTGTCGATCAAGCAGGTCGAAGTCACGATTGTTGAGCGCGCTTGGAAGGAAGGCTGGTTGCAGCCGCGACCTCCCGAACGTTTATCGGGCAAGACGGTGGCCGTTATCGGTTCGGGCCCCGCGGGTCTCGCAGCCGCGCAACAGTTGGCCCGGGCCGGTCATACCGTCGCCGTTTTCGAGCGGGCCGACCGGATCGGCGGGCTCATGCGCTACGGCATTCCCGAGTTCAAGATGGAGAAGCGCTTCCTGGATCGGCGTATCGCGCAGCTTGAGGCGGAAGGCGTTCGCTTCCGTCCGGGTGTCGACGTTGGCCACGATGTCTCTGCGGCTGACATTCGCGCGCGATATGACGCCGTTGTGCTCACTGTGGGGGCGACATCAGCTCGCGACCTGCCAATTCCGGGCAGAGACGCCGTCGGCGTTCACCAGGCGATGGAGTACCTGCCGCAGGCAAACCGCTTCACGCACGGCGACTATGCACAGCCACCGATCCATGTGGCAGGCAAGCATGTCGTCATCATTGGAGGTGGCGACACCGGAGCCGACTGCCTCGGAACGGCCCACCGCCAAGGTGCCGCTTCAGTGACACAACTCGAGATCATGCCGCAGCCGTCGGAGCAGCGTCCGGCACACATGCCCTGGCCGACCTTCCCCATGACCTTCAAGGTCACCTCGGCCCACGAAGAGGGTGGAGAACGTGTGTACGCCGTGCAGACACAGGAGTTCCTCAAGCACGAAGACGGTCGTCTTCGCGCACTCGTCATCTCCGATGTGAGATTCGAACAGGGCGCATTCGTGGAGGTTCCTGGAACGCGGCGCGAGCTGGCGGCTGACTTTGTGTTCCTCGCCATGGGCTTCACCGGCGTTGATCGTGGTCTCATGGTCGAACAGCTTGGTGTCGATATGGACAATCGCGGCAACATCGCTCGCGATGCTGCTTTTGCCACAAATGTCCCGGGCGTGTTTTCCGCTGGTGACGCTGGACGTGGACAGTCACTCATCGTCTGGGCCATTGCTGAGGGAAGGTCGGCGGCCGCCTCTGTTGATGCCTACCTCATGGGTTCCACCGGTTTGCCATCTCCGATCGACCCCACGACGCGCTCCATGATGGCCTAGGGCTAGAGTTGCAACATCCCCGACTGAGAAGAGATCACGTGCGCCGCGCCAAAATTGTGTGCACCCTGGGCCCCGCAACTGAGTCGCTTGACGCAGTCCGTGCCTTGGTCGCCGCGGGCATGAACGTTGCCCGGCTCAACATGTCTCACGGCTCGCATGAAGAGCAGCTTCAGCGCTATCAGAACGTGCGGCAGGCTTCTGACGAGTCGGGCAAGGCCGTGGGCATCTTGGCTGACCTCCAAGGTCCCAAGATCCGGCTCGGCAAGTTCTCGGCGGGCAAGGTGCGCATTGAGAACGGCGATCGCTTCACCATCACGATCGACGATGTTGATGGCAACGCGCAGCGAGCCTCAACCACCTACAAGGGGCTGCCTGGAGACGTAAAGCCAGGTGACCGCATCTTGATCGACGACGGTCGTGTGGCACTGGTTGCTGTGAGTGTCTCGGAAACCGATGTCGTTACTGAGGTTGTCGAGGGCGGCTTCGTCTCCAACAACAAGGGCATTAACTTGCCCGGTGTTGCAGTGAGCGTGCCCGCACTGAGCGAGAAGGACATTGATGACCTGCGCTGGGCGCTTCGCACGGGCGTTGACATCATCGCGCTGTCCTTCGTGCGCAATGCCGCCGATTACGCGGACGTCAAGAAGATTATGGACGAGGAAGGCATTCTCGTTCCTGTGATTGCGAAGATCGAGAAGCCGCAGGCCGTTGACAATCTCGACGAGATCGTGAACACCTTCGATGGCGTGATGGTTGCCCGCGGCGACCTTGGCGTTGAGTTGCCGCTGGAGCAGGTGCCGATTGTGCAGAAGCGCATCATCATGGCGGCTCGCCTTGTGGGACGTCCGGTTATCGTCGCCACGCAAATGCTCGACTCCATGGAGAAGGCCTCCCGTCCGACTCGCGCCGAAGTGTCCGACGTTGCCAACGCGGTGCTCGACGGTGCCGATGCCCTCATGCTCAGCGGTGAGACAAGTGTCGGTGATTTCTCCATCGAGACCGTGCAAACGATGTCCAAGATCATCGAGCACGTGGAGACCGAAGCGCTCGGCCAGATCCCGCATCTGCCGTACGTCGAGAAGGAGCCCCGTACGGGACTTGTCGTCACCTGGGCAGCGAGCGAGATCGCGCACTCCCTGAGCGCCCGCTTCCTTGTTGCATTCACCGAGACCGGACATTCGGCTCGGGCATTGGCGCGTCACCGTCGAGACACGCAGCTCTTGGCATTTACACCGCACGCGCGCACGCGCTCGGTGCTCGCGCTCACCTGGGGCGTCGATACCTACCTGGTTCCTCCCGTCTCGCATACCGACGACATGGTCGACCAGTTGGAAGCGGCCTTGCTCGCATCTGGCCGGGTCTCGCTGGGTGAGAAAGTGGTCATTGTTGCCGGTGCGCCCCCCGGCGTCGCCGGTGGCACCAACTCGGTTCGCGTCCACACCGTCGGTCGCGGCTGATAATTCAAACACCGAAGGCCCGCCACTGTCCCCTCAAGGGAGCACGGCGGGCCTTCGCGCTGATCGTCATGGCTTATTGGGCGGACGCGTGCGACCCAACAAGATCCCACTCGTCGCCCGTGCGCTGCCAAACGAGCGTCCACACGATGTGGCGTTCAGGACGACGTGGGGTTGCGGGTTTGGTAAGCCACAGTGTTGAAATCGACGTAGGTCCGAAGCCCCGACACTCGCCCTTTTCTATCACGATGCCGTCGGATTTGAGTCCCAGCATGTGCTCGGGACGGAGCTCTGCCCGGAACTTGCGCACGGTGGCGTAGATGTCGATGAACTGCGCGTCTGGATCTGTGAATTCTGAAAGATCTACGGATGTATCGCCCATCGCAAAGGCCACAACAGCATCCTCGCGTTGGCTCCGTAGCAACGCCGGCGCCATTTTCGCGCGGTCCTCAAAGCTGAGTTCCGCTTCGGGGACGAGCCGCGCCTTTGCAAGCCACATGAGTTTGACCTCCATCCACAAGGCGAAATCCGCTGAGTATCCACAGGCGAGTAGGGCGCACCCTTCGCATAAGAATTCCCGTCGAAAGGGGACCCCTCATGATCGTTCCATCCCTGGCCCGCATTCTTATGTCCGCAGTGGTTACTGTATCGATCCCGAGTGTAGGCGAGGCACCACTGAAATTCGCTCCTCAGTTTGGGTGCGTGGCGAGCTTGCCGGCTCCGCATCCATCCGGCGGCTTCATCAAGGCGCACATGCGGATCTCATGCAAACGCCCAGTCGCCAAAGCGCATGTTGAGGTGCAACTCTGGCGATTCCGTGCCTGGGGGTGGGAGGAGATCGGCAGATTCAAGGAGTACAACAACAACGGTGTCCGGACGGCGGATGTTGCCGCGGTGGCGACCGCTGCCAATAGCGATTGCTACTACTACCGCAGCACAGGCGAAGGCTTCATCATCGACTGGAACGGGAGGCAGATCCGGACACCAGGCGAAGGCTTCAGCGTCGATCAACGAATGCTCAAGGGGCTGCCGCCCGGCTGTGGTACGAAGTGGTGACATCGGGTGCAGTGATGAAAGGTCGCTGACCATGCTGGGACTCCGGTACACTCAGCGGAGAACGACATCCTTTAAAGACCGTCCAGAGAGGCGGGAAAGGAGGTCTCATGTCCGACGTGTCCGAGATGCGCACGGTCCTTGAGGCAGCAGATGTATCCCGCGCGTTATCGCGCATTGCACACGAGATTGATGAGCGCACCAAAGGTGCCGATGACATCGTCTTGCTTGGCATCCCCACTCGCGGTGTGGCGTTAGCGCAACGTATCGCGGCGCGTTTAGTTGAGATCCAAGGTCATGAAGTGCCGGTCGGATCCCTCGACATCACCATGTATCGCGATGACATTCGTATGAAGAAGGCGCGTGCCCTACTGCCCACGAGCATCCCCGCGGGCGGGCTTGACGGCAAGACTGTGATCTTGGTCGACGACGTGCTCTTCTCTGGACGAACTGTCCGGGCTGCGCTCGACGCGCTTGGCGACATCGGCCGGCCGCGACTGGTACAGCTCGCTGTATTGGTAGATCGTGGCCATCGAGAGTTGCCCATCCGAGCTGATTACGTAGGCAAGAACTTGCCGACGTCGCTGCGCGAAGTCGTGAAGGTCGCACTGACCGAGCATGACGATGTCGATGGTGTCTCTGTTGGATCGGTGGCGTGATGAAGCACTTGCTATCCACTGCAGATCTCACGCTTGACGACGCACTGCTCATCCTCGATACGGCCACGGAACTTGCGCTAATCGCTGATCGTCCCGTCAAGAAGCTGCCCACGTTGCGCGGACGTACCATCGTGAATCTCTTCTTCGAAGACAGCACGCGAACGCGCATTTCCTTTGAGGCAGCTGCCAAGCGACTGAGCGCCGACGTCATCAACTTCTCTGCCAAGGGTTCCAGCGTTTCCAAGGGTGAGAGCTTGAAAGACACTGCGCTCACGCTGCAGGCCATGGGCGCAGATGCGGTCGTCATCCGTCACGGTGCGAGTGGTGCGCCGCACCGCCTGGCCAACAGCGGCTGGATCAACTCAACGGTGATCAACGCTGGCGACGGCACACACGAACACCCGACGCAGGCTCTACTCGATGCGTTCACGTTGCGACGGCACTTGCGGCAAGACTCTGGTGACCTGCGTGATGCGAAGATCACCATCGTCGGCGATGTGCTGCACTCACGTGTTGCTCGCAGCAACGTGCTCCTGCTGAATACCTTGGGTGCTGAAGTCACATTGTGTGCGCCTCCGACGCTGCTGCCGGTGGGTGTCGGTTCGTGGCCCTGCAAGATTTCCTATGACCTCGACGCATCAATCGCCGAGGCGGATGCCGTCATGATGCTGCGGGTTCAACTCGAACGCATGCACGCGTCATTCTTCCCAAGCGCACATGAATACTCGCGCCGCTACGGTCTTGATGCACGTCGCATGGAACGGTTGCAGGAGCACACCATCGTGATGCACCCAGGTCCGATGAACCGCGGCATGGAAATTGCGGCAGATGTCGCAGACAGCGCCCGCTCCGTAATCGTTGAACAAGTGACGAACGGTGTCAGCGTGCGCATGGCCGTGATGTACCTCTTGCTCGGCGGCGCCGAGTCGGGGATTGGTGGAAACGCATGAGCATCGTCATCCGCAACGTCGCGCCCTACGGTGAAGGTGCTGTCGATCTCGTCGTAAAGCACGGAGTCATCATTGAGATCGCACCGGTTGGAACCGGCGTTGCCAATGTTGTCTACGACTTCAACGGCGAGATTGTGTTACCTGGTTTGGTGGATCTGCATACGCACTTGCGTGAACCCGGCCGCGAAGATGCCGAGACGATTCGCACGGGCACCATGGCGGCAGCGTTGGGTGGTTTCACCGCAGTGCACGCAATGGCGAATACCGATCCCGTTTCCGACACCGCGGGAGTCGTTGAGCAAGTGCTGCGCCTTGGCAATGACGCGGGCTTCTGTGACGTACGCCCGGTCGGCGCAGTCACGGTAGGACTCAAAGGCGAGCGTCTGGCCGAGCTCGGTGCCATGGCCGATTCGGCCGCACAGGTGCGGGTCTTTTCCGATGACGGCAAGTGCGTTTCAGACGCCCTATTGATGCGACGAGCCCTTGAATATGTGAAGGCGTTCGGCGGCGTTGTTGCACAGCATGCACAAGAACCTCGTCTGACTGAGGGCGCCCAGATGAATGAAGGTGAAGTCAGCGCCCGCCTCGGCCTGGCGGGCTGGCCCGCGGTTGCAGAAGAAGCCATCATTGCGCGCGACGTATTGCTGGCAGAGCACGTCGGTTCGCGACTGCATGTTTGCCATCTCTCCACCGAAGGGTCAGTCGACATCATTCGCTGGGCCAAGTCGCGCGGTATTGATGTCACCGCTGAAGTCACGCCGCACCACCTCGTCCTTACTGATGAACTCGCGGCCACCTATGACCCCGTGTACAAGGTGAACCCGCCGCTGCGCACCGCGGCCGATGTCGAGGCCGTGCGTGCTGGTCTAGCCGATGGCACTATCGACATCGTCGCAACGGATCACGCGCCGCATCCGACGGAGGACAAGGACTGCGAGTGGGCTGCCGCGGCCATGGGCATGCTCGGCCTCGAAACTGCGCTCTCTGTCGTCATAGAAACGATGGTTGATACCGGCCGACTGACGTGGCGCGAAGTAGCCGAGCGAATGTCGGAGAACCCCGCCCGCATCGGCCGGGTCGACACGCATGGACATGCGATCGCGGTCGGTGCACCCGCGAATCTCGCCATCGTTGATGCGGCCGCCTCGTGGGTCGTTGATCCCGCGCTGCTCGCGTCGCGGTCACGAAATACGCCGTATGCAGCCCGCAGCATGCGCGGTCGCGTCGTTGCCACCTTCCTACGCGGTCACGCGACCGTGCTTGACGGGAAGATCGTGTCTGCATGACGCGAACCATCATTGTGATCGCGCTTGGGCTATTCGTCTTGCTTGCGTACGCAGGCATGCGTCAAGGTTGGAATCGCCGTGTTGCCGCGCAGTCTGCAATTGCTGCCCCGCATGCGCTCGTTGTTGCGCCGGTGCTGGACGGTCCGTGGATCGGTACCTACTTGGGTGCCACCCAAAGCGGAGATTGGCTCGATCGCATCGCGGTGCACACACTCGGCGCTAAGTCTCACGCAGAAGTGACGCGCACAACCGAGGGCATCAACATTGTCCGCGAGGGCGAGCGATCCTTCAGTATCCCCAATGCAGATCTCGTGGCAGTACGCGCCGACAAGGGCATTGCGGGTCGCGCCTATGAAGACGACGGCATCGTCGTCTTCGCTTTCCGGCTCGGCGAACGTTTCGTTGACGCAGGATTTCGATTTCCCAGTACCGATGATCACGTCGCAGCACTCGCGTCGTTCGCAACACCAACGGAGGTCACACCGTGAAACCTGCTCTCTTCGTGCTTGAAGACGGTCGCATCTTTCGTGGTGAAGGCTTCGGGGCCGAGGGTGTCGCGTTCGGCGAAGCCGTCTTCAACACCGGCATGACGGGCTATCAGGAAACCCTCACCGATCCCTCATACCGGGGCCAAGTTGTGGTGATGACGGCGCCGCATATTGGGAATACCGGCATCAACGACGAGGATCCCGAATCAAGCCGAATCTGGGTCAATGGTTTTGTTGTGCGCAACCCTTCGCCGATCGCCTCCAACTGGCGTTCCCGTCGTTCGCTAGACGCGGAGATGACGGGGCAAGGGGTGGTCGGGGTCGCGGGCGTTGATACCCGTGCCATCACTCGACACCTGCGCGAACTCGGCGCAATGCGAGTGGGGCTCTTTACCGGTGAGGCCGCCTTGCAGGATCGCGATTCCCTCATCTCAGCGGTGCAGGCCTCGCCCTCCATGTTGGGCGCTAACTACGTCAACGATGTCACCACGAAGCAGCCCTACGTGGTTCCGGCTATTGGCGAACGCCGCTTTACTGTTGCGGCGCTCGATCTCGGCATTAAGACCATGACCCCGCACCGGATGGCCGAGCGCGGGATTGAAGTGCACGTCCTTCCAGCGTTCACCTCTGCGGAGGAACTCCTGGAACGCGGAACCGACGGCGTGTTCTTCTCCAACGGTCCTGGCGACCCAGCCACTGCGGCCCATGCGACTGATCTGGCCCGCGCGGCACTGGAAGCCGATCGTCCCTTCTTCGGCATTTGCTTCGGCAATCAGATCCTTGGTCGGGCCCTCGGATTCGGCACCTACAAACTCAAGTACGGCCATCGCGGCGTCAACCAGCCGGTACAGGACCGTCGCACTGGTCGTGTCGATATCACGGCGCACAACCACGGATTCGCTGTAGACGCACCGCTTGATGTAGTGAGTGAAACTCCGTTCGGTCGAGTCGAGGTTTCTCATGTCTGCTTGAACGACAACGTTGTTGAGGGGCTGCGCGCTCTCGATGCCCGTGCATTCAGCGTTCAGTACCACCCAGAGGCCGCAGCCGGTCCGCACGATGCCGCTGGATCTGTTCGACCAATTCGTGAATCTCATGGCAGGGGAGCGCAACTGATGCCACGCCGCACCGACATCAAGAGCGTCATGGTCATCGGCTCTGGCCCGATCGTGATCGGTCAAGCCTGTGAGTTCGACTACTCTGGCACGCAGGCTTGTCGCGTGCTACGCGACGAGGGTTTGCGGGTCATTCTGGTGAACTCCAATCCCGCCACAATCATGACTGATCCTGAGTTCGCCGATGCCACCTACGTCGAACCGATCACACCCGAAGTCGTCGAACTCATCATTGCGAAAGAGCGTCCGGATGCGCTGCTTCCGACACTGGGAGGACAGACCGCGCTCAACACTGCGATGGCCCTGCATCGCATGGGTGTGTTGGAGAAGTACAACGTCGAACTCATCGGTGCTGATGTCGATGCGATTGAACGCGGTGAAAACCGCGAGCGCTTCAAAGAGATTGTCGAAGCAATCGGTGCTGAAAGTGCTCGCAGTGCGGTCTGCCACAGCCTGGATGAAGTCTTCGCAGCCGTCGATGAGCTTGGCTACCCGGTCGTTGTACGTCCGTCTTTCACGATGGGTGGTGCCGGTTCCGGCTTCGCGTACAACGCAGAAGACCTCGTCCGCATTGCTGGTGCTGGCCTGCAGGCCAGCCCCACAACAGAAGTGCTGCTCGAAGAGTCCATCATGGGTTGGAAGGAGTACGAACTCGAGTTGATGCGAGATCGCAACGACAACGTGGTCGTGATCTGTTCAATCGAGAATCTCGATCCCATGGGTGTGCACACTGGCGACTCCATCACCGTTGCGCCTGCCCTCACGCTCACTGATCGCGAATACCAGCACATGCGCGATGTCTCGATCGACATCATCCGCGCGGTCGGTGTCGACACCGGTGGCTGCAATATTCAGTTCGCGGTTAACCCCGAAGACGGTCGTCTCATCGTCATCGAGATGAACCCGCGTGTTTCGCGGTCGTCAGCGTTGGCCTCGAAGGCGACCGGCTTTCCCATTGCCAAGATCGCAGCGCGATTGGCGATTGGGTACACACTGGACGAGATCTCCAACGACATCACCAAAGAAACTCCGGCATCATTCGAGCCGACCCTTGACTACATCGTCGTTAAGGTTCCGCGCTTCGCTTTCGAAAAGTTCCCTCAAGCTGACCCCGTGCTCACCACGCATATGAAGTCGGTAGGTGAGGCGATGGCCCTCGGTCGCTCATTCCCCGAAGCACTACAAAAGGCGCTTCGCTCAATCGAAAAACGTGAGGCGGTCTTTGCCTGGCCGGCTTCCAAGACTGACATCGATATTCCGGGTCTGCTCGTGCAGATGGCTATTCCTCGGGATGGCCGATTGTCCGAAGTGCAGTTGGCCCTCTGGGCGGGTGCAACGCTGGAGCAGGTGCACGCGGCCACCAAGATCGATCCTTGGTTCATCGAGCAGATCATCATGATCAATGCCCAAGCGGATGAACTTCGTCGTGCTGAACATCTCGACCTACCAGCGCTGCGTCGCGCGAAGCAGATGGGTTTCTCAGACTTGCAGATAGCCCTGCTGCGTGGCGTGAGCGAAAGGGAAATCCGTGTCCTGCGTCACGGCCTCGGCTTGCGTCCGGTGTACAAGACGGTCGATACCTGCGCGGCGGAGTTCGCGGCAAAGACGCCGTACCACTACTCGTCCTATGACGAGGAAACCGAAGTTGGTCCGCGTTCCAAGGCCGCGGTCATCATCCTTGGAAGTGGTCCCAACCGCATCGGTCAGGGCATCGAGTTCGATTACTCCTGCGTGCATGCTGCGATGACGCTGCGCGAAGCTGGCTACGAAACGGTGATGGTGAATTGCAATCCCGAGACTGTCTCGACCGACTACGACACCTCGGACCGCCTGTATTTTGAACCGCTTACGCTGGAAGACGTGCTCGAGGTTGTGTATGCCGAAATGCAGGCCGGCCCGATTGCTGGCGTCATCTGCCAACTGGGCGGTCAGACGCCGCTGGGTCTCGCGCAGCGACTCAAGGACGAAGGCGTCCCGATCGTTGGCACGAGTCCGGAAGCCATCCATCTAGCCGAGGATCGCGGCGCCTTCGGGCAGGTCTTGGCAGAGGCTCACCTGCCTGCACCGAAGTTCGGTACGGCCACTTCGTTCGATGAGGCTCGTCGCATCGCGCAGGACATCGGGTACCCGGTGCTGGTGCGCCCCTCATACGTACTCGGTGGACGCGGCATGGAGATCGTCTATGACGAATCTGCGCTGAAGACCTACCTCGAACGGGCCACCCTCATCGAGCCTGGCAGACCCGTGCTGGTCGATCGTTTCTTGGATGCCGCGCTTGAGATTGACGTCGACGCCCTCTTTGATGGCACCGACCTGTACATCGGTGGCGTCATGGAGCACATCGAAGAGGCGGGCATCCATTCGGGTGATTCCGCATGTTCGCTGCCCCCAGTGACACTGGACGACGACGACCTTGCCACGATTCGTGTTAGCACTCGTGCCATAGCTGAAGGGGTCGGGGTGCGTGGCCTGCTCAACATTCAGTTCGCGCTCACAGGAGGCACCCTCTATGTCCTAGAGGCGAATCCGCGCGCCAGCCGTACCGTGCCCTTTGTCTCCAAGGCCACGGCTGTGCCGCTGGCCAAGGCGGCCGCCCGAATCGCTCTTGGCGCGACCATCGCAGAGCTTCGCGCTGAGGGCATGCTGCCCAGGGTCGGCGATGGCGGACGCGCATTTGCTGGCGCGCCGATTGCCGTGAAGGAAGCCGTGCTGCCGTTTGGACGCTTCCAAGGCGTCGACACCTTGCTGGGTCCAGAGATGAAGTCAACCGGTGAGGTTATGGGCCTTGACGCAAGTTTCGGCATGGCGTTCGCCAAGTCGCAGCTTGCCGTTTACAACCACACCCTGCCGCACGGTGGGAAGGTGTTCGTGTCGCTCGCCGATCGCGACAAGGACGCGGCGATCAAACCAGTGCAACACCTGCAGGAACTCGGGTTCGAAATTCTGGCAACTGCGGGAACAGCAGCGGTGCTGCGAGAGCATGGTGTCACGGTTGAGGAAGTCCGCAAACACTCGCACGGTGAAGGCGCGCATGGCGAGCGCACGATTGTGCAGCGCATTCTGGCGAACGAGATTTCGCTCATCGTCAACACTCCCGTGGGCTCGGGCGCACGATTGGACGGCTACGCCATTCGCACTGCGGCCGTCACCCGTGGCGTGCCATCGATCACCACCGTGGCCGGGCTGGCCGCAGCGGTGCAGGGTATCGACGCAGAACGCAACCACGAGATGACGGTGAAGCCGCTGCAGGCGTGGGCCGCCGACATTGAGTTGGCGCGGTCATGACACAGTTCAAGGCGCGACTGGCCGCGAACAAAGCAGTAGGGGAGTACCGGCATTTGGTCTTCATCACTTCTGCTGAGTTGCCGGTCTTTCGCCCTGGACATTTTGCTGCGATCGCAGTCGGTGGTCCTGACTCTGCAATGCTCCTGCGGCGTGCGTTCTCTATCCACCGAGTTCAGACGAAGCCGACGGTGGGCACGACGATAGAACTCGTGGTGGCTCCAAAGGGTCCGGGAACGAAGTGGCTTACGGCGCAACATGAGGGCGCGATCGTTGACATGATTGCGCCGCTGGGCAAACCTTTCACCTTGCCCAAGGACCCAGTCGCATGCGTGCTTGTCGCTGGCGGCTACGGCGCGGCGCCAATGATCGGTTTAGCAGAGCAACTGCGGACACGAGGTTGCCGTGTCGACGTTGTGCTGGGTGCCGCAACTGAATCGCGTTTGTATGGGGTGCTTGATCTCAAGCGCATGGCCGACTCCATCGCCATCACGACTGACGATGGCTCAGCAGGAACCCAGGGTTACGTCAGCGAAGTGCTGCCCGCAGTTATGCGGCGGAGTGATGCCAGCGTCGTATACGCGTGCGGACCCATGGGCATGTTGCGCGCAGTGTCTGCTATCGCAGAGCAAACGGGTGCCGTTGCGCAATGCGCTGTCGAGGAGTCAATGGCCTGTGGCGTGGGCGTCTGTATGACCTGCGTTCTGCCAGTGATCGGCGACGATGGCCTCACTCGAATGGTGCGATCCTGCACGGATGGCCCGGTGTTCAGGGGTGATCGCGTGCGCTGGAGCGACGTCGGTACGGTGCCAGCCGATTGTGTTGGCGCCCCCAAACCCGAGGGGCACTGATGAATGCGACTTCGGCTGTGGAGCCGAACCTGGCAACTGCTTTGGGCAAACTGTCGCTGCCCGCACCTGTCCTCACCGCCAGCGGTTGTGCCGCTGCCGGCCGTGAACTCGACAATTACTTCGATATCACGCAAATCGGTGGCATTGTCACCAAGAGCATCATGCTCGAGCCGCGTTCTGGCCGCGCCACTCCTCGCATGGCGGAGACGCCGAGTGGCATGTTGAACTCCATCGGACTGCAAGGCCCCGGCATTGAGGCTTTCATCGAGCACGACCTCGCCTGGTTGCATCAACGAGGTGTGCGGACGATCGTGTCGATCGCGGGCAACAACGTCCACGAATTCGGGCGCCTCGCCCGTCGTTTGCGCAGTGCTCCGGGAGTTGCTGCACTCGAAATCAACATTTCGTGTCCCAACGTTGCGAATCGTGGCCTCGTCTACGCCTGCCATGTCGGCAGCGCGCAAGAAGTCGTTGCCGAAGTACGCAAGCATGCTGACCCGGCTATTCCATTACTCGCCAAGCTGTCACCCGATGTCACTGACATTGTCGAGATTGCGCGAGGCGTTATTGCAGCTGGAGCCGACGGGCTCTCCATGATCAACACCCTCTTAGGCATGGTCATCGACCCAGTCACCTTGCGCCCCAAACTCGGGGGCCGCACAGGTGGGCTTTCGGGCCCAGCCATTCGTCCTGTCGCTGTGCGGGCGGTGTACCAAGTGCACGCGGCGCTGCCAGACGTGCCCATTCTCGGCATGGGCGGTATCCGAACCGGACGAGATGCGCTTGAATTCCTTGCAGCGGGGGCATCAGCGGTAAGCATCGGCACGGCAATTTTCAACGATCCGTCTGCACCACTGCGGATTCAGCGCGAATTGACCAGCGAACTGCAGGCGCGAGGAATCGAGCAACTCCGTGATGTCATTGGCATCGCGCATCGGACAGTTGGGGAGTAGTCGCATGACCAAGGCGCCAATTGCAGTTGCATTGGACGGTAAAGATCTGGCCACCGTATCGATGTGGGCTAGCGCTGTTGCGCCGCATGTTTCAACACTGAAGGTCGGACTCGAGACGTATCTCCGAGATGGTGATGCTGCAATTTCTGCAGTACAGACGACGGGCTGCGCACTGTTCCTTGACCTCAAACTGCATGACATACCCAACACGGTCGCTGGAGCCGCACGATCGGTCGCGCGCTTTCGTCCCGACTTTCTCACCGTGCATGCGCTTGGCGGCGCGGAGATGATCAGCGCAGCAGCAGAAGCGCTGCCGGGCACGCACATCACGGCGGTTACCATCCTCACGTCCATGGATGCGGCTGGGTTGCAGTCGATCGGCATGCATGACACCCCGCTTGACGCGGCTGTTCGGCTCGCCCGCTTGGCGGTTGTAGCAGGCGCTCGAGCAATCGTCTGTTCTCCGCTCGAGGTGGCTGCGATTCGTGCGGTCGTGGCGGCAGATATCGTGCTGATCACGCCGGGGGTTCGGCCTTTGGGGGCGGATGCGGGAGACCAGAAGCGCATCGCGACGCCACAGCAGGCATTGGCTGACGGTGCAGATCTCGTGGTGATCGGTCGGCCAATCACTGCGGCAGCAAATCCATCTCTGGCCGCAGAGGAACTCGTGCGAGGTCTGTGATGCTGCCTGATCAAACGCCGGAGGCGCGTACGGCCGCGCTGGCCAGGGCTGGCGATGCTCGCCAGCAGCGAGCGCTGGTGCGTCACCGACTCAAGTTCGCCGGTGCCTCGATCACGGAAGTCATGCTGCTGGGGCAGGGCGATGACGCCATCGGCCGCATGAAAGTGTCAGCGCTCTTGGAGTCGATGCCTGGCATCGGCAAGGTCAAGGCGCGCGAGCTCATGGCTTCCGTCGGGGTAGCCGAAAATCGACGCGTTCGAGGTCTAGGCGTACAGCAGATCCGAGCCTTAGCTCGCCATTTCGAGGGCGCGTGATGACCGCAACAAGTGGCGCGCCGATCGTCGTGGTGGCAGGCCCGTCTGGCGTGGGCAAGGGAACAGTGCTGGCCTGGGTGCGAGAACAGCGCCCAGATGTCTGGGTTTCGGTTTCGGCCACAACTCGTGCGCCCCGACCCGGTGAATGCGAGGGAGTTAATTACCACTACCTGAGCCGCGAGGAATTTGACGCCCAGATTACGGCCGGCGGCTTCTTGGAGTGGGCGGAATACGCGGGAAATCGCTACGGAACTCCGCTAGCGCCAGTCCTCGAACAGCAGGCTACGGGCCACCCCGTGCTCCTGGAGATCGAGTTGCAAGGTGCTCGTCAGGTGCGCCAGCGACTGCCTCAGGCCTTGCTCGTATTCGTGGCACCGCCCTCGTGGGAGGAATTGGTGCGGCGACTGACTGGTCGAGGGACGGAGTCGCCCGAGCTCGTCGAGCGCCGGCTAGCCACCGCGATGCAGGAAATGGCCGCCGAATCCGAGTTCGACTTGGCCATCGTGAACGATACGGTCGAGAATGCTGGTCGAGCCTTGATAGACTTGCTCGAATCTGCAAGTTCCAAGTGATGGGGTACGTCTGTGTCGAATGTCCGGCCTGAAGGCATGACCAACCCGCCGATCGATGATCTGTTGTCGGTTGCGGGGAGCAAGTACCAGCTTGTCATCTACGCAGCGCGGCGTGCGCGCCAGATCAATGCCTACTACGCCCAACTGGGTGAAGGCTTGCTCGAAAACGTCGGTCCGCTCGTTGACACGCACCTGCAGGAGAAGCCGCTTTCGATCGCGATGCGCGAGATCAACGAAGGCCTGCTCTCCCTGAAGCACACTGACGAAGCCTGATCCAATGGGCGCGCCGCGCGTCTTGGTCGGCGTAACCGGCGGCATTGCCGCCTATAAGGCATGCGACCTCATTCGCCGACTCAAAGAGTCGGGGGCTGAGGTCGTCGTCATTCCTACCTTGGCGGCGTTGAGGTTCGTTGGTGAAGCGACGTTCGCGGCACTCAGCGGAAACCCAGTCGCGACCGATCTGTGGGCTGATGTGCAGGATGTCCCGCACGTGTCACTCGCTCGCACTGCTGATGTCGTCGTAGTGGCTCCGGCCACGGCCGACTTCATGGCACGCACCGTGCATGGGCGAGCCAGCGATTTACTCTCGGCGGTGCTCCTCACCACTCGCGCACCGATCGTCATGGCACCAGCGATGCACACCGAGATGTGGGAGCACGCCGCCACACGGGCCAACGTTGCCACCTTGCGAGAGCGTGGCGTTGTGGTGCTCGAGCCTGCGGTGGGACGACTCACCGGTCCCGATACCGGCAAGGGGCGCCTGCCGGAGCCGGCAGCTATCACCGATGTTGTGCTGCAGTTGATCCGTCGGAACGGTGCCGAGCCTGACCTTGTCGGTCGCCACTTCGTGGTCTCGGCAGGAGGCACGCGTGAGCCCATCGATCCTGTTCGATTCATAGGAAATCGTTCGAGTGGCTTACAAGGCTTTGCGCTCGCTGCCATGGCCGCAGGTCGCGGCGCCCGCGTGACTCTGGTAGCCGCAAACGTCGCCCTTGATGATCCGGCTGGCGTTGATGTTGTCCGGGTCGGTACGGCAGAAGAACTCGGTGCTGCGGTGCTTGCCGCAGCGACCAAAGCGGATGCGGTGATTATGGCCGCGGCTGTCGCTGATTTTGCTCCAACGAGTACCAGTGCCCACAAAGTGAAGAAGACTGCTGCACCACCGGTGATTGAGCTCCAGGCAACTGCCGACATCCTGCGCGCGCTCGTGGCGGCGCGCCGCCACGGTCAGGTCATTGTGGGCTTCGCAGCAGAGACGGGGGACGCAACGGCCAGCGTGCTGGAGCATGCTCGGGCGAAATTGGCGGCCAAGGCCTGTGACATTTTGGTGGTGAACGATGTGTCGGGTGCTGAGGGTTTTGGTAGCCAAACCAACACCGTGACCATCCTTACTGCGAATGGTTCGCAGAAAGCGTTTGCAAGTATGAGCAAATCGGCCGTCGCGGATGCCATCCTCGACGCCGTGGCAGGACAGTTCGACCGAGGCTAGAAGGCGAGTGTCCACACTCCCGCACCCTTTGCATTACATCAACTTCAGGAGTCATGTTGGCCAGCAGACTGTTCACCTCGGAATCAGTGACCGAGGGTCACCCCGACAAGATGGCAGACCAGATCTCCGATGCGATCCTGGACGACTTGCTGGGGCAGGACCCGCACAGCCGAGTCGCAGTAGAGACGCTCCTCACGACGGGACAGGTGCACGTCGCAGGCGAAGTCACGACCGACGGCTTCGCCGATGTCATGCAGATCGTTCGTCAGGTTGTACTCGACATCGGATACGACTCGTCAAACAAGGGATTCGACGGCGAGTCCTGTGGTATTCAGGTGTCCATTGGCAAGCAGTCCCAAGACATCGCCCAGGGTGTTACCACGGCCATTGAGCAGCGAGCGGACTCCTCGCACGATCCTTTGGACGCGCAGGGCGCGGGCGACCAAGGCCTGATGTTTGGCTATGCCACCGATGAAACGCCTTCCTTCATGCCACTACCGATCGACCTTGCCCACCGCCTCGCCGAACGGCTGACAGGTGTTCGCAAAGCAGACGAACTTCCGTATCTGCGGCCTGATGGCAAGACCCAGGTCAGCATCGAATACGACGGCCATCGCCCGGTTCGTTTGGACACCGTGGTCGTGTCTTCGCAGCATGCAGACGGCATCAGCATCGACGGGATGCTCGCGCCGGATATTCGCAAGTTCGTCGTAGAGCCGGTGCTGGCTGAGGTTGCGGACATCGATGTCACCGGAGCGCGCCTGCTCGTAAACCCCACTGGTCGCTTCGTGACCGGTGGTCCAATGGGCGACGCAGGCCTGACCGGTCGAAAGATCATCGTTGACACCTATGGTGGCATGGCGCGACACGGTGGCGGAGCGTTCTCCGGTAAAGACCCGTCGAAAGTAGATCGCTCGGCTGCCTACGCCATGCGTTGGGTTGCCAAGAATGTTGTGGCCGCCGGCCTGGCCAAGCGCTGCGAAGTGCAGGTTGCGTATGCCATTGGCAAAGCACATCCCGTGGGTCTCTTCGTGGAAACCTTCGGCACCGGGATCGTTCCCGATTCCCAGATCCAGGATGCTGTGCAGGCTGTGTTCGATTTGCGTCCCGCAGCGATCATTCGTGATCTGGACCTGCTCAACACGGAAGTGGTTCGCTACCGCCCGACTGCCTCGTACGGTCACTTTGGTCGCACCAGCGTGCAGTACAACCGTTGCGAGCCAGGTCGCGCTGAACGCGTCGAATCGGCATTTTCTGTCTTCACGTGGGAGCGCACAGATCGCGCAGAGCTGCTCGCGAGGGCAGTCCGCGGCTGACGCATCGAACGAAGCCGACGTCCATCTGGGCGCCGGCATCGCTGTGTGGTGCGCGCGTCAGTGCCCTGCGGCACACTTGGGGCGTGATTGCAGCGGTGGCCGTCGATGTGGCGCTTCCACATCTGGATCGCACCTTCGACTATCACGTGCCTGCCGAGATGGAGCAGTTCATAGCGATCGGTCAGCGGGTGCGTGTGCGTTTCGCAGGGCGCATCCTCACCGGGTTTGTCCTCAGACTCCATGATGACACCGCGCATGCAACTGCAGATCTTCGGGCGATCGTGTCAGACCCGCGCGTGTTACCGCCGGCCATGGCTGCACTGGTACGCGCCGTAGCCGATCGGTATGCCTCAACCTTCGCAGATGTGGTGCGATTCGCTGTGCCTCCTCGACACGGCAAGGCAGAGGCCGCGGCGCTGCTTGCGCCCGCAGTGCCTGTCCCCGCCTCTGCCCATCTCGTGGGGGAACTCTCCGAGGTTCGAGGCGCGCGCGCATTCTTCGAGCGCACCGAGCGGGGCGAGTCCCTGGCCGCGTGCCTGGAGTTGCCCACGTCGCTGGACCTTCCGAGCGCGGTGGCGCAATTGACGAAAGCCGCTCTGGCTGCTGGATCCGTCATTGTGGTCGTGCCCGATGCGACCGACGTTGCGCGAATCCGCGCGGCGCTACTGACGCTCGAGATTGCTCCAATCGTGATGCAAGCGGGGGACGGACCGGCGGCGCGGCAGCGGGCCTTTACTGCGGTATCGATGGCGGCTCGCAGCGTGGTTGTGGGGACACGCTCGGCTTCCTTCGCTCCGTTCACCGGTAGTGGCACAACCATTGTCGTCGGAGATGGCAACGACGCATTGGTGGAGCCGCATACCCCCGGTTGGCACGCCCGTGAAGTCGCGCTGTTGCGAAACGGGTCGCATGGTTGGTCGAGCTTGTTCGTAGCACGACACCGTTCGGTGGAAATGCAGGCACTCGTCGAGCACGGACTCGTCAAGTCTTTAGCCTGGCCGGTGGATCGATGGCGGCAGCTATCGGCACGCGTTGAGGCTGTGCCCGAGCGACTCGAAGATGCTGATCCACTGATGCGGCAATTGCGCATACCGCCAAGTGTCTTCCGTGCCATTCGCGAGACCCTTACGCAGGGTTCCGTCGTGCTTTCCGTGCCGCAGCGTGGATACGTCACCAGCGTGCGCTGTGCGGCGTGTCGAGAGCCAGCTCGGTGTGCCAAGTGCGCAGGACCTATCTCCATAGCTGCGGCCGGCGAGCAGGCTCGTTGCACACTGTGCGGCAGTGCTGGCTGGCAGTGCCCGTGGTGCAACGGCACCCGGGTGCGCCACCAGGGACTGGGGACTGAGCGCACGCGTGAGGAACTGGGGCGGGCCTTCCCGAATGTTCCAGTGCGGATCGTCGACGCCGAGCATCCGCTCGACCACGCGCCTGCAACGCCCCAGTTGCTGCTGGTAACTCCCGGAGCCGAGCCAAGCGGCCGAGTACCGCTCGCAGTGGTGTTGGACGCTGACGCAGTGCTGAACCGGCATGACCTCTCGGCGGGCATTGAGGCAGTTCGGCGCTGGTTGGATGTTGCCGCGCTCGTTGCTCCAGGAGGCAGGGCACTTGTCGTCGGCTCCTCTGTGGCTCCAGCTGTACAAGCCCTCGTACGAGCCGACCCCATTGGATTTGCAGCTGCGCAACTCCGCGAGCGGCGGGAAGCCGGACTGCCACCAGCTCTGCATGCTGCGGTGATCGAAGCACCGGCTGGGAGCGTGGCGGCAGCTGAAGTCTGCGAGGCTGCACCCGGCGCGATGATCTTGGGACCTGCGCGAGCCGGCGACGGACAGCGCTGGATTGTGCTGCACGCTGAACTCACCCCACTCATTCTGGCTGTGCGTTCGGTATTGGCTCGTCGCAGTGCGTCGAAAACGATTGCCGGCATCAGCATTCGTCTCGATCCACTCGAACTTGCCACCTAGTCGGCTCGCTTAGACTGCCGCTATGTCATTACAGCAGGTGCGACTCTTCGGGGACCCCGTCCTCAAGATGCCTGCGTTACCGGTCACGGTCTTCGACAAAGAGCTTCGCACCCTTGTTCGCGATCTCACCGAGACCATGCTGGATGCTCCGGGAGCAGGTCTTGCAGCTCCGCAAATCGGCGTCTCGTTGCGGGTCTTCACCTACTGCGTAGACGGCGTTATCGGGCACCTCATCAATCCCGATCTTGATCTTTCTGAGGACGAGCAAGACGGACCCGAAGGCTGCTTGAGCCTGCCGGGTCTGACTTTCGACACGAAACGTGCGATGGGCGTCGTCGCCCGTGGCATGAACATGCACGGTGAACCGATGCTCATCGAAGGCAGCGCCTTGCTCGCACGCGCCGTGCAGCACGAGACCGACCACCTCGACGGCATCCTCTTTATTGATCGACTCGACGATGAGACGCGCAAACAGGCGATGCGGGCTATCCGCGACACCGAGTGGTTCGGCAATGAACCGTCGGTGAAGTTGAGCCCGCACTCCATCGTCCCAGGCCTCGGCTAATGCGCATCGCGTTCGCTGGAACGCCCGAAGCCGCAATCCCGTCGCTTTGGACACTGCTGGATGCCGGTCACGAGATTGTCGCTGTGATCAGCCGACCAGACGCGCCCGCGGGCCGTGGTCGCACGATGCAAGCATCGGCTGTCGCAGCGTTTGCGCAAGAGCGCGGCCTCCGCGTGCTCAAGCCGGCGCAACTGAGCGACATTCACGATGAACTGGCGGCACTCGACCTCGACTGCATCGCAGTTGTCGCGTACGGCGGCCTCGTTCCGGAGCAGCTGCTGGACCTGCCGAAATATGGCTGGATCAACCTGCATTTCTCGTTATTGCCAGCGTGGCGAGGTGCCGCACCAGTGCAGTGGGCAATTCTTGCAGGCGATGACATGACGGGCGCCTGCACCTTCCGTATCGAGTCAGGCTTGGATACAGGACCGATTCTTGGCAGCGTGACTCGACCAATTGCGCATGGCGATACGTCTGGCAGTCTGCTCGCGGTGCTGGCCACCGAAGGAGCCCAGTTGCTGGCCCAAACGCTTGGCGCGATTGAGCGACTACATCCCATCGAGCAATCGGCAGCGGGTGCGTCCATCGCGCCCAAGCTGAACAAACTTGATGCGCGCATTCGTTGGTTTGATCCCGCGCTGGCGGTGGATCGTCGTATTCGTGCGTGCACCCCTGAGCCAGGGGCATGGACGGTCCTGGGAGACCAACGCGTTGGTATAGAGCCCGTGATCCTGCGGCCTGATGTGAGCGACCTGGATGCGGGCGCCGTCCGTATCGAAGGCAGGGCAGTGCTCGTCGGTACGGGCTCTCATGCGGTTGCGCTGCAACGCGTAAAGCCTGCCGGCAGGGCCTGGATGGATGCCGATGCCTGGATGCGCGGACTGCGCGGAACACTGGAGTTCGCTGATGCGAATCGATGATGCACGAAGCGCCGCTTATGACCTCTTGTACGAAGTCGGGGCAGGTGAGGCGTACGCAAATCTCGTAATGCCGCAGATCATCGCCCACTATGAACTAGCAGGACGCGATGCAGCCTTTGCCACAGAACTTGGCTTCGGCACACTTCGCTTGCGTGGGTTACTCGATGCGGTGCTGTCCCGCTGTGCAGACCGAACCCTTTCGCGCATTGAACCGCCGGTGCTCGACGTCTTGCGCATGGGTGCCTACCAACTGCTGGCGATGCGGGTGCCTTCGCACGCAGCAGTTGCAACGTCTGTTGAGCTCTCCCGCCGCGTCACCCGAAACAATGCTTCGGGTTTGGTCAATGCAATCTTGCGCAAGGTTGCGGCGCACGAACGCGAGGAATGGGAACGCATCATCACCGAAGAGGCTGAGCCCATTGCGGCGCTATCGGCCCAGTTTTCACATCCCGCTTGGCAGATTCGAGCTCTGGGCGACGCACTCGGAGAGCGTGCCGCGGAACTCCCACAACTGCTGCAGATCAACAACACTGCACCCGATGTGACGCTGGTGGCTCGACCCGGCGCCTGTACGGTGCAAGACCTACTCCGCGCTGCTCCCGCGGAAGTTGGCCGCTGGTCGCCATACGCAGTTCGAATGCAGGGCGTAGTTCCAGGTTCCCTGTCCGACGTCGTGACGGGACGGGCCGCTGTGCAGGACGAGGGTTCACAACTCGTCGCACTCGCACTGGCATTTGCGCCACTTGAGGGGGAGGACGCCAATTGGCTGGATCTTTGTGCTGGTCCGGGTGGTAAGGCCGGCCTGATGGCAGGGCTCGTGGCCGAGCGCGGCGGCACCCTCGATGCGGTGGAACCACAGGAACATCGGGCTGATCTGGTGCGCAAGACCCTGCGTGGAGTACCAGGTCGTCATCGCGTTCATGTGGCCGACGGCGCCGAATTCCGGGGCAGTTTTGATCGAGTGCTGGCAGACGTACCGTGCACCGGCCTCGGCGTGCTCCGCCGCCGCCCAGAGTCACGATGGCGTCGCGAACCTGTCGATGTTTCGAGTCTGGCGCCATTGCAGCGCGCCATATTGCGTAACGCCATTGCGTGCACGCGGCCGGGCGGTGTCATCGCGTACTCCACGTGTTCGCCGCATATTGCCGAAACCGAACTCGTGATCTCCGATGTGGTGGCAGACGGCAAGGTGGATGTCCTTGACGCCCGGGAGATCACGTTGGCGATTCCTGGTTTGCTCAATCGCGATGCCTTCGATGAAATCACCGATCCCGGCCCGTATCTACGCCTCTGGCCGCATCGTCACGACACGGATGGAATGTTTCTCGCCTTGTTGCGCCGTCGCTGAGTAAGTTCAGACCGTGCACGCACAGATCTCGCCTTCGATCCTTTCCGCTGATTTCGCCCGCCTCGCAGAGGAGTGTGCGCGAGTCGAGGGTTTCGCGGACTGGCTCCATGTGGACGTCATGGATAACCACTTTGTGCCGAATCTGACGCTGGGTCTGCCTGTGGTTGAGAAATTGCTGAAGTCGGTTCTCACGCCAGTTGATGCGCATCTCATGATTGCCGACGCCGATCGTTGGGCACCTGGGTACGCGGAGATTGGCTGCGCAAGCGTCACCTTCCATGTGGAGGCCGCCACCGATCCGCGCATGTTGGCGCGCAACTTGCGGGCGGCGGGCGCTCGCGCCGGGATGGCACTGAAGCCGATGTCGGCGATTGACGACTACGCCGAACTCTTGCCCGAGCTCGACATGATTCTCATCATGACGGTTGAGCCGGGTTTTGGTGGCCAGCCGTTTATGGCTGACATGCTCCCGAAGGTCCGGCGTACGCGTGAACTGCTGCGGGGCCGACCTGACCTTGACGTATGGATTCAGGTGGATGGTGGCGTGGCTGCCTCGACGATTGAACAATGCGCAGAAGCAGGCGCCAACGTCTTCGTTGCAGGCAGTGCCGTCTATAACGCAGCGGACCCAGCCGACGCCTGCACTCGGTTACGGGCTCAGGCAGATGCGGGCATCTTGTCTTGGTGCTCGTGAACGATCACGTACACCTGCAACGCGCCGCTGCTCTCGCTGCGACATGGACCCCATTTCCCAACCCCCGCGTCGGTTGCGTGATTGTCGACGACGGCGGAGTAGTGGTTGGTGAAGGCGCCCACCATGCCGCAGGCACTGCGCATGCCGAAGTGCATGCACTTGAACAAGCTGGCGCGAATGCGCGGGGCGGCACCGCATTCGTAACACTTGAACCGTGTTCGCACACCGGGCGCACTGGACCGTGCACGCAGGCATTGCTTGCCGCGGGCATCCGACGGGTGGTCATCGGTTCACGCGATCCGAATGCATTGGCGGCCGGCGGCACCGAGGTGCTGCGTGCAGCGGGCGTGCAGGTAGACGTCGTCGTCTCACCGGAATCGCTGAAGGTCAACGAGCATTGGCTGCATGCCATGACGCGTGGTCGACCGTTTGTCACGCTCAAGTTGGCGACCTCATTGGACGGTCGTGTAACCGCCGCCACTGGCAGAGAGACGGCTATCTCGAATGCTGCTTCGCGGGTCCGAGTTCACGAACTCCGGTCGAGGGTCGACGCGATCTTGGTTGGCACCGAAACTGCGGCCGTCGACGATCCGCACTTGAACGTGCGAGAGGTTGCGTCTGAACGTCAGCCACTTCGCTTCGTGATGGGGGAGCGGGAACTGCCCGGGCACCTGTGGATGTTCACGGAGGGCATCCCCGCAGAGCAACTGCGGACTCGGGATCCGCACGCTGTCCTCGAGACACTACAGGTGCGCGAAGTCCGCCATCTCCTACTCGAAGGTGGTCCGACTGTCGCGCGCGCATTCCTCGAGGCTGGACTCGTGGATGAGTGCATTTGGATCACTGCCCCCACTGTGTTGGGGGAGGGTCCGAGCGCGGTCGGGACTCCTGGCCTCGCGCAAGTACTGACTTGGAATCGTGCTGCCACCGTAGATCTGGACGGGGACCTGTGGAGCTATCTGCGTCCGCATCGGGTTGATGCTGAAGCAAGCGAACCGCTACGTCCGTAGAATTGCCGCATGTTCACAGGAATCGTCGAGGAGATCGGCACCATTGTCGGTGTTGAGGATGTGACGGACGCGCGGCGCATCCGCATCCGTGGTGAACGCGTACTCAACGGCACCGTGCAGGGTGATTCGATTTCCGTTTCCGGCGTGTGTCTGACAGTCGTGCAATGCAGCGACCGAGAATTCAGCGCCGACGTTATGAAGCAGACGATTGACCACACCACGCTGGGTAACCTGCAGGCAGGTCAGGTGGTAAATCTGGAACGTGCCGCACGAGTTGATTCTCGATTGGGTGGGCACATCGTTCAGGGCCATGTCGATGGTGTTGGCACCGTTGTAGCGGTTTCACCAAATCCACAGTGGTCCGTCGTGGCTATCGTCCCTCCGAAATCGCTGCTTCGCTACCTCGTCGCGCAAGGATCGGTCACCGTTGAAGGCGTCTCACTCACCGTCGCGTCACTGGATGATGCCGCCGGCGAATTCACGGTATCCCTGATCCCCACAACGTTGGCGGCCACTTCACTCGGTGCTCTCGAGGTTGGCGATCACGTCAATCTTGAAGTTGATGTGCTCGCCAAATACATAGAGCGCCTGCTTCAACCCCAAGTTTGAACCCCCCGAAGGAGGCCCGCGATGAGCGGAGCAGGAGCACCCCAGTTGCCGTTGGGCGACATGACTGGTGTCCGCGTTGCCGTCATTGCCTCGTCGTGGCACGACGTGGTCATGGATGGGCTCATAGCCAATGCCATGGGAACTTGCGCTGAGGCCGGCGTTGACGCCACCTTGGTTCGAGTCCCGGGCTCTTTCGAACTCGGTGTCGCGGCGTTGCGAGCTGCCCGCTCAGGGTTCGATGCAGTTGTGGCACTCGGCGTCATCATCCGCGGCGGGACCCCGCACTTCGAATTCGTTGCACACGCGACAACGGATGCGCTGAACCGAGTTGGGTTGGACACCGGCGTCCCTATCGGCTTTGGCGTTCTCACCTGCGACGATGAGGCTCAGGCACTTGACCGTGCGGGGCTGGCACGCAGCGCTGAGAATAAGGGCCGTGAAGCCACAGAGGCTGCCCTAGTGATGGTGCAGACGATGCGTTCCCTAGGCTGGTGACATGAAGACCTTTGACTCGCTGTGGCTCGAACTATCGGCCAAAGTCGCGGCTGGAGACCCAGAATCGGGGACGGTTCGCCACGTTGCC
>CAWATP010000017.1:0-13975 GCA_963784905.1 uncultured Actinomycetota bacterium | reverse complement strand
AAGTGCGCCGAGGTCGGTGGCACTTGCGACGAGTTCTCGCTGCACGAGATCGTCAAGGACTGCGGTGTATGCGTTCATGCGAGCATTCTTGCAGAGGGCGGCTACAGCTCGCCGTGCACCAAGGATCGATCAGCCGCGATATCTGCGCGGAGTTGCGCGAGTTGCTCAGCCACTCGGACCGGTGCCGTGCCGCCAAACGCATCACGCGAATCCATCGAGCCTCGAGTTGTCAGCACTGCCCGCACACCCGGTAACAGATGCGGCGAAATCGCGGCGAAATCCTCATCGGTGAGGTCCCACAACTCTTGGTGACGCTCTTCTGCGCACTTGACACAGGCGCCCGCGACTTCGTGTGCGACACGGAAAGGCACCTGCTGCCGCACCAGCCATTCGGCAATATCAGTCGCCAGTGCAAAGCCTTCGGGGGCAGCGCTGGCCATGCGTTCACGGTCGAAGCGCAGCGTCGCGATCGATCCAGTCATCGCCGGAAGCACAAGCAGCAGCGTGTCTACCGTGTCGAAAACTGGTTCCTTGTCTTCCTGGAGGTCCCGGTTGTAGCCAAAAGGCAAGCCCTTCAACGTGGCCAGCAAACCGGTGAGATTGCCAATAAGCCGACCAGCTTTTCCGCGTGCCAACTCGGCAATGTCGGGATTCTTCTTCTGCGGCATGATGCTCGAGCCGGTGGAATATCGATCGTCCAAGGCCGCCCACCGGAACTCGCGGGACGCCCAGAGACAGATCTCCTCGCCCAACCGTGAAAGGTGCAGACCGGCCATGGTGGAGGCGAATAAGAACTCCGCCACGAAATCACGATCCGACGTGGCATCAATGGAATTCGCGAGGGCACCACGGAACCCAAGCTCTCGGGCGACCGCCTGAGGATCCAGCCCCAGCGATGATCCTGCAAGCGCGCCGGCACCCATAGGCGAGAACGCGTTGCGCTCATCCCAATCGCGAAAGCGCGAAACGTCTCTGCGAAGGCCATGCGCGTGCTTGGCAAGTTCGTGCCCGAAGGACACCGGCTGCGCATGCTGCAGGTGCGTGAAGCCTGGAGCCGGCGCATCCACGTGCAGCTCGGCCTGCTCCACGATTGCCTCAGCCAAATCCAGTATCGCGCTGGAGATGGCAGCAGCCGCATCGCGAAGGTACAGCCGGAAGTCCGTGGCGACCTGGTCGTTACGGCTGCGGCCGGCGCGGAGCTTGCCACCCAGCTCAGCACCCAAAAGATCGAGCAAGCCGCGCTCGAGCGCGGAGTGCACATCCTCATCAGATTCGATGGCAAAAAAAGCATCAGCCGCCGCATCTCGCTCGAGTGACTCAAGGGCAGTCAGCATGCGAGTCAACTCGTCTGCCGAAAGCAGACCAGCTCCATGCAGCACTCGCGCATGGGCGCGACTCTGCCGGAGGTCATAGGGGGCCAGCCTCCAGTCGAATTGCACCGAACGGCTCAGTGCCGCCATGGCGTCGGCCGGTCCGTCTGCGAATCGTCCACCCCAAAGCCGAGTTGCCTCGTTCACGATCCCATCCTCATCCGTCCATGCACCAAGGCGTGGAGCTGTTCTGCGAGCGCTGGTCCGCCCATTGCATCTCTGGACACCACAAGCACGGTGTCATCTCCCGCGATCGTTCCAAGGATTTCCTGCAGTCCTGAGCGGTCCAGTGCCGATGCTAGGTAATGTGCCGCGCCGGGCTTGGTGCGAACCACCGCGATATTGGCGGAACCATCAACGCCAACGACAACATCTGTGGCAACACGCTGCAGCCGAGCGTACGACTCGGCATCCATGACGAGCTTGGGAGTTCGTGACGGATCGCCGTCTTCCGGTATGGCATAGGCGGCGAGTCCATGGTCGTCGTGAATCTTGACCGCGCGAAGCTCGTCAAGATCCCGCGACAGGGTCGTTTGCGTTACAGCATGACCCTCCACAGCCAACATTGCGCGCAACTCGTCCTGCGTTCGTACGGTGCACGTGGAGATGATGTCCTGAATGCGTTGGAGGCGTGCTGCTTTAGACCGGATGGAACTCATGCGAGCTCCCCCAAGGCAACGGCGAGAGCGAGAACAAAGCGATCAACATGCTCTCGCTGCACAATCAAAGGTGGCGCTAGACGAAGGACATCCGGCTTGGCCGCATTCACCAGGAATCCGGCCAAGCGGAGCTTGACTTCAAGTGCTGCTGCTAGCGAATCCGTAAGCTCAATGCCGATCCACAATCCGGGCCCACGAACTTCCTTGACCAGCGGTGAACCAATTGCAGTCACGCCGCTGCAGATCGCTGCTCCCATTTCTCGAGCACGCGCAAGCAGCCCCTGCGCTTCGAGGGTGTCAATCACTGCAAGCGCAGCAGCACAGGACACCGGATTACCGCCGAATGTCGTACCGTGATCTCCCGCGCGGAAAGCGTCGCGCGCGCGACCTGTCGCGATAACAGCCCCCAATGGCAAGCCGCCGGCAAGGCCTTTCGCCAGTGTCATCAGATCCGGTACTACTCCCTCTGCCGTGGACACGAACCACTCTCCGGTTCGCCCGATTCCCGACTGCACTTCATCAACGATCATCAGTGCATCAAACTCCGAGGTCAGCGCGCGAACTCTTCGCAAAAAGCCAGCAGGCGGCACGACGACGCCGTTCTCGCCTTGCACAGGCTCGACGATGACTGCGACAACATCTGGGCCCATCGTCGCTCTCAGAGCGTTTATGTCGCCAAAGGGAACAAACGTCACATCGTGCCCGAAGGGTGTAAATGGGTCCCGCTTCGCAGGATTACCTGTAACGGCGAGTGCGCCCGTGGTGCGGCCGTGGAACGAACCATGCATCGACACAACGCGCTGCTTTGTACCATCGGGCGCCACTTCGTAACCGAACCTTCGGGCGATCTTCAGCGCAGCCTCGTTCGCGGTAGCGCCGTCTTGCGCGAAGAACACCGACGCATCCCAACCCGTCAGCGCGACGAGCCGTTCAGCGAGTTCCACTCCGCGGGGATGGATAGCCAAATTACTCACATGCAGCAACTGCGAAACCTGCTTGGTGATGGCATCAGCAAGCGCAGGATGTGCATGACCGAGTGCATTGACCGCAATCCCCCCGAGGAAATCGAGGTACTCGCGGCCGTCTGCGTCAACAGCAACCATGCCGGAGCCGTGGGTGATGGCTACGGTCGGTGTGCCGTAGTTTCCCAGCATGACCGCGTTCCAGCGATCCTGCCACTCCAACGAGCTCGTCATGTCGGTAGCACCATCGTGCCGACACCTTCATCCGTGAACATCTCGATGAGCATGCCGTGCGGAATCCGACCATCAATGACGTGCGCGCGTGGCACACCGCCATCAATGGCTCGAACGCAGGCCTCCATTTTCGGCACCATTCCAGATTCGAGGCTTGGCAACATGGCCCGAAGTTCGTCAACGCCCAGCCGACGAATAATCGAAGCCTTGTCGGCCCAATCGCGGTACAGGCCCTCAACATCCGTGAGCACAAGCAGTTTCTCTGCCCCCAACGCGGCGGCAATTGCGCCGGCCGCAGTATCGGCATTCACATTGAGAAGTTGTCCGTCTTGGTCATGGGCGACGGTGCTGACTACTGGAATCCATCCGTCGTCGAGAATCTTGAGGAGCAGCTCCGGCCGAACCTCAACAACGTCACCTACTAGACCGATGTCGGTGGCAATGCCATCCACCAAGACATCGCGGCGCTCTGCGATAAGCATCTGTGAGTCTTCGCCCGAAACTCCGACGGCAAAGGAGTCGTTCTCGTTTAACAACGAAACGAGTTCACGCTGGACCTGACCGGTGAGCACCATGCGCACCACATCCATAACCGCATCGTTGGTGACGCGGTAGCCGCCCCGGAACTCCGTCTCTACGCCAAGTCGCTGCAGCATGGAACTGATCTGCGGGCCACCTCCATGCACGACAACCGGCCGTAGGCCTGCAAGGCGGAGGAAAACAATGTCTTCGGCGAAGGCGCGCTTGAGCTCATCGTCGACCATGGCATTTCCGCCGTACTTGATGACGATGACCTTGTCATGGAATCGACGCAGCCAAGGCAGAGCTTCGGCTAGCGTCTGCGCTTTCGCCTGCGCTTTGGCGCGTTCTCCGCTGAGATCGGGATTCAACATGAGTGCCCCCTATGAGCTGTACGCGCTGTTTTCGTGGACGTACACGGCGGTGAGGTCATTGGTCCAAAGAGTGGCCTCGGCGTCACCTGCGCGCAAAGACACCGTGATCGCCACTTCGCGTCCAGACATGTCGACGAGATTGCGATCATCACCTGCCATTCCGTTGCGGCACACCCAGGTTCCGTTCATGGCGACGTCAATCTGGTCCGGTTCGAACACAGCCGTCGTTGTACCAATTGCGGATAGCACTCGACCCCAGTTGGGATCTTCGCCATGAATAGCGCATTTGAGCAGGTTGCTGCGGGAAATCGCGCGTGCCACTTCGAGCGCTTCATCCTCGGTCGCTGCAGCCGAAACGTGGATGCGCACATCCTTCGACGCACCTTCAGCATCGCCTATCAATTGCAGTGCAAGGTCCGCACAAACTTCTGACAGCAACACTTGGAACTCCGTCACTGGCGGCCGCTGGCCGGAGGCTCCGTTCGCCAAAACCAGCACCGTGTCGTTCGTTGACATGCACCCGTCACTATCGATTCGATCGAAGGAGCGAGCCGTCGCCCGTCGCAGTGCGGTGTCGAGTGCAGCCGCTTCAACCTCCGCATCCGTAGTGATCACCACAAGCATGGTGGCGAGGCCGGGTGCGAGCATTCCGGCGCCTTTGGCCATGCCACCAATCGTGTAGCCGCTCCCCTGCCGGACAGCCATCTTCGGCACAGAGTCGGTGGTCATGATCGCTGCGGCAGCATCGGCTCCACCCTCGCTGGACAAGGCCTCGGAGGCAGCAGTAATTCCGCTGCGCAACCTTTCCATGGGAAGGCGCACACCGATCAGACCGGTGGAGCAGACGGCTACCTCGATTGGCGCAAGCCCGAGCAACTCGGCGACCAGCTCAGCTGTGTGGTGAGTGTCGGCAAAGCCTTCAGGTCCTGTACAGGCATTCGCACCGCCCGAATTGAGCACCACTGCTCGCAGTGCCTGCTCGGTGTGCAGCACCTGTTGCGTCCACAGCACGGGCGCAGCCTTAATCCGATTGCTCGTAAGAACACCCGCGGCAACATTGCGAGGTCCTCGGTTCACCACCAGCGCCACGTCTGGTTTGCCGGTCGACTTCAGCCCGGCAACAACGCCTGCCGCCTCGAAACCAAGTGCTGCAGTAGTGCTCACGGTGCGACTCCTATCGCGGAAAGGCCCATCGTTTCTTCGAAGCCGCACATGATGTTGGCGTTCTGCAACGCCTGTCCCGCAGCACCCTTCACCAGATTGTCGATGGCCACCGTAATGACCACTCGATCGGTGCGCGGATCGTGAACGGCTTGCATAGCGGCAGCATTGCTGCCCAAAACAGATGCAGTCGTGGGTTGCTGCCCCTCAGGAAGCACTCGTACGAAGGGCTCGGTGCTGTAGTAGGACTCGAGCAGTTCGCGAACGTTTCGAGCATCTGCATGGGTGGCACGCGCTGTCAGGGTCGCCAAAATGCCACGCGCCATAGGTGCGAGCAGTGGGGTGAACGAGAGCCGCACTTCCTGGTCGGTGAAGTTACTGAGCGTCTGCTCGATTTCCGGTGTGTGCTGGTGGACGCCACCGACCTTGTACGCGGACATCGAGCCCAGGACCTCCGAAGCCAAGAGTGATTCAACGGGCTTGCGGCCGGCTCCACTGGTGCCGCTGGCCGCTACGACGGTCAGATCCGTGGCGTCCAGATGTGCGAGTACGGGCGCGAAACCCAACGCAATAGCCGTTGCATAGCAACCTGGGTTTGCAATGCGCTTCGCTGCCGACAGATCGTCACGCGAAACCAATTCCGGTAATCCATACGTCCAGCACCCCGCATGCACGTAGCCGGGGTAGTAATGAGTCCACTGCTCTGCCGACCGAAGACGAAAATCTGCCCCCAGATCAACAACGCATGTGCGCTCAGGCAGGTCCGCGATGATTGCTGCGGACGCCCCATGGGGCAGGGCGAGAAACACTAGGTCAGCCGCGGAAAGCACCTCGGCCGTGGTGGCTTCGATGACCACGTCACCCAACGCCGCCAACTGTGGATGCACGACCGCCAGAGGCTGCCCCGCATTCGCCGCGGCAGTTACTGCGCACACGTCGAAATCAGGGTGGTTGTGCAGCAACCGCAGCAATTCGCCACCTGCGTAGCCAGACGCTCCCGCGACAGCAACAGAAATCGTCATTTGCCTATTATACGCGTATGCGCATGAAATGCACGTGTTAGCGCAGCGACGCGCCCAATGACACTCCGGCAGCGACGGCAGCGGCGCGGAGTTCGGCAAGCTCGTTTTCGCTGAGGGTTCTATCCGAAGCACGCAAGCGAAGCGCGAAGGCAAGCGACCGGTGGCCCTCAGGAATATTCGCTCCGCTGTAGATGTCGAAGCATCGGACGGACTCGCATGCATCGCCCAATGCCAGGGTAATCGCAGTACGAAGCGCTTCCATCGATACGGACTCCGGAGTGATGAACGCAAGATCCTGAAGGGCCACGGGGAAAGTGCGCACTGCGACTGCAGCGATCGGCTCTGCCTCGCGGACAAACAGCGGCTCAAGATTGAGCTCAAACGCTGCGGAACCGCGGGTCAGGCCGAACCGCTCAGCGACCTTCGGATGCAATTCGCCCGCGTATCCGACGAGGAGGTCATCAACTCGGAGTTCTGCGCAGCGTCCAGGATGCCACGGCAGGTGCTCGGCTCGGGTCACGGTCAACTTCGCGCCGGCAAGTTCTGCAATGGACTGTGCGACTGCAATCGCATCTGACCAGTTCACGACACGCCCCACGGAGGCAGGCCCTGACTGCACCCGCTGTCCCACCAATACTCCCGCCACATGCTCCGGCTGACTTGGCAGTGCCTTGGCGATTGCCGCAAGTTCGGCACCAGATGGCGGGCCTTGAACTCCAGGCTGTGGCGCTGCTGAACGGCCCAGGGAAGGAAAAGTGACCATTGCCAATTCATAGAGCGCAAGGTCTCGCATGCCACGACCAACGTTGAGTTCCGCCGCCTTCAAAAGCGGCGCCAGCAAGGTCGTGCGCATGAAGGGCGCCTCTGCGTTGAGCGGGTTCAGCAGGCGCATGGCGTCGCGCCGCTCATCCTCTTCCGGCAGCAGCAACGCATCAAAGTCGGCAACCCCGACGAAGGGGTAATTCACAACTTCAACCATGCCGCCATATGCGAGTGCACGGGAGATGCGGCGTCGTAGCCGCTGCCGCGTACTCAGCCCAGAACCACCCTGGGCACTCGGGAGTTCCGCCGGGATGTTGTCGTATCCCGTGAATCGCGCCACTTCCTCAATGAGTTCAGCAACGCCGGTCAGATCAGGTCGCCAACTCGGAGGTGTGACAGCAAGATCGACCTCCCCCTCAACCGTGCATCCAATGGCTTGCAGAGAGGTAACGACCTGATCTTGGGCAATGCTGTAGCCAATGAGTTGACTAGGCGCATTCGCGGCCAACTTGATCGGCTGCAGCGCTTCGCGCGCGTCGTCGGAAGCCGCACCCACGTACTGTGCGCCGCCATACTCCACCAAGAGTTGGACTGCACGCGCGCTTGCAGCAAATTGCACGTCAGCATCCACGCCGCGCTCAAAACGCTTCGACGCCTCGCTGACGAGGCCGTGCGCACGAGATTGCACGCCAATAGCTGTCGCATTGAAGTGCGCCGCCTCAATGACGATATTGGACGAGTGCTCGTCAATCTCCGTATCGAGACCGCCCATGGTGCCGGCGAGGGCGACGGCGCCACGTTGATCTGCGATGACGACATCGTCCTGGCGCAGCTCGCGCTGCACATGGTCCAGCGTCTCCAAGGTCTCACCCGGGACCGCGCGCCGCACGACGATATTGCCATGCAATTTGTCGCGGTCGAAGGCATGCAGGGGCTGGCCGAGTTCGAACATCACATAGTTGGTGACGTCCACGGCGAAGGAGATGCTGCGAACACCAACAAGTTGCAGCCGCCGTTGCATCCAAACGGGTGATGATGCAGCGGCGTCGAAACCAGTGACCGTGCGCAGGACGATGTGATCAGCACTAGCGGGATCAGCCAGGCTCACGTCAGTGATCTCGCCCCCCGCCGGCTCTGGACATGTGACATCGAGCGCGCGATCGGTAAATGCCCAACCCGTTGCATGCGAAAGCTCACGGGCAGCGCCTCGAATCGACATGCAATAACCGCTGTCCGGCAGCACGTTTAACTCAACGACTTCGTCGCGAAGGTTGAGCAACGCAATCGCATCAGTCCCGATTTCGGGATCGAGACCAAGTTCGACCAATCGAATGATCCCATTGTGATCATCACCCATGCCGAGTTCTCGAGCGGAACAGATCATGCCGTTGGAGACATGCCCGTACGTCTTGCGGGCCGCGATAGCAAAGCCTCCTGGCAGGATTGCGCCAGGCAGCGAAACCACGACCTTGTCCCCTGCGAAGAAATTGCGAGCGCCACACACGATGCCATTGGTGACGCCATCGGCTAACTCGACCTGACACCATCGGATGGTCTTGCCATTGCTCTGAGCCTCTTCGTCAAAGGCGAGGACGCGACCGACCACGATCGGGCCGACGAGGTCAGCTCCGACAATTTCGGTGCCTTCGGGTTCGATGCCAATACGCACGTACGCGTCTGCAATATCGTCCAGCGTCGCCGTCGTCGGAATCTCGATAAAGTCTGCAAGCCAAGAACGAGGAACGCGCATCAGGCCTCAACTCCGAACTGCAACGAGAATCGAACATCGCCTTCGAAGAGGTCACGCAGATCGGTGATCCCGTGACGAAACATCAACGTTCGCTCTAGCCCCATGCCGAATGCAAACCCCGTGTACTTCGTTTCATCAATGCCGCAGGCGCGCAACACGGCCGGATTCACCATGCCACAGCCGCCCCATTCGATCCACCGCGGACCGCCCTTGGCCTGCGGATGCCAGAGATCAAACTCGGCGCTCGGCTCCGTGAATGGAAAGTACGACGGACGCCAGCGCACCTTCGCATCCTCTCCAAACATGGCTTTCGCGAAGTGCAGCAGTGTGCCCTTGAGGTGGGCCATGGTCAGCCCCTCATCCACGGCGAGTCCTTCGACCTGGGTGAAAACTGGCGAGTGCGTGGCATCCAACTCATCGGTGCGGAAAACCCGCCCTGGAACGACGACGTAGATCGGCGGCTGCTTGGACAACATGGTGCGTGCCTGGACAGGTGAGGTATGTGTGCGCAGGACGAGATGACTATCCTCTGGTGCCACGAAGAAGGTGTCATGCATGCCGCGTGCAGGATGCTCCGGGGGCATGTTGAGCGCATCGAAGTTGAACCACTCGGCCTCAAGCTCAGGTCCTTCTGCGACCTCCCAGCCCATCGAAAGGAACACATCGCCGACGTACTCCGAAAGGGACGTCAGTGGATGTCGGGCACCGCGTGGTAAATCGTCAATCACGACGCAAACATCGACGGTCTCTTCGGCAAGCATTCGCTGCTCGTCCTCGGCCTCAAGCACGATGGTTCGGTCATCGAGAGCCTCACGGATACGCGCGCGTGCTTCACCAATTCGCTTGCCGACCTCGGCTTTCGCCGCAGGCGGTAGGGCGCCGATCTCTCGATTCGCCAAAGCCAGCGCTGACCGATCTCCGGCATGCGTGAGGCGGGCGGCCTTCAACAGTTCAAGGTCCGTCGCCGCAGCGATTTCTGCAAGCGCGGACACGACCGCAGCATCGACGCTCTCGGCGCTCAGCGCAGAGACCTGCTTGGGGTCGAAAGACGAATTCGGTGCGGACATCAGGACTCCTTCGGAAGCGAAGTCTATTTCGCGCCCTGAGCGGCGTTGGCTCGTACAGACGCATACATGGCAACTGCTCCAGCGACGGCCGCATTCAGACTCTCAGCCCCGCCAGGCATAGGGATTGAGACGAACTCGACGCGCGAGCGCAACTCCTCGGGAAGCCCCTTGGCCTCGCTACCAAGCCACCATGCGGTTGGTTCACGCAGCAGTTCGTCGTCGATTTCAAAGAGTGCGAGATCTCCCCCACCGGCTAGACCAAAGGACTGCACACCGTGACTGTTCAATGCTGCGGCGATGTCATCCATCTCCAGGCCCTGTACCACGGGGACGTGGAACAGACTGCCGACCGTGGAACGTAACACCTTGCTGTTGTAGAGGTCGACGCAGCCGGTTGTGAGCAGCACGGCATCTACCCCAGCCGCGTGAGCGGTCCGAATGATGGTGCCGAGGTTGCCCGGGTCCTGCAAGCCCACACACACGACAACCGTGTTGGTGAGGCCGCCCAGCACATTGTCAAGGTCGAGGGTTGGCATGCCACAAATGGCAACAATGCCTTGCGGCGACTCAGTATCGCTGATCGAGTCCAGCGCCTTTGGCGAAACAAACGCATCGGCTATGGGGCCGAACTCCTCGACAATGGCGTCGCGCATGTGATCGATGAGAATGGTGCGGACCACTCCTGCCGCCACGGCTTCGCGAACCGCCTGTGGTCCCTCAACGAGGAACAGTTGGCGGTCGCGACGCTCGCGGGGCTTGAGTAACGCACGAGCCCCGACGACGAGACCCGCGTGAGGTCCCAGAATGTCGGGGCTCATGTGATGTGTGATGACTTATGCAGCGACCGGCAGCGCGGCCTTCGCAACGGCGACGAGCTGCGCGAAAGCGGCGGCGTCGTTCACTGCGAGTTCTGCAAGCATGCGGCGGTCTACTTCGATGCCGGCCAACTTGAGGCCCTGCATGAAGCGGTTGTAGGTCATGTCGTTCAAGCGGGCTGCCGCATTGATACGGGTGATCCAGAGACGACGGTAGTCGCCTTTCTTGTCCTTGCGGTGGTCGTATGCATAGACGAGGGAGTGAGTGACCTGCTCCTTGGCCTTGCGGTACAGACGCGAGCGCTGGCCGCGGTAACCGCTAGCCTGCTCGAGGACGTTACGACGTTTCTTCGCCGCGTTTACCGCGCGCTTTACACGTGCCATGGTTCAGAACTCCTTAACGCAGACCGAGAAGACGCTTCGCGGTCTTCGTCTGGGGGGCGGACAACTCAGCATTGGCGGCGAGACGACGCGTACGACGCGACGATTTACCTTCAAGCAGGTGGCGACGGTTTGCTTGCTCGTGCAAGATCTTGTCTGTGCCCGTGCGCTTGAAACGCTTCTTCGCACCACTGTGCGTCTTCATCTTCGGCATGTGTTCCCTGCTTACTCGTGGACTTTGCGGGCCTAGGCCTGCTCGACGATTTCGACGACGACATCCCCAACGGGGACGACGACATCAACACCGGATGTTTCCGGGCGTCGCTTGATCTCGGACTGCTTCTTACGGTTTGGACCGATCACCATGACCATATTGCGGCCATCCTGCAGCGGCGCGGACTCGATTGTGCCGAGCTCCCCAATGTCTTCGGCGAGCTTCTGCAGCAAGCGATAACCGAGTTCGGGACGGCTCTGCTCACGACCACGGAACATGATCGTGACCTTCACCTTGTCACCGGCCTTCAGAAAGCGCTCGACGTGACCCTTCTTCGTGGCGTAGTCATGCTGGTCGATCTTCGGACGCAACTTCATTTCCTTGATCACGGTCTGGACTTGGTTCTTACGAGCCTCACGCGCCTTCTGTGCGGCCTCGTACTTGAACTTGCCGTAGTCCATGATCTTGCACACCGGGGGGCGCGCTGTAGGCGCAACCTCTACGAGATCCAGATCAGCCTCGAGCGCAAGACGAAGTGCGTCTTCGATGCTCACGATGCCGATCTGTTCGCCTTCCGGGCCCACGAGGCGAACCTCGGGAACGCGGATCCGGTCGTTGATCCTCGGTTCTACGCTGATAACTACTCCTTGATTGAAGAGCTGGGGGACCCGACAGCCGAAAATGCAACTGCCCCACCACGCAGGCGTGAAGGGGCAGACAGGATCTTGCTGACAATTCGCTTTCGCGAGTGCAGCGCCGAACAACGTGCATTGTTCGTGACCTGAACCGTGTGACGAGAAGTCACGAGGTGGGAGTGCCCTCCACTTGTGCGTCGCAATCCGATTACTCGGATCGCGAGGTCGGGTGGGAGTCTACGGGCATGACGAGCGAATCCCCAACTTCGATCACTGCCGCCCGCGATCTGGCCGCATTGGCGGCCACAGAAATCCTCGGTGTCACCATCGTGGATCTGATGACGGCTGCAGCCGTCAAGCTCGGCGTATGGGAAGGCGGCGAGGACACGCGAGATCTCGCCGAGGCACGAGTCTTGATCACGGCCATCGCTGGCCTTGTCGACGCAGCGGCCCCTGAACTCGGATCACACCATGCCGCACCGCTCCGCGACGGATTGAAAGAACTGCAACTCGCATTCCGCGAGATGTCCGACATTCCCGATCTCGCTGGCGCAGGTCCGGGCGAAAAGTACACAGGGCCGGTATTCCGCTCTCCCACGCGTTGATCGACCGTTAGGCCGAGGCCGCACGCCGCAAGTCGTCACCAGTGAGCGCCACCCGGTGAGCGCTGGCCATATCGATCAGCAATGCATCCATACCACCGGCCAGTGCGGCGGCAGCAATGTCGCGCCCAGACTGCGGAAGCGGTCGCGCCTCAGCGTTCCAAGCGGCCAACGCATTCAAGCTTGAGAACGCAAGCAGTGCTCTGCGGCCGTCGTTGGAGACGAAGGTGACAGAAACCATCGCGTCACCGGTCCCACAAGCGTCTGCCTCGTCGACCGGTAACGCCCCGTCCGGTGCCTTCACCACGGGAACCAGCAACCGTTCGTGATATACGGCTGCCGCTATGGCCAGCGGCACTCCCGATTGCAGGGCACGTTCCAACAGCGGTGGGCAACGCCCATCGTCGGCAGCGCTCACAGCCGGCAAGCGTGGATATCGGTGACGAGAATGCCCCGCGCGCCCATGTCGTAAAGCTCGTCCATGACTCGGTGCACGTCCCTGCGGCTGCACATGGCGCGAACAGCGGCCCACTCTGGGTTGGCAAGAGCCGAAATGGTTGGTGACTCGATTCCCGGAGTGAGGGCGCACGCTCGTTCGAGCAACTCTCTGCGGACGTCGTAGTCCACCAGCACATAGGCGCGAGCCACCATGACCGAATTCATTCGGCGGATGAACGTCTCCACCGCGGGATCGATAGGGGCTCCGGTGCGGCGAACGATGATGGCTTCGCTCCGCATAATCGGCTCGCCGATCACCTCGAGTCCGGCCTGTCGAAGCGTCGTACCAGTGTCGACGACATCGGCAACCCAGTCGGCAACGCCGAGAGCCACGGCATTCTCAACCGCGCCATCCAATTCAATGACCTTGGCCGAGATCGCTTGAGATACGAGCCAGCGTTCTAGGACACCTGCGTACGAGGTCGCGATGCGTTTGCCGTTGAGATCGGCAAACGATGTCGCCGTGCCCTTCGGCGCCGCGATACGGAAACTCGAACCGCCAAAACCCAGCTGCAGCAATTCGTCAGCCGGTGCGCCCGAATCGAGCAGCATGTCGCGACCGGTTATGCCGACGTCGAGGGTGCCTTCGCCAACATACGTCGCAATATCCCGAGGACGGAGAAAGAAGAAGTCGGCGTCGTTATCGGGGTCATGCACGACCAATTCACGGGACGTACTTGCAGCGTAGTAGCCCGACTCGCGAAGCATGGCTCGAGCCGGTTCTGAGAGAACGCCCTTATTGGGAATGGCAACGCGCAACATACGGATTCCGATCAGAGGGTTTCGTAAACGTCTTCAGGGGTGATCCCCAGTGCCAGCATGAGCGCCTGCACTTGATACAGCAATTGCGAAATCTCCTCCGCCGTGCGCTCGTTGCCTTCGTACTCGGCAGCCATCCACACTTCGGCAGCCTCTTCGACGACCTTCTTACCGATCGTGTGCACGCCAGC
>CAWATP010000016.1:0-78022 GCA_963784905.1 uncultured Actinomycetota bacterium | reverse complement strand
ATCGGGGTGGAGCAGGCTCACGTGGCCCGGCCCGTGATGGCGAACGTCGTCCTTTCGGTGACCGTCCTTCGGGTTCAGGAGACCGTCGTCCCTTCAATCGTGATGATCGTCCGGCTCGTGATGGTGAACGTCGTCCTTTCGGTGACCGTCCTTCGGGTGCAGGAGACCGTCGTCCGTTCAACCGTGACGATCGGGGTGGAGCAGGCTCACGTGGCCCGGCCCGTGATGGCGAACGTCGTCCCTTCGGTGACCGCCCGACAGGTAAGGGCCGTGAAGAAGATCCTCGCGCCCGCCGTGACGGCGACCCCGAGAAGTTGCCCGCGGTCCCCGAAGATGTTGATGTCACTGTGCTTCCGAAGCCGGTATTGGCGGAACTCAAATCGCTTTCTCCGCTACTCGCGCGCTTCCTCATGGAGCACCTCGCATGCGCACTCAACGCGATGGAAGCAGAAGATTTCGAACTGGGTCTCGCCCACGCTCGTGCAGCTCGCACGCGCGGTGCTCGAATTGCCGTCGTGCGCGAAACGTGTGGAATCGCCGCGTACCACTGTGAGGAGTACGCGGAGGCGTTGTCTGAGCTTCGAACCTTCACGCGGATCACGGGCAAGGCGGATAACCTCCCGGTGATGGCAGATTGCGAGCGCGGATTGGGCCGGCCTGACAAAGCACTGTCGCTTGCCCGCTCGCAAGACGTCGGCCGTCTCTCGGTGGAAGGTCGAGTGGAGATGCGAATCGTGGCTTCTGGTGCTCGGCGAGATCTGGGGCAATTCGAGGCGGCTCTTGCCACCTTGGAATGCACTGAACTTGCGGCTAAGTCGACCGAACCGTGGTCCGCTCGCTTGCGGTATGCCTACGCGGATGCATTGCTGGCTGCAGGACGCAACAAGGAGGCGCGCGACTGGTTCGTGAAGGCAACCTTGGTCGACGCTGATGACCTGACTGACGCAGCTGAGCGCGCAATGGCGATCGAGATCTAGACGCATACAAAGGGCCGCCCGTATCCACAAATACGGGCGGCCCTTTCGCTTTCCACGCGAAAGCCTCGCGATCACCGGAACTGTCAGCAGGCATTCCTACCTTCGGCTCGGAGGTAAAATGACAAACGAATGCAAGTTGGCAGGTCGGCTCAGTGCAGCCGCCGAAGAAGTCACATTCCCAAGTGGTGACGTGGTGGTGATCTTCAGACTCATCGTCACCAGGCCGGATGAGACACGCGTAGACACCTTCGATTGTCGAGTGGACTCGGTACGGCTGCGCAGGCGCGCACTTGCACTAGAAGCAGGAACCCATATTGCGGTAGAGGGATGCCTCCACCGTCGCTTCTGGCGTACAGCGCACGGGCCTGCAAGCCGCTATGAAGTGCAGGTGAATTCGCTGAGCAAGCTCCGCTGAACCAATGTCATCGGCGCGAGCATTCCCCGTCTCGGCCTAGGCTGCGACTGTGCATTATGCGGCTGTAATACTGGACCTCGATGGTGTTGTCTACATTGGAGCAGACGCCGTCCCCTACGCAGTAGAAGCGCTTAATGCCATACAAGCGCAGGGGTCAATCCTGGCAGCCGCCACCAACAATGCGAATCGGCCGGCGCAGGTTGTAGCTCATCACCTGCATTCGCTGGGTCTTGTCATCGAAGCCGGCCATGTGATGACAAGTGCGCAAGCTGCGGCGAAGTATCTTTCGACGATTCTGCCCGCCGGTGCGAATGTCCTGGCAGTAGGTGGCGATGGCGTCGCCGAAGCGCTCTTGTCTGAGGGGCTGTCGCCATTACGTGCATCCCAGGATTTGGCGATGTCCAACGACGTAGCAAATGGCGCCGCTGCAGTGCTGGTCGGCTACGGCCCACTGGTCGCTTGGTTCGACCTTGCAACGGCGCACTGGGCCATCGAACGTGGCAAGCCATGGTTCGCCACAAATACCGACCCGACGGTTCCGCTTGCGTTTGGGCGTGCGCCCGGCAACGGTGCGATGGTCGGCTTGCTGATTCATAGCACCGGAGTTGAACCCGTAGTGATCGGTAAGCCCAAGCCCACGCTGTTCAACGCCCTCGCGGCACAGTTGGAAACACGTGACATTTTGGTCATCGGTGATCGACTCGACACGGATATCGATGGCGCAATCGCTGCTGGGTTGGACTCGCTTCTCGTGCTAACAGGTGTACATGGCATAGCGGATCTTGCCCTCAGACCCACAGATGCGTGGCCGATGCTGATCGCACAAGATCTTCGCGGACTCCATGCGCCGATCGCGCGAATCTGGAGGGACGGCGGCAACGTGCTCGCCGACTCTGAGCATCCGCTTGTCGGCGCGCTGGTTCAGGCCGCGCGGGGGACGCACACGAAGATCGACATTGCGATGCTTGAGGCGGCACCGCTGGTTGATGTCAGCGCACTCCGCGGTCTGGCGTGACCTGACTCGCGCGATGAATGTTCGTAGGCTTTTGCGATGCGTCGACCGATGCGCGATCGAACCGATAACGTAGTGCCGTGACGGAAACTGCTGACGAACAATTGCCGCTTGCCGTGGCCACTTCGTGGACGTCGACAAATGACGTGCGCGTTGATTCAGCGGTCGAGATGGTTGCATTGCTTCGCGATATACCGGTTACAGATCACCAGCAGGTCTTCGAAGATGTCTACGGTCGCTTACAGCAGACGCTTGCGGATGCCAGCGGCCAGTAATGCTCCGTCGTCTTGACGCCGAACTCGTGCATCGCAAGTTGGCGAGGTCACGAGATCATGGGCGGGAACTCATTGAAGCTGGCATGGTGGAAGTAGCCGGGATAACGGCGCGAAAACCGGCAACGCAAGTGCGAGATGACGCCTCGATTCGGATCAAGTCTGAACATCCTGATCATTACGTCTCCCGAGGCGCGCACAAACTGGTTGGTGCACTTGATCGATTCTGCGCTGCGGGGCTCATCATCACTGGTCGCCGTGCCTTGGACGCTGGAGCATCCACCGGTGGTTTCACCCAGGTTTTGCTTGAGCGCGGAGCAGAAGCAGTCCTTGCCGTTGATGTCGGTTACGGCGTGCTTGCCTGGCCCATCCGGAGTGATGAGCGTGTCCATGTCTACGAGCGGATGAATGTTCGCCATGTTCAGCCCAATGAATTGGCATTCGCCCCGGACCTTGTTGTTGCCGACTTGTCGTTCATTTCCCTTCGGACTGTGTTGCCAGCATTGGCCGGCGTCGTCACGGCCGACGCCGATCTCGTGCTGATGGTGAAGCCGCAGTTTGAGGTTGGCAAGGGGTCCGTCGGCAACGGCGTGGTGCGTGATCCTGCGCTGCGTGCGTCTGCTGTCGTCGGTGTCGCTGACGCGATACAAGAGCTCGGATTCGGCGTGCGGGACGTAGTGGCCAGCTCGCTTCCCGGCCCGAGCGGCAATGTCGAGTATTTCGTTTGGGCATCGCGTGGAGTTGAATGGTGTCCTGACTTGCATGGCGTTATCGAGAACGCAGTATCGGAGGGGCCACAGTGACCCGACAGGTCTGCTTGGTCATGCACGCAAACCGTGATGATGTGCCACCACTCGCGCGAGTGATTGCCGAGCGACTCCAGGCAGTCGGGATCGAAGTTGCGTCGGCAGGGGAGCCCCACGAGGTGGGCGAGTTCGCAACCGTTGACCTGGAGCACCTTGAGCTCGCCATCGTCCTCGGCGGCGATGGAACCATCCTGCGCGCCGCAGAGATGTTCCGAGATGCCAATGTTCCGCTCCTCGGGTTGAATCTAGGGCGAGTCGGATTTCTCGCCGAATTGGAAGCGGACGATGTCGAACCGCTCATCGATGGAATCACGAATCGTCAATGGGCCGTCGAACCAAGGCGCGCGCTTGCTGTGCAGGTGCGAAACCCCAATGGTGAGATTTGGGAGTCCTGGGCGCTCAATGAGGTCGCTGTAGAAAAGTCACTTCGTGATCGCATGCTGGAAGTCATCGTGTCGATTGAGGGGCATCCCGTCATGGCCTGGGGTGGCGACGGTCTCATCTGTTCGACACCCACAGGCTCTACCGCATACGCGTTTAGCGCGGGCGGTCCCATCGTTTGGCCGAATGTCGATGCCCATTTGGTCGTCCCAGTCAGCGCGCATGCGCTCTTTGCCCGGCCGATTGTCACCGCGCCCTCGGCACAGATCGACATTGCCATCGCGGACGAGCTCGCTCCTGCTGTTGTGGTCTGCGATGGCCGCCGGAACGTTATGGCAAGTCCGGGTGCCCATGTCATCGTGAGCGAAAGCAAACAAGCGGTCTTGTTCGCAAGAATTCATTCAACGCCATTCGCCGATCGTCTCGTTGCCAAGTTCCAATTGCCGGTGACAGGTTGGCGCAATCGGGAGCACGGGTGATTCGCGATCTCACGATCACGAACCTTGGCGTGATCGCCCGCACTACCTTGGATTTCGATCCGGGACTCACAGTCCTTACTGGCGAAACCGGAGCCGGAAAGACACTCGTGACGACTGCGCTGTCGTTGCTACTTGGCGCTAAGAGCGATCCCACTTTGGTGCGACATGGCGAGTCGGAGGCGTTGATCGACTGCACGCTTGCCGTTCAGGGCGATGCCTCGTTGATGGAGCGACTCGATGAACTCGGAGCCAATGTCGATTCAGGCGACCTCATCATCACTCGTAGCGTCGGAGCGCGTTCGAGGACGCTGGTCGGATCGCGTCCGGTTGCGGCAGCCGTGCTCGCGGAACTGTTGAGCGATCGGATTACTGTGCACGGCCAGCACGGCCAAGTAAGGCTCACACGCAACTCCGATCAACGACAGTTGCTTGACGCGTCTACGGCGGAAATCGGAGTCTTCCTGCCGATCGTGCGTCAGGCGTGGACGAACCTCAAAGATGCCACCAGCAAGCTCGATGCGGCACGAAATGCCACAGTGCAGGACGAGCAATTGCTGGCTGGGCACCGCGCACTCGTTGACGATGTTGCTTCGATCGATCCGCAACGGGGTGAGGATGTCCGACTCGATCAAAGGATTGCCACGCTGTCTGCACTCGAGGCCGTCGAGCGGGCGACGCGCACAGCGAGCGCGATGCTGATAGACGGCGATAGTCTCGCACTCACGGATGCAACGACCTTGATTGCGCAAACCCGCAGACTGTTGGAGCCACACGCATCCACGACCGAGTTTGCAGATTGGATTTCTCGCCTCTCCGAGGCGCAGGAGACGCTGAGCGCAATTGCGCACGAGCTGGGCCGATTCATGGATGACATCGAATCGGATGGCGCGAGTTTGGATGATCTGCTCTCGCGTCGATCCCAGATCAGCGCCTTGCTTCGACGTTGGAACTGTGACGTAGAGACGATCCTTTCTCGCGCAGACCATGCAGCTCGCGCGCTCGCCCTTGCGGCGGATCCGAAACAGGCACTCGATGAGCTCCAACTCCTGGCCGATCATTGCGCGAAGGAATACGCCGTCGTCTGTGAGCGTCTCCACGATCTTCGAAGCGCCGCGGCAGCGGAGCTAGCAAAACGTGTCCAAACCGAGCTTTGGGAACTGGGCCTGCCTCACGCCGAGTTTGCTATTCGTGTGAACCGACAAGGAAGTCCGGGCCTGCATGGCGCCGATTTCGTGGAGTTCGCCTTCACCGCGAACCCTGGTCAACCGACACAGCCGCTCTCTGCAGTTGCCTCAGGTGGCGAGCTGTCACGCGTCATGCTGGCTTTGGAGACGGTCGTGCTGGCAAGCAAGTCACGCGTGTTCGTCTTCGACGAGGTCGATGCGGGAGTGGGTGGTCGCGCCGCTCTTGAGGTGGGACGCCGGCTTGCTCGTCTCGCGCAATCGAATCAGGTCATTGTGGTGACACACCTCGCCCAAGTGGCTGCCTTCGCCGATAGTCACATCACCATCGAGAAGCAGGTCACGGCGGGATCTACTCTCACAACGGCTCGGGCGCTCACTGTGCAAGAGCGACCCACAGAGCTCGCGAGATTGCTTTCTGGAGTTGAGGATTCCGAATCCGCAACGGCTCATGCCGTGGAGCTGATCGAACTGGCGAGCGTTTCGCGCGCCGGATCAGAGTGACTCTGTTCCACTGTTAGGCTGGGATTCCGTGGAGAGGTGCAGACATGCACCCAGAATTCTGCGGGAGCGCCGATGACGGTCAGCAAGCACATCTTTGTTACCGGCGGCGTCGCCTCGTCCCTCGGCAAGGGGCTCACCGCTTCATCGCTGGGGAACCTGCTTACCGCTCGAGGGCTGAGCGTCACCATGCAGAAGCTCGACCCCTACATCAACGTTGATCCCGGCACGATGAATCCGTTCCAGCACGGCGAGGTATTCGTCACGGAGGACGGTACAGAAACTGATCTTGATATTGGCCACTACGAACGTTTCCTCGATGTCAATCTCAATCGCATTGCCAATGTCACGACGGGGCAGGTCTATTCACAAGTAATAGCGCGGGAGCGTCGCGGCGAGTATCTCGGAGACACGGTTCAGGTCATCCCGCACATCACCAACGAGATCAAGTCGCGAATTCGCGCGATGGGCGCTCCAGGCGTCGATGTCGTCATCACCGAGGTTGGTGGCACGGTCGGAGATATTGAGTCACTGCCGTTCCTCGAGGCGGCCCGGCAGGTGCGGCATGAAATAGGCAGAGACAACTGCTTCTTCATCCACGTCAGTCTGTTGCCTTTCATCGGTCCTAGCGGTGAACTGAAGACCAAGCCGACACAGCATTCTGTTGCGGCATTGCGCAGCATCGGTATCCAGCCGGATGCGATCGTGCTGCGCTGCGATCGTCCGGTACCGGAAGCCATCAAGCGCAAGATTTCGTTGATGTGTGATGTCGATACCGAGGCCATCGTGGCTGCTGTCGACTCGCCGAGTATCTACGACATACCTAAAGTGCTGTTCAACGAGGGGCTGGATCGGTATGTCGTGCGCCGCATGTCCCTGCCTGCTCGCGATGTCGATTGGGAATCTTGGGACGCACTACTGAGCGTGGTGCATCATCCCGCGCACGAAGTCACGGTTGCGCTGGTTGGCAAGTATGTCGATCTTCCCGATGCCTACCTTTCCGTGACGGAAGCTTTGCGCGCAGGTGCCTTCGCGAACAATGCCAAGGTGCACATTCGTTGGGTAGCGTCAGATGTCTGCGAGTCAGATGCTGGAGCAGCAAATGCGCTCGCCGACGTTGATGCGATTTGTGTGCCAGGCGGATTCGGAGTCCGTGGCATCGAAGGAAAACTCGGAGCGATTCGGTACGCCCGTGAGCACGGTATTCCCACACTTGGGCTCTGTCTCGGTCTGCAATGCATGGTTATTGAATATGCACGTTCGATCGCTGGCTTAGATGCAGCAAACTCAGCTGAATTCGACGATCGCACGCCGCACCCAGTCATCGCGACGATGGCAGATCAAGCCGATGTGGTCGCTGGCGAACGCGATATGGGCGGAACAATGCGATTGGGCACGTACCCCGCGATACTCACGCCCGGTTCTGTCGTTGCTACCGCGTACGGAACGGAGCACGTTACAGAGCGTCACCGGCACCGCTACGAAGTGAACAATGCCTACCGTGAAACGCTCGAAGCCCACGGCCTGCAGTTCAGCGGTACTTCCCCGGATGGGCACCTGGTGGAGTTTGTCGAGCTCCCTGCTGAAGTGCACCCTTATTTCGTCGCCACTCAGGCTCACCCAGAATTCAAATCTCGCCCGAATAAGGCGCATCCCTTGTTCGCGGGACTCATTCGCGCGGCACTCGCTCGCCGATGATTTCCGATGAGTTCGGAGGGCTGCCAGCACTGAATCGCGTGGAGCGCTTTCGGGGAGCAATCAGCGCGGTGCGTTCGGACAGCGTGCTATTCGATGACGAATCGCATACACGCGATTATGTTGTGCACTTCGGAGCAGTTGCAGTCGTGGCGCTTGACGACCAAGAGCGGGTGCTGGTGATCCAGCAGTATCGGCATCCGTTGGCGGCGCGCCTGTGGGAGATCCCAGCTGGTCTCCTCGACCAGGCCGATGAAGCGCCGCTTGCGGCGGCACAACGGGAGTTGGCAGAAGAAGCAGGAGTCGCGGCTGCGGAATGGCACGTGCTGATTGATTATGCGACAACACCTGGTGGATCCACCGAACTACTACGCATCTACCTCGCACGTGGCCTTACAACCTTGGCGGAGCGTCCAAGAACAATGGAAGCAGAAGAACAAGACATGCCAAGCATGTTCGTCTCGATCGACGAATTATGTGCATCGATCTTTGCCGGAGGTTTGTGTAGCACTTCCCTTGTGGTTGGTGCACTTGCGGCGCAATCCGCTCAGTTGAGAGCTTGGCAGACACTTCGCCCGGCCGCTGCCGCCTGGCCGCTTCGAGACCATCTCGTGGCTACCGACCGCGTATTCGGCAACTGAAGCCCTACGCTGCAACTGTGTCGAGTGCGCTGCAACTGCATATAGATGAATACATTGCCTACTGCGCTGTGGAGCGAAACCTGAGCGCCAACACTGTGCAGGCGTATCGTCGGGATCTTGCGTTGTATGCCGACTTCCTTGCCTCACGATCGATCAATGACCTTCGATCTATCGAGCAAGATCACGTATCGGCCTTTCTTCGGACGCAGCAAATTGGTGATGCATCTCGGCCTCCGCTTAAGGCCAGTTCGATTGCTCGAATCGCGGCATCCGTGCGCGGACTCCATCGTTTCGCTTTGCGTGAACGATGGGTTCTGGTTGATGTTGCCAAAGAGGAGCGGACGCCTTCACCGCCTCAACGGTTGCCTAAGGCGCTGAGTGTCGAAGAGGTAGTGTTGTTGATTGAGAGCGCCGATACGGCGAGCCCGCTCGGCCTTCGCGCTCGTGCGCTCGCTGACGTGCTATACAGCACAGGTGCTCGGATTTCAGAGGCCCTCAGCCTAGATCTCGATGATGTCAGCGGCGACGAACGAGTAGTAGTCGTACGCGGCAAAGGCGACAAGCAGCGATTGGTTCCGATCGGTTCGATGGCTCGTGATTCGATCGACGCTTACCTCACTCGCGGTCGACCAAAGCTGCTCGCGGGTGGCGCAGGTACCCCTGCGCTGTTCGTCAACGACCGCGGCAAGCGCTTGGGCCGACAATCGGCGGCGGCCGACCTGGAGGAGTTGGAACGGCGCGCTGGTATCACTTCTCACGTCTCGCCACACGTCTTGCGTCACTCATTCGCAACGCATTTGCTGAGTGGTGGCGCGGACATTCGGGTTGTGCAGGAATTACTCGGGCATGCATCGGTAGCAACAACACAGATCTACACGAAAGTATCGGTTGATCAATTGCGCGAGGTCTACCTTCAGACACACCCCAGGGCGCTGTGAGCTACAGGCCGCGAAGCCGGCGCACGATGATGGAATCCTCGCCGCGCTGCTCCAGATCCGCTACGACGACGGCGAGCGCCTCCCGCACAATTCTTCCGCGGTCGACTGCCAGACCATGTTGTGCTCTCAAGGCCAACTTGGCATTCTCGAGATCGATGAGTTCCTCCGGCGAGACGTAGACAGTGATCTTCTCGTCGTGGCGGATGCGACCCGTGGGTCGGCCCGATGAACCGCGGCGCCGTTTCGCAGTGACCTGCGTGCTCCGCACACCGGCTTCCATTGCGGCTGGCACTGACGGTGCGCTGTCGATGTCGGCAGAATCAGCGACTCGAACCTCTGGGCGAACCGGGGCTTGCGTGCGTCGGAAGAGTTCGTCGGCGCCGGGCAAACTGACACGTCGGCTACTCATGCCTGGATCCGTTCTGCTAACTCTGCAGCAAGTCGTCGGTAAGCCACGGCTCCGACGGATGATGCCGCATATTGGATGATGGATTCGACGGCCACGGTGGACTCCGGGAACTTCACCGTTTTCGGCACGGCAGTGTGAAAAGTCAGTTCGCCGTATCCCTCAATGACCCGCGAAAGCACATCGCGGTGATGGGTAGAGCGTTGGTCGTACATAGTGGGAATAATTCCCTCAATCTGAAGTCGAGCGTTAATGCGTTCCTGCACCTTTTGTATGGTGGCAAACAGGAGTGCCATACCTCGAAGCGCGTAATACTCGCACTGCAGGGGTATCAGCACGCTGTCTGATGCAGCCAGCGCGTTCACTGCCAAGAGGCCAAGACTGGGCAGACAATCGATGAGGACGATGTCGTAATCCCCGATCAGCGGCTCAAGCAGGCGCGCAAGCGCCTGGTCTCGACCCATCTCGCTCACGAGTTGCATCTCTGCCGCGGATAACTCGATCGTCGCAGGCAGCAGGTCCATGCCCGACACACCGGTCTTGAGCAGGACGTCACTTGCGGACAAGTGACCCATGATCGCTTCGTAAATCGTCTGGGGAAGTTCGTGTGCCCCTGTCAGACCTACCGTGAGCGATCCCTGGGGGTCAAAGTCCACCAAGAGCACTCGGTATCCGGCTTCTGCAAGTGCAGCACCGAGACTGATGCAGGTTGTCGTCTTGCCGACGCCGCCCTTCTGGTTGAACACCGAGATGACCCGAGCTCGCTTTCGTTCAATCGGGGCGGGCATGGTGGGTTCGTATGCGAACCACTCACGTACTGTTGGAATCATTTAGCGACATATCCCTTTAACCTCATGGGCATTTCACGATTGCTCGTGAAATCACCTTTGGTCACTCTAAGTCAATCCGCAGATCTGCGACAAGTGGTCGTAAGGTACGAGCATGTTGGAAGCCGTCGCAGCGAGTGAGACCACTCCGCGCGACGGCTTCCGTGTTCGAGTGGCCGATTTCGAAGGTCCCTTCGATCTCCTTCTGAGCCTTATAGGGAAGCACAAACTCGAAGTCACCGAGCTCGCGTTGCATGAAGTAACCGATGAGTTCATTGCGTACATCCGCAATCTTGAGGGCGCTTGGATTTTGGACGAGGCGACCGAGTTCCTGGTTGTCGCAGCCACGCTCCTTGATCTGAAGGCGGCGCGACTCCTGCCCAGTGGTGAAGTCGAGGATGAAGAAGATCTCGCCGTTTTGGAAGCGCGCGATCTGCTGTTTGCGCGACTCCTGCAGTACCGCGCATTCAAGCTCGTCGCTGAAGATTTCGCCGCAGCCCTGCTCAGCGAATCCGGACGCCATGCCCGGTCTGTGGGCATGGAGGAGCCCTTTGCGTCACTGCTTCCTGAGGTCCTGTTGCTCGGGCCGGAAGCATTTGCGGCAGTGGCTGCCCGGGCATTGGCGCCACGAGCTGAGGCAGTGGTGGGCCTGGGACACCTCCACGTGCCAAAAGTCAGTGTTCGCGAGCAGGGCATCATTATCGGTCAACGCATTCGGCGCTTAGGGCTGACAACATTTCGTCAGCTCATTCAGGATGCCGATAGTCGACTTATTGTTGTAGCGAGATTTTTGGCATTGCTCGAGTTGTACCGTGATGGGGATGTCACCTTTGACCAGGTGGCACCGCTCGGGGATCTCCATATCCGCTGGAGCGGAACTGAAGAGATTCGGGCCGAATTTGATGAATTTGAGGGAGCAACCGATGACTGAACCGTTCCTCGAACACACTGTTGAGTTGGGTGCTCCTACCCTGATGGCGGCAATTGAGGCTGTCTTACTCGTGACAGATGGAGCATTGGCACCAGTGGATCTGGCGACTGCGTTTGGCGTCCCCGAGCCAGAGGTCGTGCAGGGCCTGGAATCACTCGCAGCATCGTACGGAGCGCGGGGGAGTGGTATTGAGATCCGACGGGTTGCTGATGGGTGGCGCCTGTACACCAGCGCTGACTGCCAGGTGGCTGTGGAGCGCTTCATCCGAGACGGCCAGAATGCACGCCTTACACAAGCCGCCCTTGAGACTCTGGCAATTGTCGCCTACCGGCAGCCCATCAGTCGAGGGCGCATCGCAGCTATCCGCGGCGTGAATGTGGATGGAGTTGTACGGACACTTGTGCAGCGAGGCCTGATCGAAGCTGCCGGGGATGAGCTCGATGGTCAATCGATTCTCTTCCGCACAACTGCTTACTTCTTGGAGCGTATGGGTCTCCGATCGGTGGAAGAGCTTCCGGAAATTGCCGAGCACTTGCCCGGCATCGAGACACTCACGGAACTTGACGCCTCACTGTGAAGTAAAGGTCTAGAGTGCCGGTGTGGTGAACCAAGGCATTCGACTGCAGAAAGCGCTGGCGCAAGCTGGGGTTGGTTCTCGCCGTGCCTGCGATGCGCTGGTCGGTGCTGGCCGCATCCGAGTGAATGGCATCGTGGCCGATCTAGGTACCCGCGTGGATCCTTCGATTGATGTGGTCTCGCTTGATGGCCGAGTCATTGCATTTGCAATTGAAGTAGTCGTTCTCATGCTGAATAAGCCCGCCGGCATCGTCACCACCATGTCCGATGACCAAGGGCGTCCATGTGTAGGAGACCTCGTGCGAGGTCACGCTCAGCGGCTCTTCCATGTCGGCCGCCTGGACGAAGAGACGGAAGGGCTCCTACTCCTCACCAATGACGGGGACTTGGCCCATCGACTCATGCATCCATCCCACGGCGTCCAGAAGACCTATTTGGCGAGAGTGCGAGGCCGTGTTTCAACTGCATCGCTTCGAGAACTGTTGTCGGGGGTGGAACTCGGAGATGGGTATGCAGTGGCGGACGAGGCAGTAGTCAAGAGCGTTAGCGAGAACTTCTCCATCGTAGAGATTGTCCTACACGAAGGTCGCAAGCACATCGTTCGTCGCATGTGTAAGGCTATCGGACACCCAGTGGAGCGACTCACCCGGACTCGTCTTGGGTCATTGCAGTTGGGCGATCTCAAGCTTGGAGAGATGCGGGAACTCACGACTCTGGAACGCACCGCGCTGCTCGAATCGATCCGTGAATAGCGATATAAGCATATATCGGCAATATGCTGGCATCCGTTCAAGTCCATTTAGAGATTTATTACTAGTCAGATTGCGCTCAGAGAAGTAGATATAGCGATATCCAAACCAGCGACTGAAATCACGCGAATGAGATAAAGCGACACGCAGATAAAGTGCTGTAGCGCCCTACCGGTAAAGCGCTCCAGAACAGTTAGGATGCGCTTATGGCCGTAAGGGCGCTTCGAGGCGCAACCAAACTCAGCAAAGACGATGCTGCGGAAATGCGTGAAGCTGTTGTCGAACTCCTGCAGGAACTGTTCCAGCGCAACCAAGTCGTCCCGGCCGACTTAATCTCAATTCTCTTTACTGCAACCCCGGACTTGCGCTGTGGATTCCCTGCAGCGGCAGCACGTGAACTCCCGTTAGGTGATGTTCCGCTCATGTGCGCCAGCGAACTGGACATCGAAGGGGCACTGCCGCTCGTTATCCGCGTGCTGGTCCACATGGAAACAGAACGTCCGCGCGCGGAGCTCGCACATGTGTATCTGCGTGGAGCCGAAGTGCTACGACTGGACCTGGCACAGTGATTCGTCAACGAGCGCTGGCCTGACTTATGAGAGTGCTGATTATCGGAGCCGGACTTATTGGCACTTCAGTTGGTCTTGCGCTCAGCAAGGCTGGTCATGATGTTCTGCTCATGGACCAGTCGGTGGAGCACGTCCAGACTGCAGAAGGCATGGGAGCGGGTCGCGAGATTGCGCCTTCAGATGAGCCAGAACTCATCGTTGTGGCAGTACCGCCAGCGCAAATGCGGGCTGTACTGAACAAGGCGAGCACTACATATCTCAATGCGACGTTTACAGATGTTTGCAGCGTCAAGACTCAACCTATAGCTGACATTGAATCACTATCCCAAGTTCGCGGTCGGTTCGTAGGGGGTCATCCAATGGCAGGTCGAGAGACGAGCGGTCCGCTCGGAGCTCGAGCGGATTTGTTCGTGGATAGACCATGGATCCTCACTCCAACGCCTGATGTGCATCCAGACCGTGTCGCTGCAGTTCGGCAGATGGCCGAGGACTGCGGGGCGGTAGTTACGACGATGACTGCTGCAGATCATGATCGAGCGGTCGCGCTGACGTCGCATACCCCGCAGTTGCTGGCTTCGATCATGGCGGGCCTCATCGCGAAGGCGCCGGCCAATGACATTGCGCTTTCAGGTCAGGGGTTGCGCGACCTCACTCGAATCGCCGGGTCGAACCCGGAATTGTGGGACGACATTCTGCAGGCGAATGCAGTCGAGGTTGATGCCGTGCTGGCATCTTTTGGCGAACACTTGCATTCGGTACGCACGGCACTGCAAGCCGGTGCCTCGCTGAGGGAAATGCTGCATGTCGGCAACGCAGGCAGGTCCCGCATTCCGGCGAAACATGGTGGCCCTGTGCGATCCGAGGATGCAGTTGTTTCGGTATCTATCGACGACCGTCCGGGTGCGCTCGCACGGTTGTTTGCCGCCGCGGCTGATGCCGAGATCAGCATCGAAGACGTTCGTATTGACCACCTTCTCGGTCGCGAGTTGGCGATCGTGGACCTCAGCGTTCGCCCGGAGTCGGCGTCTCAGTTGCGGGAACTGCTCATCATGGGCGGCTGGCAGGTTCGCTCATAAGTAGGCTGTGAGCGTGCAGCAACGGATCGTGGTGGCCATAGATGGCCCGAGCGGCTCAGGGAAATCCAGTGTGGCCCGTGCCATTGCAAGGATCTTTGATCTCGAGTATCTCGACACAGGAGCGATGTACCGGGCCTTCGCCTGGTGGTCGATTCAAGGACATCATGACATGTCGACATGTCCACTTGAGATCTCGGTGTCACCGGATGCTGAGTGTGTGAAAGTCGACGGACACGACATCACTTCGGATATCCGCGGGCCCGAGGTCACGGCAGCCGTATCGCAGATTGCTGCGGACCCGCAGGTTCGAGCCCAAGCGGTTCAACGTCAACGGATCCTTATCGACGCTGCCGTAAACGGCATTGTGGTTGAGGGCCGCGATATCACAACCGTGGTCGCGCCCGATGCAGATGTACGCATCTTCTTGACGGCGGATCTATCCGCGCGCGAAGCGAGGCGTTTGGCGGAGTTCACCGATCCAGCAACTGCGGCCGCCATGCGCGGGATGGTGGCAGCTCGAGATTCCATAGATGCAACCCGAGCACACTCGCCGCTGCGCCTTGTCGATGGAGTCACCAGTATTGACGCGACACATCTGTCGCTCGATGAGGTCATTCGCTCTGTGCGAGGCCTTATCGTTGAACGCACCGGAGGTGCACATGACCACTGATGACGGCCTGCTAGCGGGTGACCAAGAGTGGTTCTTGCCAGACGGCATCGACGAGGCACGTGCCGCTGAACTGGCAGTCCAAGAGATCGATGCGGAACTCGTCGACGACGTCGTGCCCGAATCCCGTGAGGCACGCGGAGTGGTCGCCATCGTTGGTCGACCGAATGTTGGCAAGTCCACGCTCGTGAATCGCATCATCGGCCGGCGAGAAGCAGTTGTGGAGGATAAGCCCGGCGTAACGCGGGACCGCGTTGCCTACGAGGCTGAATGGACCGGTGTTCCTTTTGTTCTCCTCGATACCGGAGGATATGAAGTCAAAGCGCAAGGCATGTCTGCGTTGATCGCGGAACAGGCCGAGGTTGCTATGGCAATGGCAGATGTCGTGGTACTGGTCGTCGACGCAACGGTTGGGGCGACGAATGACGACGAGGCAGTTGTCCGACTGATGCGAAAGTCGAAGAAGCCGGTGCTGCTGGTGGCCAACAAGGTCGATGACTCGCGCACAGAGGCCGATGCAGCTGCTCTCTGGAATCTTGGTCTGGGTCAACCGCATGCGGTCTCAGCGCTGCACGGTCGGGGCTCGGGCGATTTACTTGACGCCATTATCGCGGCGCTTCCTGCCGAAGGATCTGGAAGTTCTGTGCATGGTGGGCCACGCAGAATCGCGCTAGTCGGCAAACCGAACGTGGGCAAATCCTCGTTACTGAATCAATTGGCGGGTGAACACCGTGCAGTTGTTTCACCTATTGCAGGGACCACCGTGGATCCAGTCGATGAGCTCATTGAGATCGATGGAAAGGTCTGGCGTTTCGTTGATACTGCAGGGATCCGGCGACGCGTAGCGGAGACCAGTGGCCATGAGTATTACGCCGTTCTACGTACCCGTGCGGCCCTTGAGAAGGCCGAGGTAGCGCTGGTGCTCGTAGACGCTGGTGAATCGCTGTCCGAGCAGGACCAGCGCATCTTGTCCATGGTCGTCGATTCGGGCCGAGCGGTTGTCCTCGTCTTCAATAAGTGGGACCTCGTCGATGACGACCGAAGGCGCGAACTTGAGCGACAGTACGACGTGGACCTGCAACAGGTGCACTGGGCACCTCGTATCAACATGGCGGCCAAGACAGGGCGAAACGTTCAGAAGTTGATGCCGCACGTTGAGCGCGCTTTAGCGGGGTGGGAAACGCGCATTCCGACCGGTCGGTTCAACGCATTTCTGGGCGAAGTAGTGGCGGCGCACCCGCACCCGCTACGAGGTGGCAAGCAGCCGCGCATTCTGTTTGGAACACAAGCGGGTACTCGGCCTCCGACCTTCGTGCTCTTTACATCAGGTTTTCTCGATGCCGGCTACCGCCGTTTCATCGAACGAAGGCTTCGCGAGGAGTTCGGATTCGAGGGATCTCCAGTGCGCATCCAACTCCGCATCCGAGCCAAGCGGGGCCACTAGTGGCACGTCGTCCTGCCGCGTTGAGATAAGGTTCCGCCTGCATCTACTGATGCCGGGCTTTAGCGCAGTTTGGTAGCGCACTTGACTGGGGGTCAAGGGGTCGTGGGTTCAAATCCCGCAAGCCCGACAGTGTGAAGTCTCGGGACATCCTTATCGGATGTCTCGAGACTTTCTTATATTTCTGGGTTGTTTGTAGGTGAAGCCTTTGGGCATTCCGCCTTGTCGTGGGGTGCCTTTCTTGGGTCCTGGTTTGAGGCCGCGTGGCTGGTTGTTGCGGCTGGGGTCGAGGGTGAGTTCGCGCAGGATTTCGCTGGTGTCGCGGTCGATGATGGTGATTTCGAGGTCGTGGATGAGCATGCGGATGGCTTTGCCGGCGTGTTCGACGCCGAGGCCGATGTGGTGGAGTTTGCCGCCGCGTCGGAGGGTGACGTTGCCGGTGGCATAGACCTTGTCGTCGCGTATGCGGTAGTGCCCGTCGCGGGTTCCGGGTGTGGCTTTGGCGCGGGCCTGGTAGGTCTCGGCGGGTGTTCTGCCGGCGAGTGAGCGGTGGGGTCGCTGCTGGTTGTAGTAGTCGACGAAGGCATCGAGTTGGTGTTGTAGGGCGTCGTGTGTTGCCGCCGCGGGTTGGGCGGTGAGCCACTGTTTGAGTGTTTGGTTGAGGCGTTCGACTTTCCCTTGGGTTTGGGGGTGGTTGGGGCGCCCGTTCTTCTGCTCGATGCCGAGGTCTCGGAGTTCGATTTCGAATCCGTTGGGTGCGTTGCGGAAGCGTGTGGTGAACACTAAACCGTTGTCTGTCAACGTTGATTGCGGGATGCCGTGGGTGTCGCAGGCTGCCCGGAAAGTGGCCAGCACGATGCTTCCGGTGACGGGTTTGTGGCAGGTGGCGGAAATCAGGTAGCGGGAGTGGTCGTCGAGCCAGAGCAGGATCTCGACGTCGCGTCCGTTGGCGAGGCGCCAGTGGGTGAAGTCGGCTTGCCAGCATTCGTTGGGCAGGTCGGCTTCGAATCGGAGGTAGCTGGCGCGGGGCCGTTTCTTGGGTTGCGGGGTGATGAGACCGGCGCGGGACAAGATCCGCCAGATCGTCGCCGGTGAGGGCGGTGCTGGCGTGCTGTGGTCGCGTGTGAGCAGGGTGTGGATGGTGTGTGGTCCGGCGTCGCAGCCGTCAGCCAGCAGCTGTCTGCGTGCATTGAGGACCTGTTCGATGACTTCGGGAGTCGTCGCGTTGGGGCTGGTTCTCGGTCTTCGCGACTGTGGTTCCACCGCGTCCCAGCCGCCTGCCCGCCAGGCCGCGACCAACTGACTCACCCGAGGTTGCGACACCCCGTAAAGCTCTGCGACGGCCCGCTGAGACTTACCGGCTAACACTGCTTCAACAATCACGCGCTGCTTCGACATGCACCGCAGCGTTCAACACACCCGAGCCACTAAGCGATAAGCATGACGTGAGACATGCGATAAATATGTCCTGAAACAGGGCACCGCAAGCCCGACAGCGAGTGCTCAGGGTTCGCCTTGGGCACTTTGTGTTTCCCTGCCTCCGCGAACCGCCGCCCAGTTCCCGCACGCCTGCAGGATTTCTTCACACCAGACGATTACCTTTGGCATCTGAGCAGACGGTGGGTGACCGGTGACGGATAACGATGCACGAATCCTGACGATTCCGAACCTCATCTCAGCTTCTCGGTTGCTCGGCGTCCCTTTCTTTTTCCACGCCATTACTGCGCAATCCTTCGGACTGGCTCTGGGGTTTGTTATCTATGCCGGGGTCTCGGACTGGGCGGACGGCAAAATCGCGCGCACGTTGAACCAGCACTCCAAACTGGGCGAAAGCTTGGATCCGATGGCGGATCGCCTCTACATCGCATCCACCATTATTGGTCTAGCGGTGATAGATGTACTGCCGTGGTGGCTGGTCATTGCCATTCTGCTTCGCGACGTGCTGATGGCGTCGTATTTGATCTGGCTGCGAAGACGCGGCATCTTTGGCGTACCGGTGCATTACATCGGGAAGGCCGCCACGATGTTGCTGCTGTATGCCTTCCCCATCCTGATTCTGGGCGAGGCCGTGCCGAGTCTTCAGCAAGCGTGTCGAGCGTTCGGTTGGGCATTTGGGCTTTGGGGGCTCGGCATGTATTGGTACGCCGCTTTTCTGTACTGGTCAGCACGCGAGGAAGTCGAAGCGTGACGCCACCACGGAAGCATCAGGATTGGTTGAGGCTGGTCCTGGAGGCCGATGGATTGAGTGACTATCGGCATACCGCAGAGCATCATCATCGCGTTGATTGGATCGGCCGTGCACTGTCCCTGATATCGATGGCAGCGGTCGGTTTTGTCATCATTGCTGCAGGTGTGGGTATGGCACAGTCGCGTCCCCAGGTCACCGCTGCACGCGATCAGTTGCGCATCAGCGTGCTTGCAGAGCAGGCGCGCACCAATCTCGTGGAGACCGAGTTTCTGGCGGCACGAGCGGCCCTCAAAGACACTGAGAACGCGATCCGTCCTGATATTGATGGGGCACTTGCAGCGGCTCTGGACGCACAGGGGAGTGCCGCCGGTTTTGTGGCAATGCGAGGCCCAGGATTGTTGTTGGTGCTCGATGATTCACGGCAGCCGCAATTCTCCGGCACCACGGATCTGGGCAGAGTCATCGACCGAGACTTGCAACACGCGGTCAACGGGCTTTGGGCTGCTGGTGCAGAAGCCATCAGCATTGACGGAATCCGGCTTACCAATCGGACGGCAATCCGCAACGCAGGTAATGCGATTCTCGTCGATTATCAACCGATTTCCTCGCCGATCGAGATTCGAGCTCTTGGCAACGCCAATCGCATGAATACGCAATTCCGACAAAGCACGGAGTGGGACGAGTTGGTACAACTTCGCGACAGATACCGTATCCGGTGGACATTGACCACACACAAACGACTTGCTGTGCCGGCGGGAACCTCGACCCTGCCGACGCTCGCGCAGGCAGAAGGAGCGTCATGATCCCGGCACTCGGACTCATCTTTGGTGTGGTCTTGGGCATAATCCTGCAGCCAACCGTGCCGCTAGCGCTGCAGCCGTACTTGCCGATCGCCATTGTCGCGGCCCTCGATGCGCTGTTCGGAGCGTTCCGAGCCCTACTCGAAGGTGTTTTTGAAGATCGAGTATTCGTGGTCTCATTCTTGAGCAACGTGGTGGTTGCCGCGTTCATCGTGTTCCTCGGAGACCAGCTGGGTGTCGGCGCGCAACTGTCCACGGGCGTCGTCGTTGTCCTTGCCGCTCGGATTTTCTCTAATTTGGCGGCCATTCGTCGCGCGTTGTTTAAGGCCTGAGCCGATGGCCCTCTCTCCCTGGGATCGAGCGAAGATTGCGCTGGCGCCACGTGGTACGAAACGCCAATTATTGGTCGGAATTGTCTGCATGCTCCTTGGATTTGCGGCAGTGGGTACGGTCCGTATCAACGACACGGTCGGGGCCTTGGCGAATGCTCGCGAGAGCGACTTGGTACAGATTCTTGACGACCTCACCCAACGGCGGAACCGTCTTGAAGATGAGACCCGCGCATTGACATCTGCGCGTGATCAACTCCTCGCTGGCTCAGCGGAACAAGTGATCGCGCAAACACGAGATCGCGTGCGCGTACTCAGCGTGCTCGCGGGCACTGTTCCCGTCTACGGTCCCGGGCTGCGTGTCAGATTTGTTGACCCCACGGGCGTTCTTGATGCGTCAATGATGCTGAACGTGGTTGAAGAATTGCGTGATGCAGGAGCCGAAGCCATCGATGTCAATGGCAGACGCATCGTTGTCAGCACCTGGTTCGCTGATGGACGTACGCGCGGCATCGTGGTGAATGGAGCGGTTGTGCGCGCTCCGTACGTCATTACCGCAATTGGCGATGGCGACACAATGGCGGCCGCGCTCAATATTCCAGGCGGTGTTGCAGATGCGGTGAATGCCGCAGGTGCCCGCTTCTCGGCGCAAACCTCTGATGATGTGACTATTGACTCCATCGTGCAGCCGCGCAAGCCGCGCTACGCTGCCGCTACGTCTTGACCTTGGAGGGATTCCATGACGAACATTCCCGAGAACTTCCATTACACCAAGGAACACGAGTGGGTTCACGAAGTTTCCGAGGGGGTCGTTCGTTTTGGCATCACCGATTACGCACAAGACGCCTTAGGTGACATCGTTTTCGTAACCTTGCCCCGGGTAGGGGAGACCATCAGCGCAGGCGCCCCTTGCGGCGAAATCGAATCCACGAAAAGCGTGAGCGATATCTTCGCTCCGGTTGACGGCGTTGTGGTGCATCGCAACGACAAGATAGAAACGTCACCGGAAACCGTGAACAAGGATGCGTACGGCGACGGATGGATTGCCGACGTCGAGGTTTCTGGTGGAGCGATTCACGCCCAGGAGCATTTGTTGGATGCCGCGGCCTATCGCGCATTCATCAACGAAGCCTGATTGACCCCTGACCTATCTGTTGCCTAGGCTGAAGTTCAGGTTCACGGTTAGGCTCGAATGGCGTTGAGATCTGTTTCGCAGAACTTACGGTCACTCGCAATGCCACTTCCCACAGGGACGGAGTCAGCATGAGCATCTGCACGGTCTGCGGACATTCCGTTCAGGGCGATGACCGCTTTTGTGGCAAGTGCGGACATAGCGTCTCAGTGCCGGACAGCACTGGTGTTTTGGATCTGGAAGTTGCTCCGGCGTTAGCCACTGGCAACACGGCAGTTCTCGTCGTTTGGCACGGTCCGAACGAAGGCGCTTCGTACCCGCTCAGTGACGATGTTGTCGGTGTCGGTAGAGCTCCGGAGTCGCAGATCTTCTTGGACGACATCACGGTGTCGCGCCATCATGCGACATTGACGCGTAACGCCGAGGGCTGGACTCTCGCGGATACTGGCAGCCTCAACGGCAGTTACGTCAACCGGGTGCGTATCAATGAAGCCACCACGCTTCGGCCTGGCGACGAAGTACAGATTGGCAAGTACCGGTTTACCTTCTACGCATCGAATGGAGCTGACCTGTGAGGCCCGCAGTTGCTGTCGCCGAGAACCTACTGAGCATCGGCGACGTGCTCGGTTTGCTGAAGCAAGATTTCCCCGATGTCACTATTTCGAAGATTCGATTCCTCGAAGCCGAAGGTCTGGTCACACCACAGCGAACCGCCGGCGGATACCGCAAATTCGCTCCCGGCGATGTGCAGCGTCTGCGCTACATCTTGGGCCTTCAACGTGACCAGTACTTGCCCCTTCGTGTCATCAAGGATCACCTCGACGCGATTGATCGGGGTCTGCAACCCACGAGTTCAGGGAATCCGCCGCGGCCGTTGGTGTCTGTGGATTCATTGGTTCGGGCAGAGGACTTCACCGCATCAAAGCCGGTGCGAATGACCCGAGCAGAGATTTGTGAGGCGGCACAGATTGCGCCGGTGCTACTCACCGAGATCGAAGGATTCGGACTCATCGCAAGCGAAGACGGCTTTTACAGCGCAGACGACTTTTCTGTGCTTCGTACGGTTGGTGCGTTGTTGATGTTTGGCATCGAACCGAGACACCTGCGCGCATTCAAGGCAGCTGCCGATCGTGAGATCGGCTTGGTGCAGCAAATCATTACTCCCATTGCCAAATCGAAGGCAGTTGACGGCGTACAACGGGCTGCTGAAACAGCGCGTGAAATAGCAGCGCTGTCTGTGGCGTTACATGCTGCGTTGGTGCGCAGCGGTATTCAAGACGTCGTTCGCTGAGCAACAGCCATATCCAGAGGAGCGCCCGTGCGTGAAGTCACCGTGGCAGGAATCCGAATGGTCGAAGCGACAAACGACATCGTGTTGCTCCTTGCCGAGGGCAACCGGCAGTTGCCGATTTGGATTGGAAGCCCAGAAGCAGCCGCGATCGCGTTCTCTCAGCAGGGAGTCGTTGCGTCCCGACCACTCACACACGATCTCATCTGCAATATCTTGCAGGAGCTCAAGCTTCCTTGCGTTCATGTCGAGATAACCGATTTGATCGACGGCGTCTTCTTTGCGGAGCTCGTCCTGGCTAGCGGCCAGCGCATCTCGTGCCGACCTTCCGATGCCGTGGCGGTGGCACTACGCGCGGGCGTGGCGATCTTGGTAGCAGATGCGGTCCTAGATGAGGCTGCCATTGTGGAAGCGGCATCCAACGAAGACGAGCAGGGTGGCGACGAAGTAGACGTCGACGCCTTCCGCGCATTCCTCGACGAGGTATCACCAGACGATTTCGGATGAGACGAAAGTCTCAATCAGAAGTCGAGACTTTGAACTCTGAAGTTTCACTTGAGAGTTTTGCCGGCGTGTCGCAGTGCATTTCGTTGCTCGAGCGGGATCGACGTCCTACGGTGTGAACGCGGAGTTTCCCCGTTCCGCAGGAGGTCCCATGGAACCGAAGCTCAACCCGGCCGAGTCCGCACCAGCCGTCATGGCATCTTCCACGCCTACTCCGGAGCACACCGGGTTCCGCGGACCTATCGCTTGCAGTGCCGCGGGCATCACATATCGGCAGCTTGATTACTGGGCTCGAACCGGTCTCGTGGAGCCCAGCGTTCGTCCGGCTACTGGTTCAGGTACGCAGCGGCTTTACGGTTTTCGCGACATCCTGTTGCTGAAGGTCGTCAAACGTCTCCTCGATACCGGGGTGTCCCTACAGAACATCCGTGCAGCCATCGATCACTTGCGCTCACGAGGAGTAGAAGACTTAACGAACCTCACCCTTATGAGTGACGGAGCGTCGGTTTACGCCTGCACATCTGCAGACGAGGTCATTGACTTGGTACGAGGCGGCCAGGGTGTCTTCGGGATTGCGGTTGGTCGCGTCTGGGAAGAGGTCGAAGGAACACTGGCGCTCTTGCCCACCGAGCCCGCAGCGGAGATGACTGAGGATGCCGTTCCGTTCGTTGGCACCGACGAGTTGTCACTTCGGCGCGCGCGTCGTCAAGCCGTCTAAGGCCGGGACTCTCCACGGCTACACTTTGTTTGATCGCACTAGTTCGCAGCGGGAGAGCGCCGTCAACGCCATTGACGTCCGCCGACGGAGCAACCCCCCGGAAACTCTCAGGCATCAGGACCGCTGCCGAACAGGTCAATCTGGAAAGTGAGCCTTGTGCTCCGCCGAAGGGGAAAGCGCTATTCAGCGCGAAGCTCTCAGGCCGCATTGTATGCGAGGACAGAGGGGTCTAGCGCAGCCCGTGGGGCTGCAGAAGGAGACCCGCATGTCGGACCGTTTCGCCGATCGTCATATCGGCCCCCGCGCTCATGAGATTGAGGTCATGGCCGACACCGTCGGTTTCGCCACCTCCGATGCATTGCTCATGGCGGTGGTTCCGGAAACCATCGCTTGGACTGATGCCCTCGACCTGCCACCCGCCTTTACTGAGGCCGGCATGCTGCGGCACCTGAGGGAGCTCGCAGACAAGAACACCGTCCTCAACTCGTTTATCGGGCTGGGCTATCACGGGACGCACACGCCGAGCGTGATCATGCGCAATATCCTGGAAAATCCTGCTTGGTACACCGCCTACACGCCCTACCAGCCGGAGATCTCTCAGGGTCGGCTGGAGGCGTTGATCAACTTCCAAACCATGATTTGTGATCTCACTCGTCTCGACATCGCATCCGCCTCGTTGCTCGACGAGCCGACCGCGGCCGCAGAGGCCATGACGTTGATGCGGCGAGCCTCCGCTTCCAAGAGCAGTCGTATTATCGTCGACGCTGATACGCATCCGCAGACGCTGGCCGTCATGCAAACTCGTGCCAACCCCATCGGCATCGTCATAGAGACACACAATTTCAATGACGGTGTTCCCGTCGGTGACTACTTCGGAGTGCTCCTCTCGTATCCCGGCTCGTCTGGTCAGATCCGCGACATCCGACCTGCTGTAGCGGCAGCGCATGAATGTGATGCCCTGGTCTCGGTAGCGGCCGATCCGCTTGCGCTGATTGTGTTGGAAGCGCCGGGCGACCTCGGTGCCGATGTTGTGATCGGTTCGGCGCAGCGTTTCGGTGTGCCGATGGGATTCGGTGGGCCTCACGCGGGCTTCATGGCTGTGCGCAAGGGAATCGAGCGGTCCATGCCGGGGCGTCTCGTCGGTGTCAGCATCGATGCGGCTGGAAAACCTGGTTACCGACTTTCACTGTCTACTCGTGAACAGCACATTCGCCGTGAGAAGGCCACGTCCAATATTTGTACGGCGCAGGTATTGCTGGCGGTTATGGCATCGATGTACGCGGTGTACCACGGTCCTGCGGGACTACGGGCGATTGCCGACCAAGTGCACAACCGCACAGTGCGGCTCGCCGCAGCGCTCGCAGCGAGCGGATTCGAAGTTTTGCACGATGCCTTCTTTGACACGGTACAGATTCGTGCGGATGCCGAGCGAATCGCGTCTGCATTCGCTGCAGCACTTGCAGGTGGATTCAACCTGCGCAGTGTGGATGCCTTCACGCTTGGCATTACCTTGGATGAAACCTGCACGGAAGAACTCTTGCTTGCGCTCGCAACGTCGCTCGGTGCTACGACGGTGCCGGTCTCCAGTGCTGTTGCCCTGCCAGATGCACTGCTGCGAACGACACCTGCATTGGCGCACTCCATCTTCTCCCGAATGCAGAGCGAGACGCAGATGATGCGCTACCTCCGCACGCTGGCCGATAAGGATCTCGCGCTCGATCGCACGATGATCCCGCTGGGTTCTTGCACGATGAAGCTGAATGCGGCCACGGAAATGGAAGCCATCACTTGGCCGGAGTTCGCCAACCTTCATCCGTTTGCTCCTCTCGATCAAGCTGCGGGAATGGTGGAACTCATCAGCGACCTCGAGCAGTGGCTCGTGGAAATCACCGGTTACGACTATGTGACCGTTCAACCGAATGCTGGTAGCCAGGGTGAATTCGCTGGTCTGCTCGCCATTAGCTCGTACCACCGCGCGCGCGGAGACGCGGGTCGCGATGTCTGCCTGATCCCGTCCAGCGCTCATGGCACAAACCCGGCCAGTGCGGTCATGGCAGGTATGCGAGTTGTGGTTGTGGCCTGTGATGACATGGGCAATGTTGACGTCGCCGATCTGCGAGCCAAGATCGATGCACATCGTGAACAACTTGCGGCATTGATGATCACATATCCGTCGACGCACGGCGTATTTGAAACGGCCGTAACCGAAATCTGCGCCATGGTGCACGATGCCGGTGGTCAGGTTTACGTTGATGGCGCGAACCTCAACGCATTGGTGGCGGTCGCCAAGCCGGGCAAGTTCGGGGCGGACGTTTCGCATCTGAACCTGCACAAGACATTTGCGATTCCGCACGGCGGTGGTGGCCCGGGAGTGGGTCCCATTGGCGTCCGCGCACACCTGGCGCCGTATCTGCCGTCTCATCCACTTCGACCGGAATGCGGTCCGCTGGGTCGGGGCGTTGCCGATGGAGGAGTCGGGCCGGTAAGCGGTGCACCTTGGGGGAGCGCAGGAGTGCTGCCGATTCCTTATGCGTACGTCGGCATGATGGGGGCTGATGGACTTCGCGAGGCGACGCGTGCGGCCATTGTTGGGGCGAACTACATCGCGAAGCGTCTTGATCCGTATTTCCCCGTGCTGTACAAGGGCGCAACAGGGCTCGTCGCGCACGAGTGCATTTTGGATGTGCGCGGATTGACGCACGATTCAGGCGTTACCGTCGACGACATTGCGAAGCGGCTTATGGACTGTGGTTTCCATGCTCCGACCATGTCGTTCCCCGTCGCCGGCACGCTCATGATTGAGCCGACCGAGAGCGAGCCGCTGGAGGAGATCGAGCGCTTTATCACCGCAATGATCGCGATCCGTGCTGAAATGCAGGAGATCATCGACGGCAAAATCGCGGTTGCTGACTCGGCGCTGCGCCATGCTCCACACACTGCCGAGTCCCTGCTGGGCGAGTGGGATCGTAGCTACTCGCGCGAGCAAGCCGCCTATCCGACGGGTGTTCCCGAATTGAAGTACTGGCCCCCAGTGCAGCGCATTGATGGCGCTTACGGCGACCGCAACTTCGTGTGCACCTGCCCAGAGCCATCGGCGTACGAAGAGGTTTAGGGGGAGACCTCAGTGCGAAAGGGCGGGTCGCAGCCGCGACGCGAGCAGTTGATCGCAGCGGCCCGACCTGCCCTTTCCACGATTGCATGCAGCGCATCATGGTTATGAGCGAGCACATCCAGGGTCTGGGTTTGCAACGCTTCGAGCACACCTTTGATGAGCCACGCCATGAAGGTGTCACCCGCGCCCACGGTGTCGATCACGGCGACCGATTGGCTGGCTACCTCGAACGCCAGCCTCCCGTCGACAAAGACAGCGGCGCCCGCTGCTCCGCGAGTCATCACCACGAAGCCAGTGTGCTGCGACCACTCGGCAGCCTTCACTGCTTCAGCGGTATTCGGAGCCAACCAACGAAGATCCTCATCGGAGACTTTGATGAAGTCGGCAATGCTGCACCAAGCTTCAACGCCAGCGCGCATGACTGCTGCGTCCGCTTCTGAGGTTGCGGCGGCCGGACGCGCATTCGGATCGAAACTGACGAGTGGGCGCTGGGTCAGGCTCTTGAGCCATGCTCGAATTTGTGTCGACCCGGGCTCGAGTACCGCTGCCAATGACCCTGCGTGCACGAGTGCGGTGCCAACGGGCAGGGGAGTGGCGAGCTCGGAAGCGGTCCAATGCCAGTCAGCGGCACCCTCCAGATGGAACACGTACGCGGGCTGACCGTCAGCCGCAGGGCGCACTTCAACAACGGACGCTGGTTCGTCGACATCCGGTGCGGCAGTGAGATCTAGGTGCTCTGCAGCCACGTGCGCGCGGAGTGTGCGTCCGGCCGAATCCTCTGAGAATCGTGCTCGCAATGCCGTGTCGACGCCTGATCGGTGCAGGGCGATCGCCGTGTTTGCCGCGGATCCGCCCGGCACATCGACGATGGTTCCATCGGAGTAGATGAAGCGGTCGATGACGACTTCGCCGATCACCGTTGCAATCATGGCTGAGCACCTCGTGGGCTGTGGGACAGGGGAGAACTAGGCTATCGGCGTCAAGGAGGACACGTGGCTGTCACCATTCGTGATGTCGCTGAAAAGGCTGAGGTATCCGTTGCGACGGTGTCGCGAGCATTGCGGAGTCATCCCTCTATTTCAGAGCGCACCCGAGAACATGTCGTTGCAGTTGCCCATGAGATGGGTTACGTGTTGCCCGTCCGCAACGCGCCGGCGCGGTTGGAGAACACTCGACCACGCGTGGCGTTGATTGTTCCCTTCGTCGGTCGGTGGTACTTCGCACGGGTACTGGAGGGTGCGGAGCGCGTTATGCACGATCGGGGGATCGACCTCGTGGTCTCTCGCCCGGTCGACAGCCACGGCAGACGTCGCGCCCTGGCCGAGCACTTGCAGGATCTTGGCGTCAATGGCGCGATCGCTGTCTCCATGCCGCTCGGCGATGACGAACTGGATGCTTTGGAACGCGTCGGCATTCCGATCGTGATGGTCGGAGTAGATCATGCGAAGGCCACGCACGTCAGAATCGATGATGTAAACGCTGGACTTGTCGCGACCCGCCACTTGCTCGAGTTGGGGCATGAGCGCATCGGTTTGGTGAGCGAAGGTCCCTTCGAGCCGTGGAGCTTCACGGCGACTCGCGATCGCCGTGTGGGTTTCCTGAGGGCTTTCGCAGAAGCCGGAATCACGTGGGATCCGTCACTGGAAGTGCATGCAGATTTCACTGCGCGCGGCGCCGAGGGAGCCGTCGAACGACTGTTCAGTATGGACAATCCGCCGACCGCCATCGTGGCCCAGAGTGATGAGATGGCCTACGGCGTTATGTCAGCCGCGCGGCGTCACGGCCTGAGCGTGCCCGGGGACCTGTCGATCGTTGGTATTGACGATCATGAAGTAGCCGCAGCTTGGGATTTGACGACGGTCGCGCAGCCGGTCGACACACTCGGCGAACTCGCGGCCTGGCAGATCGCGGCGCGCGTCAATGGAGATGAGGGAGGGAAGGTGCAGCACCTGGTTGTGCCAACGTCGCTCATCATCCGCGGATCGACCGCACAGTGGGGCGGGGTCTAGTCCGTGCGGATTTCTTTGAAGTGACATAATGTCGCTTATCGGCGTTTGCGACATGCGTCCTACGCGGTAATGCACCGGCTGCTGTGCGGAGATTGGGAGATCGTGCCCGTGCGTAACGCACCGCCGACTGCGATACTCCCCTCGTGTTGAAGTGAGGGGGGCGATTGGCTGTGACGACGTGGCGAAAGATCATGTGCAACGCTGTACGCGCGAAACCTGCGGTTGAGTCTCGATATCCAGCAACATCAGACCGTATTTCCTGTGCAGCGGACCGTCGGCAAATTAGGATGAAATTATGAAACGGGTTATCGCACTTATCGTCGCGGCATTGTTATTGGCGGCCGGCACCGGCGTGGCCAGTTATTACTACTTGCAGCAGGCGGAGGATCGAGCGCTCGCGCAGTATGAAGTCGTTGAGGTTTTACAGGTTGTGGGCGGTATTCCAGCTGGGTACGCCTTTGCAGACGCGCAGGCCCAAGGCCTCATGAAGGCTGTACAACTGCCGGTGAAGTTTGCGCTGCCGAGCATGCTGCACCCGGACTCTGTGGTCGACCCCGCGTACGTGGCCGCTCATGACGTTGCGGGTGGACAACTCCTAATGACGAGTGACTTCCAGCGCACGGTGGCTTCAACGCAGGTGCTTCCGATTACCGAAGGCTACGTAGCGCTCTCGACGAGTGCAGACGCCGCCGCCCGGTTGGCCCCGTTCCTCTCCCCCGGAGATCACGTCAGCATGATGGCGAATAGCGGTACGACCGGCCCCAGGATCGTATTTCCGGACCTCCAAGTGATCGCAATTGGCAGCAACAGCACGGTCGGAACGGGTTCAGGTGGGGATGTGCCTGGACTGCTTACATTCGCGGTAGCGGCAAACCGTGCTACTGAGTTCGTGGCGGCAACACAGGCCGGTGGCGTGTATTTCGCCCTTCTTCCTAGCGCTTCAGTGACGGTGAACTAATGACGATTGTTCTTGGAAGCGTCAACGTTGACCCGGATCGCTACCGGGTGTTGGCCGGCGCCGATGCAGAAGTGGTGACGAGTGCCCAAGCCATGCACGGGTACCTCGACGCTAACGTTGATGAGTCGCTGGCGATTTTGGCACCCGAAGTCACCATGGCCGTCGCGCTCTCTATCGCAGAGCGCTACCGCCTGATGCGGCCTGCGCTCGGCATTGTGTTGTTGCGCGATCGCATTGACACAGAAACCTTGAGCGCAGCGCTGCGGGCTGGTATCCGCGATGTCGTCGCCGTTGATGACGTGCAGGGCATTACGACCGCCATCCGGAGATCGCTTGCCTTTTCTGCGCAGGTTCGTGGCTCGATGAGCACCGAAGAGAACGCCGACCTCGGCAAAGTCATTTTGGTATTCGGAGCCAAGGGCGGCTGTGGCAAGACCACCATTGCGACCAACCTTGCCGAATCCCTTGCCTCGTTCGGCAGGGGCAAGGTTTGCCTCGTCGACTTGGACTTGGACTTTGGCGATGTCGCCATCTTCCTCAAGCTCGACCCAACCATCACAATCAGCAAGGTTGTCGGTTATCAGGGTGAACTCGACGTGTCACACGTTCGTTCATTGATCACGCCGTACAAGGAAAACATGGATGCGCTACTCGCGCCGGCTAAGCCTGCCGAGGCCGAATTCGTCACACCGGACGTGGCGATGAAAATCCTCGACATCCTTCGCGAGATGTACGCCTTCGTCGTGATCGACACTCCCCCCTCGTTTGCGGAAGTGACGCTGCGCAGTTTCGAGAAGGCCGACTCATACATCTTGGTCACCACTTTGGATTTGCCGTCACTGAAGAACATCAAGGTGGCAATGGAGACCTTGGATGCTTTGGGCTACCCGCGATCGAAGTGGCGCGTCGCACTCAATCGTGCTGCCACCGATGTGGGCTTGGCGCAGGCCGATGTCGAGGAAGTGCTGGGCATTCCCATTGCCGTCGCCATCCCCTCCAGTCGGGATGTGCCTGCGACGCTGAACACGGGCTCTACCTTGGTTGCTGATAATCCAGACCACCCGGTGAGTCGAGCGATTATCGCCTTAGCGGAATCAGAGGCCGGTGTCGGGGTCGTCACCCACACTAAGCGGAGGTCATTCTGGGATCGCATTGGACTCGACTCATGAGTCTTGCCGATCGGCTCAGCCAAGTCTCCGGAACCAGCGCCGCGCGCGTTGCCGGTGTGGAGCGACCAGCGGAGGAACAATTTGACGTTCGCGAACAGTACAAACGTCAGGTGCATGCGAAGCTGGTTGATCGTCTGGGTGCCCGTTTGTACTCGGCTGAACTTGATCGTGATGCGCTGGCGGACACTGTCTTCGAAGTGTTGCAAGAGATCCTGCCGAGTCAGCGCATTGACCTCTCGAGCAGCGATCGTTCGCGCATCGTCCAGGAGATCATTGACGACACATTGGGTCTGGGACCGCTTGAGCCGCTCTTGCGCGATCGATCCGTGACGGAGGTCATGGTCAATGCCTTCGACGCGATCTTTGTGGAGCGCAATGGCGTCATCCAAGCGGTTCCTGCACGGTTTGCCAGCGAACGGCACCTTCGTGAAATCATTGATCGCATCGTCTCGCAAGTAGGCCGTCGTGTTGACGAGTCGAGCCCCATGGTGGACGCCCGCCTCCCTGATGGCAGTCGCGTGAATGCGATTATCAAGCCGATTGCGGTTGATGGTTCTTCTCTCACCATTCGCAAGTTCTCCAAAGAAGCAATGTCAATTCGTGACTTGATGTCCTACGGGACGCTGACCCAAGAGGCCGTGAGTTTTCTAGATGCATGCGTGCGCGGTCGTCGGAATATTCTTATCAGCGGCGGTACCGGCTCCGGCAAGACCACCACGCTCAACATCATCTCGTCATTTATTCCCGACAATGAGCGAGTCATCACCATTGAAGACGCGGTCGAGCTGCAATTGAAGCAGCGCCACGTCATTCGACTTGAATCTCGGCCGCCGAATATCGAAGGCGTTGGCGGCATCACGATTCGTGATCTCGTTCGTAACGCGTTGCGTATGCGCCCTGACCGCATCATTGTTGGTGAAATCCGTGACGCGGCTGCGCTGGACATGCTGCAGGCGATGAATACGGGGCACGACGGATCGCTGTCCACGGTGCACGCCAACACCACACGGGATGCTCTGCGGCGAGTGGAAACCATGGTGTTGATGACGGGCTTGGATCTCCCTGTGTGGGCGATCCGAGAGCAAATTGCAGCGGCGATTCACATCGTTGTGCAGCAGGCACGCCTTCGCGATGGGTCACGACGGATTCTTGAGATCGCTGAGATCGCCGGCCTTGAGGGCGAAACCATCCAATTGGACAAGATCTTCGAATACGAATTCGATCAGAATGCACCTGCGGCCTCAGCCCGTGGTGTCCTCAAGGCAACGGGAATCGTTCCAAGGTGCCTTGAGGAGTTGCACGATCACGGCGTCGAAGTGTCGCCAACCTTGTTCCAGGTTCGCTGATGCAGTACGTCATCTTCGGATCCACGGGTGTTGCAATTGCACTCTTGTATTTCGCCTACCGGCTCGCGCATAGCATGCGGATTGCGGAAGATAAGCGTGCCATCGTCTTGCGGTATGCGACGCAACCCGAAGAGGCCACGCAAATCGATCCAACCGCCCAACAAAGTGTGGTTGCGCGACTCTTGGCGAATCCCTTTGATCGAACCCAGTTTGCCGAGTGGGTCACGAGCATCCTTGATGCAGCAGAGATCAATGTGCGCCCTGCTGTTGCAGTCAGCTATTTGGTTACATTAGATCTTCTGCTGTGGTTCCTCATCGGCGCACTCAACGGCGGGGCGTGGATCACCGCACAAGTGTGGACGATTCTGCTGATCGTCATGTTGGTGTTGCAGACCATTCGCAGCCAGCGCCACCGCCGGGAGCGTGACTTTGAAAAGGCTTTACCCGATTTCCTGATGTTGCTTGCCAGTTCCCTGCGGGCCGGCTTGTCGCTGCAGCGAGGCATCGATGCAATCTCGAGTGAAGGTGACGGCGAGGTGGAGCGTCAGCTACGTCGAGCGAGTACGGAAATGGCCGTGGGTGTTCAGCCAGACAAGGCGTTGCAGGAAGTTGCTGATCGCATGCACAGCCAAGACATGCAGTGGGTTGTCGTGGCAATCGGTATTCAGCGCAGAGTCGGTGGCAATCTTGCCTCCATCTTGGATGTTGTCGCGGAGACCGTGAATGGGCGTGAAACGATCAAGCAAGAGGTTCGTGCGGTTTCGAGCGAGGGCCGGATGTCGGCGAACGTTCTCCTTGCCCTCCCCCTCGGTATGTTTGCCTTCTTCTTTCTCACGAAGCGTGAGTACGTACAGGTGCTCTGGCTCACTTCAGCGGGTCGCAGTTTGATGCTGCTCTTGGCACTGTTGCTGACCACGGGAACTGTGTGGATCCGCAGCATGGTGAACTTGGACTAGTGATGAATATTCGCGTTGACATTCCGGCGGAGTACCTGGCTATCGCGTGGGCGAGCGCCATCGGGACTTTGCTGATTGCACTCATTTTGATGGTTGTGTCGAAATATCGCGCTCGTGTGATTGCATCCCGAATGAATCTCATTCGTCAGTTCTCCGGAGCCATGGCTCGGCGCGTAGGTAGGGATTCCGCGGCGGAGACCTTTATAGGGTTCCTACTTCGGATAAGCACAACCAAGAAGGCATTGGAACGACTAGAGCTTTCTCTGAGCATGGCGGGATTCACTGGTTCCAGACCGCTCTACCTCGTGCGCTTGCTGAAGCTGGGCGGATTGTTCCTCGGTGGAATCCTTATGTTGTTCGGTGCGTCTTCCACGATCATGCCGTTGCCGATGGGTCTCATTGTCTGGCTATTGCTGTACTTCGGACCTGACCTGTGGCTACAGAACCAGATTTCTCAACGGACCAAACGCATTGGCTGGCAATTGCCCGAGGCACTGGATCTGCTGCACCTGTGCGTACGTGCTGGGCTTGGCTTCACCAGTGGTTTGCAGGAAGTTGCACGTACACAGAAGGGTGCAGTAGCCGCAGAATTCTCACGCGTCCTCCAGGAGATGCAATTCGGCACCGCTCGAGTGGATGCTTTTACCGCGCTAGCAGAGCGCACCAAGCAGCCCGATCTCATCCGTTTCGCGCATGCCATGGTCCGTGCAGACCAAGCAGGCATCACGGTCTCGGAAATGTTGGCGGAACAGGCTCGTTCTATGCGTGAACAGCGCAGCAGCATGGCGCGAGAAAAGGCGCAGCAGATAAGTGTGAAGATTCTCTTTCCGTTGATGATCTGCTTCCTGCCGGGAGTTTTCATCATCGTGCTCGGTCCTGCGGTGATCAATGCCATGCATACGTTGAGCGGCTGATTCGAGACGTTCCGTGCGCGCGTCGTCCACTACGCCGGAGTACAACCGTACGATCGCCCCGTCGAGGGGACACCAATGCGGTCAAGTCGAGAGCAACGAGCCTGGTATTTCTATGACTGGGCCAATTCAGGGTATGTGACCACCACGGGCACTGTGCTCTTCGGGCCGTATCTCACAAGTGTCGCCAAAGATGCTGCAGGCTGCGTGGGCGACGGAATATGTGCAGCACGGCTGCAGGTTCTGGGTATTCCAGTGGCGCCGGGTTCCCTATTCTTTTACACGGTCACGTTCGCAACGCTGCTCTCTGCTCTGCTGCTGCCGGTCGTTGGTGCCGCGGTGGACCGTCGGGGTGATAAGCGCAAGGTCCTGGGCATATTCGCATGGATTGGCGCGACCGCCGCGAGCCTCATGTTCTTCGTTTCGGGGGGACAGTGGCTGCTCGGAGTGGTGCTGCTGATCATCGCAAATCTGGGCCTTGGAGGATCTCTCGTCGTCTACGACGCCATTCTCATTGACATCGCTGTTCCGAATGACCGTGACCGCGTCAGTTCCCGAGGCTGGGCCTTCGGCTATGCAGGCGGTGGACTCTTGCTGATTTTGAATCTCGTCCTTGTGATGATGCCGGATCTACTGGGCATGAGCACCGAAATGGCCGTGCGTGTCAGTCTGCTTTCGGCAGGCCTCTGGTGGGCAGGGTGGACGATCATCCCGTTCCGACGCATCGTCGATAGGCCCTCGCGGGGGCTGCCGCCCACGGCGGATGCCCGCTTTATCGCGGGCGCATTCGGGCAGTTGTTCTCCACGCTGCGGGATCTCAGTCTGTACCGACAGACCGCGCTGTTCTTGGCCGCATATCTCTTCTTCAACGATGGTGTGCAAACAGTGATCGCTTCGGCGAGCATCTATGGTGCAGAAGAACTGGCAATGTCACAGTCCTCGCTCATTGGGGCCATTGTGTTGGTACAGATCGTCGCATTCGGTGGTGCGCTGCTCTTTGGTCGCCGAGCTGCGACGCGAGGTGCGGTCCGTGCGATTCGGGAAAGTTTGGTGGTTTGGGTGATCGCGGTTGCGATCGGCTACTTCCTCCCCGTGGGTGGTATCGCTCCCTTCTTCGCGATCGCGGCGGTATTCGGCACCGTCCTTGGGGGCGTACAGGCACTGAGCCGTTCGCTCTTCTCACAATTGGTTCCGCGTGGCAGGGAAGCAGAGTATTTCTCGCTCTACCAGGCGTGCGAGCGGGGCACCTCTTGGCTGGGCACGCTCATCTTCGGCTTGGTGCATCAACTGACGAATTCATATCGGCCCGCAATCCTCAGCTTGATTGCATTCTTCGTCATCGGTGGATTCTTGCTCAGCAAAGTTGATGTCAAGGCCGGTATCGCAGCCGCGGGCAATGAAGTTCCCGCCGTTTTGTAGGGACGCTAGCGACGACGACCGAAGAGTGAGCTGATGCCCCAGACCGTGACCTGCTGCATGGCTTCCAAGACAATACGTTGGCTCATCTTCGAGGCGCCGAGTTCACGTTCGACGAATTCGATGGGTACTTCTACAACGCGCATGCCTGCGGTCACCACGCGGTACGCCATGTCCACTTGGAATACATATCCCTGTGTCGTCACCGCGGAGTAATCAATGGCCTGCAACGTGGAGACGCGAAAGACACGGAAACCGCCGGTGATATCCCGAATGGGCACGCGCAGCATGAAGCGGGCGTAGAGATTTCCGCCCAAGGAGAGGATCTTTCGGTGTAGCGGCCAATTTCGAACCGCTCCCCCGCGAATCCAGCGGGAACCCAGCACGAGGTCAGCACCTTCTGCAGCGGCGAGCAGGGCCGGAAGCTGCTCCGGCTGATGAGAACCGTCGGCATCCATCTCGACGATACGCGTAGCTCCGCCCGCGATAGCTTGTGCAAAACCAGCGCGATAGGCCGCTCCAAGCCCAGCTTTGTGTGTGCGGTGCAGTACCTCGATTCGAGGATCGCTCAAGGCCAGCGTGTCAGCGAGCGTCCCCGTACCGTCGGGTGAGCCGTCATCGATCACTAACGCAAAGACATCTGGATTTGCAGCAAAGAGTCGAGTCAAGATGAGCGGGAGGTTCTCGCGTTCGTTGTACGTGGGGATGCAGACGACGGTGCGCTCACTCATGGATTCACCCTAATCGCGGGCAGTTCAGCGACGAGAATGCCGACGCGCCGCTCATCAAGGATTTGCAGGACCTTGCCGTCTCTTGCGATGACTGCGCTAGGGCCAGTGGTGGACACCAGGTAAACCGGGAGGCCCAGACTCTTGGCGCGATACTGGGCGATCCGCAACTGCTGTTGCGACTGGCCGAGGCCGGCATACGTAGCGTTGTTGGTCTGCACGACAAGGGCCGCGACACCCGCCGCTCGAGCCGCCTGCGCGCCATCCTCATCGGCAATTTCAAAACAGATCAGGATGCCCAGATTGACTCCGGCGACGTTCAATACGCCGACCTGGGAACCGGGAATGAAGTCGACAGGAATGTGGGTGGTCCGCTCGATGTAGCGGCTGAGGAAACTGCGAGCGGGCAGCACTTCGCCAAACGGCACAAGACGTTGTTTGGTGTAGATCGTGCGCAACCGCGAGCCCTCAGCCAAGACAGACACATTGCGCCGTCCATCAGGGTCGTGCAGCAACGCCCCAAAGAGAATAGGAACGCCTGAAGTCCGGGCTGCATCGGCTATGGCTGCGCGAGCTTCACCGTCGTCGTAGGGATCAACGTCTACGGAGTTCTCCGGCCAGACGATCAAGTCGACGCTCGGATTGGGGAGAAGGGTTCGTGTCAGCGCAGCGTGCCGGTACATGACGACTCGACGGTCCCCGAAAGCGCCCAAGCCGATCCGATCCACTCCACCTTGCACCAGTGCGACGCGGACACCACTGCCTTCGGTCTCATCGACCGTCGCGACGAGGAGCGGCAGCGAAAGCGCGAGCAGGACCAGCCCGAAAGCTGTGACGCGCACACTCGCGCGCTGGCGTAAGAGCAGCGCGCTCGCCCCGCAAAGGGCGACGATGTAGGCGGTCAACACCTCCTGGGAAAGCCAGGGTGCTAATGCGGCCCAGGGCGCTTCTATCGAGGCGAAGGGCAATTGCCCCCAACCAAAAGCCACGGGCCCCGCGTGATCGCGCACCCAGTCCATTGTCGGCCAAGTTGCTGCAACGAGGGCGAGCGACCAAAACGGCCGCGCGCTGAGTGCTCGAACGATGCCCACCGGAATGAAGAAGGCCGCTTCCAATACCGCGAGCGCGACCCAAGCGTCTTGACCCACAACGGTTAACCAACGGAGCAGTACCAAGTGGAAACCAAAGGCAAACGCGAATGAACGGAACGCCGATTCGATGACGCCGACACATTCGGTGAGCGCAAACCATGCCGCAACAGCAGTGACGAGTAGCGGCCACGGCAAATCGAAGGGCGGAAACGCGAGCGCTAGGAGCCCACCTGCGATGATTGCAGCCAAGCGAGGAAGCCATGCACGCGTGTGGGCAACCGTCGGCCGGTTGGCGCGCGTACGAGGGCTTGGCATGGCGTCAGAGTATTCGCCTTGGCACAATCGCGGAGTGCTGATGTTGATTGATGCCGCGACCTTGTACTTCCGTGCGTTCTACGCGCTACCCGACTCAATTGTGGATCCACAGGGACGGCCAGTGAACGCAGTTCGCGGATTCATCGACGGAATGCGGACACTCCGTGATGCCCACTCCCCCGATCGAATCGTCGTGTGCTGGGACGCTGACTGGCGACCGCAATGGCGCGTTGATCTGCTGCCGAGTTACAAGACGCATCGGGTGAGTGCGCTGGGTGATGACACACCGGTGAACTTGGCTCCGCAGGTGCCGGTTATCGCGGAGGTATGCGGTGCGCTTGGTATTCCGGTGATTGGTGTTCCTGGACTGGAAGCCGATGACGTGGTCGCGGCTTTGGCGTTACAGGCGACCGAGCCGGTGGACGTCGTTTCCGGTGATCGCGATCTCACACAGTTGGTCAGTGATGATGCTCAGCGGCGACTCTTGTACTTAGGCACTGGCGTCGGCAAGCACACGGTGTACGACGAGGCCCTGGTACGCAGCACCTACGGAGTGTCGCCGAGTCAGTACGCAGACTTTGCAACGTTACGCGGAGACCCCAGCGATGGCATTCCCGGGGCCGCGGGGATCGGTGCCAAGACTGCTGCAACGTATCTCAGCGAGTTCGGCACGCTAACTGGCATCCTCGAGGCGGCCGAGTTTTGCACTCCTCCGCTCACGCCGGCTAAAGCTGCAACGCTGTTACGCGATGCTGATTTGCTGCGCGCGACACAGCGGGTTGTGACGCTCACGGCCGCCGACGTGCAAGCGGCCGAGGTAGCGAAAGATCCGGCCGTGCTCGCCCGACTCAGCGCGGAGTACGGGTTGGCTTCAGTGCTTCGTCGCTGGGGCGCCTGATCACTCTTCGATGTCCACTGATGCAACAATGCCCCTGCGGATGAGCGCTATCGCAGCGCGCGCATGCTCTTGATACGCGGAGTCAGCAGCGCCAATTTGTTCGAGCAGATCGATGAGCCGGCGGATCCAGCGGACGAAGTCGCCCGCGGAGATCTCCCCGTCGCGCAGCAACGAAGACAGTTTCGCTCCGCTTGCCCATCTGTAGACGCCCCACGCGAAGGTTGGGTCGGGTTCTCGGGTTGGTTCTGCGCCAAACGCAGCCTCGACTGCTGTGACATCGAGCCAAACGTCCAGCACCGCCTCAATGGCCTGCTGCACGCGCACGCTTGGCGTACGAATCTCCTCGCCTTCACGGCGACTCTCATGCACCAACACTGACGCTGCACTCGCGAATTCGGCGGGAGTGAGGTCAAGCAGGGTGCCGCGCGCCAGACACTCCGCTACCACGAGATCGAGTTCCGCATGGAGCTTTGACAAGAGCAGTCCTGAAGTTGTCACGGAGACATCAGGAAGCGTTCCCTCTAAATAGCCAAGTTCGCTCAACACCGCGACGACTCGATCGTAAGCCCGAGCAATGGAGTGGGTGCGGTCTTCGATGCGATCCTGCAGCTGCTTGCACTCTGCGCGGAGGCGGAAGTACCGCTCTCCCCAGCGTGCATGATCTTCTCGTTCAGAGCAGCCGTGGCAGGGGTGAGAACGCATGCGCCGGCGAAACTGTTCGACGTCCAGGCCAGCGGCATGTGCCGCGGCCGCGGGTTTCGGAGCGCGGAGCGATTGCGTGGCGTCGCGCAGGAGGCCTGCGAGGATTCTGCGCGTTTGCGCCTGGCGCGCATCGAAGTTCTTTGGCAAAGCGACTCGCGTGACCACATCGATGCGTCCGGCAAATTCCGAAGAACTGATACGTCGAACCTGGCGGTCGACACTCAACACGCTGGGACGGGCGTCGAAGCCGCTCTTGCGTCCTGAATCCAGGACTACGGCATAGGTGCCACTACGTCGGCTGGGGATGACGATGACATCGCCGGGCTGCAATTTGCCCATGGAGTCGGCGGCATCAAGGCGGGCTTGCGCATTGCGATTGCGCACCGCACCCTTTTCCAAGTCATTGATCTCTCGACGGAGGGCGGCGTACTCCTCAAAGTCGCCGAGATGACACTCCATCCCTTCGCGATAGCCGCTCAGCCCCTCTTCAGTCTTTCGTAGTTGACGGACAAGTCCAACCACCGCCCGGTCGGCCTGGAATTGCGCGAAGGAAGACTCCAGCACATTGCGTGCCGCCGAGTAGCCGAGTGTGTGCACGAGGTTGACGGCCATCGTGTACGCGGGACGGAAGGAACTACGGAGTGGATACGTGCGTGTCGACGCGAGGCCAGCAAGCGAGCGAGGATCGATCCCACTATGCCACACGACGATGGCGTGACCTTCGGTGTCGATTCCGCGACGACCTGCTCGGCCCGTGAGCTGGGTGAATTCTCCCGGCGTGATGTCGGCGTGGGTCTGCCCGTTCCACTTGGTGAGTCGTTCGAGCACCACCGACTTGGCTGGCATGTTTATGCCGAGCGCCAGCGTCTCCGTGGCGAAAATGGCCTTGAGATAGCCGCCTTGGAAGAGATCCTCGATGATTTCCTTGAAGCGAGGAATGAGGCCGGCATGGTGTGCTGCAATGCCCCGCTCTAGCGCGGCGAGCCAATCGTCGTAGCCGAGCGCGTAGAGATCTTCGCTTGGCAGATCACGAGTTCGCGCCTCTGCGTATTGCGCGATGTGACGACGCTCTTCGGAAGACGTGAGTCGGAGCCCAGCGTTGAGACATTGCCGCACCGCAGCGTCGCATCCGGCGCGGGAGAAGATGAAGGTAATTGCTGGGAGCAGGCCCGCTCCCTCCAACCGTTCGATCACATCGGTGCGACTTGGTTGTGAGCGACTACTACGACCGCGGCGACGATCTTCGAATTGCTCGCGACGAGCCTCTTCCCTACCCACACGCAGGAGCTCGGGATTGACTTCGCGCTGAGCAGCATCACGAAAGAGATCGAGCAGTTTGTTGTGGATCGCCACGTGTTGCCACAGCGGCACGGGACGGTGTTCCTCGACCACAATTTCGGTGTCGCCTCGCACGGCCTGCAGCCAATCGCCGAACTCTTCGGCGTTGCTGACAGTTGCGCTCAATGCCGTGACGGTGACGGACTCGGGAAGATGGAGTATCACTTCTTCCCACACCGCGCCCCGGTCGCGATCGGCTAGGTAATGCACTTCATCCATGACGACATGCAAGAGCCCCACGAGAGTGTCCGAAGCCGCGTACAGCATGTTGCGCAGAACTTCCGTCGTCATGACGACGACCGGCGCATCCCCATTGATTGAGATGTCCCCAGTGAGCAGTCCAACGCGGTCCTCGTCGTACGTTGCGACGAGTTCGCGGAACTTCTGGTTGGAAAGTGCCTTGATCGGTGTTGTATAGAAGCACTTTCCGCCCTGCTCCAACGCGAGGAAGACTGCAAACTCCCCGACGATTGTCTTGCCCGCACCTGTAGGCGCCGCCACCAGTACCCCGTGACCGGCTTCAAGCGCTTCACAGGCCTCTCGCTGAAAGGCGTCGAGTTCAAACTCCTGCCGCCCAGCGAAGGTGTGCAGCGTTGTGGCCTTCTCCCGCTGCCGGCGGCGCGCGGCGGCGTATTGCTCTGCCGGGCTCGTCACGGTGCGCCGACGATGCGGATCGCATCCGCTTCGACCGAGCAGCGAATAGGCGCTGGACCGATGCACTCTCCGTCCGCATACGCGACCTGGCCGGGCGCGTGCAAGACGAACTCGCGGGCGGTGAGTATGCGTGTGGCTGGGTGTTTGATGTGCGTGCCACTGAAAACTCGAGGGAAGATCCGCAGCAGTGCGAGTTTGGAGATCTCGCTCACGACGAGGACTTCCGCGAGACCGTCGTGAACATCGGCACCGGGGCACACCTTCATCCCACCCCCGTAGGTAGATCCGTTGCCCACGGCGATGAGCATCCCGGAAATCTCGATGCTCTCATCAGGGAACTCAAGCCGGTACGGAATAGGTCGGAAGGATCGCAGCTCCTGCAGCATGGCACGAATGTATTTCGCGGTGCCGGGCGGGAAAGTGAGGGAATTGGCCCGAGCATTGACGCGCGAATCGAAGCCTGCGCCGAGCACACCGAGATACGCCTCGCGAGTGTCGTCGGCGGCCTCCGCCCAGATGACATCAACCGCGCGCGAGCGATGGAGCTGCGCCACGGTGTGCTCAACGGCTCTACGCAGGTCGCCACGCTTGCGCCCGTGTGGCAGTCCAATTGCGCGAGCCGCGTCGTCGCCGGAACCGGCGGGCACGATTCCCATCGGCAAGCCAAGACGCAGAGCGGTCTGCAACGTGAAATGCACGGTGCCGTCGCCACCGCACGCAATGATGACGTCGGCTGCCGACACCGCACCTAACGCAGCGGTGGCATCGGCAGTGGAAGGTTCGTCGATCAAGGTGATGCCGTGGCCACCGGCCCGCAATGCCTGAAGGAGCATGGGCAGGGCCGCCGCCCCGCGTCCGCCTCCAGCATTCCGATTGCCGATTACCGCGACGTGCGTCATATCAAATCGCCGATGCCTCGTCGTCGTCCCACTGCTCGTAGTCATCGAGGTCACCGCGCTTGCGGCGACGACGATCGTTGAGCAGTGCAATTCCGATAGCCCCGAAGATCAGCAGCAGAATGGGACCGGCCAGCAGCATGAGATTAACTGGGTCGCCGGTTGGGGTGGCAACGGCACCGAAAACCATGGTGCCCAAGACAATGCCCCGCCACGCACCCAGCAACGTGCGTCCGCGCACCATGCCGGCGAAGTTCATAATGACCAGCAGCAGCGGAGCCAAGAAGCCGGAGGCGAATACCAATAACATGCGGAAGAAGAACGACAAATATTTGTCGACGCTGATGATGTTATTGACACCCTCGGGCGTGAAGCCGAACAGCACCTGTAAGCCGATCGGCATCACCGTATAGGACAGCCAAGCGCCGAATGCCATCAGCGGCACGGCCGTACCAACGAAGGCCAGCGCCCATCGTCGCTCATGTTTGTGCAGACCCGGCGTGATGAAGCGCCACAACTGCCACAGCCAGATCGGGCTGGCGATAACCACACCGGCAACTGCTGCAACCTGGATCTGCATCGTGAACGGATCAACCACACCATTCAGCGCCAGTTGGATGTTCTGTTGATGCGTGGAAGCCAATACGTCATCGAAAGGTCGCCGAAGAATTGCAAAGAGTTGTTGGTACTGGAGCCAACCAATGACCATGCCCAGCGAAATCGCGATGATGCTGCGCACCAGCCGCGTCCGCAGTTCACGAAGGTGCTCTGTCAGGGGCATGGCGCCTTGCGTTTGGCGCGTCACGTTAAACCGCGGAGGTGTCGTCCGGCTTGGTAGCAGGCTCCGTCTTCGATTCCTCCTGATCGGCCTTCATCTCGGACTTGAAGATCCGGAGCGAGCGGCCGAGGCCACGAGCTGCATCCGGGAGTTTCTTGCCACCGAAGAGCAAGACGACGAGAAGCAAAATGACGAGAAGTTCGGGTGCACCCAGCTTGCCCATGCGTAAAGTCCTTCCACTGTTGCCGAGAGCCTAGCGCGAGCCAGCCAATGCTCAACCAAGGACCGTGTATGCGTCGCGTGCAGATTGAGCCCGCTGCGCAACAGCGTCTGCGACCGGTCGTGGATCCAGCACAGTGATGCTTCCGCGCGCTCGGATTACCCAGGCAACCAGCCAGCGCTCATCGCCATACTCGATGCGAGCCCGAACCGTTGCGCCTCGTTCCAAAATGGTGCAGGTGACGTGCTCCAGCAGGTGCTCCGCAGCCACGGGAAGCTCCACGATGGCCGCGAGTTCCAATGTGGGCTCGTCGCTGATCGGGTGCGGTATCGCAGCGCTCGACTCGCCCATCTCGCAAGTATGCATTCGGTCCAAGCGGAAGGTGCGGAATGCTTCGGAGGTGCGACACCACCCGTTGAGGTAGTCCACACCATCGCGGGTGATCACGGAGATGGGCGTAACTCGTCGCGGCGTTGCCTCATCCCGTAGCGGATGCACGTAGATGATGTTGAGATCGCAGGCGACACGCAGAGCTTGCGCGATGGTCGCAGCATGTGGGCTACCACTCACGCGAACATCTATCGCAGCCCTGGCGCCAGCGTACGCAGCCAACTTTTCCGTCACTGTGGCGATAAGGCCGGCGTCAATGTCGGGCAACTGCTGGAGTGCATGCAATCCCACGAGCAAGGCGGCGGCTTCATCTGCGGAGAGTTCGAGCGGACGGTTGAGTCCTTGCGCGTCGTACACCGTGACGGTCTCATCGTCGAAGGCGATATCGACCAATTCGCCGCCGTACATGCCAGGACCGGTAAAGGTGATGAGTTGTAGGTCAGACTCAAGCTGCGCCACGGTCAAGCCAAAATGCCGGGCGGCATCTTGCTTGGAGACTCCCGAGTGCGCGGCAAGCCACGGGACTAGCGTGAGGAGTCGGGTGAAGCGCTCGGTGGATGTCTCAGCCATGGCTGACTGCCTCGAGGTGGGCAACCACGCGCATGCGCAGATCCTGCGGTTCCGCAACCAGCACTTCGGGAGCGGCGGCAGCCAACGCGGCGATGATTGAGTCCTGTTCGCCGAGCTCGATGGATAGCTCGTCGTAGCGCTTTCCGTTGACCTCACGGGTGCCGCCGACAATGCCGTTCTGACGCCAGGTCCATCCGTGCGCCGGCTGGACAAGCAGCGTGCTCGTTGTGGTGACACTCACGGCTGCAGCACTCCGAACGATGTCAGGCCAGTTGGGTTCGACTTTCTGCAAGGACGCTGCGCCGAGTGCCACCTCCCCCACAATGCGGCTAGTGCGAAACACGCGCGCAGCCTGCCGGTCCAGGTCAAAACCCACGCAGTACCAGCCGCCCCGACGGTAGAGCAGGCCCCACGGTTCGACAGCTCGTTGGAGCGCCTCTGTGTCACCGGGTCGCCGGTAGGCGAAACCGACAGCTCGACGTTCGCGGATAGCAGCCCGGATAGATTCCACGTGCGCGTCTACAGTGAGGCTGATACGGGGAGTCGTTTCACTCGGATACGCATCCGTGAAGACTTCGAGCTTGCGCAATGCTCCGTGCGCCATCGCGTTCCAAGTACCGCGCTCCCACGCGTCGGCTGCTAGGCCAAGCAGTCGCAGTTCTTCAGCGTCGAAGGTAGCCGGCATCATGAGTAGCGTGCCAGTGCCGAGCACGTAAGCAGCTTGATCCTCGTGGTAGTTGTCGCGCTGCACTATCTCGATGATGACGCCGGCATCGCGCAAGTCGCGCTTATCTCGTTCCAGCATCCGCTCGAAAGCGTCGTCTGAGGCGCAGTTCTCGTAATCAGCGACGCTGTCGCGCAACTCGCTGCGCGTGATGCCGCGGCTCCCCCGCGTCTTGATGAGGAACAGCAGACACATCAAGCGTTCTGTGCGGCGTGCCGGTCCTCCAGCCATTTACGCCTCGAGTAGATCGATAACAAACACCAGCGTGCGACCGGAAAGCCGGTGGCCACTTCCGGCTGCGCCATAGGCGGTTTCGGGTGGGCACACGAGCTGACGTCGACCACCGACTGCCATACCCGGAATGCCATCCTGCCACGCTTTGATCAACCCTCGCAGCGGGAAGCGAATGGGCTCGCCGCGATCCCAAGAAGCGTCAAACTGCTCGCCGGTTGCAAAGTCGACTCCGACGTAGTGCACCAACACCGTGCCGCCAGGCTCTACAACTGTTCCGTCTCCAATAATGACGTCGGTGATAGTGAGTTCGGTCGGCGCGGGACCCTCGAAGAATTCGATTTCAGGCTTGGTCATGGCATCACTTTCAGGGGATGGATACGAGATCGACGACGAAGATCAACGTTTCATTGGCTCCAATGCCGGAACCGGCCGGAGCGTTTGGACCGTAGGCAAGCGCGCCAGGAATCACGAGCAGTCGGCGACCACCAACCTTCATACCGACGAGGCCCTGCTGCCAGCCCAGGATGACGCCATTCAGCGGGAAGCTCGCAGTGGTGCCAGCATCCCAAGACGCATCGAATTGCTGCCGACTCACCGCTCCAATGCCCACGTAGTTGACAGTGACGTTATCCGTGGCCTGCACTGCTGTGCCCGTGCCTTCCACGACATCCTCAACAATGAGGTTGTCAACATTGCCAACTTCATCGGGGATGGTGACCACTGGCTTTTCACCCAGTGTCGTCGAAACGAGAATGCCCGTTGCGCCGGATACAGCCGGGCTGCTGCTCGACGGCGTGGTGGTGGGAACATCACTCGGCGTCGATGTTGGCGACGGCGACGTCGCACAACCGGTCAGAATGAGGGCACCCGTGAGGGTGAGGGCAATGGTGAGCGCAGAGGTCTTCTTGTGCATGCGCGCAGCCTACTCAGCCATGGACGCGATCAAGCGATCCACTCGCGCGTCCACAGGGGAAAATGGGTCCTTCAGCATCACCGATCGATTGCCGTGATCGCTGATCTTCAGTTGCGTCCAGTCAACCGTGTGCTCCGTGCCCGAAGCAAGTGCTGCCCGGATGAAGTCGCCACGCAGTTTCGCTCTGGTGGTCTGCGGCGGTTGACTGCGGGCTGCCTCGGCGTCGGCAGCATCAATCACGGTGGCCACGAGTCCCCGCGCCTCCATGGAGAGAAAAAGTCCTCGAGCCGGATTGATGTCGTGATAGGCCAAGTCCAATTTTGCGATTCGCGGATGGCTGAAGTCGATGGAGTGTCGCTCTGCGGCACGTTCCAGCACAGCGCGCTTGATGATCCAGTCGATCTCCGTTGCGACGTCGGCGTGCCGTCGTGACTCGATCGCGATGAGTGTGCGCCGCCACAGGTCCAGCGCCCGGGCAGTGCTCCCGATGTTGGTGCCAGTGTCGGTTGCGTGTTCGGTAACGGCAGTGCAAAACTCCCACTGAATCGCGAGCGCAGTGGTCGTCTGACCATTTGCCAAGCGCACTGGCGCCTGACCGTCCGGATCGAGGGCGATTTCACGAATGGCCCGCACAGGATTCTCGAACGTGCAATCCCGGATAGTGCGGCGATCCTCTAGGAAGCGCAACACCGCAATAGTGCTAGCCACCTTCAACAGCTGCGTCGTCTGCGACATTGAAGAGTCACCCACGATCACATGGAGGCGGCGGTACTCTTCAGCGTCGGCATGCGGTTCGTCGCGGGTATTGATTATGGGACGAGAGCGAGTGCTTGCAGATGAGACGCCATCCCACATGTGGTCAGCCCGTTGACTCACCGAGTAGTGCGTGCCATGCGGTGTTTGCACCACTTTGCCGGAACCAACGATCAGTTGGCGCGTGATGAAGAAGGGCACAAGGAACTGCGCCATTTCGGTGAATTCTCGATTGCGAGCTACGAGGTAGTTTTCGTGACAGCCATAGGAATTGCCAGCAGAATCAACGTTGTTCTTGAACAGGTACAACGATCCGTCGATGCCCTCCTCGCGCAACTGTCCCTCGGCGTCTTGGGCCATTTGCTGCATGATGAGATCACCGGCCCGCTCATGGGCAATCAGCTGTTCAAGGTTGTCACATTCACAGGTTGCGTACTCAGGGTGCGAACCGACGTCTAAGTAAAGGCGAGAGCCGTTGGTCAAGAACACATTGCTCGAGCGCGCACGCGAAACGATGTCGCGGAACAAATAGCGGGCGGCATCGTCAGGCGTGAGCTTGCGAGTGCCGTCCGCGGCGACACAGGTAAGGCCGTATTCAGTCTCAATGCCGAGAATGCGGCGAGCGAGCGCGCTCACTGTCCGCCCTTCTGCACGTAGCTACGGACGAACTCCTCCGCATTCGTTTCCAAGACGCCATCAATTTCGTCGAGCAATGCATCGAGATCGTGGGTCTGCAGCATCGCCGCCGCTGCCACCTTGACGACAGCGGCTTCGCCGGTCTGTGATGCAGTAGATCGTTGGATCTGTTCACGATTAGCCATGGAATCCTCCGCGTCAATGCTGATTGAGATTGTCGAGCAACTCGGCGGCAGTCTCCGAGCGATCAAGTAAGTCTTCCGTGAGTTTGGCCGTGCCGCGGAATGGATCAAGCAGTGGGATACGTTTGAGCGCAGCCGACTCCGGCAAATCAAAGACGATGGAATCCCAGGACGCTGCGGCAATGGATCCGGGATAGCGTCGAATAACTTCACCACGGAAGAAGGCGCGTGTGTCTCGCGGAGGAGAAACGACAGCGTGCGCCACTTCGTCATCAGAGAACAACTGACGCAGGGAACCGCGTGCTGTCATCAGTCGGCCCAGGCCCTTGTTCGCGCGCACGTCGGCATACTGCAGATCGACCAACTGCAGACGAGCCGCATCCCACGGCAGGTGCTCGCGCTGTCGGTAGGCCTCTAGCAATTGCAATTTTGCCACCCAGTCCAAGCGATCTGCGCAGAGCATTGGGTCTCGGGCGAGATCTTCAATGACGCGTTCCCACTCGTCGAGGAGTTCCAGGGTTTCTGCGTCGGTATTCGCACCCACTGCGGCGCGAGCTGCCTTGATGTACGCGCGCTGTACATCAAGCGCGGTGACAGTGCGTCCTCCAACGAGGCGAATGCCGCGTTTGAGTTCGACGTCGTGTGAGACCGCGCGCATTTCAATGACAGGGTCTTCAATTGTGAATTCCGGTATCGGAACGCCCTCTTCAATCATGGAGAGCATGATGGAGAGTGTGCCGACCTTCAGCCAGGTGGCGAATTGGCTGAGGTTGGCGTCTCCCGTGATGACATGCAGTCTGCGCCACAGCTTGGGATCTGCGTGCGGCTCGTCTCGAGTATTGATGATCGGCCGGCGCATAGTCGTTTCGAGCCCAACCTCGGCTTCAAAGTAGTCAGCGCGCTGCGTCAATTGATAGCCCGGTGTGTCACCTATCTGGCCCAGGCCGAGTCGCCCCGCCCCTGTGAAGAGTTGGCGAGTGATAAAGAATGGAGTGAGATGTGTGACAAGGTCACTGAATGGCACGGATCGCCTTACCAACATGTTCTCGTGAGTGCCGTAGGAAGCGCCCTTGTTGTCGGAGTTGTTCTTGTACAACTGGATTGTGGACAACTCGCCAAACATTCCCGCCGCTGTCGCTGCGCGCTCCATGACGAGCATGCCCGCAGCGTCGTACAGGGCGGCGTCCCGCGGCGACATTGTCTCTGGCGCGGAGTACTCCGGATGCGCGTGATCGACGTACAGGCGGGCGCCGTTCGTCAGTACCAAGTTAGCGAACTCACCGTCAACGTTTGTCAGCATGCTGGGATCGGCATCCGACATGGACATGTCAAATCCGCGCGCGTCGCGCAGTGGCATTTCCGTGTAATAGTCCCAGCGGGTTCGCCACAGAGACTCGTCGAGCGCAGTCTTGGCGTAACCGTTGACGATGTAGGTGGAGAGTGTCGTCGGGTTGGCATCTGTGAAACCGGGCAAGGTGATGCCGTATTCGGTTTCGATGCCCATCACCCGTCGACAGCTGATCACAAGAATCGGCCGTTCGACTGACCTGACTCGATCGCACGCCCGCTGCCCGAGTTGCTGTCGATGAGGGTGCGAATGAACACGATTCGCTCTCCCTTCTTGCCTGAGATGCGGGCCCAATCGTCAGGGTTCGTGGTGTTCGGCAGGTCTTCGTTTTCCCGGAACTCACGTGCGCAAGCGTCTATCAGATGGTGTTCGCGCAAGCCGTGTCCGACGCCGGCGAGGAGATCCTTGATCGCCGCCTTTTTGGCGCGACGCACGATGTTCTCGAGCATGGCGCCGGAGTTGAAGTCCTTGAAATACAGAATCTCCTTGTCTCCATTCGCATACGTCACTTCGAGGAATCGGTTGTGATCCTCGAGCGCATACATGTAATCGATCGCCGCATCGATCATGGAGTTGACTGTGGCCGCACGATCGCCATTGTGCTTGGAGACTTCGTCCTCGTGCAGCGGCAAATCCGCTCTGAGGTATTTACCCATAATGTCGCGTGCAGCCGCTTCATCAGGCCGTTCGATCTTGATCTTCACATCGAGTCGTCCGGGGCGCAGGATCGCAGGGTCGATCATGTCCTCGCGATTCGAGGCTCCGATGACAATCACATTGGACAACCGCTCGACGCCATCTATCTCGGCCAGCAACTGCGGCACGATCGTGGTCTCCACATCGCTGCTCACACCAGTGCCACGCGTGCGAAAGAGTGAGTCCATCTCATCGAAGAAGACAATGACCGGCATGCCGTCACTGGCCTTCTCGCGGGCTCGGTGGAAAATGGTGCGAATATGGCGCTCGGTTTCTCCCACGAACTTATTGAGCAGTTCTGGACCTTTCACGTTGAGGAAGTACGACTTGCCCGTGGTGTTACCAGTGCGTTCAGCGACCTGCGCCGCCAGTGATTTGGCGACAGCCTTTGCAATCAGCGTCTTGCCACAGCCAGGTGGTCCGTACAAGAGGATGCCCTTAGGTGCGGCGAGATCATGTTCGAGGAAGAGCTCGGGGTGCAGGAAGGGCATCTCCACGGCGTCGCGGATGGCTTCAATCTGCTGCGCCAAGCCGCCGATGTCTTCGTAATCGATGTCCGGGACTTCTTCGAGGATGAGATCTTCGACATCAGGCTTGGGGATGCGGGCATAAACGAAACCGGAACGAGAGTCCAGGAGCACACTGTCGCCAATACGCAGACGCGTTCCCCGCATGGGTTCGGCCAGCCGCACGATGCGCTCTTCATCGGTATGCATCAGCACCAGCAACCGGATGCCGTCTTCAAGAATCTCGCGAACGGTGACCACTTCACCTGTGTCTTCCCAATCCGCGACGGCGATGATGACTTGTGATTCGTTGAGGCGCACCTGGCGTCCGGGTTGCAATTCTTTGGCGTCGATGCCGGGCATAGCAATCACTCGAAACTGACGGCCCTGGAAACTGATGTCGATATTGGCCGGGTCGTGCGCTGCTATGACCGTGGCATAACCGCTCGGGGGAATAGACAGTCGCTCAACCTCAGATCGGATTTGCATCAGCTGTTCGCGCGCCTCACGCAGGGTCGTGGCAAGGCGATCATTGGACGCCTTGGACGATTGCAATTCGGTGCGGAGCTGGGAAACCTGGCCCTCAAGTGCGGTGAGACGATCGGTCATGCGGACAGCGTATCCGCAGCGGTCGGGCACCCGTCAGTCGGTGACCCCGTCCGCAGCGAAAGGCTCGCTTATCGCCCCCACGCCGACTGTAGGCGGCACGTAATCCTCGCCGTAGGCGCCCTTGGCAGGCTTGCTGCGCTTGAGGAACGGCGTCACTCCGGGGGCAAGTTTGCGGGCCGTCACCAGAAACCCAGTGTGGCCGATCATTCGGTGGTCTGGTCGGACGGCCAGACCCTCAAGATGCCAGGTACGCACCAGCGACTCCCACGCCCGCGGCTCGGTCCACGCTTTCCGAAGACGGAGTACCTCAACGAACTTCGACATCTGCGTCGTCGTTGCGATGTACGCGCAAAGGACGCCGCCGGGCACTAGCGCCTTCTCGACTGCTTCGAAACACTCCCAAGGTGCCAGCATGTCAAGGATCACCCGATCGACATTGCCCTGCAGTGATCCCATATTTGGTAGTTCGTCTTGCAGATCGCCCACGTGCACGTGCCAGTTCTCCGGAAGCTCTCCGGTGAAGTTCGTGATGTTCCGTTGCGCCGTGGCGGCAAAATCTTCTCGACGTTCGAAGGAATGGAGGGATCCGCTGTTGCCGATGGCTCGCAAGAGGTAGCCCGAAAGCCCACCGCTTCCCACTCCAGCCTCAACAACCACTGCGCCGGGGAACACATCTGCGTGAACAACGATCTGAGCCGAGTCCTTTGGGTAAATGACTTGAGCACCGCGCGGCATTGAAAGCACGTGATCAAGCAGCAGTGGCCGTAGACAGAGGTATTCCGTGCCGTTGGCAGAGACGACAATGCTGCCGTCGGGCAGACCGATGATGTCATTGTGCGGGATTGCGCCCTTATGCGTGAAGAAGGCCCCGCCCTCCTGCAGCGTGATGCTGTGAAGGCGACCCTTGGCGTCTGATAACTGCACTCGATCGCCTGCTGCAAAGACACGTTTCGACACGCCGTGAGGGTAACCGATGTGGGTGTCGCCGCCTACCATCGCACCATGACGGACCCGACCCTTAAGGTGACACTTTCGCCTTCTCGCATCGCGGATTACAACGGTTGTCCCCTGCGCTTCCGCTATCGAAGTATCGATCGTCTGCCCGAGCGTCCCGGGATTGAAGCTTTCCGCGGCACTGTCGTGCATAAGGTGCTCGAGGATCTCTTCGACCTTCCCCGGGAAGAGCGCACCGAGGAGTACGCGGTTGCCGATTTGCAGCGCGCTTTTGATCTGATGCTGGCCGGAGACCCAGACGCGCGATTTGCCATCGATCCAGCGTTGGCGTGGCCAGAGGATGATGGCGATGCCTCAAGCGAGGCGACACGTCGTTTTCTCGAGGCTCTGCCGCCATTCGTTGGTCGGTACTTTGTCATTGAGCACCCTGAGACTTTCGATGCAACACATCGAGAGAAATATGTGAGGGGTCAAATTGATGATGACCTCTGGCTACACGGGTTCGTGGATCGCATAGATGTCGCTCCCAATGGTGATGTCCGCATCGTCGACTACAAAACAGGAAAGGCGCCGGGTCCGAACTATCAGGACAAGGCGCTCTTTCAATTGAAGTGTTACGCATTGCTCTGGCAGATGGAGCACGACATTCCAGTGCGTCGTCTCATGATGCTCTTTCTGGGGAGTGGGGACCGACTGGTTCACGATCCGCAACCGATCGAGATGGAGCGAGCGAAGGAGAACGTGCGCACCGTGTGGGCGAACATGAAGCGCTCGAACGAGAAAGCCGACTGGCAGGCCAAACCGTCCAAGCTCTGCGACTGGTGCTCATTCCAGATGCAATGCCCCGCCAAGAGCAGCTATGTGCCACGATTCGAGCCTGTCGAGCTCGAGTTTCCGAGGTAAGTATGTCTCTGCGTGATGTCATGATTGCCATGGATGACGGCACGGAGGTCCGCGTCCGTATCCATGACGGGTCGTCCGCTCCGATTGTGTTCCTGCACGATCTTGATTGCGCGTCACAGTATTGGGACGCAGTGACCACCCGCCTACTGGAACTCGATGATGCGCTACACCTCGTGCTGGTGGACTTGCGCGGTCACGGGCAGAGCACATGTTCCGGCGAGACGTCGCGCAAGCGATTAGTGAAGGATCTCAAGCGCATATGTAAGGCGCTTGATTTGCACGATCCCGTCCTATGCGGACACGGATGGGGCGCTGATATCGCACTGGCTGCGGACTGGGCTGCCAGCGTGATAGCGGTGAATCCTCTACTCGGAAGAGCGGCGCCGGGATTCGACGGCGACACCAACCGCCCTCCGTCAATGGCGGGTGCAATTTCCCCGACCGTATTGCGCTCTTGCCAGATCGGGGTTGAGAACTCCAAGCAATTGCGACGAAACGTTCGTGACGCACCCCTCCTACTTATTGCTGCCGATCCCCTAGATACGCAGGCATCTGCATACCCAGAGATCGCCGGTGCGGCTCTCGAGGCATATGTCTGGCAGAGCGGCTCGAGACATCTCCCCCTTGAAGCGCCTGCGGGAATTGCAGCGTTAGTGTTTGCATGGATGGAGGAGGTGGCATGACATTCGATGAGGCATTCCCCAATCTGCCAGAACTGCGGGATGCCGTGCTTGTGCTCGCCTTCGAAGGCTGGAACGACGCAGGTGAGGCAGCAACGGGCGTACTCGATCATCTGCTCGAAATCTGGGATAGCGAATTGCTCGGCGAAATGGATCCCGAGGAGTTCTATGACTTCTCCGTGCATCGTCCTGAAGCGACATTCGATGACGATGGCGCCAGGCAAATCGTGTTTCCGACGACCCGGCTATTTCTTCCGCAGTCGCCGAAATCAAATCGAAGCATCGTGCTGATGCGGGGAGTCGAGCCCAACAATCGTTGGCGCGCATTCACCGAAGACATTATGGGCATCCTGCGCGAACTCGATATCCAGTTGGTCGTCACCCTGGGAGCCATGCTGGCAGAGACGCCGCACACTCGCCCGATTCCCGTACACACGTCGTCTACGAATCCTGAGTTACGCGCGCGCTTTGCCTGTGAAGCCTCGCAGTACGAAGGTCCTACAGGGATAGTCGGGATCATCGCGGCCGCCTGCGATGCCGTCGAGATTCCGGTCGTTTCGTTATGGGCTGCCGTGCCGCACTACTACAGCCAAGGGCCCTCGCCGAAGGCCACGCTTGCCCTCGTCACACATCTCGAGGAGATTCTCGATGTGGAGATTTCCATTGGAGATCTGCCCGAAGAGGCGCATGCGTGGGAGGCTGACGTGGACGAACTGGCGGCGGACAATGACGACGTCACTGGGTACGTAGCCCAACTGGAAACTTCCCACGACGCGGAGGCTCCTGTGGTCGCCAGCGGTGATGAGATTGCTCGGGAGTTTGAGCGGTACCTTCGTCGTCGCGATCGCAGCTAGACGTCAACCTTTGATTGCACGATACCTCGCCACCGCAGCGTTGGTTGACGAGTCAAAGGCACTCGGAGTCTCGCCACGCAACGCTGGGATGATCTGACCAGCCATGACTTTGCCAAGCTCTACTCCCCACTGGTCGAAAGAATTGAGATCCCAGACCGCCCCTTGCACAAAGGTGATGTGCTCATAGAGCGAAACGAGCGCCCCAAGCACTCCCGGAGTCAACAGGTCGTATGTGATGAGGCTGGACGGTCGATTACCGGGCATCACCTTGTGGGCGACAAGCGTTTCGGGCACACCGTCGGCTGCTACTTCCTCTGCCGTCTTGCCGAAGGCGAGCACAGCCGCCTGCGCCAACACATTAGAGACCAGCAGCTCGTGGTGATTGCCGATCGGATGGTGTGACCGCATGCCGACGAAGAAGTCGACGGGGATCATGGTGGTTCCCTGATGCAAAAGCTGATGGAACGAGTGTTGTCCGTTCGTGCCAGGTTCGCCCCAGTAGACGGCACTGGTGTCAGCATCCACAGCGGATCCGTCGAGATGCACCGATTTTCCGTTGCTCTCCATGATCATCTGCTGCAGATACGCCGGGAATCGCTTGAGGTACTGCTCGTATGGCAAGACCGCCACAGACTGCGCGTTGAAAAAGTTGCGGTACCAAATGCCGAGCATGGCCATAGTGACGGGCATATTCGTTGCCAATGGCGCGGTGCGAAAGTGCTCGTCCATGGCGTGCAGGCCGGCGAGCATGTCGCGGAAATGCTCAGGCCCGATAGCGATCATGGTGGATAAGCCAATAGCAGAGTCCAAGGAAAAGCGCCCACCGACCCAATCCCAGAAACCGACCACATTGGCCGCGTCGATGCCGAATGCAGCAACCGCGCTCGCATTCGTAGACACGGCTGCGAAGTGGCGAGCGACGTTGACGTCCGCGCCCAGACCAGAGCGCAGCCATCGCAAGGCCGTCGCTGCATTCGTCATCGTTTCTGAAGTTGTGAACGTCTTCGAGGAGACGATGAACAGTGTCACTGCTGGATCGAGATCGGAGAGTGTCTCGCTCACGTCACTGCCATCGACATTGGAGACGAAGCGGATTGTCAAACCGTGATCGGCGTATGCGCGAAGGGCTTCGAAAGCCATCACGGGACCAAGATCAGAACCGCCGATGCCGATGTTCACAATATTGGTGACGGGACGACCCGTGTGTCCGAGGAATTCGCGATTGCGAATGCGCACAGCGAAGGCTTCCATTTTGCGCAGTTCGGCATGGACCTGAGCTGCAACATCGACTCCGTCAACCAGATGGGTCGATCCTTCCGGTAGGCGAAGCGCCGTGTGTAACACAGAGCGGCGCTCAGTCGCGTTTATCCGGTCGCCACGGAACATGGCATCGCGTTTAGATTCAACTCTTGCCGCACGTGCGACGTCCAGCAACAGCGCGTGCGTTTCGGCTGTGGCGCGATGCTTTGACCAATCAAGGGCAAGCCCCGCCGCTTCGATGGTGCACCGCTGTGTGCGTCCTGACTCAACGGCGAACAGTTGACGCAGCGTCGTGGAGCGGATCGCGTCGGCATGCTGGGCAAGGTGCTGCCACGCGGATGTTGCGGTGATGGTCATGCAGACTCCATTACAGACTGATGCCGAGAACGGCATCGATGGCACGGGCGAGGATCCCAGATCCAGAGGGGCTGTCTCCACCAACTGTGAGCTGCTCGTCGACCCAACGATCTACGGCATGCAGAGCCGAAGGGGCATCGAGATCGTTGGCAATAGCTTCACGCATAGATTGAAGCGTGGCTTCGGCGGGCGGGCCGAACTGCTGCGAAAGTGCGGAGCGCCAACGACCGAGTCGTTCCTCGGCGGCGAGTAGCAACTCGGGCGTCCACTCCCAATCGCTGCGATAGTGATTGGCCAGGATTGCGAGTCGAATGGCCAGCGGATCGTGGCCGGCCGCACGCAACGCGTGTACAAAGACAAGATTGCCCCTGCTCTTGCTCATCTTCTCGCCGTGCAGGCCGACCATGCCCGCGTGGACGTAGGCGCGTGCGCAGGGACCGCGGCCCGAGGCCACATGCGCCTGTGAAACGCTCATCTCGTGGTGTGGGAACACCAGATCACGTCCGCCACCTTGCACGTCAAGACTTCCACCGGCGTTATCTAGCGCAATGGCGACGCACTCGATGTGCCAGCCGGGGCGCCCACGGCCCAGACGCGTATCCCAAGCTGGTTCATGAGGCCGGGCTGCGAGCCACAGGATGGGATCGAGCGGATGCCGCTTCCCGATCCGTTGCGGATCGCCGCCCCGCTCTGCAAAGAGCTCAAGCATGGTGGCTTCATCGAGACGGCTGACGACTCCGAACTCCGGATCGGCCGAGATATCGAAGTACAGATCACCGTCCACTGCATACACGGCGTCAGCCAATTGACACTCAATGATCCAGTCGGCGATGCGATCTATAGCTTCGGTTACGGCGACGTACGGATCCGGCGGCAGCACGCGCAACGCTGCCATGTCGTCCTTGAAACGTGAGATTTCGCGATCGGCTAATCCGGCCCAATCCACGCCTGTCGCACTTGCACGTTCGAGCAATGGATCATCAATATCGGTGATGTTCTGTACGTACCTGACCTTGACTCCTGCATCGAGCCAAGCGCGGTATAACAGGTCGAAGGCTATGTAGGTGGCCGCGTGGCCGAGATGGGCAGCGTCATACGGGGTGATACCGCAGACGTACATGCGAGCGATGCCGTTCCGAGGCGCCGATTGCTCAAGAGCGCTCGTGGACGTATTGAAAACTGAGGGAAGGACGCCGTGGCCGGGGATCGTCGGCACATCCGCTGCTGGCCATGTATGCACGAGGAGACTCTACCTACAGGCATCGACTAGTAAATCGGCCAGGGTATGGCGGGCCACTCCCCCGAAGGGCGTGGGAATATGCCGTTTGCGAGGAGTTCATCTGTGCGTTCCTGTATTCCCGCAATCTCCGTTGGATTGAGCCAAGGGGCAACTGTGTGTAATGCGCTCGGCACTGCCCGAAGCACTTGTAGTAGGTCACTCGGTATGGGCTCGTCGAGGAATCCCCATAGGACCGTGCGAAGTTTCGGATCCGTGTGGAAGGTGACTCCATGGTCAACAGCCCAGAGTCTGCCTTGCGGGTCACGCAAAAGGTGGCCAGCCTTGCGATCTCCGTTGTTCATAACTGCGTCGAGTAGCGCGATCGCACGCAATTCGTCAGCATCACGGTGCGCGACGATGACGGGAGTCCCATCGTGGAGTTCTGCGTCCAGCACTCGCAGCCAGCCATCATGCAGGACAGCCATAATTTCGACGTCGGTGATGGTTGCGTCATCGATCCACAACTGCAGCGAACCGGCACCGTGCGGCGCCTTTTCCCGCCACACCGTGGGAGGGACGAATGAGAATCCCAACGCTGTAACGAATGCGCTCGCAGCAACCTCACGCCGCGCCAGATTGCCCTCGGGGAAGTCCCACAGTGGTCGCTCTCCGGCTACAGGTTTATAGATCGCGCGTGCGGTTGCATCTCCTAATGTGACGTCGACGAGAAAGACGGCGTTTGACGCAGCCGGATGCCGACCGAGGATGGAGATCTCCCCTGCCTCCAAGAGCGCAGTCATACGAAGCGGCGGTAACCATTGGCGCGTGGGCAGATATGGCCTTCGGGATCCAACGGGTATTGGCAAAGCGGACAGGCCTGGCGTCCTGCATGGATCAACCGCATGGACCGCGCGCTGAAGGAACGCGCCATTCGCGGAGTGATGCGCACGCGCAAACAGTCCGGTCCTTCTGTGCCGTCGGAATCAACCAGCGGCATGTCACGTTCCAGATCATCGATCGCATGTGCCTCAATGGTGAGCAATTCGCGTTCGGCGTTCCAGGTCATGCCCATGAAGCCAACGCGAAACTCCTCTTCGATGGGAACCGCTAGGGGCTCGAGATCAAGGTCGCTTGGGGCGATGGCCGGAATATTCGGAATGCCACTGCGCAAGAGCCCGTCGAGCAGGTCTTCACAACGATCTGCGAGTACCCGCAGTTGCTCCTTTTCCAGCGCCACAGAAATCACGCGACGCCGGTCTTGTGCTTGTAAGAAGAAGACTCGTTGCCCAGGTACCCCAACCGTGCCTGCGACAAAGCGTTCCGGGGGGTCAAAGGTGTAAATGATCCGAGTCATGCGGCTCTCCTTGTCACGCGCTGGGCGTCTGGTGCTTGGCAAAGCTCTGCACGAGGGCGCGAGCTCCCGAGGGCGGCACATTAAGGGCCGCTAGTGCCATGTGTTGCTCGCCCACCCAAATAGCAGTAACCGAGGCGGGCTCAACTGTCAGTCTTTGGTAGCTGTCGAGCGGCGCGCCGACAGCATGGTTGGCGATGAGCAGGATGACGTCAGCGTGGCAAACGAACGCGTGCACCCCAGGTGCAGTCGCCTGTGAGCGGACATACGCAATGGCACGTTCGGCAATAGCGCTAATCGCTTCGCCGTCGGGGAAGGTCACGGTTGAGGGCGTCTGATGGACGGTCGCCCAGAGCGGGTCATCACGCAATGCCTCTGTAGGCAGACCCGTCCACGAGCCGTAATCACAATCGAGCAGCGCGTCGCTGAACACTGTTGCAATACCTTCGAACGCAACCGCTGCGGTTTCACGAGTTCGCTGCAAAGGGCTGGCATGGACGCTGGCGAAGGTGAGGTCACGAAATGCATCGGCGAGCTCCGCTACCTGCTCTACTCCTTCTGGTGCTAGCGCGACACCGGGCATTTGTCCGGCGAGGACTCCCTCGGCATTGGCTGTGCTGCGGCCGTGTCGCACAAGGATTGCGATCCCCATCAGGTCGCCGTAAGGGTGCCAGCGGCTAGCAGGCCGAGTACAGCCATGCCGAGCAGGACGCGATACGCGACGAACCAGCGAAACGTGTGTGTGGCTACGAACTTCAACAGCCAGTGGATGCAGGCGAGCCCAACTCCGAACGATATGGCGGTAGCCAGAAGGGTCGGACCGAGTGCCAGCGAGCCGTCGCTGATCTTCCGTATTTCGTACAGTCCAGATACCAGTACGGCGGGAATGGCGAGCAGGAAGGAGAACCGTGTTGCGGCAACGCGGCCGAACCCAAGCAGTAGTGCAACGGCGATGGTGGCACCACTTCTGGAGACGCCGGGGATGAGCGCGGCCGCTTGACCGACGCCCAAGATCAGCGCGAAGCGAAGAGTGAGGTCGTGCAGGTGGAGTTTGCCCGTGCCGCGACGGTCTGCATAGGCCAGCACGCCGCCAACCGCAATGAGCGCTGCGGCCACCAAGTAGAGATTGCGTGCGCTGCCTTCGATGACATCTTTGGCAAGGAATCCGATGATGAGGATTGGGACGGAGCCAACCGCAAGTAGCCAGGCCATGCGACCCTCGGGATCGGACAGATTGCGTGTTCGCGCGACCGTGACGAGTCCGCGGAGAATGTGCCCGAGTTCTCCACGGAAGTACACCAAGACCGCGGCCACCGTTCCGAGTTGGGTGACCGCTGTGAAGGCTGCTGAAGGGTCGCCCCAGCCGGCGAGTTTGCCGATGATGAGCAAATGCGCGGTGGAAGATACTGGCAAGTACTCTGTGAGGCCTTGTAGGACGCCGAGCATTATTGCTTCGAACCAGGACATGGCTTCCTTCCGTCGGGAGTGAGCGTACGGCGTTCGCGCGTCACGACTCCGCTGATGCGCCCAGGCTTTACGGTGTGTTCATGAATCGATCGCTTGGCCGCTCTGGTCTTCAGGTCTCGCCGCACGGTCTCGGCTCGATGACGTGGGGTCGTGAGACGGACGTTCACGAAGCCACGGAGATGCTGGACGTTTTTGCTTCAGCGGGCGGAAACTATCTCGACACTGCCCCCTTCTTCGGCGAAGGCCGCGCTGAGCAAATTGTCGGTCAAGCGATGCAACAGTTTGATCGCGATTCGTTGGTTATCGCTTCTCACGCGGGAATTCGGGCCGACAGCACTCGCCGCGTCGATGCGTCCCGCGGCCACCTCTTGCGAAGTTTGGATGCGTCAATCGCGCAGATGCAGCTTGATTGCATTGACGTGTGGTTCGTCGATCGTTTCGACGCTGCCACTCCTGTTGAGGAGGTGTTGCTTACGATGGAGCTTGCCGTCCGTAGCGGTCGCGTTCGCTACGTCGGTGTCGGGAATTACAGCGGCTGGCAATTGGCGCAAATCGTGGCTTTAGCGGGTACGTCGATTCCGCTTATCGCCTCAAGTATGGAGTACTCACTGGTGCAACGCGGAGTTGAGCGCGAGCACCTACCAGCAGCACGGGCGATGGGCATCGGTGTCGTGCCGTGGTCACCTCTTGGCCGTGGTGTGCTCACAGGAAAGTACAGAACCGGCATCCCCGCCGACTCGCGCGCGGCCTCGCCGGTATGGGGCCGTTTCGTGCAGGCGCATCTCGGCGCTGACGCCCGACGTGTCGTGGAGGCCGTCGCGACGGCAGCCTCAGGTTTGGGCCTAGCGCCCATCGACGTCGCGCTCGCTTGGTCCCGTGGCACGCCTGGTACGGCTGCTCCCCTCTTGGGTCCACGTTCGGTGGGTCAACTGCGCGCTGCCTTGGCAAATGTAGATCTCGTGCTACCCGAGGAAATCGCGCAGGCACTGAACGATGTTTCCGCGATCAGCCATCAGTACCCGGACCCGAACTCCTGACCTACGTGGCGTCAGCAGGATCGCAAGAAGCGATCCATCACGCGGGTACCAAACTGCAGTCCGCTCACGGGCACCCGTTCATTGACGCCGTGGAAAAGCTTGGAGAACTCCAGATCTGGGGGAAGCTGAAGCGGTATGAAGCCAAATGGTCGAATACCCAACTGGCGGAACGCTTTGGCATCGGTGCCGCCGCTCATGAGATAGGGAACTGGGATTGCGGTGGGATCCTCGGCACGTATCGCGGCGGCCATCGCGTCCACGGTGGCGCCATCAAACGTCGTCTCGAGTGCAATATCTTCGAATATCTCCACGATCTCGGCTTGTCCGTCGAGCAATTCCTGCATCGTGCGATCGAACTCGTCCTCGAAGCCCGGCAGTACGCGCCCGTCCACTGAAGCTTCTGCAGTTTCGGGAATGACATTCATCTTGTAGCCCGCGTTGAGCATGGTCGGCTGTGCGCTATTGGCGAAGGTCGCTCCAACCAGGCCCGCGAGTGGACCGAGCACACGCAGCAGTTGCTCCTGGTCGGACGGATCTACATCTTCGCCGATTGCTTCGGACAGCTCGTATAGGAACCGCTTGTTGGTCTCGGTGAGACGAACTGGCCAAGGGTGCCTACCGATGCGACCCAGCACCTCGGCGAGCGCAGTAACTGCATTGTTGTCGTTGAGCATCGAGCCGTGCCCTGCGCGACCGGTTGCGCGCAACTTCATCCAGCGCAGGCCCTTTTCTGCGGTTTCAATGAGGTACATACGCTTCCCTGGCGCGACGTCGAAGGAGAATCCCCCTACTTCGCCGACGCATTCCGTGATTCCCGTGAACCATTCGAGGTGATGTTCGGTGATCCAGTGCGCACCGTGCTGGCCGCCAGCCTCCTCATCGGGAAGAAACAGGAACACGGTTTCGCGCTGCGGTTGCACGCCATTGCGCGCCCATGAGCGTATGCACGCAAGGATGGTGGCAACTCCGTCTTTCATGTCAACTGCTCCGCGACCCCACACCATGCCGTCTGCAATCTCCGCAGCAAAGGGTGCGTGATCCCAGTCCCCTACGGCAGGCACGATGTCTAGGTGAGCGTGAACGAGCAGACGCGGTGCATCAGCATTGCTTCCGGCAACTGTGAGCTTCACGCCAGCACGCTTTTCGCTGGTGGTCGAGAAACGTTGTGCCTCGAGTCCCACCTCCGATAGGCGCTGCACGACATAATCGGCAACAGCAATCTCACCCGGTCCACTGCCGTCGCCATAATTGGTGGAGTCAATACGGATCAGGTCCTGGATCAGGCCGACGACTTCGTCCTCGGCGTCTGCAAGCGGCGTGATGGGATGCGTTGTACTCATAGCCGCATTCTGTCGCGTCAAGGAGTGTCTGCATTTGGTCGCCACGCTCGGCCCTTGATAGTCTGCCGCCCGCGCGAGCAACACTCGTCCGGGTGGCGGAATAGGCAGACGCGCTAGCTTGAGGTGCTAGTCCTCGCAAGGGGATGGGGGTTCAAGTCCCCCCTCGGACACTGAAGGGCCCGATCCACTGGATCGGGCCCTTTGCGTTGGTCTAGCGGGCTACGTGTCTTGGTCAGCGGCGTCCGGCACACCGACAGCACCTTGACGTCGTTACTGTTTCGCTGTGAGCCTTGAACCGCCGGTGGAAGAGCAACTGAGCGGAGGGAGCTCGGGCGGAGTTGTTCGCATCGGCGACACCGTCCGCAAGGCCTGGCAGCCAACAACGGAGCAAACGGTTGGCTACATGCTTGCGCTGCGCGAGCGCGGCATCGATTTGCCGGAGCCACGCGGCCGCGACGAACAGGGCCGGCTCCTCTTGGAGTTCGTGCCTGGAGTTCTTGCGATAGACATCGAACCGCTTGACGAAGCGCTCCTCCGTCGCATCGGCGAATTGGTCCGTTCCATCCACGATGCGAGCGCGGGACTCCCTGCTCCTGACACCTGGCAGGTGCTTATCCCGGCACCTCATCCGAACCTGCTCTGCCACAACGACTTGGCATCCTGGAACCTCGTCATCGACGGAGACAGGATGGTCTTCATCGACTGGGACGGTGCCGGACCAAGCACACGCCTATGGGATCTGGCGTACGCAGCAGTCTCTTTCGGTCGCTTGTTCCCAGCGGACGATCCTGCGGTGGCAGCGCAAAGGTTGGCTGCCTTCGTTGACGGTTATCAGCCCGACGTCGGTTTACGCGCTGCGCTTCCAGGGGCAATGGCCAAACGTGCTGCAGCTATGCATGAACTCCTGCAGCGCTCCCACGAAGCTGGGAATGAGCCTTGGGCATCGATGTATGTCGAAGGCCACGGGGAGCACTGGGCAGGAACTGCGAAATTCATCGCGCATCATGAGCGACTCTGGCAACGCACCATACATCGGTGAGCGTGCGCGCCCTGCTGGTGCAATTCCGACTAGCGATTATCAGATTGCTCCGTCTCGTCCTCCTCAGGTTTGCGCATTGCGGTCCAACCGAAGTACGCCGTGGCAGCAACTCCGAAGAGAAAGAGCGGAATGGCGACGAATTGCAGGCGCATTGCAACGTTGGTGATGTTCATAGCCGGAAGAACAAACACGAGCACCGGTACTTCGGGACCGCGTACCAAGACCGTCCAAGGGTCAGGTACGGCATTCGCGTCGCCTTTGGTCCGCACTTCAAGGCCCTTTGGTGTGTAGTTGATGGCGATGACGCGGTGGATGTAAGGCGCGTTCTCCGTGGGAGTGCGCAGCACGACCACCTGTCCCACGCGAAGACTATCCATGGGTACATGACTCGTGACGGCTACGGAACCCACTGGCATGGTCGGCGTCATACTCGGCGAGAGGACGCGAGAAAACTGCACGCCGTACAGCACCACAATGCCAGCGATGATGACCGCTGCTATGGAGGCAGTGCTCCAGATCAGCACATCAATCACGTGCACCAGTCGCTTGCGACGCGCGCGACGGGATCGTGCGAGATCACTTACGCCAGTGGAAGCTCTATCTGTCGACATGAGTCGTCCTAGGAGGTCAGGACTTGCGCGTTGCGAACACGAGAGCGATTGATAGAAACCGATGCGGTGAAGACGAAGGTACCCGTCCGCGTAGATCTCATGGCCAGCCGAATGGGCATGGAAGTGTTTGCTGTCGTAGCAACCGTCGTAGCAACCGTCGTGGAACTATTCACGAGCCCAGTAAACGTGCCGAGCGCAACCGCGGTACCGGAGCAGGCGGGTGTGCTTGCGGCACTCCAAGAGCCGTTCTGACAGCCGACGTATACGCCAGTCACAGTCGGGGTGCCGGTTCCGGAAGTGCGGGTGATGGTCACCGTGATAGATGTACTGACAAGGTTGTGACTACCCACATTGGCAAGCTCAAGCGTGCGGTTGTAAACGACTGCCGCACCACCCGTGAGTGCTCGACTCAGACCAACAGTTCCAGTTTGCGTGGTGGAACCAATGGTTCGGATGACTTGCGCCCAGTCCCCCGATGCCACGTTCATTTGCGCCGTCGCTCGTGCCTGCACACCTGAGAACGCCGGCACAACAAGGAGGCATGTGTTCAGGGTGAGGAGTCCTGCAACGAAGACGATCCGTGTGCTGCCAATAGGGCTCACCGAATCACCTCGTTTCGTTGGATGCAGGTGTGGGCGGGAGGAGCTGTGCTCGACCCGCCCACAAGCTTGGTGTTGCTAATTCGAAAGTGTCTGCGACGCGCGCTGTGCTTCGCTGAAGGTGTACACCAGCGTTGCCGTCTTGCCCTGGATGGTCGTAGCGGGAAGTGCGCCATCCACGGTGACTTCCGTTTGATCCGGCAGCGTCGTCGTCACCTGCAGGTGCATCACGGCACCGGCCGCTGGCGAAGAGGTGAGCAACGTCGTCGCCGTACCGAGCGCCGAGACCTTCGTTGCGGCGAGCTCTGTTGTGGTTGCACCCGAGCAGACACCCGCTGCCCAGGCCGCGGTGCACGACTTTACGGCAACCGTCAGTGCCTTCGTGGTGGCCGGGGAAACGCCGTCAGTGATGAGGGCAGTATCGCCGGTGGCGGTGACTTGCAGTTGAAGTAGTTGAGCATCGAGCGTGCCGCTGCTGGTCAGGTCGACGTATCGGATCTCTGCGTCGCCAGGCGCCAGATTCGCGATGGCAGTTGTCATGCCGCCTCCCGTGGCAGCGCCGAGTTCAAGCGTAAGCGTGCCGGACGACACGGATTGTCCGGCTCCATTCGACGTCGTCGCCGTAAGTGCGGCGAAGATACCTGATGCGTTGCCGATAACGAGTGCAGATGCGGTCACGAGGCTGACGGCGGCAAGGCGAAGTGAAGCGCCTTTGCTAGGGGTGGGGAAGGACATGTCGTCTCCTTGTTACTGCCGAGGGTCAGCAGCCTCCACAACCTTCCATGCGGGCATCACTCCGCGTTCACGGCTCGCTCACGAACGCCTCACGGTAATGCGTCCCACAACTTCTGGATGGACACTGCGAGTCCGACAGCATCGAATGGCTTGGCGATCACACCGAGCACCAAAGGGTCGCGAATCTCAGCAATCCTTTGGGTGGCAACGGCAGCGGTGACGAAGATAGCCGGAAGGAACGTCAGTTCATCGTTCAACCGGCGCAGTTCAGTCAGTGTCTGCAGGCCGTCCATGCCGGGCATCATGAAGTCCAACAACACGAGGTCCGGCGGCCAGGACCTAGCCGACTCGAGCGCGGCCGCTCCATCTGCTGCAGGCTGTACCTCGTAGCCACCGAAGGTGGCCAGGGACAGTTTCACGATGGCCCGAATGTCGGCGTCGTCCTCAACGAACAGGATGCGTCGCAACGGCTTCACAGACTCACGACTCCCTGGGCTGGCAGCGCGGAAGCGTCACCGTGAACGTGCTACCACCGCCTGTTTCGGATTGGAAGTCAATCATTCCACCCATTCGCTCGACCAGTTCCTTGGAAATGGCAAGCCCAAGACCAGTGCCCATCGATTGACGAGTCGAAGGTCCGGCTTGCGTGAACTTCTGGAAGATCAACGGGAAGAATTCCGCTGGAATACCAATTCCGTGATCGATGACCTGCACTTGAACCAAGCGTTCGCCTGAAATGACGTGCAATTCCACCTGGTCGCCGGCTTTGGAGAACTTCGCAGCATTCGACAGCAGGTTACGTAGGACCTGCTGGAAACGCTGCGGGTCAACTTCTACGTGTGCGACATCGGCGCGGGTCAGGCATTCGATGGTTACCCCATATCCATCGGCGTAAACCTGGTTTTCGAGGCATGCCTCATCGACGAGTTCCATGATCGGACGAATCTCAAGGTCGATGCGCAATTTGCCCGCTGCAAGCTTGTCTAAGTCCAAGAGGTCGTCGATCAGACGCGTGAGGCGACCGCTATTGCGGTGAGCAATCGCCACCATATCGAGCACTGGGCCCTCAAGCGGACCACCGACGCCACTCGTGAGCAGCGACAGCGCGCCACTTATTGAGGTGAGCGGTGTGCGGAGTTCATGGCTCACGGTAGAGATGAAGTCGTCCTTCATTCGTTCAATTCGCCGGCGCTCGGAGATGTCCGTCGTCATCAAGATGAGGCCCTCAGGTGAGCCGCTGCTGTTGATAAACGGACTGGCCGAAATTTGGACCCATGTATCGCGCCCATTCTCAGAAGTGCGAATCCGAAACTCACCTGCAAACGGTTCGCCGAGACTGAGCAGGGCAGGAAGTGATGCACCGTCCGAAGATTCGATTTCGAGTTCTGAAAAGAGATCCGCCGGCCTTTGCCCGAGCACTTCAATACCCGCCACGGCAAGGTCCCGCGTGAATGCGTCGTTCACCCAATCGATGAGTCCTTCCGCGCTGATGATGACCATGCCGTGCCGCATCTGCTGCGCGACTTGCGAAAGTCGCGCGATGCTGCGTTGGTCTTGGCGGCGCAGCCGCGTGGTCCGCCAAACATCCAGCAGCTGGGCGAGCAGCGAACAGATGGGTTCCAAGGGCTCAATGCTGCTCAAACTCAGCACAGACGCGTCGGCGATCAGAGTCAGGATGCCGATGATTTCTTCATCGTGCTCGATGGGAATGACCAAGCATGTGGCGCGTGTGCGCGGCGCAATTCCAGCACGTTGCGGGCGCAGACCGTCGGCCTGTACTTCGAGGACTTCCGGTATGCGCGAGCAGCGGACTCGATGCAGGGCCCCCAGCAGCAACTCCTTCCACGTAGCGCTATCTGTCTGCTCGTTCACGGGTCCTATGCTTGACCTGCTCCGGGCGACTTCAACGAAGCTGCGTTCGGCTGGCTCATGCGCTGCCTCTGCCGACGGAAGCGCCACCTCATGCAGGATGCCAAACTCCGCTCCAGCATGGGCAACTGTGTCGTCGATGAGGACAGTAAACGTTCGCGCGCGATCGTTGGACCTGATGAAGGCCGCTTGCGCACGTGTGATTATGGATGCAATGCGCTGTTGATCTGTCGCATAAGTGGATTGCGCGTCCTGCTCCACCAAGTCAGCCAGACGAGAGAAGCGATCAGAGCGATCCGACCTTGGCAAGTCAGCCGACGCCAAGTCGATATCCAACGCTTCGAACAGCTACGCCAATGCTGATGCCAGCGGCTGAGAGCACCTTCGCGCGAAGCCTCGACATATGCACCTCTACGACGTGCCCGTCGTAAAAGGTGGAACCCCAAACTGATTCCAGCAACTGTTCACGGCTCAACACTTGGCGCGGTCGCTCCATGAGTGCTACCAGGAGATCAAATTCTGTTCGGGTGAGCTCAAGTTCCACTTGGCCGGCCGATGCAATCCGCGCTCCGAGGTCAACGTGCAGTGGTCCTACCTCTAGTGCCGGTGGAGGTGTCGTGAGGGCCTCGCGATGCTCACGTCGAAGCACGGCCAACACCCGGGCAGTGAGTACTCGCGGCGAGAAAGGTTTGCCGATGTAATCGTCGGCCCCCGCGGCAAATCCAACCAACTGATCCAAATCGTCCACGCGCGAGGTCAAGAAGACGATGGGACAGTTGCTTTCGGCACGGATGCGTCGACACACCTCGAAACCGTCCATGGCGCCCAAACCAATGTCCAGCAATACGAGGTCGGGGCGTACGTCGATAAACGCAGCTATTCCTGACGGACCATCGTGAGCCTCGCACACACTGAGTCCACCCTCGCCGAGCGAAATGCGCGCGAGCGCGCGAATATCTGCGTCGTCATCGATGATGAGCACGGTGCTGGTCATGCCGCAGATTCCATTGCGTGGGCGATCGCGCGGAGTCCCAGCACGGCTTCGGATCGAATCCCGTCGAGCGAGGCGTGTAGCCCTTCCGCCCCTGCACGCGTCTCGAGTTGCGAGAGCAGCATGGAGGCCGCGTGTAACTGGTACGAACCGAGCGAGCCGGCGAGACGGTGCAGTTGGAAGGCGAGTTCGTCAGCGGGGGCTGCAGTAAGGGTTGCGATAGCGCGGAGCACAAGCGTCAATTGTCGATCGCGAATGAAACGTTGAATCGCATCGGTCTCGCGCGCACGATGCCTACTCAACGCAACGCACCTCCCGACTCCCGCACAGTCTGTTCACGACGACTACTCTGCGTATCGCCGTCAGTTTAGGTCGGGTATTTCGTGCGCAGCGTTAAGCAATGCCGAGCACTCGCGTGTTGGGGGCGAAGCGAGGCTCTGTATAGGGGAAACCGCATGTCTGTCGAGAGGCTGGAGTCCTTGTGATCAAAGTGGAAGGCCTTACGCGACGGTTTGGGGCCCTGACTGCTGTGGATGCTCTTTCCCTGGAGATCCCTGACGGAGAGGTGTTCGGGCTCTTGGGACCCAACGGTGCAGGCAAGACGACGACGCTCCGCATGCTCTCGGGGCTGATTGGAATCACTTCGGGCACAGCCGTCATCGATGGGCTTGATGTGCGGGATCAGCGACAAGCGGTTCTTGTGCGCGCGCGCCTTGGTTTACTCCCGGAAGAGAACGGGCTCTACGGTGACTTAACGGCATGGCAGACGCTGGATTTCTATGCCCGACTTCATCATGTACGCAATCGCGAGTTGCGCGTGGGTGAGCTTTTGGAGCGCCTAGCGCTGCTGGATCGAAAGGACGATCCGGTGTCGACCTTCTCGAAGGGGATGAAGCAACGGCTTGCGATTGCGCGTGCCCTGGTGAACGAGCCCCGCATGGTGTTCCTCGATGAACCAACGGCAAATCTCGATCCACAGGCATCGCTCGATATCCGCGAATTGATCGTCGATCTACAACGACGAGGGTGCACCATCATCATCAACACGCACCGCTTGGAGGAGGCAGAGCGCGTCTGTGATCGAATCGGCATCCTGCGAACTCGATTGCTGCGTGTTGCCAATGCAAGGGACTTGGGAGATGGACACGCCTCGGTGCTGCTATCCCTCGATCAACCAAGCGAGAGCGTGCTTGCGGCGGTTGGACGTGCGACCGTCGTTGCGCCTGAGCTTGTGGGGGACGCATACCGCCTCCGACTGAGGCCGGCGTTTGACGTTCCTGATCTCGTCGCGCTTCTGGTCGCGTCTGGAGCTCCAGTGCAGTCGGTCGTTTCAGAGCGCACCACCCTGGAAACCCTGTACTTGGAGGCGATTGCTGATGCAAGCTGATGATGTCTGGACGATCGCGACAAAGGAATTGCGCACGATTTGGGCGCATAAGGGGATTCGGTACGGACTGAGCGCCTTCCCCATGGTTGCCGCCTTCGGTCTGCCGCAGGTGATCACCTACGCCACAGCGGCGAATCCAGATTTGCCCCCGAGCGTAATCGAAGGGTTTCTCCAGTCGTTCCTGTTCTTCTTCATGATTGCCGTCACAACACTGCCCACTGCCATTGCTTCCTACTCGCTGGTTGGTGAGAAGGTGGAGCGAAGTCTGGAGCCGATGCTCGCGACCCCCGTGTCTGTCGGGAGCGTCCTCTTGGGCAAGACCATTGCGGCGGTGGTACCAACGCTGTTGGCAGTTTGGTCGGCGTGTGCAGTATTTATGGTGCTGGCCGATCGAGCTGCCACTCCCCTATTGGGCTACCAGTACTTCCCGCAAGGCTCAACTTGGGTCCAACTGTTGGTGCTGATGCCACTCGTGGCGCTTTTCACCGTCAATATTGACGTTGTGGTGTCATCGCGCGTAACAGATGTTCGCTCGGCTCAACAGATTGCTGGCCTCGTCGTGCTTCCGGTATCTGCGCTGTATATGGCGGCACAACTTGGATCCATCACGCTCACGACTGCCATGCTCTGGCGTATGTCTGCGGTTGCGGCTGCCATGGCCGGAATCACGTTGCTGATTGCGCGCCGCGTTTTCAACCGGGAGGAGATCCTCACACGCTGGACCTAGAGGCTCACTCAGATCGTCTTCACGGCTGAGGCCGTTCGATAATGTGATGCAGTGCCACTGACACGAAGTTCTGCTCCCCTACCTCGGCAGACCTGTGATTGACTCTCGCCCATGATTGCGGCGAAGCAACTTGTGAAGCAGTACGGTGATTTCACGGCGGTTGCCGGGATCGACTTCCGGGTCGAACGGGGTGAGGCCTTCGGGTTGCTGGGACCCAACGGTGCTGGCAAGTCGACAACCATGCGAATGATCTCCTCGACGACGTTGCGGACATCGGGCGATCTGACGATCTTGGGCAAGGATCCGAATACGCACGGCCCGGAAATTCGAGCGCATCTGGGCGTGGTGCCCCAAGAGGGCAACCTGGATACCGAGCTGACGTGCGCTGAGAACCTTTACGTGTACGGCCGATACTTTGGACTTTCCAAGCAGTTCCTCAAGCCGAAGGTCGATGAACTGCTTGCATTTGCTCAACTCGAAGAGAAGCGCGATGTGAAAGTGGATGCGCTAAGCGGCGGGATGAAGCGACGGCTCACCATCGCGCGCGGTCTTGTCAACGAGCCCGAAATTCTGATGCTTGATGAGCCGACAACAGGTCTTGATCCGCAGGCCCGACACATTCTCTGGGATCGCTTGTTTCGTTTGAAGGAGCAGGGCGTAACGCTCGTCATCACCACCCACTACATGGACGAGGCTGAGCAGCTATGCGATCGACTCATCGTCATGGATCGTGGTCGCATCATGGCCGAAGGCTCGCCGCAAAGCCTGATTCGCGACTACTGCACGCGTGAGGTACTGGAAGTGCGCTTCGGATCGGAGCGCAATGCTGCGGTCGCCGCTGAGATCACCGAATTGGGCGAACGTCAGGAAGTGCTCCCCGATCGCGTATTGGTGTACGCAGAAGATGGTGAGAGCGTGCTCGCAGAAATCATTCGTCGCGGTCATCATCCGATGAATTCCCTCGTTCGTCGCAGTTCCCTGGAGGACGTGTTCCTGCGGCTCACCGGTCGTACCTTGGTGGACGAATGACCGTGTCACACGCCCGCTATGTGGCCGAGTACCGGCTGCGCAACATGTGGAAATGGAAGCGGGCCATCATCATCTACGGCCTGGGCAATCCGGTTCTCTACCTGGCTTCGGTCGGGCTCGGAGTCGGGTCACTCGTGGACGCCAAGGGTGGCGGAGGCATGGATGGCGTTCCTTACCTGACCTTCCTTGCGCCAGCACTGTTGGCTTCCGCCGCCATCCAGGCCGGTATGGATGAGGTGACCATGCCCGTGCTTGCAGGCTTCATCTGGAGCAAGTTGTTTTACGCCATGCATGCCACTTCACTCACTGCGACGCAAATCGCGAACGGCGTGCTGATGGCTTCGACCGTACGAGTGGTCTTCACGGCCTTCATCTACTGGGCCGTCTTGCTGCTTTTCGGCGCAGTGCCCTTGGTCTCAGCGCTGAGCTTGATTCCATCCGCCATTTTCGCCGCAGTGACCTTCGCGAGCTTCATGATGTGGATCTCTGCCAAAGTGAAGAACGACGATGGCTTCTTCGCCCTTGTTGGCAGGTTTGTTATCACACCGATGTTCCTGTTCTCCGGCACCTTCTACCCCTTGCAGTCGCTGCCCATGACCGTGCAGTGGATCGGCTGGATCTCACCGCTCTGGCATGCAACTGAAATGGGACGTGCGCTCTCCTACGGTGAAGGCACCAACGCTCCCCTCTTCTGGCTGCATGTGGCCTTCTTGACTTCGATCGCAGCCATCGGGCTGCACATGGCGCACCGCCAATTCGAACGGAGGCTGAGCGCGTGATCACGCAGACGCTGTTCGTATCCGCCGTGGAGATCGCTGAGCGTCGGGCTGGGCGCTTGGGCGCGAGCGTCTACTCCGGCCGGCCATGGGCGCTGGTGTTACGCAACTTCATGGCACTGAAGACGTCGAACGCATTGGTGTTCTTCTCTGGCTTTGTCGAGCCCATCTTCTTCCTCCTGGCCTTCGGTTTCGGGCTGGGCAACTTCATCGGCACCGTCGGCGACGCCGGAGGGCCTCAGGTTTCGTATGCGGCGTACATCGCACCGGCACTCCTCGCAACGAGTGCAATGAACGGGGCTCTCGCGGACGCCACTTGGAATGTCTTCTTCAAAATGCACTTCGGCAAGTTCTACAACGCCGTCATGGCGACCTCATTGGGCGCGCTCGATACGGCACTCGGTGAAATCGGCTGGGCGGTGATTCGAGGTGCTTCCTATGCGGTGGGATTCGTTGCCGTGATCACACCGCTTGGTCTGATGCCGAGCGTCTGGGGTTACCTCGCGATTCCGGCTGCAGCGCTTGTGGCGTTCGGGTTTGCCTCGATCGGCATGGCCGCGACGTCGTATGTTGAGTCAATGCAGCAGTTGAACTGGATCAACTTCTGGCTCTTGCCCATGTTCTTGTTCTCTGGCGCGTTCTTTCCGCTCGACAGCTACCCGTGGGCGGCGCAGCAAGTGATTCATGCCCTGCCACTTTGGCAGGCCATTGCAATGTTGCGTGCACTCACCTATGGACAGATGGATATCGCCCTGCTCGGTCATGTTGCATATTTCGTCGTCATGATCGTGATCGGCGTTGCCTTCACGACCAAGCGGTTGAACGCGCTCTTCCTGCGCTGACTACAACTGGATTCTGGCCACTGCGGCATCAAGCAGCGATCGGAGCTCAGGATTGAGGGCAAGTCTTTCCGTGCCCTGCGACTTGGACAACTTCTCACCGTTCTCCCCCACGATCAGCGCGTGATGACGAATATCCGCGTGCAAGAAGCTGGAGTCGGGAATGAACCCAGCGAGATAGCGCTGCGCCAGTGTGGAATCGCGAAGGTCTTCTCCTCGGACGATGTGAGTGACGCCCATTTCCTCATCGTCGATAAGCGATTGCAGTTGGTACGCCGGAAGATCCTCACGCCGCCAGACAATGAAGTCGCCCATTGCTCTGCGTACCTCCTGCTCGCCTTCCGGCACGCGGACACGTGCCGCAGTCTTGCCTTCAGCGAGCTGGAAATTGCGATCGAAGCACCCCTTCTCACAACGCGCATCACGGCCGAGATCACGACGCGAACAGCGGCAGACAAAGGCAGGTAGTCCTGCTGCAATCATGGCCTCCATGCGGTCGAAGTAGTGCTCCGCTCGCTCTTCAGCTGGTGCCAGCGCCTCGAACTCCGCCATGTTCTTCGGACCCTGCTGCCATTCGATGCCGAGCCAGTTGAGGCATCGGAAGATGTCCTCGACGTATTCAGGTCGCATGCGAAAGGCGTCCATGTCATCAATGCGCAAGGCAATGTCGGCCCCGACCTCGCGTGCGAGTTGTTGCGTCAGTAGAAAATTCAGCAGGTTTCCCTCGTGGAGGAAGCCGCTAGGCGTCGGAGCAATTCGAGTCAACATGAGGAGTCTGAGCGTACGCGGTTCACATCAGTACTCATTCGGCAAACCCTTTGCGAAGGCCATGCCGGCAAGGAACGCGTCTGCCCTTGCGTTGTCGGGATAGCGCGACAACAGAAGCTTGAACTCAGGTCCATGGTTTGCCCGCAGGAGATGCGCCAACTCGTGAACGATGATCGCATCCACAACGTACTGCGGAGCCCTACGCAGTTGTGAAGAAATGCGGATGGTTCGCTGCAAGGTGCTGCAGGAACCCCACCGGGTCTCTTGCGAGGCCCATCGCACCGAGCTTGGCTCTGGCGCCTCGGGCAGATATTCCATGCGCAGCCAGAGGGCACGGGTGAGGAGATCCACATCGCTCTTCGGCATCACTTCTCGTTTGTGCAACCGCGCGATGAGTTCCCGGGCATAGCGATCCACCTCGGCGTTGGTCATGCGTGCCGGCGCACTCACGACGATGGTGTCGCCTTCGCGATGCACTGAGATCGTCTTCTTGCGCCGCGTAGAACGACGGACCTCCAAGCGCTCGCCTGAAGGTCCGTCGTTCATGTGCTCAGAATGTCACGACTTCTCGGCATCCTTCGTCATAAACGTCTTCGCCAACTGTGCTGGCATGGTCTCGTAACCGCGAGGAGTACGCGTGAACCGTCCGGTGCCGTGGGACAGCGAACGGAGGGTGGTGGAGTAGCTCACTAACTCAAGATCGGGCACCTCGGCCGAAATGACGGAGCGCCCCTGCGATGCCGCTGACGGCTGGGTGCCGGTTACGCGACCGCGTCGAGTGGGGATGTCTCCAAGGACAGCACCGACGTAGGCATCATCAACTTCGACTTCGATCACCGTTACGGGTTCTAGAAGAGCGACGCCCGCCTTTGCAGCGGCCTCTTGTAGTGCAAGCTGACCGGCGTGCTGGAACGCCATATCTGATGAGTCAACGCTGTGGGATTTGCCGTCCTGCAGTCGGACTCGAATGTCAACGACGTGATAGCCCGCGACGAGTCCGCGCTCGAGTTGTACTCGGATGCCCTTCTCCACGGAGGGGATGTAGTTGCGTGGAACAGCGCCACCAACGACCTCGTCAACGAACTCAAAACCAGTCCCGTGTGGCAGCGGCTCAACCGTGATGTCGCACACCGCGAATTGGCCATGGCCTCCAGATTGCTTCACCAAGCGACCGTGCCCCTGCGCGGTGCCGAGGATAGTTTCACGCAATGGGACCTTGAATGGCTCTGCATCCACTGCGACACCAAAACGGGTCTTGAGGCGGTCAAGCAGCACATCGAGATGCGCCTCCCCCAGCGTCCACAGCACTGTCTGATTGGTCTCGAGGGTGCGCTCAAGGCGGACGCTGGGATCTTCGATGATGAGCCGGTGCAGACCTTGCGCGAGCTTGTCCTCGTCTTGCTTTGCATGCGCGACAACAGCCATCGGATGCAGCGGCACTGGCATGGTCCAACCGGGCATGATGACAGGACGTTCCTTGGGCGAAAGGGTGTCGCCCGTCTCCGCACGCGTGAGACGCGCAATCGCGACGATGTCTCCGGCGATACCCATGGAAACAGGACGCAACACTTTGCCAAAGGGGCTGCTCAGCTGGCCCACCTTCTCGTCAACGTCGTGATCCTCATGTCCAGAGTCGCCGGAGAAATGACCTGACACGTGCACAACGTCGTCGAGTTTGAGGGTGCCGGAGAAGATGCGCACCAGAGAGATTCGACCGAGATAGGGATCCGAGGTCGTCTTCACAACCTCTGCAACGAGCGGTCCTGCAGCGTCTGCGTGCAGTTCTAGCTCAACCCCACCCACTAGAGAAGTAACGGTCGGAATGGAGTGCAGTAAGGGCGAGGGGAATCCCGAGACGATGAGGTCGAGTACCTCATCAATGCCGTAGCCAGCGGGCTGGGTGGTGGTGAACAACACCGGATGGAATTTGGCGTGCGCTACCGCTTGCACCACGTCTGCGCGAGCAGCGGCACTGTCAATCTCATCGCCCGACAGGTACTGCTCCATGAGTACTTCGTCGTCGGCTTCGGCGATGATCGCCTCAATGAGATTTCCTCGCAGGTCAGACGCGAGCAACTTCTCGTCGTCTGTCGCGGCACGAGCGGTGTGCTTGCCGGCAGCATGGTTATGCACCTGTTGTGTGAGCAGGTCGAATACCTCGTCGCCCATTGGCAACTCAAAGGCGACGACACCCGAGCCGAGCACAGCTCGTAGTTCCTCTGCACGCGTCGCTGTTGATGCCCGTGGAGCATCAATCTTGGTTACGACGATGGCGCGCGGCATGTCGATCTTGACGCACTCTTCCCACAACAGCCGGGTGTTTCCATCAAATCCGGAATCGGCCGTGACAACAAAAAGCGCGGCATCAGCCGCGCGTAGACCAGCTCCTACTTCGCCAGCAAAATCCGCGTATCCGGGTACATCAAGCAGATTGATGCGGACGCCCTGGAAATCGAAGGCTGAGACGGTGAGATTCACTGAGCGCTGCTGTCGCTTTTCGGCATCGTCGAAATCGGAAACGGTATTGCCATCGGCAATGGATCCAGCGCGAGCAGTGCAACCGGCAGCGAACAACATCGATTCAACCAACGTGGTCTTACCCGAGCCCGACGGACCGATGAGCACCACATTGCGAATGAGATCGGTGCTGGCGGGTGGATTTACGGGTGCGACTTTCTCAGCCATGGCGTTCCTTAGGCTCGTCGGGTTGTTACCCACGAGCCTTCACCCGAAGTGCGGCGAAATCAAGGGTCCTGCGATGCAGGACACATTGCGCCGTGTCAGTCGGCAAGGAGGGTGTTGATGAGGTCTGCTGCCGACCAACCATCGGGAAAGCGCTGCAACATCTCAGTGACGCCGGCACCGCTGGAACCGAGGGTAAGGAGCGGAGCTTCTACGTAACCGTCGGCGCGCTCTTGGCCCAGTCCGACAGCAGCCATGAGTCCGTTGCACAGGCACAGGCGGTCGACCAGATCGGCGGCGTCTCCACCCTTATCCAAGTACTTGTGGTCGGGTTCGGAAGCGCAGACGTATCGAACCTTGCCCTGCTCATCGACCACGGGTGAACGGAGGTACGAAAGATCGCACAGCCGTGGGCGAGCTGCGTAGGTTGCCGGACTGCCGATCGTGCCGGCAACTTCAACCACCTTGAAGGGGAAGCCGGTCGGGGACGCCCGGTGGTCCGTGCGCACGATGAGTTCGTTATTGCGCGCCAATTCCAGCATCTGTTCGCGAAGATCATCACGCAGGCCCGAGTCGCTGGACATTGCGAAAAGCGAACCGATCTGCACGCCGCGTGCGCCCTGGGACAAAGCGAGGCGTAGTCCCTCGGCGGAGGCGCGACCACCTGCCAGCCAGAACGGCAGACCGATGGCGGCCATCTTCTCCAAGTTGACCTCGTCGAGTGGCCCGTACCCTGTCTCGGTGTCCTGCATACGTCGCGGAGGAGCATTGTGACCGCCAGCGCTGTGGTGCTCAACGACGAAGCCATCGGGGCGCGTCTCAGGCTGGCGCGCCAAGTACCCCGCGAGGGCATCGGCCGTCACAATCGCAAGGAATGCCGGTCGCGCAAGTTTGGGAGCCATGCCGAACGTAGCAATCGGATCGAAGGCGAGTCGAGGCGTATCGACGTCAGAGGGGAGCTTTGAGTCGACAGCGACAGAGCCCGCTCTACCTGCAGCAAAGTCGTCCATGAGCTTCGGAATCTCACGCGGGATACCGGCTCCCATGATGACCGCATCCGCGCCCGCCAGCATTGCGCCGTACATGGCTGCGGGGGTGGCCATCTGCAACTTGGTGAGGAAGTTGATGCCGACCTGGCCACCGGACTGCTTGGCGAGCCACACCTCAATGAAGTTTGACGCTACCGCCAGTTGTTCGTGCTTGCGATTGGCTTCCAAGGTGGTCTTCGGGATCGGACGGTAGGGCTTGCCCTGTCGACCTTGCGGCAGGAAGTAGGTATCGAGCAACTGTTGCGCCACCTTGGGGTATGGGAACGCCGCAAGTGCTCGTCGGATGTGCCCGTCGGGATCGCCGTTCTGTAGGCGACGCGCCACTACGGCGTCGAGAGCGGTACCAGAGACGATGCCTAACTGGCCGGTGCTCGCCACTGCGTGCGCAAGGCGCCAGTCGGAGACTGCGACGCCCATGCCACCTTGAATGATTTGTGGCAACCCTTCGGCACGCGACATGTGCATTCCTCTCTACAACTTACGCAAGCGTACCTTACGCAACCGTAGGTTAGGGACTCGAGGCCAACGCGTCGAAGGTCACGTTGACGCTATGCCCAGCGGATGGGCGCCTCGCCGACGGCGGTCAGTGCAGCATTCACGCCGGAGAACGGCCTGCTGCCGAAGAAGCCGCGATGGGCCGAGAGCGGGGAGGGATGTGATGAGGCCAAAACGGTGACCTTGCCGAAGAACGGTCGCGCCGACTGGGCATCGCTTCCCCAGAGCACCACAACACTTGGGTGCACCGATCGCAGCACCGTTTCCGTGAAGTCTTCCCAGCCTCGACCGCGGTGAGATCCTGGCGTACCAGCACGAACTGTGAGGACTCGATTGAGCAGTAGCACGCCTTGCTCTGCCCAATCGGAGAGATCGCCCTGCATTCGGCGTTGACCGAGATCCGTCTCCAACTCACGAAAGATGTTCTGCAGACTGCGCGGCAGGGGT
>CAWATP010000015.1:0-87347 GCA_963784905.1 uncultured Actinomycetota bacterium | reverse complement strand
TCATCGTTGCCTGGCCTTGCGGTTGCACTGCGTAATGCGCTCAACCATCAGGACCTGCAGCGAGTCGCCGCGCTCGATCCACTGACCGCTGTGTACAACCGCCGATTCGGCATGCAGCGGTTGGCGGAGGAGTTCGGGCGCGCGCTGCGCTCAGGCGATCCTCTTGGTCTGCTCATGATCGACATCGACCACTTCAAAGCCGTCAACGATACGTACGGCCACCTTGTGGGTGATCGGGTTTTGCAGTCAATGGTTGTCTCGGCCCGGCAAGTCTTGCGAGAGGGCGATGTGCTCATTCGGTTCGGCGGCGAGGAATTCCTGGCCCTGCTACCTGGGGCGGGTCGGGACGATCTCGCGCGTATGGCGGAGCGAATCCGACGCGCCGTAGCAGATGCAGACGTTTCTGACGGTGGCCAGCGCATCAATGTGACGATCAGCATTGGTGGCGCGGGGCTCCCGGATCAGCATGCGGTGACGCCGGAGGAATTGATCAGTATTGCTGATACCGCCCTCTACAACGCAAAGACGTCTGGACGTGATCGATCGGTCATCGCCTAAATCCGAGCTACGTCCAAAGGCCGTAGAAGACCAGCGCGCCCAAGAGTGCCCAGTAACCAATCGCGAGCAGGGTTTCGGAGCCATTGTGACGATGGGTGACCTTCCACCAAGCGAGGTTTGCGAAGACCGCGGAAGTAGCAATCACGGTGCAATAGATGCACAGCGCGCCGATGACGTACGCGGTCTGCCACATGAACCACGTGACAAACCCGAGCATGAAGAGCATGAGGAACTGCATGCCGCGACCGAAGCCCCGAGAAATGCTGCTGCGACTCACGGCAGTTGCGAAGCCGGTCAGGAACACTGAGAACATGAGCAGCCCGATTGCCGCGTTCGGGACCGGGCCAAATACCGACGCCTGCGGTGCGAGTAATACGTCCGTGCAGGAGATCAGTTTGCTGATGTTGCAACTCAAGGACGCATGCGGATTCTCGGCGAGGGAGATGCGCTCGACGATTTGCACGACCGTCGCCGCGATGCCTGCGAGCGAAGCAATAGCGCCGCTGATGGGCCAAACACCGCGCTGTGCAGCCATTAGCTCAGCACCTCCACCGTTTCACGGGCGATTTCCAACTCTTCATTGGTTGCGATCACCATAACGCGGACCTTGCCGGTGCCGTTATCGATGCAGCGATCCCCGCCGGCACGGTGGAGGTTGGCCGCTTCGTCAATTGTGAGTCCGAGGTGGGCGAGTGGTCCGATGGTTTCCGAACGCACGCCGTAGTCGTTCTCTCCGGCACCTGCCGTGAAGACGACAGCATGCAGGTCAGGTACGACGCCAAAATACGCAGCGATGTACTTGCGCAGCCGGTAGGTGTAGACGTCCATGGCAATCCGGGCGTGCTCGTCGCCGACTTCTATCTGCGCCCATACTTCGCGCATATCACTGTGGCCGGTCATGCCGAGCATGCCGCTCTGTCGGTTGAGCAGCGAGTCCAGTTGGCCGATGTCGAGTTGGGCTTCGCGGGCCAAGTGGAACAGGATGCTGGGGTCGACATCGCCGGAGCGCGTGCCCATGACCAGGCCCTCAAGCGGGGTGAGTCCCATTGAGGTGTCGACACTGCGTCCACCTTGCACGGCCGTGATCGACGCCCCATTGCCGAGGTGGCACACGATGACGTTGATCTCGTCCGCGGGAATGCCGAGCATCTCGGCGGCACGTCGTGAGACGTAGCGGTGGCTCGAGCCGTGGAAGCCGTAGCGCCGTACGCCGTACTGCTCGGCGAGTTCGCGGTCGATGGCGTAGGTGTACGCATGGGCGGGCATTGTTGAATGAAAGGCCGTATCAAAAACTGCCACGTTTGGAGTGGAGGGGAGTGCCTCCATCATCGCGCGGATGCCCATCAGATGTGCGTGATTGTGCAACGGCGCCAGGGGAATCAGCGACTCGATACCGAGCGCAACGCCTTCATCAATGCGAACGGAGTGAGTGAAGAGCGAAGCGCCTTGCACAACGCGATGGCCCACTGCACTGATCGATGCCGGGTCGACGCCTGCAACATTCAACTCGTGCAGCATGATGCCGATTGCGTCGCGGTGGTCACTCACTCGCTCGAGCAGGCCCTTAGAAACTACCTCGCCGGACGGCAAGTCAAGCAACTGGTATTTGAGCGAAGACGAGCCACTGTTGATGACGAGAATGCGTTGGCTCATGCAGTGGCCTCAGCAGCGGTTGCAGCCTGCAGCGCAGTGATGGCCACCGTGTTGACAATGTCGGGGACGGTGCAGCCACGGGAGAGATCGTTCACCGGTTTGCGCAGGCCCTGCAGAATCGGACCAATGGCGACCGCGTTAGACGAGCGCTGCACGGCCTTGTAGGCCGTGTTGCCCGAGTTGAGGTCGGGGAAGATCAGCACGGTGGCGTGGCCCGCTACCGGATTGCCTGGCATCTTTGCTGCGCCCACTTCTTCGTCCACAGCCGCGTCGTACTGAATGGGACCGGCGAGCGGCAATGACGGTCGCGCTGCAGCAACCAGTTCGGTGGCAACACGCACTTTGTCGACGTCGGTGCCGGTACCCGAGACGCCCGTGGAGTACGAGAGCATGGCGACGCGCGGTTCAATGCCAAAGGCCACCGCGGTGTCGGCCGTCGACTGCGCAATCTCGGCAAGTTGCTCCGACGTCGGATCGGGATTGACGGCACAATCGGCGAAAGCCAACACGCGATCGGGCAGGCACATGAGGAACGTGCTCGATACAAGAGACGTGCCGGGCACCGTCTTGATGATCTCGAGCGCGGGTCGGATCGTCTCAGCGGTCGTATGAGCCGCACCGGAAACCATGCCATCGGCACGTCCTGTATAGACGAGCATCGTCGCGAAGTAGTTGGGGTCTTCCATGCGATCCAGCGCCGTCTCGAGCGTAACGCCCTTCTTCGACCGCAATTCGGCGTAGGTGTGTGCAAACTCGCCGCGCAACTCCGAGGTGACCGGATTGATGATGTCGGCGCTGTGAATGTCGACGCCGATACGAGCCGCCTTCGCGCGTACGTCCTCGGGGTCTCCCAGCAGCGTGATGTCGACGATGTCGCCATGCAGTAGCTCATCGGTGGCACGCAGAATGCGCTCGTCCATCGCTTCCGGCAGCACGATGTGGCGGCGGTTGGCGCGAGCCCGTTCAGTGAGCGAGGTCTGGAACATCAGCGGAGTAACGGCTACCGCGGCGGTGAGTCGAATACGTGCCGCCAGCAGTTCAACATCCACGCTGGCTGCGAACTCGCCGATGGCTGCTGCGATCTTGCGACGGCTCATCGGTCGGATCTCGCCTCGGAGCGCATCGAGAATGTGCAGCGTTTCCCAGGTGTCATCAGGCACGCAGATGGTGGGCAGCCGAGAGGACTGCAACAACTTCAAGGTCAGGCCATCGGGGCAGATGCCACAGGTGAGCACCAGTGCTGACGGCGACGGCCAGTCGGGGATCGATGCAACAGCGGCACAGGCGACGGCGAGATCGGCGCGGTCGCCGGCGCAGACTACGAGCACACCAGGCTTCAGGAGGCCGAGCACCATCGGCACGTGGCCGGAGCCCGCAACGAACGTATCGACTTCGCGCTGCAGAGCCTCGCCCTCGCCAACGATGACCTTTCCGCCAATGCCATTGGCAACTTCCTCGACCGTGAGTGCCGCCAAGACCGGCAAGTCGCGCAACACGAAGATGGGCTCGTCGTCGTGGTCTTCATGAGAACGCAGGGCCAACGCGCTGCGGATATCTGCGACCAACTCGGGCTTGACCCGATTGACGATGGTGGCGATGAGCGAGCAATCGTGCTCGTCAAGCATGTGCCGCTTGTGCCCGATGGAGGCCGCGATCGCATCCACGGTCTTGTTATAGCCGTTGATGATGGAGAGCACGGGTGTGCCCAGATTCGCCGCGAGTATTGCGTTCAGTTCAAGCTCGGCTGACGACGTGGGGCCGGTGTAGTCGGTGCCGATGACCACCATGAAATCAAAATGCGACTTCATGGATGCGAACTTTTCGACGGCGATTTCAATTACGCGTTCGGGGTGGCCCGCTTCGAAATGCTCAGCAGCTTCTGCGTACGTCATGGCGTATGCATCTGCAGGGTTGAGGTCGATGTTGTAGCGCGAGATCAGCAACTCGAGCATCGCGTCAGGCTTGGCGTCTTGGGAGATGATGGGGCGGAAGACGCCAATGCGCGCGACCTGTCGGGCGAGCAACTCCATTACTCCGAGAGCAACAACGGCCTTTCCGGCGCGCACATGCGCAGAGGTGATGTACATGCTGTTGGTCACGACACTCCGTTCGTCGTGCCAAGCCTACCGATTGACGGGGCCGCACTCTTTGGGCACAAAGACACGAACGCCCCGCGTTTCAACCCGGTTGGCTGAGACGCGAGGCGCTCGTTTGCTAGCGGAGTCGATTAACGACCCTTGTGACCTTTGCGGTCGCCGGCCTTCCAGCGCGGCTTGTCGATCTTCTTGCGATTGCCTGCGGGAGCTGCGGGGCGACGCGGCCGATCATCACGGCTGGCCGCGGGTCGATCGTCACGAGCCGGTCGATCACCGAAAGCCGGTCGATCGGTGCGCGGACGGTCGTCTCGAGCAGGTCGATCGCTTCGGTCGAAGCGTGGTCGGTCGTCGCGTGCCGGACGATCATTGCGGTCGAAGCGGGGACGGTCACCAAAGGCGGGTCGATCGTCGCGTGCGGGTCGATCGTTGCGGTCGAAGCGGGGTCGGTCACCGAAGGCCGGTCGATCGTTCCGGTCGAAGCGCGGTCGGTCGTCGCGATTGAACGCCGGTCGATCGTTGCGGTCGAAGCGCGGACGATCGCCGAAAGCGGGACGGTCGTTTCGCGGACGTTCATCGCGTGCAGGTCGGTCACCGAATGCCGGCCGATCGTTGCGCGGTCGGTCGTCGCGTGCCGGTCGATCATTTCGGTCGAAGCGCGGACGCTCATCGCGGCCTGCTCCGCCAAAGATGGGTCGGTCGCCGAATGCGGGGCGGTCGAAGCGCGGACGCTCGTCTCGGTTGAACGCGGGTCGATCATTGCGCGGCCGGTCGTCCCGATTGAATGCCGGTCGTTCTCCACGATTATCCCGATCAAAACGCGGTCGGTCGCGATGTTCGCCTGCCTGGCGTTCTACGCGACGGGCATCGAAGCTGCCGCGGTCTTCGCGACGCGGTGCGAAGCGATGATCATCAACGCGGGCAGTGCGCGGGCGAGCTTCGCGGTGATCAATGAACGACAGATCGTCATCGTGCTCAACGATGACGCGGCGAACAGCCTGCTCTTCACGGAGGTGCGTCTTGCGCGCCCCGCGGGGAGCGACCTCATCGCGAGCGCCGGTTATTTCTGCGAGGTACTCGTCACCGAGGTGCACACGCTTGTCGATTGCCTGGACGCCAGCCTGCCGGAGCAGCTGCTCCGCCGTGCGAACCTGACGGGTGGTGGAGATCAGGACGACGATGCCGTCCTTGCCCGCGCGGGCCGTGCGACCGGAGCGATGCAGGTAGTCCTTGGAATCGTGCGGCGGATCGATCTGCAGGACAAGATCAATGTCATCGACGTGGATGCCGCGGGCAGCGACGTCGGTGGCGACAAGAACGTCGACCTTGCCATCCTTGAAGTTGGTGATGGCCTTGTTGCGGGCGCCCTGCGACTTACCGCCGTGCAGTGCGTCAACACGGACGCCCATGTCGGCAAGCTCGCCCGCCCACTGCTCTACACCAAGTTGCGTACGAGCGAAGCAGATCGTGCGACCTTCGCGCTTAGCGATGGCGTGGACGATGGCCGGCTTTTCCCGGGCATCAACGACAAACAGGTGGTGCACCATGGTGGTGACGCTGGCGGTTTCCGGATCGGTCGCATGCTCGACCGGATTGCTCAGGTGGCGCTTCACCAGCTTGTCGACGCCGCGATCGAGCGTGGCGGAGAAGAGCAGGCGCTGGCCGCCAGGTTGCACCAGGTTCATCAACTGGTCGACCTCCTCGAGGAAGCCCATGTCGGCCATCTGGTCGGCTTCGTCGAGAACGGCAATCGTCACGGATGAAAGGTCAACCGCCCGGCGATCGACGAGGTCGATGAGGCGACCGGGTGTAGCGACGACGATGTCGGCGCCACGCTTCATGCCCTCAAGCTGACGGTCGTAGGAAGCGCCACCGATGACCAGTTGCATGCTGAGCTTGACCTGCTGGGCCAAGGGGAACAGCGCGTCGCGCACCTGCATAGCAAGTTCGCGGGTTGGGACGAGGATGAGCGCACGCGGATGCATCGGCTCGGACTTCGCGCCCATCAGGCGGGTGAGCATCGGCAAACCGAAGGCGAGCGTCTTACCGCTGCCGGTCTTGCCGCGGCCAAGCACATCGCGACCCGCGAGCGCATCCGGAATGGTGACCGTCTGGATCGGGAAGGGCTCCGTGATTCCGGAGTTCGCCAGCGCGCAGGTCAGCTGAATGGGCAGACCTAATTCCGCAAATGCGGGCGCCTCGAGGGTGTAGTCAAGCTCGGGGACGACCTCGCGACGCGGTGCGCCGCTTCCGCGAGAACTGCCATAGGAGCGGTTATCTCGACGTTTGAAGTCGCCGCCGCGTTGCGGGCGCGCGGCATAGGAAGTACGGCGTTCAGCCATGGTGAATCAACTGCTTTCGATGCGGAATACGTGGGGAATCTGGATTCGCGCGTCGAAAGTCTCGTTCCGTCCAATGCGCTGCCTGACAATCAGGTTCGCTCAGTGTAACCGCTCGGCGGCCGTTTCCCTACCACTCGTCGCGGAAGCCCGCAAGAGCCCCTCCTGCGCTTCACTGTCGAAACCGTGAGTTACGCCCCTTTCGAGCGAACGTATTCGACAGTGAAGCTAAGGGGATGGGTGACGGCCTCGTCGCCTTCATCGTGAACGGTAATCGGCAGATCGTTCAAGCATCAGGGACGTATGCGCATCATTTGGGCCGGCCAGGACTGCACAGGGTCCGGATTGTTATGATTTCGGCGCGTGAATCGGGCCGCTGGTCTACCTCACATTGCAGAACATCGAACGTTCGTCTCCAGCACTGCACGAGGACACATCGTTGATTCGCCAAGAACAACGCTTAAGCGTGGATGTGACGAGACGAACGGCAGAAGATGTCGTGTGAACGTAGAGAAGCGACCGTTTAACGGAAGAGAATACGATCTGTACAAGCAGCACTCGAGTGAGGAATTGCAATGAAGCAGACGCCCACGACGAACGCACGACTCATCGCCTGGGTCGAGGAGATCGCCGCCATCACCAAGCCAGACACAATTGTCTGGGCGGACGGCTCGCAGGCCGAGTGGGAGCGCTTGACGCAGCAACTCGTCGATGCAGGCACGTTGATACGACTCAATCCTGAAATACGGCCAAACTCCTTCCTCGCTCGCTCGAACCCCGCGGACGTGGCACGCGTTGAAGACCGAACCTTCATTTGCTCCGAGCATGAAGAGGACGCCGGTCCGACCAACAATTGGATGGCGCCCGATGCCATGCGGGCGACACTTGCGCCCCTTTTCGAGGGTTGCATGCGCGGCCGCACTATGTACGTGATCCCCTTCTCCATGGGTCCGCTCGGGTCGCCTATCGCTCAGCTCGGCGTCGAAATCTCGGATTCGCCGTACGTCGTGCTCAACATGCGCATCATGACCCGCATGGGTCAGCCGGCACTCGACGCAATTGGCGATGGCGACTGGGTCAAGGCCGTTCACTCCGTGGGCATGCCGCTCGTTGATGGCGCAACCGATGTGCCGTGGCCCTGCAACGACAACAAATACATCACCCACTTCCCAAGCACTCGCGAGATTTGGTCTTTCGGATCGGGATACGGCGGCAACGCGCTCCTCGGCAAGAAGTGCTTCGCGCTTCGTATTGCATCGAATATGGCAAAGGCCGATGGCTGGTTGGCCGAGCACATGCTGATCTTGAAACTGACCTCGCCGGACAAGGACGTCAAGTACGTCACGGCGGCTTTTCCCAGCGCCTGCGGCAAGACAAACCTCGCGATGCTGCAGCCGACCATTCCGGGCTGGACCGTCGAGACGATTGGCGACGATATTGCCTGGATGCGCTTCGGTGCTGACGGCCAGTTGTACGCCATCAACCCCGAGGCCGGCTTCTTCGGGGTAGCTCCCGGCACCAGCATGACGACCAATGCCAATGCGATGCTCAGCCTCACGGCGAACTGCATTTATACGAACGTCGCGCTCACCGACGATGGCGACGTGTGGTGGGAAGGCATGACCACAGAGGCCCCCGACCATCTCATCGACTGGAGGGGCAACGATTGGACGCCGGCGAGCGAGACGCCTTCGAGCCACCCCAATAGCCGCTTTACGGCACCGGCTGCCCAGTGCCCGTCCATCGCACCGAACTGGGAAGACCCAGCCGGTGTGCCGATCTCCGCGATTCTCTTCGGCGGCCGACGCGCCACCAACGTCCCGCTTGTCGTTGAAGCGCGCGACTGGGCCCACGGTGTGTTCCTCGGTGCCACCATCGCCTCGGAGCAGACAGCGGCGGCAGAGGGCACCGTGGGTGCCTTGCGTCGAGACCCCTTCGCCATGCTGCCGTTCTGTGGCTACAACATGGCCGACTACTGGGGTCACTGGCTGGCGATGGCCGATCATGCAGGGGCGCGGCTCCCGCGCATCTACCAGGTCAACTGGTTCCGCAAGTCCGACGACGGCAAGTGGCTGTGGCCAGGTTTCGGCGAGAACAGCCGAGTGCTCGCCTGGATTGTCAAGCGCGTCGCTGGCAGGGCAGACGCACGCGAAACCCCGCTCGGGTTTGCGCCACTACCGGGCGACCTCGATCTCCAAGGCTTGGACGTCACCCCAGAAGACTTGGCCGAGTTGTTCAAGATCGAACCTGAGCGTTGGCTGGCCGAGTGTGATCTGACGGCGGAGTACTTCGCGAAATTCGGCGACCACGTGCCGGCGGAGCTTCGTGAAGAACTGTCCGCACTTCGTCATCGGTTGCTACAGGCGTAGCGCACGCAAGCAGTGAGTGCGGTTACCCGTAGGTGGTGATCGCACTCTCGTGCTCTTCGACCCTAAACACGCGACCACACCCTCGCTAATTTGAGGCTATGTGGTCCCACGCAGACGATGTGAGCGCGAGAACTCCAGCCCGCATCGAGTTGGTGCTCCTTATCTGTGCTATCGCGACCGTGTCGTGCTTTGCGTTCACCCTGCCGATGCAACTCTCCCCACGTGCAGCCGATGTCGTGAATTCGTTCGGTTTCGGCCTCACCTTTCTGCTTGTCGGCACGCAACTGGCGTATCGAGGCCTGCGTTTCGGCGCTCATGATCATGCCTGGGGGCTCGTTGCGCTGTCGCTCATCATGCTCGCCGTTGGCAACTCCGCCGATGTACTCCTAGTAGATGTCTCCGCAGAAATGCTGGTGTGGCTAGACGTGTTCTGGTTGCTGGGATTCCTGCCGATGGTTTTCGGTTTAGCTCTGCTGGTCCGCCCCCTTGCGAGAGGTGAGGGTTGGGTGGCGGCGCTCGATGCCATCGTCGTGACGTTTGGATTCTTCACTGTGGCAGTAGCTGTGCTGTCTGAGACGCTAGAGGGCACACACGGATTACCGTTGGCAGTGAGCCTGCCTGCGAATCTGCCAGTGGTCTTCGTCGAAGACATCCTGCTCGCTATCACTCTCGGAGCAGTTCATGCCATGAGATGGAGGCCGCCGCGATGCATCTGGGTACTGCTGGCAGCAGTGGTCTTGTTCTCGCTTGCCGATGCCCTTTACCTCGTGCAATTCAGCGCGGGTGACTTCCGCCAAGGAAGTCTCGTGAATCTGACGTGGATTGTCGGCGCGGTGCTGTTTGGGGTGGCTGGCTATCTCCCAGTCAACGAGCAAGCAGAACCCAAGCCAGCGCGGCGCTGGGGCGATAACTTGCAAACATTGGTACCGGCCGCACTGATACCAGCGGCAGCGATTGCACTCGTCCTCGATTCCGATGGCGCAATTGGACCGGTGGCTCGTGTCGCGGGGCTCAGCGCAGTCACGCTCTCCGGGGTTCGACTTTTTGTGGCAGTTCGCCAGCAACGGATCTTGACCGACGAGTTGCGAGAAGCACGCATCGATTCGATGACATCACTACCCAACCTGCGAGGACTACGGGCGCTCCCGAAGCGTGCTCTTGATGGCAGCGTGCTGCTGGCAATCGATCTGGAAGGGCTCGGCGAAATCAACGCTACTTTCGGCAGTGCCTTCGGCGACCGGGTGCTCATCGCGGTAAGTAAGCGAATCGCATTCGCTTTGCGCAAGGATGATCTTTTGGCTCGCATCGGAGGCGATGAGTTCGGAGTGGTGTTGCGTCGCACTTCAGCGCAGGCGGGGGCTAGCGTTGCGGAAATGCTCGTTGCTGAAATTGAAGCTGAGTTGCTGGTGGAGGGTCATCGGATTCGGCTGTCCGCTTGCGCAGGAGTCTCTTCGCTGGGTTCTGGAAGCTCGGCGATTGACAGCATTCTCGTGCAAGCGCAGCATGCCCTTCACGAGGCCAAACGGAGCGGTTCTGGTCTGGTGCGCTCATATGCGGGTGCAGCGGGCACTCAGTCGCAGGCGCGGCTCCGGCTTCGCGCGGACGTTAAGCAAGCGCTGCGTGGACCCGATCCGGCGATCGTGCCCTATTTCCAACCCATCGCGAATTTGGCTGACGGTCGTTTGGTGTGCGTAGAGGCCCTCGCCCGCTGGAAGCATGACGGACAAGTGCTGTCGCCGGCCTCGTTCCTGCATGAAGTAGAGCAGTCCGAAAGTATGCCTGCGCTTACCGCATTGATGCTGGAATCGAGTCTGCAACACTTGCGCAACGCCGGTATCGACATCGCGGTCACGGTCAATGTGCCGGCGGATATGGTTGACGAGATGTTGCCGCACTTGGTCCGCGGCGCGCTTGCGGAATCGGCGTCGACGCCTGATCAGTTGATCGTAGAAGTCACCGAAGAAGCCATCATGAATCATCCGGCAACGGCTACGCAGGCGCTTGACGAGTTACGGTGCATCGGCGTGCGAGTCCTCTTGGATGACTTCGGCACGGGGTGGTCGGGGTTGGCCACGTTGCGTGACCTTGCTGTCGATGGACTCAAGATTGATGGCTCGTTTACCCGGGCCATGGAAAGCGACCCGACGACTGAGCAAATTGTCGAGTCCGTGGCCGCCTTGGCGGCAAAGTTGGGTGTACTTGTCATCTACGAAGGGGTGGAGGATCCGGCGCAACTTCGTCGCTTGCAGGTGGCGGGCGAAGGGCTTGTGCAAGGCTTCGCGGTGGCGCATCCAATGGCGGTGGAGGAGCTGGCGCGCTGGATCGCGGCTCGCCCGGAGTACCTGCCCACCGAACCATCGCCGGTCCAGAACGCCGTGACAGAAGCTCTGCGTTTTGCAGCCAGCACATCGATGTGATCTTCAGTTAGCCGGTTTCCCGCGTCTGGCACCGCAGTCCTGCCGTTGTTCGTGTACGCGGTGGCTTGGCGCGCATCAAGGGTGCCTCGGTGCCCAGCGCGAACGAGCGCGCCTGACAACGCATATGCGCAAGCGGCCTGAGCCGGAACCGCGACTCGCCGCGTAGGGTTGGGCTGTGTTCACGGTTCGGAGTCCTCATGTCGATTGATCTGCGCGGCCGCGATTTCCTCAAGGAGATCGACTACACGGCTGATGAACTCGTCGCGCTACTTGATGTGGCGAGTGTGTTGAAGCGTGCGGGCCGGCAACGGCAACGGCGCCTTGATCGTCAGTGCATCGCCTTGATCTTCGAGAAGACCTCGACCCGCACACGCTGTGCTTTCGAGGTTGCAGCGCATCATCAGGGTGCTGATGTCACGTATCTGGATCCGAGCGGTTCGCAATTCGGGCACAAGGAGTCGGCAGCGGATTCCGCACGGCTGCTTTCGAGAATGTTCGATGCCATCGAGTTCCGTGGCAAGTCCCAGGCCATCGCTGAGACCTTGGCGGAATACTCCAAGGTGCCGGTGTTCAATGGACTCACTGACGACTGGCATCCCACGCAGATGCTCGCCGATTTCCTGACGATGCGCGAGCACAGCACGAGTCAGGATCTCTCGCAGATCTCATTCGCGTACCTAGGCGATGCTCGCAACAACATGGGCAATTCCCTGCTTGTTACTGCCGCAATTCTTGGCAGTGACTGTCGCATTGTCGCGCCCAAGCAGTTATGGCCCAGTGAAGCTGTGCAGGAGATGGCCCGCGCTGCAGCCGCGAAATCGGGTGCGCAGATACTGATCACCGAAGACCTTGAGCTGGGCGTCCGTGGTGCTGAGTTCGTGCACACGGATGTGTGGGTTTCCATGGGCGAAGCCGATGTGGTGTGGGATGAACGCGTCGCTGCTTTACGGCCCTACCGGGTGACGGAGCAGACTCTCGCACTCACGGGCCGCGATGACGTCCGCTTCATGCACTGCTTGCCGGCCTATCATGATCAGTCGACTCCAACAGGACGTCACGCGGCGGAAACATATGGACTGTTGGATGGCATCGAAGTAACCACTGCGGTGTTCGAAGGCGAGCGCAGCATTGTGTGGGATCAGGGCGAGAACCGACTGCACACGATCGAGGCATTGCTCGTGGCCACGATGGGAGACGCCGAAACCGGCGCCATCCTTGGCTAACCCCATTCCCTGCACTTCACGGTCGAAACTGTTCGAAAATGGCGCGCAAGCGCGCATTTTCGACAGTGAAGCTCGAGGTGGTGGGCGGTAGCATCTGCCCATGCCTATGGAGACGCCCGGACTAGGAACGCTGCTCGAAGAGCAGACGCAGACGCAGGTCAGCGAGGGCGATCACGAGCTCTTTTCTCATTACGTGCGCAAGGACAAGATCGTCGAAAGTGCTGTCACTGGTACGCCGGTGATCGCGCTGTGCGGCAAGGTCTGGGTGCCCGGACGTGACCCGCAAAAGTTCCCGGTATGCCCTGACTGCAAGAAGATTTTTGAGGGTCTCCGGCCCGGTGGCGACGAGTCCTGATTCGTGCGTGGTTCCATCACGCTGCGCGCTTGGCAGGCCGCAGCAATTCGCAGTTACTTCGCGCGTTCGCCGCGTGATTTTTTGGCGGTTGCCACGCCCGGTTCAGGCAAGACCACGTTCGCTCTGACCATCGCGCGAGAACTACTGTCTCGGCGCACGATTGAGCGAGTCACCATCGTTACGCCCACCGAACATCTCACCAAGCAGTGGGCGCAGGCAGCGGCCGAGCACGGCATTGCGATCGAGCCCAATCCCGCAACGGGAGTGCCGGGTAAGGACTTCCAAGGCTCCGCGATGACGTATGCAGGGGTTGGTGTCAATGCGTTGCGCCAGCGTCGTCGAACCGAGTCGTACCGCACACTCGTCATCTTCGACGAGGTGCATCACGCTGGCGATGCCCTCACCTGGGGCGAGGCCGTTCGCGAAGCCTTTGATCCGGCCACGCGACGACTCTCACTCACAGGCACTCCATTCCGTTCGGATGTGCATGCGATTCCCTTTGTCACGTATGTACCGAATGCCGATGGAACCAAGTCGAGCGAGGCCGATCACGTCTATGGCTATGGCGATGCGCTGCGCGATGGTGTGGTGCGGCCAGTGCTCTTCATGGCGTATGCGGGTCGCATGCGTTGGCGCACGCGCTTCGGTGATGAAGTTGCAGCAGAGTTGGGCGAGGCCGCCGCGAAGGATGTAACGCAGCAGGCCTGGCGGACTGCACTCAATCCCAACGGCCGCTGGATTCCGCAGGTGCTCCAGGCGGCAGACAAGCGTTTGACGCAGGTGCGTCAGCAGGTGCCGGACGCTGGTGGCTTGGTAATTGCAGCCGATCAAGAGACCGCACGTGCGTACGCCGATCTTCTGCATCACATCGTTGGCGAGAAGCCACTGCTGGTGTTGTCTGATGATCCCAACGCGAGCAAGAACATCCAGAAATTCGGTGCCGGCAAACAGCGTTGGTTGGTTGCCGTTCGCATGGTGAGCGAAGGCGTAGATATTCCTCGGCTTTCCGTCGGCGTCTTCGCGACGAATACCTCAACACCGCTGTTTTTCGCGCAGGCGGTGGGGCGCTTCGTTCGTGCTCGGCGTCCGGGAGAGTCGGCCACAATCTTTTTGCCGAGCGTCCCGGTCTTGTTGCGTCACGCAGGCGAACTCGAACTGCAACGGGATCATGTCCTTGGACACAAGGTCGGCGATGGCCTGTGGTCTGAAGAGGAAGCACTGCTTGCAGCAGTTAACGCTGAGCGTTCGACGATGGACTTCGAACTCGCTGACCTGCCTGCCTTTGAGGCACTGGAGAGTGAAGCGACACTTGATCGCGTGCTGTTTGACAACACGCAATTTAGCGCGCTGCCGGGCAATGCTGAGGAAGAGGATTTCCTTGGCATTCCTGGGCTTTTGGCGCCTGAGCAGGTGTCGACACTGCTACACGCGAAACGTATCGAGGCCCGTAATCGACCGCTGCGACCGCGGGCGCAGCATGAAGAAATCGCAGGTCTACGGCGTGAATTGCAGGACTGCGTTCGAGCATACGCGCGACAGACGAACGCATCACCGGCTGTTATCAATTCAGCGGTGCGTGACGCCTGCGGTGGACCGCCAGCGCCGTTGGCCAGCATGACTGAATTGCGATCACGCATCGAGATGCTGCGTGCATGGGCGGTCAGCAGCCGCTGAAAGCCGCAGCCAGGTTGTCGACCTGCGAGCGCATGGCATTGCGGGCTACGGCGCTGTTGTGGACCCGGTTGGTGAGGATGGCAAAGGGCCGCAGCGTGCCGTCGTCAAGCGGTGCGTAACCCGCGAGTGCGATGACGTCGTGCAGGCTTCCGGTCTTCGCAGTGAGCAGGCCGGCTACGCAGCTAGCCGGTGCCTTGGAGAAGCGGGTACGTAACGTGCCACTGACTCCTGCGGTCGGCAGCAGCGTTGGCAAGAGTGCGGTTCGTGTTTCTGTTTGCGCAATTCGGAGCAGGTCGGCGAGCGCGAGCGGTGTGAGCCGATTATTGCGCGACAACCCAGATCCATCGACCAGCACGACGCCAGAGCTGCGCACGCCAAGTGCGCTTAGCGAGTCGATGGCCGTACGACGGGCGTCTGCCCAAGTAGCGGTGTGGCCAGCACCCAGTGCGGAAAGCCGGAAGACCATGTCTGCGTAATCGTTGCTGCTGACCAAGAGCATGTCGCGCAAAATCGACTGCAGCCGAAGGCCGGGCATGGCTGCCACTTCTTCACCTGTGGCGGTGCCTCGCCCCTTGAACCTGAGTGTCAAACCACGTTTGATGAGCATGGCATCGAATGTGCGTCCTGCATCGAGTGAGGCATCCATCGAGCGTCGTCCATCGACCACGAGTGCTCGCACAGGACGCTCGTCATGCGGCCAGCGCGCGGGCGCGAGGCCAGGCTGTGCGGTCGGCGCGGGAAACAGCGAGTCGTCGATCATGAGTCTCGTCGGGCTCAAGCCCAGTGCCGTGAGCGTTTCGACCGTTGCGTCGGCGAGTAGGCCGAGTCGAGCCGAGGTGAGTGAGGGATCGCCGCCGCCAACCAGGGTTAAGGTGCCGGTGTTCGTGTCGAAGGAAACGCGCGTCACGGGTTTCCAGGTCGGGCCAAGCACTTGCAGGGCGACCGCCGCGGTCACCACTTTCATGGTGGACGCAGGCAGGAGCGGAGTAGTCGCTCGGGCCTTCCAAACAGGGGTGCCGTCGGCATTGATTGCGACGAACCCCGAGCGGGTGGCGGGATCGACCTTGGCGGCACGCTTTTCGATGAGCGCCAACACGCGCGCCTGCTCAACGAGATCGACAGGGGCTGGACCCACGGTCAACGTGGCAGTCGGAGTATCGCTGTACCCCACGGTCAACGTGTCGGCGGCGTGCGCAGCGACAGGTAGGGCCGCCAGCACAAGCCCTGCTGCTACGAATCTCCGAATGCGCACGGGCACAGAGTAGTTGCTTGTACGTGCCCTACCCTTGCCACGTGAGCAATGCACCGATTGGCATCTTCGACTCCGGCGTCGGCGGCTTAACCGTCGCGCGTGCCATCATCGATCAGTTGCCCCATGAGCAGTTGCTCTACGTCGGTGATACCGCGCGAGGGCCGTACGGTCCCCGACCGCTCGCTGAGGTGCGCAGTTTTGCCTTGGAAATAATGGATGGGCTGGTCGATCGGGGAGTCAAAGCGATCGTGATCGCATGCAATACCGCGAGTGCAGCGGTGCTGCGAGATGCGAGGGAACGCTATGCCTTGCCGGTCATTGAAGTGATCCAGCCGGCCGCTCGCCGTGCTGCACGAACCACGCGTAATGGATGCATCGGCGTGATCGGGACGCAGGCCACGATCACCAGTGGCGTCTACGGGGATGCGCTTGCAGCGCTGCCCGATGTCACGGTGCTGCAGGCCGCGTGCCCCACCTTCGTTGGCTTTGTGGAAGCGGGTATCACGACAGGCCCTGAGCTCATGCGCGATGCGCATCAGTTCCTCGATCCGTTGGTGGGGGCCGGCATAGACACGCTCGTGCTGGGCTGCACGCACTACCCCTTATTGACCGGCGTCATCCAGTACGTCGTAGGTGAAGACGTCGCCCTGGTATCGAGCGCAGAAGAGACTGCGAAGGACGTCTATCGAGTCTTGACGACCCAGCACTTACTGCGGCAAAAAGGCGCCCCAACTGCGCAGCACCTCTTCTTGGCGACCGGCGATCCAGCGCCATTTGCCGAACTTGGCAGGCGCATCTTGGGTGCCGCAGTCACGGCCGAGCACGCCGCCTTCGGCCCCCTGCTCTAACCCAACTCCTGCGCTTCACTGTCGAAACGGTTCGAAAATGGCGCGCAAGCGCGCATTTTCGACCGTGAAGCGCAGATAGGTGTGGGTCTGGGATGATGTGTCTATGCGATCTGACGGCCGTGAAAACGCGCAACTCCGCCCTGTTTCCTTCGAACGCAACTGGTCTGCTCACGCAGAAGGCTCTTGCCTCGTCACCTTTGGTGACACCAAAGTGCTGTGCACTGCGTCCTTCACTGAAGGAGTCCCGCGCTGGCGCAAGGACAGCGGTCTCGGTTGGGTCACCGCCGAGTATGCGATGTTGCCGCGCGCTACAACGACCCGAAACGACCGCGAATCTGTCAAGGGCAAGCTCGGTGGACGCACGCAGGAGATTTCCCGTCTCATCGGACGCTCCTTGCGAGCAGCAGTTGACCTTTCGCATCTGGGCGAGCATTCGATCGTGATCGATTGCGACGTGTTACAGGCAGATGGCGGTACCCGCACAGCCGCCATCACGGGCGCATGGGTTGCCTTGTACGACGCGATCCGATGGGCACATGAGCGAAAGCTTGTGCGCGACATCGATGCCGCACTGCCGCGTTCCGTTGCCGCTGTTAGCGTCGGCATCATCGACGGTGAACCGCGCCTGGATCTCCACTACGTCGACGATGTTCGAGCCGACACGGATATGAACGTCGTGATGACCGGCACCGGCGATTTTGTCGAAGTGCAGGGCACCGCCGAGGGGGCGCCGTTTGATCGCGTGCTGCTGGACTCGCTGCTCGACTTGGCAGCGGCCGGCTGCGCCGATCTCACCAGGATGCAGCGGGCAGCGGTGGCCTGATGGCCATCCGTGTTGTCTTCGCCACGGGAAACGCGCACAAGGTCGGCGAAGTACAGAGCATCCTGGACGCGGTGGGCGCCAACATTCAGGTTGTGTCGCTTGCGGCTTGGCCGGATGCGCCGAATCCGGTTGAAGACGGCGCCACCTTCGCTGCAAATGCGCTCATCAAGGCGCGCGCTATTGCAGCGCACACGGGTTTGCCGACCATTGCCGATGACTCGGGCATTTGCGTTGACGCACTCAACGGAATGCCGGGCATCTTTTCTGCTCGGTGGTCAGGAGCGCACGGGCGTGACGTGGAAAACCTCAATCTGCTACTGGCGCAACTACACGATGTGCCCGATGCTCGCCGGGGTGCTCACTTCTTGTGCGCGGCCGCACTGGTAACAGCGGATGGCGTTGAACGTGTTGTTGAGGGCACAATCGAAGGGGCGTTGACGCGAGAATCGGCCGGTGGAGAGGGATTCGGATACGACCCAATCTTCAAACCCCACGGCTTCGACGTCACCACTGCTGAACTTGACGCAGAGCACAAGAACTCCATTAGTCACCGCGGTGCCGCCTTTCGAGCACTGGCTCCCGTGATTGTCGAATTGCTGGGCTAGGCACTCGGCCTAGACTTCGGTGACTCCCGTAAGGGTGAGCGGGCCTGGCGGAATTGGCAGACGCGCAGGACTTAGGATCCTGTACCGCAAGGTGTAGGGGTTCAATTCCCCTGGCCCGCACGCACGGCGCGAGTAAGCGCGAGTGTGGCGGAATGGCAGACGCAGGGGCCTTAAAAGCCCTCGCCGAAAGGCATACGGGTTCGAGTCCCGTCACTCGCACCACGATCGTCGGAAGTCAGGCTCTGCGGCCGTCGCGGCGCTCGTTACTCCGGCGTAGGCTAATCCCATGGAACGCAAGCCAGAGGACATCATCAAAGACATCGACGCCACGCGCGATGAACTGATCACCAATATCGACGAAATCGCCGAGCGCCTCCAGCCTGAGGAAATTGCCAAGCGCGCTTTCGCCAAGGCTGAGGCCACCGCAAAGAAGACCGCTGCACAGGCGAAGGCGTATTACGTCGACGATGTCAGCGGTGAGATCCGCCAGGATCGTGCGATGAAGACCGGTGCAATCGCGTTCGGCCTGCTCGTGCTGCGCAAGCTCTTGAAGTAAGTGGGATGGACCTGCACGTCGGCATCATCATCGCCGTTGCCGGCCTGATTGCAGGACTCATCAACGGAGTTGTCGGTGGCGCGAGCCTGATGACATTTCCCCTTCTCGTTGCTACGGGGCTGCCGCCCATAACCGCTGTCGTGACCAATACCATCGGTATGGGCGGCGGTAACACCTTTGCGCTGATCCCGCACTTGAAATCACGACGTGCCCTGCTGAAGCGGTGGGTGCGTCCCGCCGTGATCACTGGTTTCGGTGGCTGCTGCGGGGCCATCTTGCTGCGAATCTCGCCGGAACGGATCTTTGCCATCCTGGTGCCTGGACTTGTGCTCTTTGCGACCGTCACGATGCTGCTGCCGTCACCTGAGGTGCGGCCTCACGGCCCGGGCAGCCGGCATACGAATTGGCGTCTCGCCCTGAGCGGCGTCTACTGCGGCTATTTTGGATCGGGCATGGGCGTGATCAGCATGGCGGTTCTCGCTCGAGATGGACGCTTGGATATGCGCGAAGTCGCCATCATCAAGAATCTCGTCATCGCGAGCGCGAACGCGGTGGCGTCTGGGTTCTTTATCGCCACCGGATCGGTGAGCTGGGGGAGGGCGCTGCTGCTCTTCGCCAGTTCGGCGTTCGGCGGATATGTCAGTGGCAGCGTGATTGACCGCAGTCGGCCGGACCTGTTGCGTTGGTTAGTCGTAGCAATTGGGTTCGGATCCACGATCTATTTGACCGTGCGCCTGTTGCAGTAGGTACGCTGCAGTAGTGATGGACGCAGGGCTGGAACGACGCGCGACTCCGCGCCAAGCGCGTGCGCGTGAGCGAGTCGAGGCAATCCTGACTGCTGCTCGTCTCATCATTGAGAAAGATGGCGTCGAGCCGCTTTCTACGCAACGCATAGCACTGGTCGCTGGCATTCCGGTGGGCAGTGTGTATCAGTTTTTCCCAAACAAGCATTCGATTGTCTTGGAATTGGCGAAACGCTCGCTGGTGCCGATGAATGCGCACGTTGATCGCACGAGTCCGGTCTCTGCCAGCGACGACCTGTGGTGGCCATGGTGGGAGACCTTCATCGACGGTCTGATCGCAATGTGGCGAGAGGATTCGAGTGGCGGTGCAATCTGGTCGGCCTGCGCAGGTACGCCGGAACTCTTCACTCGAGCCAACGATCTTGAATCCGATTACGCAAGGGGCTTGGCTGGGTTGCTCTCGCCTCTTTTCCCGCATGATTCGGTTGCCGTACAGGAACGTCGGGCGAAGGTGCTCTCTCGCATGATTTCGTTCGGTCTCGACTATGCGTGGGTAGACGGGACGTGGGATGAAGAGGCGGCACAGATCGTCAAACGCACGGCGGTGGCGGCACTCTCTGCAGAGATTCGTGTCGCTCGCGTGGCCGCCGGCAGCGCGCGTTAAACGCAAATTCGACACGCAGGAATTCCCAGACATGCAGTGCTTGACTCTGCTTCGGGATAGGCGCAGGCTGAAGGCGTTCGGTTCTAACTGGGCGAAAGGATCAAGCCGTAGTGGCGCAAATGATCACCAAATATTCAAGCCGGTAATCGAGCTGAACTGCCCCCCGAGATCCCGACCAGCGAAAAGAGGCCTATGACGATTCCAGTAGACAAACCATGAAGAGGCCGTGAACGCCACGGCCTCTTCTCTTTTGTACGCTCGTGCCATGGATCCACATACCGGCTCAGAAGCGATTGCCTACGCAACCCTTCCTGCGCTACAGGCAGCCCTCGCGGATGGCTCGCTCACTTCGCAATTGCTCGTACAAACCCTGTTGGAGCGAATCGCAACAATAGATCGTTCAGATACGACGATTCGTCTGCGTTCGATCCTTGCCGTATCTGCTGATGCGATGGAGCAGGCGGCGCGCTGTGACGCCGAACGTGATCGCGGTGAAGCGCATGGCGCTTTGCATGGGATCCCCGTCGTGATCAAGGACAACATCGAAGCTATTGGGTTGCCCGCAACGGCCGGATCGCTCGCACTCATCGATTCACCGGTCCGGGCAGATGCGCCAGTGGTAGCAACGCTGCGCGCCGCGGGCGCGATCATCATGGCCTCCACAAATCTCTCCGAATGGGCCAATATGCGCAGCCCTATGTCCACCAGTGGCTGGTCGGCCGTTGGCGGCTTGGTCGCCAATCCGTGGGCGTTGGATCGCAGCGCCGGAGGCTCTTCCAGCGGCTCCGGCGCGGCCTTGGCTGCGGGACTGGCGCCACTGGCTCTCGGCACAGAGACGGATGGCTCCATCGTCTGTCCGGCAGCCCTGAATGGCGTGGTTGGGCTCAAGCCAACCGTGGGAACGTTGTCGGCGCAGGGCATCGTGCCTATCTCGCACTCCCAGGACACACCGGGTCCCATGGCTCGCACGGTTGCCGATGTACGTGCCTTGTGGAGCGTGCTCGTGGGACGGACGTCGCTGGAGACGGAGCCGCAGATGCTCCGTCTGGCGGCGGTGCCGACGTGGCGCTCCGGCTTGCTGATTGCTGACCAGCATTTTGACCAAGTGCTACAACAACTCCGCGATGCAGGAGTGTTCAGCGCTATTGGCGAAGCGGACGTGCCGGCCATGAGCGATGCCGAACACACCGACGAGTACACCGTCCTGCTTGCCGAACTTCGCGAGGATATGGCGCTCTACTTGGAGCGGCGTCAGCCCACATCTGGAGTTCGAACGCTGGCAGACGTTGTCGACTTCAACCTCCGCAATGCCACCGCAGAGCTCGGCCTTTTCGGGCAGGAGCACTTTGACTGCGCCATCGGTGCGGCCGTGGCGGACGCTGAGCAGGCTCGTGATCGAGGCGTGGCCTGGGCGCGAGGAGCATGTCTCGATCCGGCGCTGGCGGATTGGGACGTGCTGCTTGCGCCCAGCTACTTCCCGGCTTGGAAGCACGATTTCGTTCTCGGACATCCACGCATCGGTGGCAACGTGACGTCGCCGGCTGCGGTCGCGGGCTATCCGATTCTCAGCCTGCCTACTGGACTCGTCCGTGACCTGCCTGTGGGGCTAGCCCTCGTGGGTCGCCCGGGCGGTGAAGACGTCCTGCTGTCGGCAGCTGAGGCGATTGAGGGAATTCTCGCGCTGCATGCAACTAGTAGCTGGCGACCGCAGTTTCGACCCCCGACCCGCGGCTGAGAGTTATACCCATGGGGGTATGCATTATGCTGACCCCGACAACTGGAGGTTGTGATGGCTTCGGTGACGCTCACCGCAGAGAATTTCGAATCGACCGTGCTCGCCGAGGGAATCGTGCTCGTCGACTGTTGGGCGGCTTGGTGCGGTCCCTGCCGCATGTTCGGGCCGATCTTTGAAGAGGCATCCGAAGCGCGGCCGCACATCACATTCGGCAAGGTGGATACCGAAGCCGAGCAGGGGCTGGCTGCTGCGCTCAACATTTCGTCGATCCCGACGCTCATGATCTTCCGCGACGGAATTCTGCTGTACAGCGAGGCCGGCGCACTTCCGGCGCCTGCGCTCGCCGGCATCATCGACCAGGTTGAGGAGTTGGACATGGACGAGGTGCGGGCGGACATTGCCCGGATGCAGTCAGCGGTGCCGCAAGCCTGAGCGTGTGGCTACAACTGCGTTCGCATCACGGTCATTGCATGTCCGTGGACCAGTGCAGAACCCAGTTCCGTCCAGCCCTGTTTGGAGTACCAGGCAGTCGCGGTGTCTGTCACGAGGTACAAGGCAGTTGCGCCCTGATTCCTAGCCAGTTCCATGATGCTGCGGACAAGGGCGCTGCCGACTCCTTGCTCGCGATATTGCTTGTGGATCCACACATTTCCAAGCCATGGGCCGAGGCCTTCATAGCCGGAGACCTCATCTTCGGCGAGCAGTGACGCACATCCCATAACTTGTTCGTTGTGCATTGCGACATGCGAAGCGGGAAGCCCTTGCGCATTGCCCAGCTCGACTTGCGCTTCTTCCGCGGACCACTGCGGGTACGTATGACCGAACGCGTCAACGAGTGTGCGCGCCAGCACAGCAAGCGCCTCGTCGGGTACGGCAGTTGCTGGCAGGATGTCCACTGCAGCATGATGGCAGGAAGTACTTGTCGCCGGCGATATTGCGATACCCCAAAGCTCCAGCGAATGCCCAGCACCTGCGACAATGGCGACATGATCGAAATCGCAGAGATCAGCACGCTCGGTGCGTGCCGTATCGAATCCCCACTCAGTACCAGAGCGCACGCGGAGGGGGAGGAGCCACGTTACGTCAGCGATAGCAGTCGTGTGCTGTTCGACGATATGCAAGACGCAATGCAGAGCTCCATCGCCACGGGATTGCCTCTGCCAGGCTTCGAATTGGCTGGCGCTCGTGAGCGAATCTACTTCGACCCAACGAAATTGCGCGTGGGCATCGTGACGTGTGGAGGCCTATGCCCAGGCCTCAACAATGTCATCGCTGGTCTCGTACAAGAACTCAAGGCCCTCTACGGAGTGAAGCACATCACAGGATTCCGCAACGGCTACCAAGGGTTTATCGCAGAATACGGACACGACACCGTCGACCTCGGTTCGATTGATGTGCAGCCGATGCGCGGCCAGGGTGGCACCGTGCTGGGCTCATCTCGAGGCAACCAGGATCCGGTCGAGATCGTCGATTGCCTGGAGCGCGAGGGCATCGGTGTGCTGTTCGTCATCGGCGGCGACGGCACCATGCGTGGTGCGCAGGCAATTGCGGATGAAGTGCGCGTGCGGAATTTGAAGATCGCTGTTGTCTGCGTGCCGAAGACCATTGACAACGATATTCCCTTCATCGACCAGAGCTTCGGCTTCCAGACAGCCTTTGCCGAGGCGGCGCACGCCATTCGTGCAGGTTACGTGGAGGCAACCGCGGCGCCGAATGGCATCAGCCTGATCAAGTTGATGGGTCGGTACTCGGGCTTTATCGCGAGTTACGCCGCGCTTGCTGACACCTCAGCGGATGTGGTGCTCATTCCGGAAGTGCCGTTCACCATTGAGGGCGACAACGGACTCTTGCGCTATCTGGAACGTTGTTTGGAGCGCCGAGGTCACGCCGTCGTCGTCATCGCTGAGGGCTCCGGACAAGAGCATGCCATCGCCGACGACGCACGCGATGCTTCCGGAAATAAAGCGCTCGGCGATATCGGGGGACTGCTTCGCAACAAGGTGAAGGCGCACTTCGACGGCCTTGGCAAGGAAATTACGCTGCGCTACATCGACCCTAGCTACGCGATTCGCACCGTTGCTGCCAACGCGTACGACAGCGTCTACTGCATCCAATTGGCGCAAGCTGCGGTGCATGCCGCGATGGCAGGTAAGACGGAGGTTGTCGTCGGTCGTTTCCGTCGCCGTTTCGTGCACCTGCCCATACCGTTGCTCGTGAGCCGTACCAGCAACGTCGATCCCGCTGGTGACCTCTGGTGGTCAGTGCTCGAGAACACTGGCCAGCCCTACGTGTTTGACTGATCCATCGCGCGAAATGGGCATGGAGTAGTCGTCAATTGATGAGGCGCGCTGCCTGTGTGCTTTGTGCGCGGCGCGCGTACATGTCGTTATCTGCCAACAGAATGACCTGTTCGACGGTGTGTGTGAGTGGCGTACCTGCAGCTGCGCCGACCCAGAGACGTGGGACCCAGCAATCGTCCAGATCCGTCATGTCGATCGAAGCCTGGAGCCGCACACGAAGCACTTCGGCCTCGGGACATTCACCGATGCCAACGAGCAAGAACTCGTCGCCGCCCCAACGGCACAACAACTCCGAAGCGCGTGAGTTGGCCCGAAGCGACCCTGCGACACGGATCAACAACCGGTCTCCGACTGCGTGCCCATGTCGATCGTTGACCGCCTTCAACCCGGCGATATCGATGAAGACCACAAAGAGACCGTCTCCCGAGCGGCGTGCTTGGCCAAGAATGAAGTTGGAGTCCTCCGCCAGCCCGCGCCGGTTGAAGAGTCCGGTCAAGGGATCGATGGTGGCGGCCTGCTCGATGGTTTGCTGCGCCATCGCGAGCACCCGAGCCGACTCGGATCGCACATAGAGAATCACTGCGGACACGGCGGCTGCAGTAATCATGGTGATCGTCCACGTCATCCAGGTGTCTGGGTCGGTGGCGTGCAGCACGGTTCCGGTGAACACAATGCATATGCCTGAACCGATAAGGAACGGTCGCCACATCAGCGCTACGGCGCCGGACACCGCCAAGAGCAGGGCGATGACGCCCAGGGCACCCGCGCCTACAAGTGTCGACTGGTAGGTGGTCGCCATGTTGTTCGCAATCACACCCACCATGAAGGCTGTTGGTGCCCACCTCGTCGGTATTCGCTGGCTGGCAATCCAGTGCGCCCCGGTGAGCAAGACCAAGGATTGTCCGATGTCCGACCAGTAGTAGGAAACGGGTGCGTAAATGCCGACGGCCGCGTAACCCAGATCGAACAGAATGATGATGAGGACAATGAGGTACATGACGCGAGGCGCCTCAATGACGGTCAGGTTTTGCAAGATCGCCTGTCTGCGTCTGTGCAGATCCGCGTCCATGGGCTCACGTTGTTGCATTAGTCCCCCCGGACACAAAATTGGGTTTCAGTGTCCCATGCCGCACAATAGCATCACAGGTGTGGGTAACCGAATGTTTATGCGCGGTGGGGACGTGGTTCTCCGGACGTGGATGCGCCTAGAGGGGCAGAGGCATCCCGCGCCCGGCCGATCGTGCAGCCTGATTGACCACAGCGGCAAAGGCGGCATCCAAGGCGCCAACGCCGAGATTGCAGCACACAACGCTGTTAGCTTCGCCAGGCTGTCGCACACGATCGCCGACCGACCCCTGTGCCTCGCGCCAGTCGCGGAAATGACCGATCGACCGATAGTGCTCAAACTGGACGACACTGTCAGTCAAGAATACGTCGGCTTCATCCACGATCGCCTTGGACGCAACTGCATCGAAATCAATCGGGAGCAGCAGGTGTTTGGCCTTGAGCATGCCGGGGAAGATCGCTGGCGTGGGGCTCTTCACAATTGGCGCCGCCGAAATGACAACGTCGGCATCAGCGATCGCCGCTTCCACGGTTGTCGCTGTGCTGGTGCGTCCGCGTAATGCATGGGCTCGTTCCGGTGTGGGGTCGTAGGCGATGATTTCCACCGAAGGGTTGAGCGCTCGAAGCATGTCGGCGTGATAGTTGCCCTGTTCGCCGCAACCAAGGATGGCCGCTCGAGTCCAGCCCTTCGGCGCCCATCTGCGAACACAGACGCCACTTGCTGCGGCCGTGCGCGCCGCGGTGATCTCAACACAGTCCATCACAGCAATGGGGACGCCAGTTTCCGCTTCGTTCAATATGAGCAAGCCATTGATGTAGGGAATGCCGAGTGCCTTATTGGACGGATATCCAGAAACCCACTTGAGCGCTGCGACATCAGATCGACCGAGAAAAGCGGGCATGGCATGAATGAAGGCATCTTTGCGAGGGTGAATGCCAGGTTTCGGGGGCATCTCGACCGAACCTTCGCTCATGTCCACGTACGTCTGCTCGACGACATCAATCTGCGAGATCCAGTCGGGCAGCAACGAACGAACGTCTGCACGGGTGAGGTAGATCAGATCGGTGGTCATGAACGCTCCAGTCGTTGTTGTCATGACCGTAGTTCATGCATCGCACATCACGGGGGAGTCTGTGCGGTGCTTCACGTGACTATGCCCGATGCTGCGGTGGACGTGACCCCAAATCTACTTCGCTGGCGGCTTCGCGCCAGGATTCGGGGGCAATTGCGGGAGCGAGTCAAGGGCGGCCTGGCGCACGGCCGTGGCGCGGTCAAGAGCTTCTTTGAAGCGAGCAGCTGCAGCGCTCTTTTGCTTCGGAAGTTTGGCCGAAGCTAGCGCAGTACTGAGATCCTTCTTGGCCCGCTTGACGGCCTTGGTGAACATGTCGTTGATCGCTCTCGTCGTGATGTCGCGGTTTATGAGCGCAGACTTGTAGAGCTTGGCATTCGCCGTCCATGCGGCCAAATTCAATTCGGCTCGAAGCGCCACTGTCGGCCGAGGTGTCGGATCAGTGGCGCGAGCGGCAACAGGGGTGCCAGCGAGCAGGGCCAATGCCGACAGCACAGCAACGAGAGGGCGTATCGTGCGGATGTTCACGCCCACATCATGCCCCTGGTTGCATGTGAAAAGACTGAGAAAGCTCCACGACTCGTGTGAGCATCGGGTGCGAACTGGCAGATTCGCGATGGAATAGGGACGTGAAACCACTGGTAATGATTGTCGATGACGAACTCGGCTTGCGCGAACTGATCGGCGATGCGCTTCGGCTTGGTGGTTTCGATGCGGTCGAGGCCGCAGATGGGCTTGAGGCCCTGCAGATTCTTCGGCACACGCAGCCGAACTTGCTCATCATCGACGTGAACATGCCGGGGATGGACGGTTTTGCGTTACTCGAGCGTCTTCGTAGCCGGAGCCTCGAAACACCGGTCATCATGTTGTCTGCTCGTGGCGAACGCACCGACGTCACGCGCGGCCTGCAGCTCGGGGCAGATGACTATGTGCGCAAACCTTTTGGTCTTGAAGAACTGCTGTTGCGCGTGCGAGCCGTGCTGCGACGCGCGAACCCCGGCGAGGAGCCGGAGGCTGTACTGCGATGTGGTCCGGTTGAGCTTGATGCCCGAGTGCACCGTGTAAAGCGCGGCGGCGAAGTGGTGGAAATGTCTCCGACGGAGTTTCGTCTCCTTGAATACCTGCTCACACATCAGGCACGAGTCGTGACAAGGAGCGAATTGCTACGCCACGTCTGGGACATCGACTTCGACACCGATACCTCGGTCGTCGATACCTATATTTCCTACCTCCGCCGCAAACTGCATGACGACAGCTTCAGTGGTATTAAGACGATTCGCGGAGTCGGGTTTCAGATCGAGTCCACGTGAGGCTTCGGACTCGCTTGACCCTGGCAGTTGTCGCGGTGTCGGCCGGCGGCACGTTAGTGCTTGGTGGGGTGTCCGTCACTGAAGTTCGAGCATCCAGAATTAGTGCTGTCGATCGGTCGCTCATCGCGGTTGCTGCACAGATCACCGGCAACACCAGTGACCCCATTGCGGCAGCGCTGTTGGCTGTAGATAGCAGCCCCATAGCGCTGGCACTTGGCTTCCAAGCGCCAGGCAGCGGTTACGCCTGGCTCCGCGAGATACCTGGCTCGAGTGTGCCGGTGCCAACTTTCAAAGAGCGTCGTCAGGCACTGACAGGACCAATCGGTTCGCACTCGATATTTCGCGCTATCGGCGTGCGCCTGTCTGATGGTTCAGAACTTGTTGTGCTGGCTTCAATCGAGGGTATCGAGCAACAGACAGCGAATGCGATCGTATTCGTGGCGAGCTTCTGGATCCTGCTCAGCCTGCTGATGGGAATAGTGATCCGCATGCTGGTGCAACGTGACGTGCGAGAGATTGAGCATCTCGTTGCGCTAGCCAAGGAAATCGCCAACGGCTCAGAGCTCATCTCGTTGCCCGATTCGGCCCGAGCGGCGGAAGTCGACGAACTCGCCAAAGCGCTCCGACGGATGGTGCTGTCATTGCGCGGAGCAGTGCTTGTGGAGCAGCGTGCGAACCAGCGGATGCAGGAGTTCCTTGGCGATGCCTCTCATGAATTGCGCACGCCACTTACCGTGATCAAGGGCTACCTTGAACTGCTTGAGCGCGACGTCCCGCCCGAACAGCGCGACCGCGCGATGCATCGGCTGCGAGCTGAGTCGCGGCGTATGGAACTGTTGATAAACGACCTTCTCCTACTTGCCGAGATCGGGGCGCCTGCACCGGAAGCTGTGGAGTCCATTGACCTTTCCGAGATGGTCCATGTGATGGTTGACGTGCTGCAAGAGCTGCAACCTGAGCGACCTGTTTCTGCGGAGATCGCAGACGGAGTGCTCATTCGTGCCGTACCGGCGCATGTGGATCGTGCGATCGGCAACGCTATGTCGAATATTCGACGTCACACGAAGACCGACGATGCGGTGCATGTGCTGCTGCAGGCGCGAGGGCAATCCGCCGAGTTGTCTATAGATGACGCGGGGCCGGGCTTGTCGGCTGATATGTATTCACGCGGTATCACGCACTTCCAGCGCTTCGACCGTTCGCGATCCCGAGGCACCGGTGGCTCGGGCCTCGGCATGAGCATCATGGCAGCCGTCATGGACGAATTGGGCGGCACGGTGTCAATCGCACCCAGCGCGCTGGGCGGATTGCGCATCGCGTACTCGTTCCCGCTTGCGACTTAGTGCATTGGAAGAAGTGCTGAGTTGACCATGGCACCTGCAATGACAATACGCCGCTGCAGTACACTGTTAAGCCGACCCTGCGGGCTCGCTCCGCGATCAGACAACTCTTGCTTCACAGAGCCAGAGCGGCAAACGCGTCGCTGGTCGGTGCGAGCGTGCACGTGCGACCAGGCAGCTCGTACTGGTAGCAGGCACGGTTCTGGCTATCGATAATCTGCGCCGCAGTGAGCGGTCGTTCATCCCACGATGTGTCTTCCGTCGTGTGCGCATCTTCGATCAACGTCACGTCGTAGCCACGCTCATACGCCGAATGCACGGTGTTGCGAATACAGAACTCGGTCTGTGCGCCGCAGATAAGGAGGTGCCCGATGTGTCGTTCTGCGAGCAGTGATTCCAGTTCGGTGGCCTCGAAGGAACTGCGGTAGTTCTTGCGCACGATCGGTTCGCCGTCCGCCGGTATCAACTCGGGCACGATCTGCCACTCGTCACTATCGATGGTCAGGCCGTCGTCTGAATGTTGCACCCAGATCACCGGAACATGATGCGCTCGGGCATCAGCGACCAGCTTCACCAGGTTGGTGATGGTCTCGTCGCGCTTCCAGGCGCCATTCACGACGCCTACCTGGACGTCGATCACGAGGAGGGCTGAACCGCTGCGTCCGTCAAGAGTGGTCATGCTCGCAGCGTACGTAACCTGACACTCACCGTCATCCCCGAGGCATTACTACGATGGCAGCATGACTGAGCATGTTGATGTCCTCGTGATCGGAGCCGGCCTGGCCGGTTTGAATGCGGCCCTAACGTTGCACGCCGCTGGCAAGCAGGTGCTCGTGCTGGAGGCGTCGGACGCAATCGGAGGACGCGTCCGCACCGACGAAGTCGACGGCCTGCAACTTGATCACGGCTTCCAGATTCTCAACCCTGCGTATCCCGAAGTGCAGCGCCTTGGCGTTGTTGACGAGCTCGATCTCCGGCCCTTTGACGCCGGCGTGATGATTTCGCTGGAGCAAGGCATCAGCAAACTCGGCGACCCGAGGCGGTTGCCGCAATGGTTGATGTCGGGTATTACATCGGAGATCGGTGATGTGAAATCCAAAGCACGTCTTGTTGCGGCGCTGGGCAAAGCGTGGCTACGCGGTTCGATGGAGTTGCCCTCGTCCCGCGCCGGTAGCGTGGCTGACGCGCTGTTGCTCGATGGTGTCGGACCGCACGTCTATGAACGGGCATTGAAGCCATTCCTCACTGGCGTGTTTCTCGACGATCCGGCCAACGTTGCTGCGGGCTATGGCGACTTCGTACTGCGTTCCTTCATCGAGGGCGCGCCAGCATTGCCTGCGCGTGGCATGGGCGCACTGCCGCGAGCCATGGCACTTCGCCTGCCATCTGACGCCATTGCCACCGAGGTGCGCGTCCACACCGTGCAGCAGGGGCGCGTGGAAACTTCGGAGGGCGGATTCACGGCCGATCGCATCATCGTTGCGGTCGACCCCAAGCAAGCACGCAACTGGTTCCCACACATGGACGTTCCTGAAACGCGTGCATGCACCACCTGGTACCACGTCGTCGATACCTCGCCGACGGATGCGCGCGCGATTCTGGTGGACGGGCTCGCCCGCGGTCCGATCGTCAACAGCGTCGCCATCTCCAAGGTGGCACAGGGCTATGCCTCTCGAGGCCGCACCCTGGTTTCATCGACGGCGCTCGGCTGCCTGCCCACCTACGACGACGAGAGCGCCGCGCGCCAGCATCTCGCCGCGATGTGGGGAGTGCCGACGGGTTCATGGGAGTGCGTGCGTACCGACGTCATCGAACACGCGCTGCCCGCGATGGCCGTGAATTCGCCGATGTCTCGCTCGATCGATGCTGGAAATGGCGTCTACCTGGCTGGCGACCACCGCGAAACCCCGTCGCAACAAGGCGCGCTGCTCAGCGGTCGCCGCGCCGGCGAAGCTGTGCTGCGGTCAATGCGCTGAAGCGAAGAATCGGGGGAGAGCGAATGTGCATCGGTAATGGGTGGAGTCGTTCGAGCTGACGCAGTGGCTTGACCGTGTTGTGCAGGCTTGCGGCATCGAAGCCTCAACCAGCGCGCCAGGACATATGGGAACCCGTTTCATAGTGCCGTACAGCAGAGGAAGGGTTCGAGATGACGGAGGCTCGCCGCAATGAACTGGTCCCCAGAAGTTGGAACTGCATTGTTCAACGGCACTTCTGGGGAGCCGCTGAACATCCGGTTGCACAGGATTTGAAGGCACTCCAGCACGCCGAGGCATCGTGAGGCGAGCGCGCGCTACAGCGCTGATCGCGAACGTTGCAGCATCAATGACAAGCGCCCATCCAGGGTTGAACACCGCGATCAAGATGCCTGCGAGCGGCAACCATCAAGCGCGATCCACTGATACCCATCGCGAGCGATAAGTGAGCCTCCTGCAGTGATGTAATACCCACGACATCAACAACAATGCTGGTTGCAGCAGGACGATGGAATGCTGTGGTGCAGTACACAAGGCGCAGCACAATGAGCGCCCGAATCGGTGTGTGCTGCGCCAGAAAGAGAACGCCAATTGCGAGCTGGGTGATTGCTTGAACGATGCCTGTGCCAATGAGCAGGAAACGACGTTCCATGCGATCACCAAGAACACCACCCGCGAGCGTGAGACAGATTTGCGGGAAAGGGCTCGTCGCAGGGACGAGACCAAGCGGGCCGACCGAAGCGCCGATGTCGAATAGTGCGAACGCGAGTGCGAGTGAAGCGACACCGGAGCCAATTGAGGCTGTGCGTCAACCAACGAACAATCGCCGACCGTTTGCCTCGCGAAGCAACCGATACGACTGGGACAAACTCCCAAAACGACACGTTACGGCAGGTTACGGCGCGCCCTTGAGCGTGAAGAAAGCCCCCGCATTCACGAGGGCTTTCCCTTGGTACACCGCGTAGGACTTGAACCTACAACCCGCTGATTAAGAGTCAGCTGCTCTGCCAGTTGAGCTAGCGGTGCGCGCTCGGAATATTAGCGCAGGTATGCCGGCGGGCAAAAACCGAGGCGATGACTTAGGTTGTACGTCATGCCTAGCAACGCTCTGAATGCCATCGCCGAAGACCTCGTCACCTACATGTGGGATCGTGATCCGCTCGAGGCAACCCTCATGGGTTTTCGCAGTTACGACAACGGACTTACCGACCTGAGCGTTGCCGCTGAGGCGGAGCTCCGGGATCGTCGACATGCCCTCCGCAAGCGCGTCTTGGAGATTGGCGCCGATGCGCTGCATGGCCAAGAGATCTATACAAAGGCGGTCGTACTCGCAGTGCTCTCCAACATGGACGAGTACGAGATCGCTGGCCAGGACGAGTACACCGTCTCGGACTTTCCGGTTGCGCCATCGTCGGCCTTACTTGCTTACCTCCACATGGTGTCCATCACCAACGAGGTGGAAGCAGCGGCGTACATCGAGCGTTTGCGAGAGATTCCGCGCTACCTCAACCAGCACCTGCAGCGCCTTGCTCAAGGTCGGAAGCGTGGTCTGACCCCCGTTGCGCACCTGGTAGAGGCGGCAGCACGGCAGATCGAGAAGTACTTGGCATCGGATGTCGATCCCTTGCATCTGGCGCTTCCCGAGGGCTTCGCAGATGCCGAGCGTTGGAATGCCGAGGTTGTCGAGGTGCTGCGCGACGAGGTCCATCCGGCCTTCGCAGGTTACCGTCACGCTTTGATCGAAGATGTGCTCCCGACTGCTCGCGATCGTGAGCATGTCGGCCTGTGTCATATTGCCAAGGGGGTGGAGCGCTATGAAGCACTTATCCATGCGCACACCACCACCAAACGCACTGCCAAAGAAATTCACGAAACCGGACTGGCCCAGTTAGCCAAAATCCGTGACGAATTCCGTGAGTTGGGTGGCAAGGTCTTTGGCATCACCGATCCTGCCGCTCTGTTTGTTCACTTGAATGAAGACCCTTCAGTGCGTTGGAAGACGCGCGAAGAGATTCGTGCTGCTGCAGAGACAGCCGTTCGACGCGCCGAGGCTGAAGCGCCGAAGTGGTTCGGCCGACTGCCGAAGGACGCTTGCATCATCGTCGAGGTTCCCGACCTCGAAGCCGAAGGCTCAGCGCCGGCTTACTACATGCCTCCGGCGCTTGACGGTTCGCGTCCGGGCACCTACTTCCAGAACACCTGGAAGCCTCAGGAGCGCACGTCCTTTGATCTTGAATCAGTGGCGTTCCACGAGGCTGTGCCCGGTCACCACTTTCAGATCTGCATCTCACAGGAAACGGAAGGGCTGCCGCTGTTGCGTCGCCTGTCTATGTTCACGGCGTACGTCGAAGGTTGGGGTCTGTACTCTGAGCGGCTCGCCGATGAGATGGGCTTGTACTCATCGGACTTGCAGCGCATTGGCATGCTTTCCGCCGACGCTTGGCGTGCAACGCGGCTCGTCGTGGACACTGGTATGCACGCCTTTGGCTGGACCCGTGACCAGGCCTTGCAGTTCATGGTCGATAACGCGCCGATTGCGCTCATCGACGCGGAAGCCGAGATCGATCGCTACATCGCGTACCCGGGTCAGGCGCTGTCATACATGACGGGACGCCTTGAGATCGAGCGAGTGCGCCGCGAGTGCGCTGACAAGTTGGGGGAGCGCTTCGACCTGCGCGCCTTCCACGATCAAGTGCTCGCAAACGGCGCGCTTCCGCTTAATGTGTTCGCAGATGCGATGCGCGTCTGGGCAACCGCGCAGTAACAATTCGTGGTTGCACCTGGTTGCGCCCGTGGCGGGTCGGGTCAGGTGCATCGGGCTGAGCTTTTCGTGGTTGCACCTGGTTGCGCCCGTGGCGGGTCGGGTCAGGTGCATCGGGCCGAGCTTTTCTTGGTTGCACCTGGTTGCGCCCGTGGCGGGTCGCGTCAGGTGCATCGGGCCGAGCTTTTCGTGGTTGCACCTGGTTGCGCCCGTGGCGGGTCGGGTCAGGTGCATCGGGCCGAGCAAGCGGAAAGCCCCGGACGTGATGTCCGAGGCTTTCTGCTAGCTGCTACTTAGTTGACTTCGAGTTCCATGTCGATAGCGCCGCAGGGGCACTCATGTGCGCACAGCCCGCAGCCCTTGCAGTAGTCGAGGTTGAACTCGTAGGTGCCGTCTTCATGCTTGATGACAGCGTTATCCGGGCATACACCAAAGCAGTTGTCGCAGTTGAAGCAGTTACCGCACGACATGCAGCGACGAGCTTCATACAACGCGTTTTCAGCCGTAAGGCCCTGCACTACTTCGTCGAAGGTTTCAGCGCGACGTGCGACGTCGAGTCGCGGACGCTGCGTCTTGTCTGCATCGGAGTAGTACCAGGTGTTCAGCCGATCGAAGGTGGCCAGGTTTGGACGATGCGGATGCACCCATTCCTCGCCTCGCAACCACATGTCGATGTTGCGCGCCGCCAACTTGCCGTGGCCCACGCCATTGGTAGCGGTGCGCTCTCCAGGAACCATGTCGCCACCGGCGAAGAGCCCCGGGAAGCCGGTCATCAGGTTTTCACCAACACTGACGACGCCGTCTTCGACGACAACACCATTGAGACCTTCGAGCAGTGAAAGATCTGCTTCTTGGCCGAGCGCCAGAACCACTGAGTCAGCCTCGAGCGTGTCGAACTCGCCCGTGGGTTGCGGGTAGCCCTTCTCATCCAGGGCCATCTTCTCGATCTGCACACTGCCGGACCCGACATGCTTGATGGTCGAGAGCCAGTGCATCTTGATGCCCTCTTCGATGGCTTCGGTGATCTCGATGTCGTGCGCCGGCGCCTTATCACGGGTGCGGCGGTAGACGACGATCGCTTCGGTGGCGCCCAGTCGACGAGCTGTGCGTGCAGCGTCCATGGCGGTATTGCCGCCGCCGTAGACGATGACACGCTTGCCGAGCATCGGCGGTTCGCCAGACTCGGTATCGGCGAGCATGGATACGGCATCGAGGATGCGCGCGGATTCGCCCGCCGGGATGTACGCGCGCTTGCCGAGGTGCGCGCCGACCGCCATGAACACAGCGTCGAAACCTTCGGCAAACACTGAGGGCACATCGGTGACCTTCGTATTGCATTCGATCGTCACTCCGAGATCGACGATGCGCGCAACCTCTGCGTCGATGACGTCGCGCGGGAGTCGATACGCCGGGATGCCGTAGCGCATCATGCCCCCGGGTGCATCGGCACTCTCACGGATAGTGACCGCGTGGCCAAACTTGGCCAGGTGGTACGCCGCCGATAGACCCGACGGACCCGAACCAACGACGAGCACTCGCTTGCCGGTGACGACCGAGGGCTTCTCGAATTTCCAACCAGCCACAATCGCTGCGTCACCAAGGAAACGCTCGACCGAGTTGATGCCGACCGTCTCATCAATCTGTCCGCGGTTGCACGCGGTCTGGCAGGGGTGGTAGCAGACGCGGCCCATGATGGCCGGCAGCGGGTTGTTCTGTGTGAGGTGACGCCACGCGGTTTCGTAGTCGCCCTCCTCTGCGCGGTACAACCAGCCCTGTACATCTTCGCCCGCAGGGCAGGCGTCGTTGCAGGGTGGGAGGCGGTGCACATAGACGGGACGCTCGGTGCGCCAAGTGCCGGTCTTATTTGCCAGCGAAGAGCCGACATCAAGCGTGATCGCAAAGGGCTTGTTGGCCATTACTGCTCCTCGCCTTCCTCGAACAGGTTGTACTTGGCGATGTTGTTGTCCGCGATCTTCTGCAACTTTTCGACAATGTCGGGACGTCCCTTCGGACCGAAGAGATGCGAGTAGCGCTTCTGTGGTTTGAGGTATTCCTCTACCGGAATGCGGCGTCGAATCTTCTTGCTCGACGTCATCTCACCGTGCTCGGCTTCGAAAACGGGGAAGTACCCGGACTCGACGGCCGCGCGCGAGAGCTGGATGGTCTCGTCTGATCGGGAACCCCAACCCAGCGGGCAGGGCACGAGCACATGCAGATAGCGCGCCCCCCGGAAACTCATGGCCTTCTTGACCTTGGCCTCGAGATCGTGGAGATCCGCCACCGTCGCCGTTGCCACATACGGAATGCCGTGCGCCATCGCGATAAGCGGCAAGAACTTGCCTTGATTGAAGTAGGCGCCCGGCTCGGGGCCTGACGCGTGCGAGGTGTTGGTTCGCGCCGCCGGGGGAGTAGCACCTGAGCGCTGTACACCGGTGTTCATGTACGCCTCGTTGTCGTAGCAGACGTAGAGCACGTCGTCATTGCGCTCCCACATGCCCGAAAGCGGACCAAAGCCGATGTCGACGGTGCCGCCGTCGCCACCCTGAGCGATGACACGGATATCCGTCTTGCCCTGTGCCTTCAGCGCCGTGGCGACACCGGAAGCAACCGCAGCAGCGTTGCCGAATAGCGAGTGCAGCCACGGGATGCGCCATGAGGTTTCGGGGTACGGCGTCGAGAAGACTTCAAGGCAGCCCGTCGCGTTGACGGCCATCACCTTCCCGCCCGTGACCGCCATTGCCGTATCCAACACGTAGCGCGCACCAAGCGCTTCGCCACAACCCTGGCAGGCGCGGTGGCCCGAGGTTAGGGCGTTCAGGCGATCGGGGTTGGACTGCTCCGAGCGCTCTTCATCCGTGAGCAGGCGGTTACCGACGGCGAAGGAACCGACCTGATAGAACTTCAGCGGTGTCACGGTCATGCAGGGATCATCCCTTCGTTGAGGTCGAGGAAGGTGAGTGCCTCGACGTCGCCCGCGATGGACTTGGTGAAGATGTCGCGAAGCGACGCGCGGGTGATCGCGCGACCACCGAGTCCCGCAATCACGGTGTTTTGCTCGATGGGCAATCCATTGAGTGCCATGCGAATATCCGAGTCGACGACGCCGCCGATACCTACGGCGAAGGCTCGCTCCAAGACCACAACGCGCTTGGCGTGCTGCAGCTTTTCGCGAATAGCCGCAGTCGGGAACGGGCGGTATGAGGTGATGCCGAGCACACCGATGGACACGCCGTCCAGACGCATATCATCAATGGTGTCCTCGATAGTGCCGATGGTGGCACCGAGCGCGACGACAACTGTTTCAGCACCCTCGGTGCCATAGTCGGTGACGAGACCACGATAGTCATTCGGCCCAGCAGCGCGACGACCGAAAGCCTTCTCAAACTCCTCAGACAGACCCGGGATCGCAGCTAACGCCTCCAGCTGCTTGTGATGCGCCAGCCAGCGCACTTCCGTGAACGCCTCTGGCCCGACCATCGCGCCGATGGACACCGGATGTGCAACGTCAAGCTTCTGACGCGGCACGAACGGGGTCAGGAAGGCGTCGGATTGTGCTTGCTCGGGAACGTCGATTTGTTCCATGGCGTGTGTCAGCACGAATCCATCCATGCACACCATGACCGGCATGGACACGAGCTCGGCCAAGCGGAACGCGAACACGTGCAGATCGGCCGCCGCCTGATTGTCTTGGGCATAGAGCTGGATCCAGCCCGAGTCGCGCTGTGACATGGCATCGGTATGGTCGTTCCAGATGTTGATCGGCGCACCGATGGCGCGATTGGCGACCGTCATGACGATCGGCAAGCCAAGTCCGGACGCGTTGTAGACGGCCTCCACCATGAATAACAGACCTTGGCTGGCGGTCGCGGTGTACGTGCGCGATCCCGTCGCCGACGAGCCAATGGCCACCGACATGGCGGAGAACTCAGACTCAACGTTGAGGAATTCACAGCCTGGAATCTCGCCCTTGCGCACCATGTCGTCGAGTGCCTCGACGATGTGGGTTTGGGGGGAGATCGGGTACGCACAAATGACGCCTGGCCGAGCGGTGGCTACGGCCTGAGCGACTGCCTGCGAACCTTCGAGTTGCTTACGCATTGGCCATCGCCTCAACCTTCTGTGCGCGGACGTAATCAAACGCTTCACGGGCCGCTTGGATGTTGCCCTCGGCGATCTTGGGTGGGAAGCGCTCTTCGATGGCACGAACCACAGATTCCAGCGCAACCTGCTTGGTCGCTGCGGCATAGCCGCCAAGTAATGCAGCATTGGGGAGCGGACGTCCCACGTATTTCATGGCGAAGTCGGAAGCGGGCACGGTCAGCCGTCGGTACTCAAACGCCGAGTGCTCGAGGGACTCGATGCCGAGTTCCTCCCACGTCTTCTTGGTGTTGATGAGGATGTAGGCATCGTCGTTCACGCCAGAGAAGACGTCGACCTGATGGAGCAGGGTCGAGTCCTGAATGATCAATGCCTGCGGGACCAATACGGGCTCGCGGAGGCGGATCGGCTTGTCGTCGAATCGTGCGTAGGCGACAACCGGTGCGCCAGTGCGTTCGGAGCCGAAGCTCGGAAACGCCTGTGCGTACTTGCCATCGTAAAAGGCAGCGACACTGAGCAGCTCTGCGGCGGTTACGACACCTTGGCCGCCACGGCCGTGGATTCTTGATTGAAACACGCATCAATTGTTTCGCAACGGACATTTCGCCGCTACGTGACCTATGGCCCAGTGGACCACAAACTGGCTCACAATGTGGCGAACCGCACTATCGAGCAGGAGCAGCTGCTCGGAGCCCTGCGACGGTCTGCCCGACGCAAAGCGCGGCAAGCGCTAAGGCAGGCACATGCCAGGAGCCGGTGTATTCGCGCAGCATTCCCAGCGCTACCGGTGCTGCTGCAGCTATTCCGTATCCGACGCCTTGGGCCATGGCGGACAGCACCGCGGTCTGTCCGACCGAATGCGTGCGCATCCCGATCAAGACGAGCGCAACAGCAAGAGCCGCGTGTCCTACACCAATCAATGTGAGGAAGACCACGGTGGCCTGACCATTCGAGAATGCGAGGCCGATGTACCCCACGGTTGGTGCCACTGCCGTGATGGCGACCGCGAGGCGCTGATCCCGACCGCGTCCCACGGCCAGTGGAACCGCGACCGTGAAGACGAAACCAGCCAATGTTGTAAAGCCGAGCAGTGCCCCTGCAGTTGCCTCGCTGTACCCGGCGTCTTGCAACAGGCTCGGCAGCCACGCCACGCTGGCGTAGAACACTGATGATTGCGTACCCATGTACAGCGTCATGGCCCAGGCGCCACGGTCGTGGAGCAGTGCCCGGAGATCTGGAGCGGCGTAGGCCGTCGTCGTGCCCGAGGCGTGGTTCCGAATGGCGGGAAGCCAGAGCAGGAGCGCCAGGAACGACACGACAGCCCACGGCATGGTTCCGCCGCGCCAATCGTGTGTTGTGAGATCGGCTAGTGGGATGGAAAGGCCCGCACCGGCACTGGCCATGATCGCCAGCACCGCGGTGTAGATAGGCATCACGATGGTGATGCGATCCTGGTAGTCGCGACGAATGATGGCGGGGGTCGTCACGTTGAGCACCGCAATCGCGACGCCGAGCAGCGTCGTCCCCAGGAAGAGCAGCGGAGTGCCGCCCAAGCTGCGCACGATAACGGCCACTGTCAGCGTCAGTAGGGCAATCAGCACGGTGAGATCGGGAGTCAAGCGACGGGCGAGGCGTGAAACAGGGAGTGGTGCTGCGATCGCGAAGCAAAGCAATGGGATGGTGGTGAGGAGGCCGAAGTTGCCGCTACTCAAGTGCAGCGTGCGTTCGAGCGATAGTACTTGCGGCGGAATGCTGGTGATGGGTGCCCGGATTGTTGCCGCTACAGCCATGACCGCGGCAGCCTGCATCAGATGGCGAGTCCGCATTGCCTTAGCCGATCCGGCCGAGAATGGTGGCGATTCGCACGGTTAGGGCGTCGGAGAGCGAACGTGCGAACGTGGCGGTGTAGTGGTTGCCCTTTTGCCAGGCAAGGATGTTGTCGCGAATCGCGAAGCAGGTGGTCCAGCCGCAGATGCGCGACGTCAAATCGACGGTGTGAGCGCCCGCCAATGCTGCAGCAGCCATATCGGCAGGAGGTTCGACGAGGCCAACTCGACGCGGGAAGTCGCACTTCTCGGGGTGTTCCATGTGCTGCGAGACGCAGTCAGCGATGATGCCCGGCACGCGCGGGTTGTCGCGCAGGGCGATGACCGTGGCCCCGGTATCGCGCAAGGTGCGCAGGGTGCGGGCGTACCCCGCAATCCACGCTTGCTGGCCACGCGCTGCATCGAGCTTCTGGCCGGTTCCAGCGTCAAACACTTGCGGCGGCGGGTTGTCGGCATTGACCAAGAGAATAACGTCGGCCGGGGTGTTGGTGAGCTCGGCAATCAGCGCCTTACGCCACTGCGTGCATTCCACGAAGGGCTTTTCGAATTTGTAGTGCCATTGCACGACGTCCGCTGTCGTGCAGCCGAGTTTGATGTACACGTCAAGTCGGAAGCCCAGGTCTTTGGCAGATTGATTGACGGCGGGGAAGTAACTGGCGGCGTGCGAATCGCCTATGAGCACCATGCGGGTAGCTGATGTCGTTTGGCCAAAAATGCACTTGCGTACCTCGATGTCGTGGTACTCCACCACGCAGTTGTCGGCGTACACCGCGCTCAGATCTGTGCGCGCCTTACTCGGCAGTGGGTGGAACGTCACGTTGCTGAGGTCGGCGTGTGAGGCGTCGGTCAGCGACATGCCGGCCGCCGATACGACGGTGATGCTCATGAGGAGTCCGCCAATAAGGAGCGACGAACCCGAGCGCGACTGCAGTGGCTTCCAGAATCGGATCGGGTTCTCGATGAGTCGGTTAGCGCCCCACGCACACAACAGCGCCGCACCGACGAGCGCTAGCGCCGTCGCGTGGTCGGCAGTCCCGTACTTCGCCTGCCACAACACGAGCATGGGCCAATGCCACAAGTACCAGGAGTAGGAGAGTCCGCCGAGCCACTGGAATGGCGCCGTGCTGAGCATGCGGTCAATCGGTGACGGACCCGTTACGCGATCGCGCATGCCACCGGCGACGATCAGGGCCGTTGCCAGGGTGGGAATCAGCGAGATCCAGCCCGGATACACGCGGCCACCATCAACCAGATTTCCCATTTCCCAGATGGCCCAAAGTAAGACGGCAAGGCCGGCAACTTGCATCGAGACGTGTGCCCGCTTCGAGGCTGCACTCAACCATGGCGTTGCGATTGCCAGCAGGGCTCCCGTGGCGAGTTGCCAGAAGCGGGTGGGAGCGCTGAAGAAGGCAACCGGCTGCGACGCAACGCTGTAGTACATGCATGCGGCGAAGGATCCGATCCAGATCGCAGCCGCTGCGACGGCGAAGATGCGTCGCAGGCTCCAGCGGAAATGCCTGGCCATCAGACCCAGGGCCAGCAGCAGCAAGGGCCACACCAGATAGAACTGCTCCTCGACGCCGAGCGACCAGAAATGCAAAACCGGCGATGGCGCGTCTTCTGCGGCCAGGTAGTTCAATGAGTTCGATGCGAAGAACCAGTTCGCCGAGTAGAGCGTTGCGGCCACTACGGCGTTGGCGGTTTCCGTTCGCAACGTCGGTGGCAAGACCATGGTGCTGACGAGAATGGTCAGCAGCAGAACCAGCGTGGCGGCGGGAAGCAGCCTTCGTACTCGTCTCGCCCAGAAGTTCGCCAAATGTACGCGACCGGTGGTTTCGATCTCGCGAATGAGCATGCCGCTGATGAGGAAGCCGGACAGTACGAAGAACAGATCAACGCCGACAAAGCCGCCCGAGATATGCCCAATGCCGGCGTGGTACAGCACCACGGATGTGATGGCAATCGCGCGCAACCCCTCGATATCGGGGCGGAAGCGTTGGGAGGCTGACACCGATGGATTCTTTCATGCATATGAGTGGGGGTGGATACTCAAGCCATGGCACAGGCTCCGGAGGGCTTCAGCAGGCGTATCTGTGCCGGATGCGGTCGCGCCGCATTGGTGTCGGTTGAGCGTGTGGATCTGGAGTATCGGTGCGACTCCTGCGGTGCAGCCTCGCTCATGGTGGGCGAGGAGCCGGGTGAGCGCTCGGTGCATCCGTTCTGGTCGGAGAGCAGGACCTCAGCCGCCGGCGCAACCGCGATGGCCTTTTCGGCACTCGATGAGGTGTTTAACCCTGGGGCCGTCCGCGCGAAAGAGCAGCGCAAAGCGGATCACGAACGCCAGGTGCCGATTCCCTCGCCCGGTGAGGATGCACTGCGTACCGGCAGCCTCGTCATCCGCCTGCCGAAGCCAACTCCGGCCCCCGATCCGCGCGACTGAGTAATCTGCCCGTCGTGAATGAATCTTCTACGCCGCTACAGATCAAGCGAGCGGTCTGGCATACACGAGTGCAGGTTGTCGTCTTTGTGTGGTTCGGACTGGCGGCTGCGGTCGTACTCGTGCGTTTCGACGACTGGCAGTGGTTCCTGGTGCACTTCCTGATGCTGGGTGCGGTATCCAACGCGCTCTTCATTTGGAGCTGGCACTTCACCGGCGCCATCTTGCGGGTTCCCGATCAGGCCGACCGCAGCGCCGAGGTGCAGCGGCTCTTGGCCTTGAACTTGGGAGTTGCCGGTACCGTCATTGGCGTTCGCGCAGAGGCCTTCTCGGTCATTGTCGGGTCGTCGGCAATCGTGGCTGTGGCGGTCATTATGCACGGGCGCGCCATGTGGACGGCCTCGCGGCGAGCCTTGCCCAGCCCGTATGCATTCACCGTGCAGGTGTACATCGCTGCTTGTTCGCTGTTGCTGCCTGGGCTTCTGCTGGGCGTGTGGCTCGAGTCGCTGAGCGATGACGATTCGCTGCGCTCGCAAGTGATCCTCGCGCACGTTGCGTTTAACGTGCTGGGTTGGGTGGGTCTGCCGATTCTCGGAACCATCGTCACGCTCTGGCCGACCATGTTGCGCACGCGCATCGCGCCCAACGCAGCGCTGCTCGGTCGGAAGGCTCTGCCCTGGCTCGTCACTGGAGTTGTGCTCACGGCAATGGGCTTCGCATTTGCAGTGACGGCGCTCGCTGCCATTGGACTCGGTCTCTATGGTTTTGGGTTTGTCCGAACCCTGCTTCCGATGTTCGCGGTCATGCGAACGAAGCGACCAGCGGCATTCTCCACGTGGACCGCCCTTGCAGGAATGGCCTGGCTCTTGATGGCCGTTACGGCACTGCTGGTGAGCGCAATCGTCATGCACGATATCGAAACATTGGGCGAGGGCACGGTCACGGTGGCGTTCGTTGCCATTGTCGGGGTGCTCCAAGTGCTGATCGGGTGCATGGCCTACTTAGTGCCGGCAATGGCGGCCGGTGGACCAGCGATAGTCCGTCTGCGCAACGACATCGCTGATCGGGGGATGGTGATGCGGGTCGTATTCATCAACCTTGGTGCGGGCATTGCGTTGGTATCCGCCACGCAGAGGGTAGGTGCTGTCCTGTTGCTCATCGGATTCTTGTGGTCGCTCGTAAGGATCGCGCTGACAGTGCCAACGCCCTCAGCCGAACGAGTCGCAGCGGCCGATGCCGCTCGAGTTTGGGTGGACGACAAGGAAGTCCGCCCCTTCCCGTTCGCTCGCCGCTGACTGATCTGAGAAAGCAGAAGAGGGAAGGCGCTGAGCCTTCCCTCTTCCTACGGTGGGGCGACCGACGGGACTTGAACCCGCGACATCCGCGACCACAACGCGGCGCTCTACCGGCTGAGCTACGACCGCCGTAGTCGTTCAGGCCTTCACCTGAGCAACGAGGGCGGATTCTACGGGCAAACGCGCAGTCGCGCCGAATCCGGCTTGCGACGACAGCCCACAAGCGTCCGGGTAGAGCAGTGCGACCACTCAGCAGTGTATTTCGGCGCCATTCGGGGTGCGCATCGTCATCGGTGTCATGGATTCGACCGCTTGTCGATCGTTGCTACTCGTCAGTAGTGACCGGTGTCACACTTTAGTTACTGACCGGTACGGAGGGTGGCATGGGGCACTACAAGGACAACTTGCGGGATATCGAGTTCAACCTCTTCGAAATGAGCGGCCTCAAGGCGCGGCTTGCGGCAGGCGCTTATGGCGACCTTGACGAAGTAGTTGTGCGAGATGTCTTAGACGGTGTGGCGCATCTGGCGACACATGAATTTGGAGCGTCTTGGGTTTCCGGAGATCGCAACCCGCCGGTGTTCGACGCGGTGAACCACACGGTGACGCTGTCCGACGAACTGAAAGCGTCGTACCGTGCAGTGATCGAATCGGGCTTGACCACGGTTGACCTTCCCGTTGAACTCGGTGGTTCTGGAGCGCCCGCAGCAGTGCGCTGGGGCATAGCCGAACTCCTGCTGGGCGCCAATCCTGCGCTCTATCTGTACCTCTCGGGCTACCCGTGGGCCGCCATCCTCTGGCGGATGGGCAACGATCAACAACGCAAGCTGGCGCAGTTGTCGATTGAACGCGGTTGGGGCGCGAGCATGGTGCTCACCGAACCCGATGCTGGATCCGATGTTGGCGCAGGTCGTACCAAGGCCGAACAGCAAGCGGATGGCACCTGGCACATCTCCGGCGTCAAGCGCTTCATCACGTCAGGTGAGCATGATCTCAGTGAAAACATCCTGCACCTGGTGCTGGCCCGTCCAGTCGGAGCGAAGGCCGGCACGAAGGGTCTGTCCCTGTTCATCGTTCCCAAGTTTCTGGTTGATGTGGAGACAGGAGAATTGGGGGCTCGAAATGGCGCGTATGCCACGAACCTTGAGCACAAAATGGGCATCAAGGGCTCAGCGACATGCGAGATGACGTTTGGCGCAGAACATCCGGCTATCGGCTGGCTCGTTGCCGACAAGCACGATGGCATCGCACAGATGTTCAATGTCATCGAATACGCCCGCATGTTGGTGGGCACCAAGGCCATCTCGACGTTGTCAACCGGCTACCTGAATGCACTCGAGTACGCCCAGCAGCGCACCCAGGGTGCGGACCTCCTACAGGCGGCGGACAAAACCGCCCCTCGTGTCGCGATCATCCGGCACCCCGATGTGAAGCGACTGCTGATGCTGCAAAAGTCCTACGCAGAAGGGTTGCGGGCACTGATCCATTACACCGCGCAGTGGCAGGACCAGTTGATTGCGGCGGAGCGCGGGGAGACATCAATCGATACCAACCTCGCGCGCGAAATGAACGATCTGCTGCTGCCCATCGTCAAGGGCGCTGGATCAGAGCGCTCCTACGAGTTGTTGGCGCAATCGCTACAGGTGTTCGGCGGAAGCGGCTACCTCCAGGACGTTCCAATTGAGCAGTACATACGTGATGCCAAGATCGACACGTTGTACGAGGGCACCACTGCGATCCAGGGCCTCGACTTGTTCTTCCGCAAGATGATCCGTGATGAGTTCCGGGCGGTGCATCACTTGGCCGAGGAGATCACCGCGACAGTGCGCGGACCGGGAGCAGGTGACCAATTTGCTCCTGAGCGGAAGTTGTTGGCCAAGGCACTCGCAGATGTGCAGGCCATGATCACAACCATGGGCTTCTGGGCGCAATCCGCGGCCGGAGGGGCGCCTGAGCAACTATACAAAGTTGCGCTCAACACTTCGCGTTTGCTGATGGCATGTGGTGACCTCGTGATTGGCTGGCTTTTGCTTCGCCAGGCGGAAGTCGCGACGGCGGCACTCACCGCAGGTGCCAAGGAGCGCGACGTGGCGTTCTACACCGGCAAGGTGGCCAGCGCACGCTGGTTTGCGCGAAATCGTCTACCCCTGCTCACCTCTGAGCGTTACGTTTGCGAACACACCGATGACGACATCATGACGATGTCTGTCGAGGCCTTCTAGGAGTCTGTATGTCATTGCGCGAAGTGGTATTGGTTGATGCCGTTCGTACTCCCTTCGGCAAGGCCGGCGGCGTGTATGCGAACACCCGTTCCGACGACCTCGGTGTCGCCGTTGTGAAGGCGATCTTGGATCGCAATGCCGTCGATGCGGCTGCTATCGATGACGTCGGCATCGCGGCAACGTCGCAGGTCGGCGATCAGGGCGTGACGCTGGGTCGCTCCATCGGACTTTTGGCAGGATTGCCCAACACGGTTCCCGGCTATGCGGTTGACCGCATGTGCTCTGGCGCACTTACCGCCGTCACGCAGATGGCTTCTTCAATTGCCGCGGGCATGATCGACATCGGCATCGCGGGCGGCATCGAGCACATGGGGCGTCATCCCATCGGCGCGAGCATGGATGTGAACCCGCGGTTTGTCACAGAACGTCTGGTTGCTCCGGATGCGCTGAATATGGGTGTTACCGCTGAGAATCTGCACGATCGGTTTCCTGCCTTGACGAAGGATCGGGCCGATATCTACGCCGTTGCGTCGCAAGGCAAGACCGCCGCGGCATATGCGGAACAGCGTTTTGCCGCGCAACTCGTGCCTGTGGCAGCTCGTGACGCCGAAGGGGCGTGGTCATTGGTGACGCGCGATGAACCGCCTCGCCCCGACACCACCCTGGAGGCGCTGTCGCAATTGCGAACGCCTTTCCGCCCAAATGGTCGCGTCACTGCGGGCAACGCCGCAGGATTGAATGACGGTGCGACTGCCGCTCTCGTGATGCGTGAAGCGACGGCACTGGCGTTGGGCTTGGCACCACGCGCCCGCATGGTTTCGTTCGCCTTCGCCGGCGTGGAGCCAGAAATCATGGGATACGGCCCAGTGCCATCGACACTCAAGGCACTCGACAAGGCGGGACTCACGATTGACGAGATGGACGTCATCGAGATCAACGAAGCATTCGCCGTGCAGGTACTCGCATTCCTTGATCACTTCGGGATTGCCGATGATGCCGCGAAGGTGAATCCCTACGGTGGGGCGATCGCAGTCGGACACCCTCTGGCATCCAGCGGCATCCGTCTGATGGCGAATATGGTCGAGTACTTCACATCGAACCCAGAGGCCAAGTATGGCCTGACAACAATGTGTATTGGTTTAGGAATGGGCGCCAGCGTAATTTGGGAGAGCGTGCGATGAGCAACAACGAAGTAGTCACCCGGTCGCTCGTTCGATTCTTCGAGTTCCCACATACGTTTGGTCGAGGGGCGATCATCACGCTGGATAACGGCGCAGATCCCAAACGCCCCAATACCTTCGGCCCCGGAGGGTTGCAGGCGCTGTCCGATGCACTCGACGTGATTGAGCGTGAGGACCTCAAGGCGGTATTGCTCACGAGCAAGCCGTACTCCTTCAGTGCGGGAGCCGACCTTGGTGCTGGAGGCATCATGTCGAGCGGGCTCAGTCCGCGCGAAGTTGCAGAAGTCGGTCATGCGACCTTCCGCCGGCTCGGCGAACTGCCGTTCCCGAGTTTTGCCTTACTGAACGGGATCGCCGTGGGTGGGGGGATGGAGATTGCCCTGCAGTGCACCTACCGCGTTTCGAGCGCGGCCGGCGGCCCCTACGCACTGCCGGAGACTCACCTGGGTTTGATACCGGGCTGGGGCGGGTCGTACTTACTGCCGCACCTGATTGGTCCGGTGGCAGCGACGAAGGTCATCGTCGAGAACCCGTTATCAAACAACAAGATGCTGCGAGTGCCGGAAGCATTGTCGCTCGGTGTCGTCGATGCGGTGCTGCCAAGTGCCACATTTGTTGCCGACGGCATCGCTTGGGCGTATCGCGTGCTCACCGGAGAAATCTCCGTGCCCCGCCGATCCTTCGATGAAGCCGAGTGGACAGCCGCAGCGGAGGGCGCTCGACAGTTCGTGCAGCGTAAGACGCACAACGCCTTCCCTGCTCCGGAGATTGCCATTGGTCTCATTGAAGAGGCACGTACGCGTTCGCGCGATGAAGGATTTGAAGCGGAAGATGAGGCGCTCGTTGCCTGTCTTGGGACTCCCGAACTGCGTGCCAGTCTCTATGCCTTCAATATGTTGACGCGTCGCAGCAAGAAGCCGATTGGGGTGCCTGAGGGCATCGAGTCGGCGCCGGTCACGCGCATTGGCATTGTGGGCGGAGGGCTCATGGCGAGCCAGATTGCCATGCTTTTCGCATCTACTGCCAAGCTGCCGGTCGCCATGGTCGAAGTCAATGCGGAACGTGCGCAGTTGACGCGCGACCGCATCGCCCAGCTTGCTGCGGGAGAAGTGCAGCGCGGTAGATGGAATGAGGCGACCGCCCGTCGCTATGGCAGTTTGATCACGGCATCCGATGACATGACCAGCTTGGCGAATTGTGACTTTGTGATTGAGGCGGTCTTCGAGCAACTTGAGGTCAAACAACAGGTATTCCGTCAGTTGGAAGATGTCGTCGCCGATACCTGCCTGATCGTGACCAACACGTCTGGGTTATCCGTGACGGCGATGAGCGACGGCATGCGCCATCCGCAGCGGGTGGTCGGCATGCACTTCTTCAATCCGGTTGCCGTGATGCCACTCGTTGAGGTGATTCCGTCGGCACACACCGACGAACGCACGCTGGCCTCGGCCTTCGCCTTTGCCTCGGCACTACGCAAGACGGCAGTGCGCACTGCAGACGCACGGGGCTTTGTCGTCAATCGGTTGCTGCTTCGCCAGCTGGCCACCTTGTTCGCACTGGTCGATGCGGGGGCTCCGCTCGATTCGGTCATGCGGGCAAGTGACCGCCTGGGCTTACCCATGAATGCCTTCGCGCTGCTCGACCTCGTCGGGGCCCAAGTGGCACTGCACCTCAACGAAACCATGCACGCGGAATATGCGGAGCGCTTCCCGATTTCGATGTTCTTACAGCAAGTGGTTGCATCCAACGCCAAGGTGCTTGACCCGGAAGGTTCGATCCGCAGCGAAGTCGCAGGATTCGCGACACAGTCCGCGAGCACGACTGCCGACGAAGCGCGCAATGCTGTGGAGGCGGCTCTCGCCGAGGAGATCGCCATCATGCTGGATGAAGGAGTTGTCGAAGACGCCTCGCAGATTGATCTCTGCATGATTGTCGGTGCGGGTTGGCCGATTGCGTTGGGTGGCATCTGCGCCTACCTCGACTACTCAGGCACGAGCCGACGCGTCAACGGAAAGGACTTCGGGGTTCTTCGTTAGGAACCGCCACTGCGTGCTTTCTTGCACTATGTGCTCGTAAGTGCGTATCAACTCAACATATGTTGGCTTGATACGCACTTACGGGGTCGAAGTGCGCCGTCGCAGAGTTGAGGCGGGTTCGGTATTTTCAATGTGCCGAGGCTCAGGGGATTCCCAAGTATTCATCGGCGCCTTTGCCGCCCAACGGACGTAGCATCGCAATGTCGGGCTCTTCCGATGATTGCGGTACACGGCACGGGGGTCGCTTTATGGCGCAGAGACTCGAAGACACCTGCGCTCACGGAGATCCTCCATGGCGTGCCATACGGGAGCCTGAATGGCGTGCGGTGCTCGCTTCAACCGCAGCTTTGGCGCGCAGCGAAAGCGAAGTCCTGCTGCTCACGGAAGTGTGCGAAGCCGCAGTTCATGCCGGCGGCTACCTCTTAGCGTGGTACGGCCGAGTGCTGACGAATGGGCATTTCCGCTTGGAGTCGACGGCGTGTGCCGGTCCGGAAGTCTCCTATTTGGAACACTTCAACTTGATCTGGGGTCACAAAGAGACGACGCACAGTCCAGGTGGTATGGCAGTTGACTCCGGTCAACCCGTATTCACGGACGATGTGCTGACCGACGCACGCTTCGCGCCCTGGCGAGAGCAGGCGCTCAAACATGGAATCCGTTCGCTGGTCTCGATTCCAGTCTTTGTGAGCGAGAAGCTTGACGGCGTGCTGAGCATTTACAGCGCTACGCCGAATGACTTCGACGAGACCGCCACTTCGACCCTGCGCATGCTTTGCCAACACGTTGGCGTAGGCATAGAGAAGCGTCGCTTGGCCTCGAGCATTAGTTCGGCCCTAGAAGGCACGATTCGCATGCTGAGCCGTGCGTTGGAGGCACGGGATCCTTACACAGCCGGTCACCAGACCGGGGTTGCAGCATTGTCGGAACAGATTGCACTGCACCTAGGCCTCAACGATTTCGACATACAGGGCATCCGTATTGCCGCGCTGGTGCATGACGTGGGCAAGATCGGCGTGCCAACCGAGTTGCTGCTCAAACCCGGCGAACTCCGACAAGTAGAGATGGAACTCATCAAAGAGCACGTCAAGATCGGCACAGAGATTCTCCAGACACTGGCCTTCCCCTGGCCGATTGCCGAGATCGTGTTACAGCACCACGAGCGACTCGATGGAACCGGCTATCCGGCCGGACTGGTTGGCGATCAGATCTGCCTAGCCGCGCGAATCGTCGCTGTGGCTGACGTTGCCGAGGCCATGGGGCGAATTCGCCCATACAAAGCGGCGGCTGGACGCGCAGCCACCTTGGCCTTCCTTGTTGCCAATCGGGGTTCACTTTTCGATGCAGAAGTCGTGTTCGCCTGCGAAGCCGTGCTCCAAGACGGCTCGTTCGTGTTGTAGCTGCTAGCTATTTGCCGCTGAGGGCGGCCGTCGCCGCTTTGGCGGTGGCTGAATCGGGACCGGGCTGAGCAGTGAATACCGTCGAGCGGTAGTAGCGAAGCTCGCGGATTGAATCAATGATGTCCGCCAGCGCTCGGTGTCCGCCCACCTTCTTCGGCGAGTTGAAGTAGGCACGTGGGTACCAGCGACGTGTGAGTTCCTTGATGGTGGACACGTCAACGATGCGATAGTGCAGGTGGGCATCCAGTAGCGGCATGTACTTGGCAATGTAGAGCCGATCCACGTGCACGGAGGATCCGGCCAGGGGAGCCTTGCGGGGCTCGGGCACATGGCGCAGCACGTACTCCATGACCAGTCGTTCGGCTTCGGCGAGCTCAAGCCCACCAGCGATCAAGGGCAGTAGCCCTGATTCGGTATGCATATTGACCACAAACGGATCCATCTGGGCCAGCTGCTCCGGGGTAGCCGAGATGACGAGGTCGATACCCTCGTCGACGGGGGTGAGATCGGCTTCCGTAACGATGACCGCAATCTCCACAAGCACATCGACTGCGGTATTCAGTCCGGTCATCTCGCAGTCAATCCACACCAGTCGCTCTTGCGGTTTATTGGCCGCCCACGCGTTCTCGTCGAAGTTGCTGCCGTCGTTGATCTCGCTCATGTCGTCCTGCTCTGTGCTGAGGCGGCCTGCGCGCCATCGTGGTTGCAAACCACCCTCCGCGAATAGGGTACGGGTTGCAACGCAGATACGTTCGCGGAGACCGAGGAGGACACGTTGTTCCGCCGCTCCAGCGCCGCGTTCGGATCGCTCGCCGATCGCCTGCGGAATGACGCCCGAATCCGACTGCTGCGGCAGGCTTGGCCCTCGGTCAATCGCACGCTTCTCAACGCTGGTCGCGTCATCCTGGGGCTGCCGCGTCTCGCTATTGCCCGCGCCCTTGTCTCGCGTGACAACTGGGAGGGCGTCATTCGTGTGCTCTCGCCTCATGTGCGACATGCCTACCCTCTTGCTCGCAGTGCCCGGGTGCTGGTCTCCGCCTACGGGAAGGTCGGCGACTTCAATGCCGCTTACGAATTGGCCGATCGGCTCGCTCGCATCACTCGGCAGCCGCTGGATATCTCTCGGGCCGAGCGACTGCGCGGGCGGGTGCTCGAAGTGCACCCAGCGTGGCTGCCCAGCGTCGGTATCCCGTTCCCCGCGGACCTTGATCTATCAGGCAACCGCCGAGTGCTGTATCTCGCCAAGGAATCGGCTCCGTATCTCCACAACGGCTTCTGCACTCGTACGCATGAAACCCTGCGGTCGGTGATCGGCACCGGCACAGATGTGCTCGCAGTCACCATGCCGGGCTTCCCCGCAGTGATCAAGGTCGAAAATGCGCCGTCGTTTGTGCAAGTGGACGACGTCGTTTATCACCATCTCCTGCCGAACGCGCACTTATCGACCATGGCCGTCAACGAGTATCTCGATCTCGCAGCCACAGCGTTGGCGCACTTTGTCATCGAACACAAACCCACGGTCTTCCACATCGGTTCGGGCCACCGTGGGTTCGAAACAGCCCTTGTGGGGCGTGCCGTTGCAGAGTGGGCCGGCATTCCGTGGATGTACGAGGTCCGCTCCTTCTTCGAGACCACATGGACCAGCGACAAGCGCTATATGGAAAGTGCTCCGTACTTCCATCAACGGCATACTGCTGAGACTCGCAGTATGCACGCAGCGGATTATGTCGTCACGCTTTCAGGTCCGATGCGTGATGAAATCGTGCAGCAGCATCAGGTTCCTGCGCACAAAGTCATCGGCATTCCGAACGCCGTTGATGTTGATCGTTTTGCTCCTATGGCACGCGACGAGGAACTCCGCGCCAAACTCGGGCTTACTGACCATCAGGTCCTCGGTTACGTCAGCAACCTTTCACATCCGCGCGAGGGGCAGGAAGCGATGATTGCCGCAGTGCCAGCTCTGAAGGCGGCCGGTGTGCGCGCCAAGGTGCTGCTTGTCGGAGACGGGGCACGACGTCCGGAACTCGAAGCATTGGCCAAGAAGTTGGGGGTCGCAGCGGACGTTGTGTTTACCGGCAGCATCCCCTTCGAAGAGGTTGCGGCCTATTACGCACAGATTGATCTCTTCGTGGTTCCGCGCACCAATGAGCGTGCCGGTCGGCTGGTATCGCCAATGAAGCCCTTCGAAGCGATGGCTATGGACATTCCGATTCTGGTGTCTGACCTGCCGGCGCTGGTGGAAATCGTTGAAGATGCCGAAGCTCCGCGGGGACGCACCTATCGAGCGGAGGATCCCGCCGACTTGGCGCGGGTTGCTGCCATCTGTTTTGCCGATGTGGCGGACACTGCCGCCCGAGTTGCAAATGCAGCTGCATGGGTGAAGCGTGAGCGCACTTGGTCGGCGAATGGAAAGAACTTCGTGGCCGCCTACGTGGAGGCCGAACAGCGACATGCGGCTGGGCAGGTGCACGCATGATCTTCGACGACAAACTCCCGCAGAAGCGCGGACTCGAACGTCGCTGGAGTATGCAGCAGGGCACGACTCGAAATCCGACGCGGGAAGCGTCGGCATGGGTGTACGCCCCGCAGTTCTATGGCAATCCTTTCCAGCAGTTGCTTACCGGCGGCATGCCCGATCGCGACATCACGGCAATCGGTGCGCAGCACATCGGCGAGGCGCTCAAGACGTTGAAGGGTGCAGGCCACGTGGACCAGCGCGTACTGCATCTGCACTGGCTCAATATCGTGCTCTCGGGTGCATCGACGCTGGAAGAGGCTAGGCAGCGCGTTGGCTCTTTCGAGCGCACGCTGGACACGTTGCAGAAGCAGGGCGTGCGCTTGGTGTGGACGATGCACAACGTGCTACCGCATGAGTCGGTTTTCGAGGCACTGGAAGTGCGGGTGCGCGACATCATCGTGCAGCGAGCTGAGATGGTGCACATCATGAATCCGAATTCCGTGGAGATGGCCGCGCCGTACTTCACGATTCCGGCCGACAAGGTTGTTCGTGTCGATCATCCGGGCTATCAGGGGTATTACCCCGAGCGCATTTCTCGTGCCGGTGCCCGTGCCCAGTTCGGCTTTGGGCCAGAGGAACAGGTTTCTCTGATTCTGGGTGCCATCAAGCCGTACAAAGGTTTGTCGGAGATTGCTGCAGAGTTCGACCGGCTCAGTGCACAGCACCCCCGCAAGCTCAATCTCTTCATTGCGGGCGGTGCTGATAGCGACGAAGGCACCAAGCAATTGCTGGCTTTGGCATCGGCTCACCCTGCCATCCATGTGCTTCCCGAACGTATCGTTCCCGAAGACGTGTGGACGCTGTTCGCCGCTGCTGACAACGCAATCGTTCCGTACAAGGCATCGCTGAACTCCGGTGCGCTGGTCCTCGCACTGAGCATGGGGGTTCCGGTCATCGCCAGCACAACTGCAGGCTCGACACATCTGCTCGCTGATGGCGCCGGCAAGGTCTATTCGAATGCTGCAGAACTCGACGCCGCATTACTCGACCCGACTTGGCAACGCGCGGCGCGTGAACGCGCTCTCGTCATGCGCCATCGGCTGCGCCCGGCGCATCTCGGCGACGTGTTTGCGCGAGTGGCACGTGCCTTCATCGATCAAGGCGTCGTTGCCGCGCGGGCGGTTGCTGGCCCCAACGGCGGCCTTGATGACTGAGCAGTACCTACCGCGATCCATCCTGCTTATTACGAGTAACGGCTTCGGCATGGGTCACTTGGTTCGCCAGTTAGCGATCGCCGCCGCAATGCCGAGTGACATCCGTTGCACGATCATGACGCTGTCGCAGGCAGCCCCAATCGCCGTCCGCGGAGGGGCAGTGCTCGAGTACTGCCCGAGTTACACGTCACCTTGGTTATCAAAGAGAGCCTGGCATCGCGGGTATTTGCGCGATCGGATCGTCGCGTTGGCAGAGGAAGTCGAAGCTGATGTCATCGCCTTCGATGGTGTGGTGCCGTATCCCGGCTTGCTTGCGGCACTTCGACGACTTCCCGCTGCCGCCGTGTGGGTCCGCCGGGGAGTGTGGCGGGCGGACGCTTCGACCGCGCCGCTGGCCTTTGCAGATTTGTTCGACCGGATTATTGAACCGGGTGACCTCGGTGATGGCATGGACAACGGTGCAACGCGACGTAGGGGAGACGCCCGCAAGGTCGGCGTCGTAACGCAGGCCGGACCTTCGGCCATGCTGCCCCGCGAGGTTGCCGCGCAAGCACTAGGGATCGATGCCAAGCAGTTGACCGTGTTGTTCAACGTCGGCAGTAACGTGATTCCTGGTCTAGACGCCGTCCTTGAGCAACTCGCTGCACGTGACGATGTGCAGGTGCTCACAACGAAGGATGCGCTTAACCGCAATCGATCCGACCTGGATGCTTCGCGGATTCATGCAGTGTCGGGGCTATTTCCGCTCTATCCGTACCTAGCTGCAGTCGACCTTGCCGTGACGTCCGTTGGCTACAACGCCGCGCATGAGTTCACGGCGTGTGGCGTCCCCACGGTGCTGGTGCCAGCAAATAATGTGACAGATGATCAACGGGCACGCGCGCTGTCGATGCAGCGGTTGGGCGTGGGCATGGTCGTTGAAGCAAACCGCCCAGACCTCTTGCTGGCCGCCGTCGAGCGGTTGATTGATGATGAGAGCGAACGGGCGGGCATGGCGATTGCTGCGCTTGATGTGCATGCAAGATGGGGCCTCGGCGCTGCGGAGGCCGCTGCACTCTTGTGTCACACCCGCCCCCGGGCGAAGGCTGATCTCATCCCCTTGGTACGTCTGCGCGCCCGACAGATCGCAGAATATGTGCTGCAATTCCGCGATGTGCGACCGGTCGTTGATGGGGTAGTCATGACGTCTAACTTGTTGGCCGCAGACATCTCGGGTGGCACCGTAGTCGAGCACCTGCACCCAGGTACCTCCGCGGACTATGCAGATCGTCGCCGAGTGATCGCGCAAGAGTGGTTTGGGCACGCTCCCACTCGCCTTTGAACATCCTTCGAATGTCGTGAGTCGGTGCGTTGCGGAGCAGTCGTTATCGGTGCTGCGGAATGTCCCGCTGGTAGGCTGCCAACCATGTCCAGCCAAGAGATTCTTGACGTGCTCGAGGCCGAGGCAATCGAAATCATCCGCGAGACTGCAGCCGCGTTCGATAAGCCGGTGATGCTCTACAGCATCGGCAAGGACTCGGGCGTCATGCTGCACCTGGCGATGAAGGCGTTTGCTCCGGCTCCGATTCCTTTCCCTTTGATGCACGTTGACACGACGTGGAAGTTTGCTGAGATGATCAAGTTCCGCGATGACATTGCGGCGCGCTACGGCGTTGATCTCATCGTGCATACGAATCAGGAAGGCGTCGAAGAGAACATCACGCCCTTCACGGCAGGCACGCAGGAGTACACGCGCGTCATGAAGACCGTGGCCCTGCGACAGGCGCTGGACGGTCATGGTTTCGACGCGGCCCTTGGCGGTTCACGCCGCGATGAGGAGCGCAGTCGCGCGAAGGAACGCATCTTTTCGCTGCGCCTCGCCGGACATCGTTGGGAGCCGCGATCGCAGCGGCCCGAGATGTGGCATACCTACAACACGCGACTCACCGAGGGCCAGACCATGCGGGTCTTCCCGCTCTCGAACTGGACCGAACTCGACGTGTGGCTGTACACCCGCCGCGAGAACATTCCCGTTGTGCCGCTGTACTACGCAGCGCAGCGTCCGGTGGTGGAGCGCAATGGGTCACTCATCATGGTTGATGACGATCGTTATCCGCTGAGCGAGGGTGAGACGCCAGAGCTTCGCTTGATCCGTTTCCGCTCGCTCGGCTGCTATCCGTTGTGCGCGGCGGCGGAGAGTCCAGTCACCAACATTGACGACCTCATCGATGAGCTCGTCACAACGCGTCTCTCCGAGCGGGCAGGTCGCTTGATCGATGGCGAAAAGAGCGCGTCCATGGAAGCCAAGAAGATGGAGGGATACTTCTGATGACTGCCCTCCTTCGTATTGTCACTTGCGGTTCCGTTGACGACGGCAAGAGCACGCTCATCGGCCGCCTGCTGGCGGAGACCTTGTCGGTTCCTGAAGATGTCCTTGAGTCGGCCCGCTGGACACGTCGATCCGGATCGATCATTCCGGCAGGCGAGGTCGACTTCTCGTTGCTCACCGATGGCCTTGAAGCTGAGCGCGAGCAGGGCATCACCATCGACGTTGCATATCGACACCTCGATCTACAAAACGGCGTACGAGCAATCATTGCTGATGCGCCCGGTCACGAGCAGTACACGCGCAATATGGCGGTTGCGGCTTCGACTGCAGACGTCGGCATCCTGCTTGTCGATGCTGCGCGAGGCGTACGCACGCAGACCTTCCGTCACCTCTACATCTGCGCGCTTATGGGCGTGAAGACCGTTGTTGTGGCCATCAACAAGATGGACGCGATCGGATTCGATCAAGCGATCTACGACGACCTTTCGGCGAAGGTTTCTGCATCTGCCCAATCGGTCGGACTCACCAACCTGATCACGCTTCCGGTGTCGGCACTCGCGGGTGACTTCGTCACGATGCAGAGTGAAGCGGCGCCGTGGTACCGAGGCGGCACCCTGCTCGATGTCCTGCGCACCGTCTCGGCGTCAGACCTTTCTGGCAACAGCGAATTCCGTATGCCGGTGCAGGTTGTCCTGCGTGCAGGTGGCAACTACCGCGGATACGCGGGCACCGTGCTCTCGGGTGCAGTGCGCGTTGGCGATGAGCTCACCGTTGGACGCACTGGCGTGTCTGCCAAGGTGTCCGGCATCACGGTCGCAGGCGTCGAAGCGGCCTCGGCGCGCGCTGGTCAAGCCATCGCAATCTCGCTGGACAATGAGATCGACTGCGCACGCGGCGACCTCTTCGTGCAAGCTGGCGAATCACGCGTGCCAAATGATCGTTACGCCGTCGAACTGGTCTGGCTTAGTGAACAACCGCTCGCCCGCGGCCGCAGTTATGAACTGGTGAGCGGCCCGCTCAAAGTACCTGCAACGGTGACGAATATCCGCGACAAAGTGGATGTCGAATCTGGGCACCGCCACGCATCGCGTGACCTGCAGATCAACGAGATCGGCCATGTGGAGATCGCCACGGACGTGCCGATCGTGCTCGACCAGTACGGCACGGTTCGCGACACGGGATCCTTCTTGCTGGTGAACCGCATCACCGGCGATTCGGTTGCTGCCGGCATGATGTTGCACGACATGCGTCGCGGAGCGAACGTTCATGCGCAGGCCTTTGATGCTGATCGTGGTCGCCGCACTACGCAGATGGGCCATCCTTCAAAGGTCCTGTGGTTCACCGGTCTTCCGGGTTCCGGCAAGTCCACTATTGCAAACGCTGTGGAGGCTGAGCTCAACACGCTCGGCATGCATACCTACATCCTCGATGGCGACAACATCCGTCTCGGGCTGAACAAGGATCTTGGCTTCACTCCGGAGGATCGCGCCGAAAATGTGCGACGCGTGGGTGAAGTCGCTCGTCTGATGCAAGACGCAGGCCTTGTCGTGTTGGTGTGTCTCGTGTCTCCCTATCGCGACGATCGCGATGCCGTGCGCGACCGCTTCAGCGTCGGGGACTTTGTCGAAATCCACGTCGATACCCCGCTCGAGGTTTGTCAGGCGCGTGATCCGAAAGGTCTGTACCGACAGGCGGAACAGGGTTCTCTCCCCAACATGACGGGTGTGGGTCAGGGGTACGAAGCCCCGCTGCATGCAGAGGTTGTTGTTTCCGGTACTGGCTCGGTGGAAGAGATCGCGCGATCCATTGTCGCGGGAGTCATGTCCTGATGGCAGGGCATGCACTGAGCACCTTCAGCTATATCGTCCGCAATCCGGGATGGGCTATGGCGCGCATCAACACGCGCCTGCGCCCACCGCTGTGGTGGCGTGTACTGCTCGGCGTGGTGCTACCCCCGTGGACTGGAACGAGTAAGTTCCGGTCGCTCTACGTCGTGACGTATGGACGCAGCGGCTCCACCTTGGTGAACGGGTACCTTTCGCACCTTCCCGGCATGGATCTCAAAGGTGAGAACTACCTCTTCCCCCTGCCGCTTGCCGAGGCCGAGGCGCGGCTTGCGCAGGCGGAGGCGCTGAAGTACGGCGGTCGGGATAAGCAAGCGAGTCCCTGGTACGGCTCGCACCAGTTCTCTACCGTGCAGTGGAAGCGCGACATCCGCCGTGCGCTCTACAACCAGCTGTATCCCTTCTCACCGATCCCCAAGACCATAGGCTTCAAGGAGATTCGCTGGTGGTACCGCTTGGACGAAACTGACTTTGAACAGAAACTCGCTTGGCTCATCAGTGTGCGCAAACCCGGCGCCATCGTGTTCCTCACCCGCAATCTCGATAAGACGATGGCCGGTGCTTGGTGGGCGAAGCAGTCTGATGATGAGCGCGCCAAGTCGCGGGCTGGCCTTGAGAAGTTCGAGGCGCTTGCGTTGGCCTACGCCGCGGCGCACTCCGATCACAGCGTGCACATCACCTACGAGGACTTCTGCGCTGATGCAGGCGCGGCCAAACGGATCAACAAACTGCTTGGTGTGAAGTTCCGCGAGGACGTCTACCAACAAGCCCTCGGCGAGCGGTATTCATACCCATCCCAACCGACAGAAACGCCGACGGCTCCGTAGTCCACGCGAAAGCCTGCGCTTTGCGTGAACGACGGAGCCGTCGCGAGCCGGTGCTTACAGGTCGGCTTGGCGGGCCCGCATGGCACGAGTCAGGTTTGCGCGACCCTCACGGATGTAGCGCAACATGGCCACATTGCCATCTGCCTTCGCCTCGAGGAACTCCGTAGCCATTTCGACGGTCGCCGACTCGACGAACGTGGACGGGAAGGCGAAGAGCAGGAAGTCTTCGGCCATGTGGTGTTCATGCAGTTCGCAGACGCTTTCGGCGTCAACGAAAAAGCGGGATACGTACTGCTCGAGCAGTTCAGGCTGTTCCGGTTGACGGAAGCCCATTGCGGTGTACTGGTAGATGGAGTTCGCCACATCCTTGGTCTCCGTGAGCAATGCCCACGCGGCGGCCTTGGCCTCCACCGTCGGCACGGCCGCGCGTGCGAATGCGGCCGATTGTGCGCCGAAGGCCGTGTTGTCGCGGGCCAATTCCGCCTCGATACGGCTGGCATCCCAGAAACCAGTCGTGGTGAGTCGCGTGAGCAACCCCCAGCGCAGGTCGACGTCGATCGTGAGTCCAGCCAACTGGTCCGTGCCTTCGAAGAGGCCAGCAATCCACTCCAGATGGCTGGGCTCCGTGGCGAAGGAGACGAGTCCGCGCATGAATTGCAGCTGGTGCTCAGATCCGGCATCTGCATTGTGCACCGCGTCGTAGAGCGCGCTCGCAAGTTCACGATAGTAGGTGTTTCGGCGCCAAGGATTGGCGTAGAAGTCGGTGGCGAGTTTGGTGTATCGAAGGATCACGCCAATGACACTGACTTCGGGCTCGGTATCAATGGCCTGCTTGGCCAGCGCAACCCATTCGCTTGCCGGGAGCTCTCCGTCGCGGGTCATATCCCAAGCCGACATCCAGACCAGGGTGCGGGCCAGGGAATCGTCAATGGCGCCGTACTGCCTGATGGCCGTGCGCATCGACTCATGATCCAGGCGCACCTTGGCGAAGGTGTGATCACCGTCGTTGACCAGAAGGATCGCAGGCCGTGGTCGACCGATGAGTTCCGTCACCTCGGTGATCGCGCCATCTGCGGTGATCCAGACGGAGTCGGTGCAGGCAAGGGTGCCGTCGACGAATTCGTAGAAGCCCAGCGCGAGTCGGTGTGATCGGAGAACGGGATCGAGGCCGGCCGGTTCCTTGGCGGGCTCTTGGTGCAGGAGCACCTTGGTGTACAACCCGTCGCTGTCCACCTCGGTCTCTAAGCGCAGAAGATTCACGCCGGGCGTCTGGATCCAGGTGTTCATCCACTCGGTGAGATCGCGGCCGCAGGAGGCAGAGAGCTCGCGCAGCAGGTCGGCGAGTTCGGCGTTGCCGAACTGGTACTTCTGCAGGTAACTCCGTACGCCGGCGATGAACTCGGCTTCACCGACGTACGCCACCAGTTGCTTCAGCACAGAGGCGCCCTTGGCGTACGAGATGCCATCGAAGTTGGGGCGCACGGAATCGAGATCCACCATCTGTGCTGCAACCGGATGCGTGGTCGGGAGTTGGTCTTGGCGGTAGCCCCACTCCTTGCGAAGTCCCAAGAAGTCTGTCCAGGCGTCGGTGTACTCGGTGCACTGTGACATGGCCCAGTACGACGCCCACTCTGCGAAGGATTCGTTGAGCCAGAGGTCTTCCCACCAGCGCATCGTCACGAGGTCACCGAACCACATGTGGGCGAGCTCGTGAAGGATGGTGTTCGCGCGCTGGATGTACTGGAAGCGTGTGACCTTGCTCCGGAAGACGTAGTCCTCGAGGATCGTGACACAGCCAGCGTTCTCCATTGCGCCAGCGTTGTACTCCGGGCAGAACAGTTGGTCGTACTTGCCGAAGGGGTAACCGACGTCGAACTTTTCTTCAAAGAAGGCGAAGCCCTGCTTGGTCACGTTGAACAAGTGGTCCGTATCGAGGAATTCGGCAAGCGACTTACGGCAGTACAGCCCCAGCGGGTAACTGCCGAAGCTCCCTGAGTATTCATCGTGCACGTGGTGGAAGGGCCCGGCGACAATTGCGGTGATGTACGTGGACATGGCAACCGTGCGGGCGAAAGTCCAGCGGTCATAACCACTCGCAACTGCCTCTCGGGCCGCCACGATGTTATTGCTCACCACTTCCCAGTGGTTCGGCGCCGTCACGGTGAACGTGAACTCTGCCTTGAGATCGGGCTGCTCGAAGTTGGCGTACATCTGTCGCGCATCTGCGCACTCGAACTGCGTGTACAGGTAGGTCTCGCCGTCGACCGGATCGACGAAGCGGTGCAGACCGGTGCCGTCGCGCGTGTACTTGCAGCGTGCGTCCACGATGAGCGTATTGCTCGCTTGCAGACCGGAGATTGCGATGCGGCTGTCGGCATATGCGCTCACATCGAGCGGCTCACCGTTGAGGGTGAGTTCGCGGATCTCTTCGGCAACCAGATCGATCCAGGTCGCCGCTCCGGGTTCCGCCGTAAAGGTAACCGTCGTCCGGCTTGCGAACGTGGGCGAGTCGCGCACCTCGCTCAGATCGAGGACGACGTCGTAATGCTCGACGCTGACGAGACCAGCGCGGTCTGCAGCTTCAATTTTGGTGAGGTTCTGGCCCGGCACGATTGCTCCTTGGATTCGACCGGCTCATCCTTTCATGGCGGCGGCGCTATCCGCCTATCGCGAACCGCCGATCTGCGAGAGCCTGCCGGTCGTCGTGGGTGGTCTCGTGCCACAATGACGGCATGCGAATCCACCTTGCCGCCGACCACGCGGCCTTCGAGTTCAAGGCCCTGCTAGCGGATCACCTTCGCGCAGCCGGACATGAGGTCATTGACCACGGAGCCCACGTCTACGACGCGTTAGACGACTATCCGGCGTTCTGTTTTGCGGCTGCTGAAGCGGTGGTCTGGGACGAAGGCTCGCTTGGCGTCGTCATGGGCGGTTCTGGCAACGGCGAGCAGATCGCTGCCAACAAGGTGCAAGGAGTTCGCGCCGCACTCGCGTGGAGCGTGACTACTGCCCAATTGGCACGCCAGCACAACAACGCGAACGTGCTGTCGATCGGAGCGCGTATGCACTCGTCTGACGAGGCAATCGCGATCGTGGATGCATTCATTGCGACGCCTTTCTCGGGCGACGAGCGGCATCAACGACGTATCACCCAGGTTTCCGACTTCGAGATTTAAGGAGCGGTGTGGCTCGGGAAATCAGCAAAGACACGGTCCTGTGCATTTCCCTAGCGGCCCGGCCCAGCAATGTAGGCACGCGCTTCCACAACTTCCTCTTCCAAGCGCTCGACTTGGACTACATCTATAAGGCGTTTGCGCCGACGGACATCGCTGACGCCGTTCGAGGTATCCGTGGCCTCGGCATACGTGGCGCGGCGGTATCGATGCCGTACAAGTCCGCCGCGATCCCGTTGCTGGATGCACTCGATCCGTCGGCTGCGGAGATCGGAGCCGTCAACACCATCGTGAACACCGCCGGGCACCTGCACGGGTACAACACGGATGTCCTTGCGGTGGAGCAGTTGCTCGCCAAACACAAAGTGCGCCCCGATGTACCTCTGGCGTTACTCGGTTCTGGCGGCATGGCGAGCGCGTGCGCAGCAGCACTTGCGCGCGGCAACTTCAGCGCGGTGACGATCGTGGCACGAAACCGTGAGACCGGTACGGCACTGGCCAATCGACATGGCTGGAGTTGGCAAGATGAAGCTGAGCCGCGCTTCTCTGTCCTCGTCAATGCAACGCCGATAGGTATGGCGGGGGGTCCGGAGCATGCGGAGATGCCAGTCAAAGAACCTGTTGTCGCCCACGCCGATACAGTGTTCGACGTCATTGCCTATCCCGCGGATACGCCGCTGATGCGCTACGCGGAAGCGCACGGTAAGCACTGCATCAGCGGTGCGGATGTGATGGTGTTGCAAGCGGTTGAGCAATTCGAGTTGTACACCGGTATGAGGCCGTCGGCCGACCTCGTCGCCGCTGCGGCGGCGCATTCACGGTCCAGCTGATCAGGCTAGGGGAAGCCGCACAGTGAAGGTGGCGCCGGTGCCGACACCTTCGCTGCTCGCGGTCAAACTGCCGCCGTGGTCAGTCACGATCGCGCGAGCGATGGTCAAGCCCAGGCCACTGCCGCTTCCGTCAGCGCTTCGGCGGGATGGGTCTACGCGATGGAAGCGCTGAAACACAGGTTCAAGGTGTTCAACCGGAATGCCTTCCCCTGAGTCGACCACGCTCAGTGCAGCTTCACCTTCAGATACGCGAACAAGAACCGAGACAGCACCTCCGCTAGGGGTGTGGCGCAGCGCATTGTCCAGCAGATTGGAAAGCACTTGCTGCAGCCGCATTTCGTCGCCGAGGATCCATGCCGGCGACGAGCACGCACTAGCGTCCAGTCTCACCCCCTTTTCTCGGTAGCGGGGGGCGGCGGCTTCGGCGGCTTCGCGAGCGCTGTCGCAGACATTCATGCGACGCAAGTCCAAGCCGAGTGCGTGTTCTTCCGCGGCGGCCACTTCGCGAAGGTCGGTGGCAAGCCTGCGCAATCGTTCTACCTGCGCCCGCATAGTGGACCAAGCGACTGCATCCGTTGGCACGACACCGTCCTCCATGCCGTCGATGTATGCCTGCATCGTTGCTAGGGGAGTACGCACCTCATGGGCAAGATCGGCCAGCATCTTGGTACGCGTGTCGTGTGAGCGTTGTAGTTGTTGCGCCATGCTGGAAAAGGAGTCCATGAGTTGTTGTAGTTCACGGCTGAACACTTCGGGGTTGGGCGGTATTCCGTAGTGCCCGGTTGCAACGGCATTCGCCGACGCTGCGAGTGACTCGATCGGTGCGGCGATGCGCCGGACTAGGAACCAGGACACGATTCCGGCCGCGAGCAGTGACATCACGACACCGATGGCGACGGCGAAGTTCAGCGCAGAATTGAACGCCGCCTCTGCGTGCATCAGCACGTGTTCGCCGGTGACGCCGGCTTGGGATAAGTGCAGGTGGAACAGTCGTGGGGCGACTATGCCGGCTGCGATCACGGGGGTGATGGCACCGATCGCTACAACGAGCACCTGCGCCCACATGAGGCGGGAGGCCAACCTGGGTCGGCGGGTGCTCATCCGTTGCCTATTCCATAACCGACGCCGCGGATGGTGCGGATGAACCGGGGTTCCGCAGCTGGGTCGCCCAATTTTGTGCGGAGATGACCAATGTGCACATCAACCACGTGCTCATCTCCGTACCAACCTGGCCCCCACACTTCGTCGATTAGTTGTCGTCGCGAAAAAGCCATCCGCGGTCGTGCGGCCATAGCAGCGAGTAGGTCGAACTCGGTGCGGGTGATTTCGATGTCGACGTCGTCAACCTGCACGGTTCGCGCTTGTGGGTTGAGCGTGATGCCGCCGATCTGGATGGGTTCCACCTCGCCCAACTCGCGGCTTGCTCGGGGGCGACGCAACATTGCGTGCACGCGCGCCACGAGTTCGCGCAGGGAGAATGGCTTCACGAGGTAATCGTCGGCACCCATAGAAAGGCCGACAATCTTGTCCACCTCTTCGTCGCGCGCAGTGAGCATGATGATGTAGGCGTCGCTGAAGGCGCGAACTTGCCGACAAACCTCGAGGCCGTCAAAGCCCGGCAGCATGATGTCGAGCACGATGACCGCTGGATCAAGGCCTTTCGCCGAAGCGACCGCATCGGGACCGGTGTGCGCCAGCGTGACATCAAAGCCTTCGCGAGACAGATAGGAGGCGATCACCGTGGCCATAGCAGTCTCATCATCAACCACGAGAACGCGTTCGGTCATGCGATCACCTCCACCTGAGAATGGTGATGCTACAGATGCGCCCCAGCGTCGAGCACCCGTCGCATTTCGGTGTACTGCTCGGCATTGATCTCGCCAGTGGCGAAGCGGCGATCCAGAATGCCACGAGCTGAGTCGGCAGGGGCGTGGACGCTCGGTGGAAACGGGTGCTGAGCGGGACGAGTTGCGCGCGCGACCAGCCAGATGCCCAGCCCAATCAGTGGAATCCAGAAGAGCAGCATCACGAGCACCATGCCAAGGCCGTGAGAGCCGTATCCGTCGCCGTAGCCGTTGTACCAACCCATCATGATGGGACTCCTCTGTTTGAGCGACTGAAGTCGCATCCCTATGGTGACAGGGCACTGTGAAGGCCTGATGCGACAATTCTGAAGATTCAGTGAAGGTCCTGAGCAGGATCCGTCTGCGGGGGCTTCATGGAATCTTCACGGAAATGCAAGGATGCCGACAGACGGACTTGCGATAGTTGTCCTGATTTTAGGAGGCGAAGTGTCGGAGACAGTCGAGCTCACGGTTGGTGGGATGACGTGTGGTTCATGTGCGGCGCGTATTGAACGCAAACTCAACAAGGTCGAAGGCGTGGAGGCATCGGTCAATTACGCGACCGGAAAAGCGTTCGTGCGCTTTGAGACGTCGTTGACGGCGCTCGATCTCGTACACGTCATCGAACAGACAGGCTATTCGGCGGAACTTCCGGCCGCGCCGGACTCAGTCGTAGTGGAGAGTGATGAGGCTGCGGCCCTGCGCATGCGGCTGCTGCTCTCCGCCGCGTTCGCCTTGCCAACCGCCGTCATCTCGATGGTTCCCGCCGCGCACTTTGAAGGCTGGCAGTGGGTCGCTTGGGCGCTCTCGACACCGGTGGTGTTTGCCGGAGCCTGGCCATTCCATAAGGCGGCATGGATCAATGCTCGCCATCGCGCCACCACCATGGACACGCTCATCTCTATCGGCGTGTTGTCGGCCTACTGCTGGTCTGTCGTGATGTTGTTCACCGCCGGTCCTGTGTTCCCGTCAATGACACCCCGTGGCGATGTCTACTTCGAAGTTGCTGCGGCCGTCACCGTCTTCATCTTGCTTGGCCGCTACATGGAGGCCCGCGCGAAGAGCCGCTCGGGCGCGGCCCTGCGCGCCCTGCTCGCCCTCGGCGCTAAAGATGTAGCCGTGCTGCGAGACGGCGCAGAGGAACGTATTCCGATCGCGCAACTGCGTGCTGGTGACTTGTTCGTGGTTCGGCCTGGCGAGAAGGTGGCTACCGACGGCGTGGTCGTGGAAGGCGCGAGTGCTATCGATGCATCGCTCCTCACGGGCGAACCAGTTCCCGTTGAGGTAGGTGTCGACGATCTCGTCGTCGGTGCGACGACCAACGCCGGAGGCCGACTGATCGTGCGTGCCACGCGGGTTGGCTCAGAAACGCAACTGGCGCAAATGGGTCGGCTTGTCGAACAAGCGCAGAACGGCAAAGCGCCGGTGCAGCGCCTCGCGGATCGCGTTTCCGCGATCTTCGTACCCGTCGTGATGGTGCTCTCCGTGAGCACGCTCATCGCGTGGCTGACCACAGGGCATGACGCCAACCAGGCCTTCACGGCGGCGGTTTCTGTACTCATCATCGCCTGCCCCTGTGCGCTCGGCTTGGCCACCCCAACGGCGCTTTTGGTCGGCACGGGTCGCGGTGCCCAACTCGGCGTACTCATCAAAGGCCCGCAGGTCTTGGAGTCCACCCGTGCGGTCGACACAATCGTGCTGGACAAGACCGGCACAGTCACGACTGGGCGTATGAGCGTGCAAGCCGTTCTGCCTGCCAAAGGCGAACACGCATCTGGCGTGCTACGGATCGCCGGCGCAATCGAGGACGCAAGCGAACATCCAATTGCGAATGCGATTGCCGTTGCAGCGAGCACCGAGCATGGTTCCCTGCCGTCTGTGAGCAACTTTGCAAATCTGCAGGGTCTGGGAGTGAGCGGCGTAGTCGAAGACCACGAAGTCCAGGTGGGACGCATGTCTTGGCTTCGTGACGACTTCGGTCTGGCCATTCCTGAAGAACTCGCGGAGTCCATGTATGCGGCCGAAACGCAAGGTCGCACAGTGGTAGCAATTGCTTGGGATCGCAGCGTTCGCGGTGCGATTGTCGTCTCGGACACCGTCAAGCCGACGTCTGCTGAAGCAGTGCGGCAGCTGAAGGCGTTGGGGCTGCGTCCGGTCCTCCTTACCGGCGATAACGAATCCGCTGCTCGAGCAGTAGCAGCGGAAGTCGGCATCACCGAGGTCTTTTCGCAAGTGATGCCGGCAGACAAGGTTTCGGTTGTGCAGCGTTTGCAGGCGGAAGGCCGCGTCGTGGCGATGGTCGGCGACGGGGTCAACGATGCTGCCGCGCTTGCTGCGGCAGATCTTGGCCTCGCCATGGGCACCGGCACCGATGTGGCGATCGAGGCCTCAGACCTCACCTTGGTGCGCGGCGATCTACGAGCCGCCGCTGATGCCATCCGCCTCGCTCGGGCAACGCTCCGCACCATCAAGGGAAATCTCTTCTGGGCCTTCGCGTACAACGTGGCGGCGATCCCACTGGCGGCATTGGGCATGTTAGATCCGATGGTCGCCGGTGCGGCGATGGCCTTCTCGTCGGTGTTCGTCGTGACCAATAGTTTGCGCCTTCGACGGTTCAAGGCCTTGTCACATCAAGCCCTTGGCGGAGGTGCCGCATGAATTGGGCGATGGTGCTGGGCGCGGGTCTCCTGGCTGGTGCCACTACTTGCGCTGCGACGCAGGGCGGCCTCTTGGTGGGTCTGATCAGCCGACAGAAGAAGGCTGCAGGCGTCATCACAAAGGCAGACCGATCCCTCGGTGATGATCTTGCACCGGTTACTGGTTTCCTGACCGGCAAGTTGCTGTCGCACACGTTCGTCGGCTTTGTTCTCGGAGCTATCGGGTCGGTTGTCGGTTTCAATCCAAAGATGGGCTCACTTGCCCAGTGGCTTGCGGGCCTGTTGATGATCGCATTGGGATTGGGATCGCTTGGAGTACCCGGATTCCGAGAGCTCCAGTTCACTCCGCCCAGTTCATGGCTGAATGTTGTCCGCAAGAGCACGCGCTCGCAGTCTGCTTCGGCGCCCTTCATGCTGGGCCTAGCCACGATGTTCGTGCCGTGTGGAGTCACGATTTCCATGGAAGTGCTTGCGGCCTCTAGCGGCTCGGCGCTCACCGGTGCTGCCGTCATGGCGCTCTTCGTGCTGGGAACTGCACCGATGTTTAGTCTCTTTGGATACCTCAGTCAGCGGTTCTCAGCGGGACGCGGACTCAACCTTGCCATGGGTGCGGTTGTTGTACTGCTGGGCTTTTTCACGATCAATGCTGGCATGGTCGCGGCTGGTTCGCCCTACAGTGCACAGGCGCTGTCCGCGAGATTCACAGGTGGAAGCACCGCGCCGCTCCCTTCGACTCAGGTGAGTGGGGGAAACACCCAGCCTGCGACAACCGGTCCGCAGACGATCAACATCGATGCGCAGAGCACCGGCTATGTGCCGAACTACGTGACGGCGCAAGCCGGTAGCGACATCACGCTTGTCTTCACAACCAACAATGTTTGGTCATGCATTCGCGCGACAACCCTGCCCACGCTCAACAAGTCGGCGATTCTTCCCGAGTCAGGCCAAGAGAAGATTGAACTTGGCTCGCTCGAGCCAGGGGACTACCCGATCTCCTGCAGCATGGGCATGTACACGGCCACGCTGCACGTGGTGTAGGAGTGAGCATGCGAGAAGTTTCCATTCAGGTCGCGGGCATGCATTGCGCAGCATGCGGCCTGCTCATTGATGATGTGATGCTCGATGTCGAGGGCGTCCAGACGTCGGTGACGGACACAAAAGCTGGGCTGTGCCGCGTCCAAGTAGCCGACGGCGTCGGAGACGATGCACTGCTTGCGGCAGTGGTTGAGGCTGGGTACACAGGGACGGTCGCATAGCACTCGTTCCGAATGTTTCCGTCGATAAGCGGATTCGCGGCGACGGACGAGCAAGCTCGCCCGTCTTGCTCCCTGGGAGCGGGTGTTGTCGCGCTGCGCACTCCAAACCCTTCCGCACTCGCGGCGACGAACGAGCAAGCTCGCCCGTCTTGCTCCCTTGGAGCGGGTGACCGGGATCGAACCGGCATGGCCAGCTTGGAAGGCTGGGGCTCTACCATTGAGCTACACCCGCGTGCCTGGCCGCGTGGACCGGACAGGTGCAGTTTAGCCGTCGTCAAACGGTCCCCGTCGAACAGATAGGCTTCGCCGGTTACACCGGGGCGTAGCGTAGTGGCTAGCGCGCCTGCTTTGGGAGCAGGAGATCGGGAGTTCGAATCTCCCCGCCCCGACGCAAAACCCGCGATCGCAGGAGAGACATCACATGCAGACGACCGTCGAGAACTTGTCGCCGACGAAGGTGAAGATGACCGTGGACGTTCCGTTCACGGAGCTGACACACGCCTTTGAGCACGCCTACGCAGCCATTGGCAAGCAGGTGAACATTCCCGGTTTCCGCAAGGGCAAGGTGCCTGGATCGATCATCGACCAGCGCTTCGGTCGCAATGTTGTACTTGAGGAAGTCGTGCAGCATGCGATTCCAGAGCAGTACGAAAAGGCCTGTGTCGAGAACGACATCTTCCCTGTCGGACAGCCTGAGATCGAGGTCAAGGTGATCGAGGATCACGATCACCTCGAGTTCACTGCCGAAGTTGAGATCCGTCCCGCCTTCGACCTTCCTGCATATGACTCGGTCAAGGTCGAGGTCGACAGTGTGATCGTCGCGGGCAAGGACGTGGAGGAGCAGATTGATGCGCTTCGTAAGCGCTTCGCCACGCTCTCAGCAGTTGATCGCTCGTCCCAGAACGGTGACCTACTGCTCGTGGACATCCGCGGCGAAGCCGACGGCGAAGCCATCGAAGACCTGACGGCAAGCGCGCTTTCCTACGAGCTGGGCTCCGACGGCCTGCTGCCCGGCTTCGATGCCGCGGTGCTTGGTGCCAAGACCGACGAAGAGCGTTCCTTCCTGTTCACGCCCGAGGGTGGCGAACATGAGGGCAAGGGCATTGTTGTCACCGTGACCGTGAAGGCGGTGCGTGAACGCGAGTTGCCGGCCTTGGATAACGAGTTCGCCATGATGGCGAGCGAGTTCGACACGGTCGAAGAGCTCGAGGCCGACGTGCGCACCCGCTTAGAGCGCCTCAAGCGCATGGAGCAGGGCTATCAGGCTCGCGACAAGGTGCAGGAAGCGCTGCTCGCTTCTATCGACATCCCCATCCCCGAGGGTGTCCTTGCCAGCGAGTACGCCGAACACTTCAAGGATGGCCACGGCGACGAGGATCACATCGCGGAGTTCAAGGCCAATCAGGTCAAGGGGCTCAAGGCGCAGTTCGTCTTCGATCGCATCGCCGAGGCCGAGCAGGTCGCCGTTACCGAGCAGGAACTTTCAGCTTGGCTTGTGCAGCAGGCTCCTCGCTATGGCATGGCGCCGCAGGCGCTAGCTGACATGCTGGTGAAGAACGGTGGCGTCCAGATGGCGATTGCAGACATCCGCCGAGCGAAGGCGCTTGAGGTTGTGCTCAAGTCGGCTCAGGTAGTCGACAGCAAGGGCAATGTCGTTGACCTCAACGCACTTGACGCTGATTTGGCCGAACTCGCGTAGTTCGACGCTTGTGGACGACCCCGCTCCGGCGGGGTCGTTCGCATTTGCGGGCTCGGTTTCGCCGAGGGCAGAACCCAGCCCGCGGTCTGAAGCGCCTAGCTGGAATGAAGGTGTGGGTGCCCGTCGTTAGGGTTGTTGTACGCATCCACAGAGATGCGGGAGAAGGGACAACTGATGTTCGAACCGAACATGCGCGGTCTGCAAGGCGGGTCCAGTTTCGCTGATGCAGTTGATGAGCGGCTGTTGCGCGAGCGCATTATCTGGCTTGAAGGCGAGGTGCGCGATGACAACTCCAACCGCATTGTCAAGCAGCTCCAGGTGTTGTCCGCTGAGGATCCTGAAAAGGACATCACCATGTACATCAACTCGCCTGGCGGTTCTGTCAGCGCGGGTATGGCGATCTACGACGCCATGATGCTGATTCCCAATGATGTGGCGACGGTGGCTATGGGCCTTGCGGCTTCCATGGGTCAGTTCCTGCTGTGCGCAGGAGCGGCGGGCAAGCGTTCGGCAACGCCGAACACACGCATCATGATGCACCAGCCGTTGGGCGGCATCGGTGGCACAGCCTCCGATATCAAAATCCAGGCCGAACAGATGCTCATGCTCAAGAAGCGTCTCGCCGAGCTCATCGCGAAGCATTCCGGACAGTCGCTCGACACCATCGAAGCGGACTCCGATCGTGACCGCTGGTTCGCGGCCGAAGAGGCCAAGGCGTACGGCCTCATTGACCACGTCATCACGTCGAATAAGTGAGGTAGGCATGTACATCAACCACAAGTTCGGCGATGAAGCTGTGCGCAATGCCGGCCCGTCTGCCCGGTACATCTTGCCCGAATTCCGTGAGCGCACTGCCAATGGTGAGCGCACGCACAACCCCTACACGAAGCTCTTCGAAGAGCGCATCATTTTCCTTGGTGTGCAGATCGATGATGCTTCCGCCGATGACGTGATGGCGCAGTTGCTCACGCTCGAATCCCTAGACCCCGAGCGCGACATCTCCATCTACATCAACTCACCTGGTGGTTCGTACACTGCCATGACGGCCATCTACGACACCATGCAGTTTGTGAAGCCGGAAATCCAAACCGTGTGCCTTGGTCAGGCTGCCTCCGCTGCTGCAGTGCTGCTGGCTGCGGGCACGGCCGGCAAGCGATTTGCCTTGCCGCACGCTCGCATTCTGATCCACCAGCCGTACACCGAAGGTGGCGGACAAGGTTCCGATATCGAGATTCAGGCCAACGAGATTCTGCGCATGCGCGCCGAGATGGAAGGCATCTTCTCGCTGCACACTGGTCGCACGACGGAGCAGATCTCAAAGGACATTGAGCGCGACAAGATCCTTACTGCCGACATGGCCAAGGAGTACGGCATCATCGATCAGGTGATCGCACCGCGCAAGAAATCCTGAAGCACTGCAAGTCGAAACGGCCGTCCCTTTGGGGCGGCCGTTTCGCATACCACGTGCCGTGCATTGCTATTACGCCGTGGGCAGAAAAGCGCAGAATGCGTGTCCGGCAACCACGGTTCGTCGGCCTCTCCACGTATTCTGAGGCGCATGGCACGTATCGGAGAGACCAGCGATCTGCTCAAGTGCTCGTTCTGCGGAAAGAGCCAGAAGCAGGTCAAGAAGCTCATCGCTGGACCCGGCGTGTACATCTGCGACGAATGCATCGAGTTGTGCCGCGAAATCATCCTCGATGAGACGCAGGCCGCATCCACCGCCGAGCTGGAGCAATTGCCCAAGCCGCGTGAGATCTTTGAGTTCCTCGACCAGTATGTGATCGGGCAAGATCTCGCCAAGAAGTCCCTCAGCGTCGCCGTGCACAACCACTACAAGCGTGTGCAGGCCGGCGCGGGCCACGATGGTGTGGAACTTTCCAAGAGCAACATCTTGCTGCTCGGGCCGACTGGATCCGGTAAGACATTGCTTGCCCAGACGTTGGCGCGAATGCTCAATGTGCCGTTTGCCATCGCCGATGCCACCGCCCTCACCGAGGCGGGATACGTTGGCGAAGACGTAGAGAACATTCTGCTCAAACTCATTCAGGCCGCTGACTATGACGTCAAGAAGGCCGAAATGGGCATCATCTACATCGATGAGATCGACAAGATCGCCCGTAAGAGCGAGAACGCTTCAATCACTCGCGACGTTTCGGGTGAAGGTGTGCAGCAGGCGCTCTTGAAGATCCTGGAAGGCACCACAGCAAGCGTTCCGCCGCAGGGCGGCCGCAAGCACCCGCATCAGGAATTCCTGCAGATCGACACCACCAACGTGCTCTTCATCGTGGGAGGTGCCTTCGCCGGACTCGATCACGTTATCGAGGCTCGCGTGGGCAAGAAGTCCGTTGGTTTCACGGCCTCGCTGGGCAGCGGTGAAGACACCAACCCTGGCGACATCTTCAGCAAGGTGATGCCCGAGGACCTCATGAAGTTCGGGCTCATCCCGGAGTTCATAGGCCGTCTTCCGGTATTCGCGTCGGTCACCGGACTAGATCGCAAGGCGCTGGTAGCCGTACTGACCGAACCGAAGAATGCACTGATCAAGCAATACCAGCGGCTATTTGCCATTGATGGCGTGGAACTGGAGTTCGACAAGGCGTCCATTGAAGCCATTGCTGACCTTGCGATGGATCGCGGCACTGGCGCGCGTGGCTTGCGTTCGATTATGGAAGAAGCGCTGCTGCAGACGATGTACGAAATCCCGAGTCGCGATGATGTGGTGAAGGTTGTCGTGACCAAGGCAGTGGTCACCGAAGGCACACTGCCGAAGTTGGTGAAGAAGTCTCCGAAGGAAAAGTCCGCTTAGCTCCGGTCCATCCGCAGAACACGAAAGCCCCGTCGCCTCGAATGAGGCGACGGGGCTTTACCGTTGTTGCTATTCGGTTTCGGCCAGCACCGAAGTGACGTCAAGGCGTTCGGCGACCTCGTAGGCAAGTGCATCAATGCCACCTGCAGCGAGCAGATCGTCTTCGACACTACGAACGCGGGCGATCAGTACCTCTGGTGCACACACTGTGACGCTGGCGAGTCGTGCACGCATCGACTTCTTGGCATCGGACTTGGCCTTGCGTACGAACACCAGTACCTCGGCAACCGCGTCGAGTGCGGCAGGGTCACCTGCGCCGGCGATCTCGGCAATGGCGTCGGCGTCTGGCCAACTGGCACGGTGCACCGAGCCTTCGCGCCACCATGACCACACTTCTTCGGTCACAAAGGGCAGGAACGGGGCAAACAGCCGGAGCAGGGTGTCGGTGGCAATACCGAGAGCGAGCTTGGCTGAAGCCGCTTCCGCTTCGCCGCGCGTACCGTAGACGCGATCCTTGACCAGCTCGACGTAGTCGTCGCAGAAGCGCCAGAAGAACTGTTCTGTGACTTCCAAGGCGCGGCCGTAGTTGTACGCGTCGAAGGCGACTGTCGCTTGGCGAACGACCTCGGCCAATTGCGCGAGCAGTGCCTGGTCTAGCGCGCTAGTGACCGTGTCGCCTTCCGTGACTGCACCCATCGATAGAGCGAACCGCGAGGCGTTGAGAATCTTGATCGACAACCGTCGACCGATCTTCATCTGCCCAATCTCGAAAGCAGTATCTGCTCCCGGACGACTCGATGCTGCCCAGTAGCGAACAGCGTCAGAGCCGTGCTCCTCGAGCATGCCGATAGGGGTGACGACATTGCCCTTGGACTTCGACATCTTCTTGCGATCCGGATCCAGGATCCAGCCCGAGATCGCTGCGTGCTTCCACGGCAGTTCGTCGAGTTCCAGATGCGCTCGCACCACTGTAGAGAAGAGCCAGGTGCGGATGATGTCGTGGCCCTGCGGGCGCAGATCGAAGGGGAACACGCGCGACCACCGATCGGCATCTGTCTCCCACCCGCCGACAATTTCGGGCGTAAGCGATGAGGTGGCCCAGGTGTCCATGACATCAGGGTCGCCAATGAAGCCGCCCGCAACGCCGCGCTGCTCTGCGGCGTAGCCCGCGGGCACATCGGAGGACGGATCGACGGGAAGTTGCGCTTCATCCGGCGTAAGCGGTGTGTCGTAGACGGGGTTGCCTTCACCGTCGAGGGCGTACCAGACCGGCACGGGCACACCGAAGAAACGCTGACGCGAAATGAGCCAGTCGCCGTTCAGTCCCTCGACCCAGTTGGTGTAACGGGATCCCATGTATTCGGGATGCCACTGGATGTCGCGACCTCGCGCCACCAGGGCCTCGCGCAGATCCAGATCTCGACCGCCATTACGGATGTACCACTGGCGGGTCGTGACGATCTCGAGGGGCTTGTCACCCTTTTCGAAGAACTTGACCGGGTGCGTGATGGGGCGGATTTCGCCGACCAGATCGCCGGATTCGCGCAGGAGTTCTGCGAGGCGTTCCTTTGCCGTGTGTGACGTGGCCCCTGCAATCGCCGCGTAGGTTGCGCGCCCAGACTCCGACGTAATCCATTCTGGAGTTTCAGACACCAGTCGGCCGTCCCAGCCGATAATCGGGCGGGTCGGCAGTTGCAGCTCGCGCCACCATGTCACGTCAGTGGTATCACCAAAGGTGCAGATCATGGCGATGCCGGAACCCTTGTCAATGGCAGCCAAGTGGTGCGCCACAACGGGAACTTCGACATCGAACAGGGGAGTACGCACGCCAGCCGCTGGAGGCCTTCCCCGCCGAACAGCAGAAAGCTGTGCGGGCCGCAGGCGCCCGCTCGGAGTCCCGCGCCGCTGTGGAGAATGCCGAACTGCTGGCATCCCTGGGCCGCATCACCCGCCCCGGCGGGGATCCTTTTCCCACCGGGCAAACCGACCTGGTCCGCGTGCTGGCCGTCAGCAACTCCGCCGGCCGACCCACCGTCAGGCCCACCGGCACCGCCGACGACGACGGCGCGGCCGGCGAGGAGGTCCTGCCGGCCAGGCTGCTGTACTGCCCGAGCCAGCTGGTGTTGCGCGCCGGACTGGCTGCCAACGCCCTGATGGAGGGGATCCACGGCCCACTGGCCCAGCTGCTGATCCCGGAGGAACAGCGGGACCGGCATCAGGAACGCATCGACCTGGTGAAGGCGCGCGAGGGAATCGGCCGGGTCCACACCCGGGCCTCGACCTGGGGGATCCCGTTCAGCTGGTTCTGCCTTTTCCAGGAATCAGACCCCACGGATGTGGTGGAGTCCGGCGGCCGGATCATTACGGTGCGCATCCGGGCCACGATCGGCACCGCGCTGGAACGGGTCCGGCACGCCGTGACCCACCTCGCCGCTCGCGGCCCCCGAACTGGACATGCTCGAGGACCTGACCCAGCTCACCGAGTGGCTGGAACTCTTCCACCCTGATTCGGTCGTGGAGCTCGATTACGGCGCCGTGGCGGACAAGGTCTATCCGGACGATTCCCCGCTGGACGTGCGGCTGGGCATCGAGTGTCTTGCCGAGGGCGACATGACCGGTGCGGCCGCCGCGTACCGGCGGCTCGCCTCCCGCTGGATCCCGATCCGGCAGCTGGCGCGCGCCTCCTGAGGCCCGCCCCGCCGGAGACATGTCTGCCTGGGCATATCTCCGCGCGGTCCCGGATTCCGGCGCCGGTCCTTCGCCGCGCCGCTCAGCCAGCGGCCGGGGCGAGCGGTTGCGCAAGCCGCGGCGCCGCCGTCGTGTTCCGCACGATCAGCCGGTGCGGGGCCACGGTCGAGCGCACCGCCCCGGCGATCCCGTCGAGTTCATCGAGCAGCATTTTGGTGCCGAGCTCGGCCTGTTCGTCCGGGCGCTGGCCGACCGTGGTCAGGCCCATCGCTGCGGAAAATTCGTGATCGTCGATCCCCACCACGGACAGATCTTCCGGAATCCGGACACCGGCACGGCGCGCCTCAAAAATTACCCCCATCGCCATCTCGTCCGAGGCGCAGAAGATCGCCGTGGGCTTCGGTCCGGGACGGTCCCACAGGCGCCGGAACGCGGCCTGGCCGCTGCCGACGGTGAAGTCCCCCCACTCGTCCCACTCCGGACGGACGTCCAGCGCCGCCTGCGCCATAACGTCCAGGAACGCCTTGATCCGCACCCGCGGGACGTCGAAGTTCAGGTCCGTTTCGTCGTCGCCGTGCAGCAGCGCGATGTCCCGGTGGCCGAGGCCGATGAGGTGGCGCACCGCGGTGGACGCGGCCTCGTAATCGTCGATCCCGATGTAGGCGCAGCCCTCGACGTGGCCGCCCACAACGACCAGCGGGATGTCGATCTTCTGCAGGTGCTCCAGTTCCTCCCGGGTCAGGGCCATGCAGAGGACCAGGAGAGCGTCGATTTGCTTGTAGACCATGGTCTTGCTGAACAGCCGCTCGCGGTGGCTGCCGTGCCCGCCCAAATTGAACAGCGAGAGGTTGTACTGGCGGCCGTGCAGTTCGCGGTCCGCACCCTCGATGGCTTTCGAGAAGAACCAGCGGCTCACGAAGGGCGCCAGCACCCCGATGGTCCGGGTGCGCCCGGTGGCCAGGCCCGACGCCGAGGAGGAGGCCACGTAGCCGAGGGCCCCCGCGATGTCGAGGATCTTTTGCCGCGTGGCGGGCGAGACCCTGGGCAGACCGCGGACGGCCCGGGAGACCGTGGCGGTGGAGACGCCCGCGGCGGCCGCCACATCCTCGATGCTAACGCCGGGATGGCCGCCGCGCTGCGCCCTGTCAGTTGTCCTTGCCACCGTGTCCCCTTCTCGGCTATCCGCAAAATCGCGTCTAGCGTGCCGCCCCCACGGCGCCAATCCTTTCCCGTATCCGGTCCGCCCCCTGCGGGCGCTTCAGCGCCGCCGGGCGCCCGTCCGGCCGGGCAAACGCCGCCGCAGCCGGATCATTCCGTAGAGTGCCAGCAGCGTGGCGAGCAGCCCGAGTGCCCAGCCGACGGCCGGCTGGGCGGTCACCTCCATCCAGACGGTGACCGCCAGCAGGACGAGGGCCCAGAAGCCCAGGAACCCGATGATGATGTCGAAGTCCTCGCCCGAGCGCACCCGGCGGTGCGTGGGGTGGGTCCCGCCCTGGTCCCGGCCACCTGCCATCAGGAACCCGCCATCATGAAACCGTCACTTGACGGCGCCGGCCGTCAGGCCGGCGACGATCTTGCGCTGGAACACCAGCACCAGGATCACCAGCGGGATGGTCACGATGGTTCCAGCCGCCATGATCGCCGTATACGGGATCTGGTTGGGCTGCGCGCCGGCGAAGCTCGCGATGGCGACGGTGACCGGCTGGGTCGCGTCGGACGAGAGCTGGCTGGCGATGAGGAATTCATTCCATGAGGAGATGAACGCCAGGATGGCCGTGGTGAAGATGGCAGGGGCCGCGAGCGGCATGATCACCTTCCGGAAGGCCTGGCCCTGCGTGCAGCCGTCCACCCGTGCCGATTCCTCGAGCTCCCACGGCATTTCGCGGAAGAACGACGTCAGCGTGTAGACGGTCAGCGGCAGCACGAACGAGATGTTCGGGATGATCAGGGCCTGGTAGGTGCCCATCCAGCCGATGTTGGTGAACAGCTGGAACAGCGGAGTGATGAGGGCGACGCCGGGGAACATCGAGGCCCCCAGGATGAACCCCAGCACCAGGAACTTGAACCGGAAGTTCAGCCGGGCCAGGGCGTAGGCGGCGAACACACCGATCAGCAGCGAGACCACGGTCACCACCCCGCCGATAAACACGCTGTTGAGCAGCGCCTGGCCGAAGCGGTTCCCGAAGGAGGTGTCGAACGCCGTGTTGAAGTTGTCCAGCGTGACGTGCGTCGGCAGGATCGAGGTGTCGTAGGTGAAGCCGACGTCGCGGAAAGCGGTCACCACCATCCAGTAAGCGGGGGCGAGGCACCAGACGAGGATCACCAGGGCACTGATGTAGGTGCGGCCCTGGGCCCACTTTTCCCGGTTCTGGGCGACCCTGCGCCCCCGGTCCTGCTGCGTGCGCAGCTCGGTCGCGGCGGTGGTCATTTCTTCCCCTTACTAGCGCCGGTCTGCTGCTCCACCACATTCGCGCCCAGGAAGCGCACGAAGATGAAGGCGACAAGGAAAATGATGATGAACGTGATGGTCGAGAGCGCCGCCGCCGCGTTGAAGCCCTGCCTGATCTGGTTGATCACCAGGATCGACAGCGATGGTGGTGTTGTTCGCCCCGTCGGTCAGGATGTACGGCAGGTCGAACATGCGCAGCGACGTCGAGGGTGCGGAAGAGCATCGCCACCATCAGCGCCGACCTTGACCAGCGGCAGGGTGATCATCCGGAGACCGCTGCCAACCGATGGCGCCGTCGACCTGGGCCGCCTCGTAGACCTCCGCGGGAATGATCTGCAGGCCGGCCAGGATGAGCAGCGCCATGAACGGCGTGGTCTTCCAGACGTCGGCGATGATGACCGCCCATTTGGCCGGCCACTCGCTGCCGGTCCACAGGATGGTGGTGTTGAGACGAGCTTGTTGGCGATGCCCTCGAAGGCGAAGATGAACAGCCACAGCTTGGCGGTGACGGCGGTGGGGATGGCCCACGGCACCAGCACGGCGGCGCGGACCAGGCCGCGGCCCTTGAAGTTGCGGTCCATGATCATGGCCATCCAGAAGCCGAGCACGGTCTCGAGCACCACGGTCACGACGGTGAAGAAGAACGTCGTGCCTGTCGCGGACCAGAATTGGGATCCGAGGGTGCCCGGCGGGCAGGCGACGGTGCCGCCGCCGGGGGCGGAGCACTGCTGGGCGATCCAGTTGACGTAGTTAGAGAACCCGGCCGGGCCGCCCTCGGTGAAGAGGCCGGTGGCCGGGTCCAGGCCGGCGTCGGCCTGGAAGGACATCACGATGGCGCTGATGATCGGGTAAACGATAACGATGGCCAGCGCGATGATGGTGGGGGCCAACAGCCATGAGGCCCACTTGCCCTGGCTGGCGATGATGTTGTCCTCCCCCACCCCCTTGGGTGCGTGGTGGGGCTCGGTTCCGCCCGACGCCGGCTTCTTTAACCGGCGTCGAGGCCCAATTCAGTAGCCATTGTGACTTACTTTCCTGCGGTGGCAGTTTCGATGGACTTTTGCATGTCCGACAGCGCCTGGTCCACCGGCTTTTCGCCCTTGATGGCGGGGTAGGCGTTGTCCTGGATAGCCTTGGTGACGGCCGGGTAGAACGGGGTCACCGGACGCGGGACGGCGTTCTCGATCGAGGTCTTCAGCACCGGCAGGTAGGGCAGCTTGGCGACCAGTTCCTTGTCGTCATAGAGGTTGGTCAGCACCGGTGCGAGCGAACCCTGGGTGGCGAAGAACTTCTGCGTTTCTTCCGTGGTGAGGAACTTCAGGAAGTCCAGGGCGGTGGCCTTGTTCTTGGAGTAGACGCTCATGCCGGCGCTGTGGCCGCCCAGCGAGGATGCGCCGGGACCGTCCTTGCCCGGGAGTGCCGTCATGCCCAGCACGTTCTTGACCTTGGAGGATCCTTCGGTGGTGGCCAGGTTGTACACGTACGGCCAGTTGCGCAGGAACAGGAGCTTGCCGTCCTGGAACGCCTGCCGTGATTCCTCTTCCTTGAAGGTGATGGCTTCCTTGGGGATGTTGCCGTCGGCGTAGGCCTTGGCGAGGTTGGAGAGGCCGGCCTTGGCTTCTTCCGTGTTCAGGCTCGGCTTGCCGTCCTTGTCCAGCACGGACCCCCCGGCGGAGTTGATCGCCTCGGACGCGTTGACCGTGAGGCCCTCATACTTGGCGAACTGGCCGGCGTAGCATCCCATGTTCTTGGACTTCGCGATCGAGCACATGCCCATCATTTCGTCCCAGGTCTTGGGCGCCGTGGGAACCAGGTCCTTGCGGTAGTACAGGATGCCGCCGTCGGAAGACTCCGGGGCCGCATACAGGGTGCCCTTGTAGGACGCTGCCTCGACGGTGGGCTTCAGCATCCCGGACGTGTCCAGCGCCATCTTGTCCTTGAGCGGCTGCAGCCAGCCCTTGGCGGCGAACTCGGCGGTCCAGACAACGTCGACGCTGACCACGTCATAGTTGGCGTTCTTTGACTGGAAGTTCTGGACCAGATCGTCGTGCTGCTGGTCGGCCTGGTCGGTCTGCTCCTTGAACGTGACCTTTTCGTCCGGGTGGGCGGCGTTCCACTTTTCGATCAGCGGCCGGACGACATTGCTGTTGTCCTTGCCCTGCACGTACGTGATGGGACCACGCCCGTCCAGGTTGGCTGCCGCATCACCACCGCCCGACGTGCCGCCGCCACCGCCTCCGCCGCCTCCACAGGCTGTGAGGGAGAGGGCCAGGACACCGGCCGCGGCCGCGGGAAGTAGGTATTTACGGGATTTCATACAGGTGCTCCTCGCTGAGTACCGGCTTGGACCGGTGGTGCGTCGTGTGGTGACCATCACACTAGCGACCCTGCGTGCAAGGAATGCAAGCGTTTACATTAAACCTTTACGCAACGGAGACCGGGCTGCGGTCGCGTATCCTCCGCCAGCCCGCCGATCTGCCAGGGCTGGATCCCGTGGGAGCCAGTGGTTCGAGTGGGGTGAAATCTTCCACAACGCTCCCGGCGCGGATCAGCGCCGGTCGCCAGGAAGTCCGCTCAGGTTTCCCGCCGGGGTCATGCGGACGCGTTCCGCCCGGCCGAACCGGGACCGGGCACCGGATCCGATGTGGATCAGCACCGGCGTGCGCTTGCCGATCACGGCATCCAGAGCTTCCACGAGGTCCGCGACGTCGGCGGCCAGGAGGTGCGGGGCAACGCCCTGGCGCGGCTGCACGCGGATACGCAGGGCCGGCTCGCCCGCGAACTCGTAGGTGGCTACCGGTGGCTCCGGCCAGGTCCGGCCGGTCGGACAGCGCCGCCCGGAGCGCCTGTTCAGCCACCCCGCCGCCGATCCGGACACTGCCGGGCACGTCCCCGGCGTCATCCTCGGCGACCAGCAGGTTGGCCCGGCCCTTGCCCTGCTGCGCCAGCCAGGCCACCATGAGCCCGATGACGAGCAGCAGCACCACCACCATGACCGTCCACAGCCAGCTTTCCGGCCGGCCGGGGAAACGGGTGCGCTCGAAAACACTCCGGACACCGCCCCATATCGCCGCGGACCAGCCCTGCCACCAGCGGCCGACGGCCGGGACGGTCGCCAGCAGGACGAACAGGGCCCCAATGGCCAGGAGCTTGGCGCCAAGGATGCCGATCAGGAGCCTATTAAGGAGCCGTGGGGTGCCGTTCATGCGCCGACCACCCCCGCAGATGCCAGGTTGACCCGGACCTCGGGCATGGGCGATGGCGCCATGTCCCGGAGCTCGGCCTCGACAGCAGCCTGGACGTCCGCTGCGCGCAGCGGCACCCCCGACGTCGGCCGGACATTGACGAGCACCTGCCGCCTGGACACCACCACCATCACCTGCTCCTGCGTTACGTTGGCGGCAAGCCGCGCCCGCCGCGCCAGCGCCGAGGCGATGACCCCGTCATCAACGACGACGGCGGCCCGCGGGTTGGCGAGGGCGTGCCGGGCCCGCCGGCCCGGCAGTACAGCGTTGAGGAAGAAGAACAAGCCCGCCGCGAACAGCACGGCGCCGGCGGCCCCAAGCAGGAGCGGCGGGACGCCGGCCGGGAGCTCGGTGATCCGCTCGGCGGCGGTCTGCGGGTCGATCAGCCAGGGTGGCTGACCGACGGCGCGCACGGCCGTCTCCAACAGGGCGTAGCCGCACAGCCCGATAACCAGGACCGCCGCGATGACGGCGGCGGCGGCGCGGGAGGAGCTCGTTTCCACGGGCAAGGATGCGCTGCATCCGGGTGGCGCCGGGGCGGCGTTCGGCGGACTGGCTCACCGGACCCGCGCTCCGTCGCTGACGCTGGCGCCGCTGATACGGATGTCCACCCGGCTCAGCTGGGCGCCGCTGAGCTCTGTGACGCGGTGCAGGATCTGGGATTTTGCGGCGACCGCCCGGTCCCAGATGGGGCCGCCAAATGCGGCGACACGGCCCGGATCGCGGACCACAGCAGTGAGCCCCGGAACGGCGATCGGGCTGACAAGCGAGAGGGCCAGCAGGCCGTCGTCGTCGGTCCAGTCGGCCCTGACCTCCTGGACCTGCACACCCAGCGCCTCCGCCGCCGCGGCGCGTGCCACGCTGCGTGAGGGCCTGGGTGCTGATGCGGTTATGTCCGGCCAGTACCCGTCGGGCGGTGGTGCTCATGAGGAGGAACGCCGGCCCGTGAGGGCGTCGACGACGCTGCGCAGGTCCAGTTTCCCTTCCGCCGCGCGGCCCAGCAGCGCTCCGAGCGCCATGAACAGCAGGGCGCCCAGGAAGCCCCAGACCCCGAACGTGAAGGACATAAACGCCAGGAAGGCGCCGGCCGCCATGCCGACTACGGTCAGATTCACTGCAGGGCCTCCCTCGCGGGCCGTGCCTCGCCGGTGGCCGGGGGCTTAGGCGGGCCGGGGACGAAGACGTCGTGGATTTCGATGTTGACTTCAATGACCTGGAGCCCGACGAGCTCTTCCACGGCGGCGTAGACGGCGGCGCGGATCTGGTCCGCCAGAGGATGCAGCGGGGTACCGTAGACCGCCACCAGGTCAATGTCCACGGCCACCTGGGTTTCGCCGACCTCGGCGCGCACCCCGGCTGCGTGGTCCGAACTGCCGACCGCTTCGCGGATCGCCCCGAGGGCGCGTGACGGCCCGGTGCCCAGCGAATACACGCCAGGGACCGCGCGGGCGGCGATGCCGGCAACTTTGGCGACCGCCGCTTCGGAAATGACGGTGCGGCCGGTCGCGGCACGGGCCGCACCCGGCAGGCCGACCTCCGCGCCCGCGGACTGAGGATTCTGGTACTCCATCTGGCACTCCCCCTTCTCTTTGAGACCACCCTAGCCCTTGGCGCCGACCGCAGGGCCACCCCGCCCGGATTTCCACGGCCCGGCCGCGGTCTCCGGCACGTCGGGGCACGCCGCGAATCAGAAGTCGTTGCTGTTGTCCGTTTTGGTGACGCTCTGGATGTGGATGTTTCGGGTCAGCCTGATGACAGGGCGGATCAACAATTCAACGGATCCGGCGAGAAACAGCCAGGTTCCTGCCGTGGCGGTGCTTTCGCTGAAGAAGAGGACACTGCCGACGATGAACCACAGCGCGATCAGCACGTCGTTGAGTATGGAGAGAATCTCATACCTGTTGTGGAGGACCAGTTCTTTCGGACCGAGATTCAAGTCCAGATCATTTCCCATAGTGTTCCTCCGCGATCTTCCAGTTACGGTCTGCTTGCAAACGCCGCGATTGTGAGGAGGCGGGCGCAGTCATCGCGGACGCGCGCGGTCCTGCTGACAGTCTAGTTCCGGTCGCCGGCCGGGCCGACCGCGGGCGGACGCGGGCGGCGGCGGACGAAAGCGCCCGAAGCCGCGGGCGGCGGCGGGGAATAGGAACCGCCGGCGTCGCGTTGGAATCTGGTGTGAAAAACATCGGATTCCTGTCCTTTGGCCATTGGACCGACCACCCGGAGTCCGGCACCCGCAGCGCGTCGGACGCGCTCCTGCAGGCGATCGACCTCGCCGTCGCGGCCGAGGAGCTGGGGGCGGACGGCGCCTACTTCCGCGTCCACCACTTCGCGCAGCAGTACGCCTCCCCGTTCCCGTTGCTCGCCGCGATCGGGGCACGGACCAGCCGCATCGAGATCGGTACCGGCGTGATCGACATGCGCTACGAGAACCCGCTCTACATGGCGGAGGACGCCGGTGCGGCCGACCTGATCTCGGGCGGCCGGCTGCAGCTGGGCATCAGCCGGGGTTCACCCGAGCAGGTCGTCGACGGGTGGCGTCACTTCGGCTTCGCCCCCGCCGACGGCGAGTCGGACGCCGACATGGGCCGCAGGCACACCGAACGCCTGCTCGAGGTTCTCACTGGCGAGGGCTTCGCGGCGCCGAGCCCGCGCCCGATGTTCCCGAACCCTCCGGGCCTGCTGCGCGTGGAGCCGTATTCGGAGGGCCTGCGTGAGCGCATCTGGTGGGGTTCCGGCTCGAACGCCACGGCCGTCTGGGCGGCGAAGCTCGGCATGAACCTGCAGAGCTCCACGCTCAAGGACGACGAGAGCGGCAAGCCCTTCCACGTCCAGCAGGCCGAGCAGATCGAGCTCTACCGGCAGGCCTGGAAGGAGGCGGGGCACGAGCGGGAGCCGCGCGTCTCGGTCAGCCGTAGCATCTTCGCCCTAACGGACGAGCGCGACTGGCAATACTTCGGCCGCGACCGCCGCAGCTCGGACCAGGTCGGCAACATCGACGAGAATACCCGTGCGGTATTTGGCCGGTCCTACGCGGGTGCCCCGGATGAGCTGGCCGCGAAGCTGGCGGAGGACGAGGCGATCGCCGCGGCAGACACCCTACTGCTCACGGTCCCGAACCAGCTCGGTGTCGACTACAACGCCCACGTCATCGAGTCGATCCTGAAGCACGTGGCGCCGCAGCTCGGCTGGCGCTGAGCCGCCACCGCACACTCCCCGAGGAACGGGCACGTAGGGCGGAAAGCGGCAGTCCGTCTGCGGACCCAGCACCGGGTCTATGAGGAAGTTCCGGCCGGAGCACGGGCCATCAGCCATGTGTACGGAGCCTGGTGCGGGGGCGCTAGTTCCGCCACGACTTCGAAACCAAACCGACGGTAGAACCTGACATTGTCCTTGCTGGAGGTCTCGAGTAGCGCCGGGGCTCCGGTCTCGTCGCAGAGGTCCAACACCGGTGCCAGCACGGCGCCGCCGAGACCACGCCTTCGGTGGCCGGGCGCCGTTCCCATCGTTGCCAGATACCAATGCGGGCAACGGGGACGGCGCGCGGCTATGACCTCTTCGGCCGCTTGGATTCGGCTGGTGTTTTCGCCAGCTGCCCGCCGGTGCACGGCCGCAAGCTGATCCCGGTCATGTTTCGGGATGGTCGCGGGGTGGGGCTGAATCCAGGCGCCACGCTTGCTCCGTCCTGCGTCATCCAGACCTCGCCGAGATACTTGACGGTCGTTTCCAGATCCACGGTGAATGACTCCAGAAGGCGCTGCTCGTAGTTCACTTGCGGCAGCATCCAGCGGGTCCATACATAGTCATGAAACGCCTCGGCCAGCGTGGCCGCCGCCGGGCCGGTGTCTGCCAGGGTGGCTCGGCGGATCCCGGCATAGGATTTTCTGGGCGGCAGCTCGCTGCCGTTCGAATGGTTCATTGCTGCTGTCCTTGGTCCGGTCGTACTGGTGGGCGCGGCGGGGACTAGGGCGTGTCTCCTAAATCAGGTGCTTGCTGGCTGGAATGCTTGACGGGTGTCGCGAACTTCTGTTTTGAGTGATGATCAGTGGTCCCGGATCGAGCCGTTGCTGCCGAGTTCGGACGGGCGGCGGGGACGCCCGTTCCGGGGCCACCGCCAAGTCGTTGAAGGCATCATCTACCGGTACCGATGCGGCATCGCCTGGCGGGACCTTCCCGCCGAGTTCGGTCCGTGGCAGACGGTCTGGAAGCGGCACCGCCGATTACGCGTCCGACGGGACGTGGGACCGGATCCACGGAAAGCTTCTGGCCGAAGCGGACGCCGCCGGGCTGGTCGATTGGACGGTGTCGGTGGACTCGACCATCAACCGAGCCCACCAGCACGGCACGAACCTTCCCCGCACCACAGGGGGAACTCCCGAATTACAAGAAACTGTTTGCTGAACCACCCGACCACGCCATCGGCCGGTCCCGCGGCGGCCTGAGCACCAAGATCCACCATGCCTGCGACGGTAAAGGCCGGCCGCTGGCGATGATTCTTCGCCCCGGGCAGGGCGGCGACTCGCCCATGTTCCCCGTCCTGATGGACCACCTACGGGTTCCTCGCCCCGGCGGAGGCCGCGCAGAACCCGCCCCCGGACCGTGCTGGGCGACAAGGCGTACTCATCACGGGCGATCCGGACACTGCTGCGAGAACGGGAGCATCAAAGCCGTGATCCCCGAACCCTCCGACCAGATCGGCCACCGCAAACGGCGTGGCTCACGCGGCGGTCGCCCCGTGGCTTCGACACCGAGACCTACAACGGCCGCAACGCCGTCGAGCGAAACTTCAACCCCTTCAAGCAATGGCGTGGCCTCGCCACCCGCTACGACAAACTCGCACTCACCTACCGAGGCGGCGTCCTCAGTGCCGTCGTCCTCTGGCTACGCGAATAAGGAGACACGCCCCTAAGAGCATTGGCGTAAGCGCCGGCGTCAAGGGTGCGCGGGTCTGCAAATACCTCGGGGCGGGTGACCCGTACCGTGGGTATCCCCGGGACCGGCATCTCTCACGTGAGCGCGAGCAGCGCCGGATCAGAGGAACCGGCGCCAAAGCACAGTCACGCCGCCCAGGGCTGCAGCTATCACTGCACCGGAGCCAAAGGCAGCCACTCCCGGATTGTTCGCTCCCAGGTGGGAGAAGGAACTGCACCGGGCACTCATCACCAAGCCAGACACAGCCCAACTGGCAAGAACCGGGGAAGAGTTCGAACAAGCCCGCCCCCTCGCGGCTCTCTTCGAAACGGTCCGCGGAGCCATTCCCTCCGGCGACTACGCCCGAGGTGTCGCACTCACTGCTTGGCTTTTCAGCACCGGGTACGACCCGGCCAAGGATGCCTTCGTCATCAAGTACCTCCCGGACCATAGCTTCCGCCTGGCCATCGCCGACGGCATCGAAGTGTCCCTGCAGCTGGACCGGGACTACATCGGATTGATGCTCGCTGAACTCCACCAGGACACCGGAAACCTTGAAGCTGCAGTGGACGTCGTCGAACAGCTGGAGCCCAGCACCGTGACCGCAGTATCCTTGGCCGAGCTGTACGCCGAGCTCGGCCGCTGGAGCGACATCATCGAACTCACCGATGGACTGACCAATGAAGACGAATCAGCCACCTACTTACTGGTCCAGCGCGGCATCGCCTTCCGGGAACAGAAGTTCTTCGACGCGTCACGCGAAGCCTTCAAAGAGGCCCTGAGAATTCGATCCCGTCCAGCCGAACTGCGCCAGCGGGCCCTCATCGAACGTGGACTAACCTACCTCGGTGACAGTAAGCGATCGCTGGCCCGCAAAGACTTTGGAATCGTCCTGGCCGAGAACAGCACATACCCGG
>CAWATP010000014.1:0-24727 GCA_963784905.1 uncultured Actinomycetota bacterium | reverse complement strand
CCGGGCGAGGAGAAGACCTTCGTCTTCGTGCTGGGCTACGTGGAGAACCCGGTCGCGGAGAAGTGGGAGAAGCCCGGGGTCGTCAACAAGAAGCCCGCGCGGGAGCTCCTCGCGCGCTTCCAGACGACCGCGCAGGTCGAGGCCGCCTTCGGCGCGCTCCGCGACTACTGGACACAGATGCTGTCGACCTACACCGTGCGGTCGGGCGACGAGCGCCTCGACCGCATGGTCAACATCTGGAACCCCTACCAGTGCATGGTCACCTTCAACCTGTCGCGCTCGGCCTCGTACTTCGAGACCGGCATCGGCCGCGGCATGGGCTTTCGCGACTCGAACCAGGACCTGCTCGGATTCGTCCACCTCGTGCCCGCGCGGGCGAGGGAGCGCATCGTCGACATCGCCGCCACCCAGAAGCCGGACGGGAGCGCCTACCACCAGTACCAGCCGCTCACCAAGCGGGGGAACAACGACGTCGGGTCCGGCTTCAATGACGACCCGCTGTGGCTCATCTCGGGAACGGCGGCCTACGTCAAGGAGTCGGGGGACCTCTCGGTCCTGAGGGAGAAGGTGCCCTTCGACAACGACCCGAGGAGTGCGGCCCCGCTCTTCGAGCACCTGAAGCGGTCGTTCCACCACGTGCTCCACAACCTCGGACCCCACGGCCTTCCCCTCATCGGCCGGGCCGACTGGAACGACTGCCTGAACCTCAACTGCTTCTCGGACACCCCGGGCGAGTCCTTCCAGACCACCGGCAATCGCACCGGCCGCACCGCCGAGTCGGTCTTCATCGCCGGCCTGTTCGTGCACGTGGCGCCCGACTACGCGGCGCTCGGGTAGCCGCCACCGAGCCAGCCGTCGATCTGCGCGATGCGCAATCCGGCCGCAACCGAGATGACCAGCGGATGGCGTGCGCCGAGTATGGGGGCAAGTTCCTCGCAGACGCCGCGCATGACCTGCGGCTTGACCGACAGCATGACGATGTCGGCGCCCTTCGCCGCTTCCGCGCCGTTGTCGAAAACGGCGACGCCAAAATCCGCCGCCAGCTGCTTGCGCAGGGCCTCGTTGGGCTCGGCCACGTGGATCGCCGCGGCTTCGGCGCCGCCGCGCAGCAGCGCCGCGATCAGGCTGCGCGCCATGTTGCCGCCGCCAACAAAGGCTACAACGCTGGAGCCAATGGATCGGTTATCGAAGTCAGAAGACATCACTAGGCTCTTTGCAGCAGAACGGGTCAACCAGCATACCAAGGCTGCCGGCAGGGCGAAGCATGAGGTCGGGGTGTCTCATGGCCCTTTCGAATCCCGAATGCCGAATGCCGAATCCCGGCGGCGTCAGCCGCCCCGTGCCCCAAACAACAGACTCCCCACCCGCACCATCGTCGCGCCTTCGCGGATGGCCAGCTCGAAATCGTCCGACATGCCCATCGACAGGGTGTCGACGGCCGGGTGCGATTCGCGCAGGGTTTCGAAGCAGCCGCGCATGCGCGCGAAGGCGTGGCGCCGTGCATCGAGGTCGGGTGCGGGCGCCGGGATCGCCATCAGGCCGCGCAGTCGCAGGCGCGGCTCCCGGGCGATCGCATCGGCGAGCGGCCCGATCGCGTCCGGCTGGCAGCCCGCCTTGCCACTTACTCGTGCGCTTGACGCTGCTGGATTCGTCGTTGGTTCAGGCTCCGCCTGCGTGCTGGACGGATCGCCTTCGCACGTCCTGGCGGCGATGGGCAGGGTTACACACGGCAATATTCGAATCGCTCTCCCTGTCGACTGCGAGCTTGCCGTCTTGGACGATTTTGCACAGACGCTGTCTGTGACGGTCCGTCGACTTCGTCGAGAAGCCGGAGTAGAGAACCTGTGAAGCTTGATTGCACCGGGCAGCGCTGCCCTCAGCCCGTCATAGAATTAGCGCGCGCCATCAAGACGCATTTGCCCGGTACCGTCATCCACATCACGACGGACGATCCTGCGGCCGCCATCGATATCCCTGCATGGTGCCGCATGCGCAAGCATGACTGTTCGGTAATCGCCGACTTAGGCGGCGCACTTACGCACTCGGTGGTTGTGGGCAGCTAAATCAAGGTCGACTGCAATGCAGATGCGGCTCGATTTCCGCGGCAGCCTCAGAGCCGTATGCCTCGGTCAAGCGCTCGACAAAGCGGTGCTGCGACACCTCGTACTCTTGTGGACCTACCGACTCAATCGCATAGGTCGCAAGGAGCGAACCCAGCTGTGCGCATCGTTCGAGGGTGAGCCCCCAAGAGTGACCGCACAGGAACCCAGCACGGAATGCATCGCCCACACCGGTTGGGTCAATGATCTGCTCTTCACGCGGAACCTTGATATGCAACGGCGCGAAAGCACGCGATTCGATTCGTGAACCTTTGGCACCGAGCGTCGTGATGCGTACTTCAACACGATCAAGGATGTCGTCGGCCGTCCACCCCGTCTTCTGTTCAATGAGCGAGGCTTCGTACTCGTTGGTGAAGAGGAAGCGCGCTCCGTCAATGAGCAGGCGGATCTCGTCGCCTTGCATGCGCGCCAGTTGCTGGCTTGGGTCTGCGGCGAAGGCGATTCCGCGGTAGCGGCACTCTTCGGTATGTCGCAGCATCGCTTCGGGGTCATTGGGACCAACAAGCACGAGATCAAGGCCACCAACGCGTGCAGAAATTGGGTGTAACTCGATATCACGGGCCTCCGACATGGCCCCGGCATAGAACGACGCCAATTGGTTCTGATCCGTGTCGGTCGTGCAGATGAATCGCGCGGTGTGCCGAAGTTCGGAGATCAAGACGCCTCCACAATCCACACCATGACGCTCGAGCCAAGACCGGTAATCGGCGAAGTCCAGGCCTGCTGCGCCGATCAGCACAGGATGTGCTCCAAGCACGCCCATGCCAAACGCAATGTTGCCTCCGACGCCACCCCGGCGAACCTCGAGCTCATCGACTAGGAAAGACAGCGTGATGTTGTCCAACGCGCCGTCGATGAGCGAATCGCGAAAGCGACCGGGAAAGCGCATGAGGTGATCGGTAGCGATCGAGGCGGAGACGGCGATTTTCACATCCGCAGCCTAGAGCCGGCGGTGCGGTGAATCCGCCTGCACACACGACAACGGCGGCCCCCAAAAGGAGACCGCCGTCGTTGCAAGGTCGGCTTAGCTGAAACTGTCCCCACAGGCGCAGGAACTCTGGGCATTCGGGTTGTCGATGGTGAAACCCTGCTGCTCGATGGTGTCGGCGAAATCGATGGTCGCGCCGAGCAGATAGGGCACACTCATGCGGTCAACAACGACCGTCACGCCGCCGAATTCGGCACGGGCATCGCCATCGAGATCGCGATCGTCGAAGAACAATTGGTAACGCATGCCAGAGCAGCCACCAGGCTGCACTGCAATACGCAATGCGAGGTCTTCACGACCCTCGGCATCAATGAGCGACTTCACCTTGACGGCAGCCTGCTCCGTGAGCAGCACACCGTGGGTGGTCTCGGTGGTGGTCATGAGGCCTCCAGTTCGGGGACGTGGTCCTGTGTTGTCGTATTAACGCACACGCTACTTCACAAATTCCACAACACGAACATCACGCGTAACCCCAGGTCCGGGCGACTCGGGAAGCGACGAGCGCAAGCGCCGCGGCGGGGTCGCTCCACGTTGCAGACTCCCCCGCCATTTCCGTGACGGAATAGGTGGCATCTAGTCCCATCTCCGAACGTTCTCGAGCGGTGATGTCGACGCGTCCCGCGATGGCAATCACCGGCACTCCCGCCTGTAGGCAGCGGCGAGCCAGCCCGGCGACGGTCTTGCCCTGCATAGATTGCCAGTCCAGTGTGCCCTCTCCTGTGACGACGAGATCCATCGCAGAGATGTTCAAATCACTGTGGTCGAGTACGTGATCGATTCCGGCCACACGCGCCGCGCCGAGATGGAGCAGCGCGAATCCCAATCCCCCAGCCGCGCCGGCTCCCAGCGCCACAGCAGCATCCTTGCCGTCTTCGCGTCGGCCACAGCCTGCGGAGAATGCGCCCAACGCCCGCTCCAAGATCTCAAGATCTGCCGCAAGTGCGCCCTTCTGCGGAGCAAAGCCGTGGGTTGCACCACGCGGCCCGAGCAAGGGCACATCGACGTCCGTGGCGACACGTATGCGCACGCCGCGCAGGTGCCGCAGCGGTGTGGTGACGTCGACAGCAGTGACCGTTTCGAGCCTGCGTGGGCCTTGGTCCAGCGGCACCGGACAGCCTGCGCCATCGGTAGCGAACGCGCCGAGGGCTGCCAGCATTCCGGCGCCGCCGTCGTTGAGGTTGGTGCCACCGAGCCCAACGACCACTTCCTGAGCTCCTGCGGCAATAGCCGCAAGCAGCAACTGGCCAACGCCCACGCTCGTCGCCCGCCAGATATCCGTACCGAGGCTGAGTCCCACCACCTGCGCCGATTCCAGGTAGGCCGTTGCGCCCTCGATGCACCAGTGGGCATCCACTTCATGGCCGAATGCATTCGTCACCGTCGTCATACGGATTGGAACGGTGAGCGCGGCTGCAAGAGCATCGACGAAGCCAGGTCCGCCATCGCTCACCGGACGCTCGATCAGGTCCGCCTCGGGTCTGGTGTTTCGCCAGCCGAGGGCGATCGCCCGGGTCGCCTCCGCTGCCGTCAGCGTGCCCTTAAAGGCGTCGGGGGCGATGAGAATGCGCACGAGCAGACGGTATCTGCGAAACTATGCAGATGTTGAACGAGCCGACGCCCTCGCCGCTCGCCCTTCTCCTCATGGGTCAGAACACCGATCTGCTGAGCGAACGCGGCGTTGCGTGCCCCGGAGAACTGCCAATGGCGAGTGATCCCAACCTGATCGAGCGCGCTCGCATCGCCAAGGAAGCGCTCGGGGAGCGCGTGTTCGTCCTCGGCCACCACTACCAGCGCGACGAGGTCATCCAGTTTGCCGACGTGACAGGCGACTCCTTCAAACTTGCCCAGTCGGCTGCAGACCGACCTGGTGCGCAGTACATCGTGTTCTGCGGTGTCCACTTCATGGCCGAGTCGGCCGACATCCTCACCAGTTCCGAGCAAACGGTGATCCTTCCCGATCTTGCAGCTGGGTGTTCCATGGCGGACATGGCGGCCATTGACCAGGTGGAGAAGGCGTGGGCGCACTTCGAAGAACTCGGTATTGCCGACACCGTCACACCGATCACGTACATGAACTCGACTGCAGCAATCAAATCGTTCACCGGTCGCCACGAAGGCACGGTATGCACGTCTTCCAATGCGGAGCGGGCGCTGCAATGGGCCTTCGCGCGCAGGCAGAAGGTGTTCTTCTTGCCCGACCAGCACCTCGGCCGCAATACCGCCATCGTACAACTCGGCCTCACGCTAGACGATTGCGTGGTGTACGACCCGCACCGGCCGAATGGCGGGCTCACTGATCAGCAACTCATTGATGCACGCATGATTCTGTGGCGAGGGCATTGCTCGGTCCACGGACGATTCACGGCGCAAAACATCGAAGACGTTCGCGAACGCGTGCCCGGTGTGCGCGTCATCGTGCACCCTGAGTGCCAACACGATGTCGTCCTCGCTGCCGATCTGGTCGGCTCTACCGAATACATCATCGGGCAGATTGCGGCCGCACCCGCAGGTACGGCTTGGGCAATTGGCACGGAACTGAATCTTGTGCGCCGCCTCGCGGAGCAGTTCCCAGAACAGCAAATCGTGTACCTCGACAAAACCGTCTGCTACTGCTCGACCATGAATCGCATCGATCTGCCGCATTTGGTGTGGACGTTGGAACAGCTTGTCGAAGGTGTCGTCTCCAACGCCATCCGCGTCGATGCCGACGTAGCACATTGGGCTCGAGTTGCGCTGGATCGAATGCTTGCACTGCCCGCCGCACCAACCGCCGATTAGGACTGAAATGACTGACCAGGAATCCACGGGCAAAGGACGCCCCACGCCGAAGCGCTCCGAGGCCGAGGCTGCTCGCAAGCAGAGCGTCAAAGTCCCGCGCGATAAGAAGGGCGCCAAGAAGGCCATGCGCGAGCGCGCCACCGCCGAACGAATGCAACAGCGCAACGCGCTCTACACCGGTGACGAGCGCTTCCTGCCATCCCGCGATCAGGGGCCGATCCGCAAGCAGATTCGTCAGTTCGTGGACTCGCGCTTGTCGACCGGGGAAGTCTTCCTGCCGGTGGCGCTGCTCGTGATGTTCGCAGCCTTCGTGCCCAATAAGACGTTGATCATCCTCGTCAACACCATCTGGTCGATCATGCTGCTGCTCGTGATTGTGGATGCCATCTGGGTGGCTTGGAGTATCAGCAAATTGCTGAAGCGCGAGCACCCAGAGACCGCTCGCCGCGCGAGCCACATTGGCTACGGAGTCGTCCGATCCATGACCATGCGGTTGATGCGACTGCCCAAGCCGATGTACGCCATTGGCGGAAAGCCAAGGACGCCGAAGTTGCCGAAGGTTCGGAAGTCCAACTAGCACTGCAGATGTCAAGAGGCGCGATCCCTGCCCGGAATCGCGCCTCTTGCTTGTTAGGTTGCCCGTTACGGGCGCGGGTTCGGTGCCACAGTCAGTTCAGGGTCGGTGATCGCGAGATGCCCGATGGCTGCATCGATTGCCTGCATGACCTCAGCCGAAAGATGGATACCTGAAGCCTTCACGTTGTCGTACACCTGTTCGGGGCGGCTCGCTCCCATGATGGCCGATGACACATTGTCGTTCTGTAGTACCCAGGCCAACGCCAACTGCGCCATGGTGAGCCCATGATCGGCTGCGATCGGCTCGAGATCCTGTACCGCGGTAAGCACTTCATCGCTCATCCAGCGGTCCACGAAACCCTTGCCCTCATCACTCGTTGCTCGTGAACCTTCGGGTGCCGGTTGGCCAGGCTTGTACTTGCCAGTGAGCACGCCCTGCGCCACTGGCGACCACACGATCTGTCCAACCCCGAGCTCCTTGGAGGTCGGGACAACGCGCTCTTCAATCACGCGGTACAACATCGAGTACTGCGGCTGATTGCTCACCAGGCGATCGAAGCCCATGTCATCAGCAATGCGCGCAGCTTCGCGCAATTGCTCTGCGCTCCACTCGCTGACACCCACGTACAACACCTTGCCCGCGCGCACCAGATCATCGAAAGCACGCAGCGTTTCTTCCAGCGGAGTCTCGATATCCATGCGATGCGCTTGGTAGAGATCGATGTAATCCGTCTGCAGCCGTCGCAACGAAGCGTTGCACGATTCCATAATGTGCTTACGCGAGAGCCCGCGGTCATTCATGCCAGGACCAGTCGGCCAGTACACCTTGGTGAAGATCTCAATCCCCTCACGGCGCTGGCCCTTGAGTGCGCGCCCAAGAACTTCCTCGGCCTTGGTCGCCGCATACACATCGGCAGTATCAAACGTGGTGATGCCGCATTCAAGAGCAGCGTTTACGCAGGCATGAGCCGCATCCTCGGCAACCTGGCTAGCATGCGTGATCCAGTTGCCGTAGGCGATTTCAGAAACTTTGAGGCCGCTTCGGCCAAGGTGACGGAATTCCATGCCGTCACCTTAGCGAGCAGCGCTCGATGGTCTTTCGGCGAGGCATAAGACCCGCCCGCCGCTCCACAGTCCGGTACACCTTTGACGCAGCGTGGAACACGTGCTGCAATTGCCACATAACTAAATACGACCTCGATCAGGGGAAGTTCGGTGCAAAACCGACGCTGACCCGCAACCGTGAGCGATATCCATCGCGAGCCGGAATTCCTGCCGAAGTCGATCTACCTACCGTCGCGGTCTGCGGTGTGGCACACACACATTGGCGGATCCGGATGCTTTCCGGGTCCTTTTTGTTTGTTTTCCATTTCGTCGGCCCGTCTTTACGAATGGAAACACGTGAACAACACGATCATTCGCAGGACGGGGCTCGCTCTTGGCGTTGCGCTCCTAGCATCGTCACTCGCAACCTCTCCTGCTTCGGCAACACCCGGTCTCTTCGGCTCCGCCGATGCCACATATGACGGCGTATACCGCCAGTCATTGGTTATTGCAGGGCTCCGCGCCAACAAGGTGGCGGTGCCAAGAGCGGCAACCGACTGGCTGAAAGCGCAGCAGTGCGCAGATGGCGGCTTTGAGCCCTTCCGCCAGGATCCCACTGCGGCATGCCGTCCTGGAGACCCAGCCACGTACTCTGGCGAGGACACCAATGCAACAGCGGCAGCAGCGCTGGCGTTCGCCGCGCTCAAGGACTCCACACATGCCAAGCGCGCGCTCGCGTACTTGCGCAGCACGCAGAACGCAGACGGCGGCTTCCCCTACTACGCCGGCGGGGATAGCGATGTCGACTCCACTGCCATCGTCGTTCAAGCGCTTACCGCGAACGGCATCAAGGCCGCCAATGTGCATGCGCATGAGCTCTCACCCATCGACTTCTTCATCATGCACATCGTGGGCTGCGAAGCCGACGCAAATGCTCGCGGCGGACTTTCTCAGGTGAAGAACAACCCGCTGTACGTGTCACATATGTCAACGGTGGCAGCGCTGGTGGCGCTTGCCTCGGTAACGCCATGGGTTGATCCAGCCAAGACGCTGAAGGGCTCTGCCAGCGTTCCGGTGCTCAAGTGCCCCGGAACGCTCTCCGACGATGTTGCATCGCTGCGCACGACAGTCAGCGGGTTTGTAGCGAGCACGCTCGCAGCGCACGAGAACCTCATCCCGGGCTACGGGGGTGTAGGAACGGACCTCACCTCAACAGCGTGGGCAGTCATCGGGCTGAACAGTGCTCGTCGGCCTTTGGTGCAGATCAAGATCTCGGAACGAGCCCTGCAAGCCAGTGCGTCTGCGTATGTTGCAGATGCCACGGGGACTGTCGCAGCTGGCCGAGTTGGCGTGCTGCTGCTCTTGGTGGCATCTCGGAAATCCTCGCCGCGCAATTTTGGTGGCGTCGACTTGATCAAGACTGCACTCGGAACCTTGAGCAAGAGTTAATGCGGAAGTGGCAGGCGTTCATCGTCGCGGTCCTCTTGGGGCTCGTGACGATGACGCCCGCGCATGCTGACACGGTGTATGCCTACTGGTCCTACTGGCAAGGCGATACCGGCACTTGGAAGTACGCCTTGGTCGGGCCGGCCACTTCGCCTGCTATCGATGGCGCAGTCGACGGTTGGCGTTTCACATTGGGCAGCGACGGCAAAGCAGCACAGCCTGCACCTGCTCCTGATTTTGCATCCATCTGTGGGGCCACGGCAAAGCCGGACAACGCTGTTCGCGTGGCGGTCATCGTGGATAACGGCAGCGCCACAACGACTTCGCCGACGAGTTATTGCTCCATCGTGGAGACAGGGCTCACGCGTATGTCCGCGCTGAGCGCAGTGGCTGAACTTCGACTCAACAACGGCTTCATCTGCGCGGTAAACGGAGTTCCAGAGTCTGGCTGCGGTGATGCGGTAGAGGTGCCCACCGCTCCTGCCCTTGCCTCTGCGGCGGCCACACCCCGCGGCACCGCTGCCGCACCATCGTCGCCGGCGCGTGTCATGCCGTCAGCGCCGAGTACATCCACGACGAGTCCTTCGCCTGTGGTGCTGGCAGCCGAGCCCAGTGCCTCGCCATCTACGTCACGTCCAGTGAAGCGGGATACCGGATCACCGCTCTCCACCGTCATCACCATGATCTTGGCCGGCATCACGCTAGCTCTGGCCTTGCGCAATGCAAAACGACAGCGGGAGGCGCAATGAATCCGTTGCTGCGCCACGACCGGTTGGTTCGCTGGCTGCACCCCGCTGCATGGTGGATCTGGGCAATCTGCGCCGCCCTTGCCGCTTCCAGCACCACCAATCCCCTGATGCTTGCGGGAATTGCAATGGCGGCCCTGCTGGTCGTGATCAATCGTGGGGCAACTGCGCCATGGGCGGCATCGCTGTCCATGTTGCTGAGAGTGGCGGCGCTGCTGGTCTTCGTCCGCGTGGTCTTCCAGAGCCTGCTCGGTGCTCCCGTGGGCACACACGTGATCGCCCACTTGCCGTCCATCGGCCTCCCTGGATGGTTGGCTGGCATCCGCCTGGGCGGCATCCTGACACTCGAGAGCCTGCTCTTGGGCGCTGTCGAGGGCCTGCGGTTCGCTGCCATCCTGATCTGCATTGCGGCCGCCACGACGGTTGCGGCACCCAGTCGACTCTTCCGATCCCTCCCTGCTCGCGCCGCAGACTTGGGCACACTCATGATCGTTGCCATGACGATGATTCCCCACCTCGTGCAAGATTTCCGTCGCATCGCAGCGGCCCGTCGTTTACGAGGTCGTCCGGCACGAGGCGTGCGCGCTATTGCAGCGTCCCTGACCCCGGTGATCGATGGAGCCATGGAGCGCAGCATGCAGTTGGCTGGTTCCATGTTCAGTCGCGGCTATGGCCTGACTGCGCTGCGCACGCGGCATCGACCCGATGTCTGGCGGCCGGTCGAATACGCAGTAGTTGCTTGTGGAATGGGCGCTGCCGCCCTCAGCCTCGGCGTGGTAATGCGAGGGAGCGCAGGCAGTCTTTCGCTCGCGCCACTGCAGTGGCCCACGATGACACCCGGGCTGTTGACATGTCTCGTGCTCATAGCGGCGCCAGCATTCTTCACGCCAAATACGCCCTCCACCGAAGCAGGGGTGATGTGACATGGCCATTCATTTTGAGCATGTGACGTTCTCCTACGCGGAGACCCTCGAGCCAGCCCTCAGCGACGTCACATTGAGTATCCCCGAAGGCGAATTCACCGTGGTCGTCGGCGAGACGGGCTACGGCAAGACCACCTTCCTGCGCCTCATCAATGGCACGGTGCCACACCTCACGGGCGGCACACTCAGCGGAGACGTTCGGGTGCACGGTATTTCCATTCGGGAAGCGCAGCCGAACGCCTTCGCAGCACTTGTCGGCGTGGTTCCGCAGGATCCCCTGCAGAGTTTTGTCACCGACGTGGTGGAAGACGAACTGGCGTACACCATGGAGTGCCTAGGTGTTGATCCGCAGACCATGCGCAAACGCATCGAAGAGACTATTGATGTCCTCAGTCTGCAGTCATTGCGCGGTCGCTCGCTGCGGACTTTGTCTGGAGGACAGCTGCAACGCGTGGCGATTGCGGCGGTGTTGGTAGCGCACCCCAAAGTCTTGGTGCTTGATGAACCCACGAGCGCGCTCGACCCGACGGCCGCTGACGATGTACTTGCGGCGCTACAGCGGCTAGTGCATGACGTCGGTATCACGGTGGTGCTCTCCGAGCATCGCCTCGAGCGCGTGTTGCAATACGCCGACCGGATGATTGCGATCGATGCCGCCGGCCATGCACGCATCGAGTCACCTCGAGAGATCATGGCAAGTTCCACAAGCGTGCCTCCGATCGTGGAGTTGGCGCAACGTCTCGGATGGGCAGCTATGCCGCTAACTGTTCGCGAGGCGCGGCTCGCAGCGGGAGACCTCCGCGCCAAACTTGAGGGAGCAGCTCCACCACTGCGCCTCGTGCCGGCCTCGCCATCCGTCACCATTGATGTCGATCGAGCAACTGTTCGGTATGGCAGCTTCACCGCGTTGCACGAGGTGTCCATGGAGATCCGCGCCGGTGAGGTTTGCGCGCTCATGGGGCGAAACGGCGCAGGAAAGTCGACCCTTCTCCGACTGCTCTCGGGCGCACTGTCGCCTGCGGCGGGTTCGGTGCGAGTAGGCGAGAGCAACCCCGTAACGCTGCGGGGCACCCAACTGCCCAAAGCCATAGGCGTCGTGCCCCAACAACCTGGTGATCTCCTGCTCGGCTTACGCGTGTCACAGGAGTGCCGCGACGCCGATCGCGACGCTGGACTGGCGGCGGGTAGCACGCGAGCACTCCTCGCCATGCTGGCCCCAGATGTCGAAGACGACTTGCATCCCCGCGACCTCTCTGAGGGACAGCGACTATGCCTCGCCCTCGCCATCGTGTTGGCGCCTGAACCCGCTGCACTCTTGCTCGATGAGCCGACGCGTGGATTGGATTACGCAGGAAAGGCGCGACTCATATCCATACTGCAACGCGCAGCTCATGCCGGCGCAGCCATCGTGGTTGCCACACACGATGTCGAGTTCGCAGCGGAGCTCGCCCATACCGTGCTCGTCATTGCTGATGGCGATGTTGTGGTGCATGACCAGGCAGTGCGTGTGCTCACGACCTCGCCGCTCTTCGCGCCGCAAGTATCGAAGGTGCTCGCACCGCAACACTGGATGACGGTTGACGATGTGGTAGACGCGTGTCGGCCCTAAGCCAGCGGGCACTCCTCCTTGGAGTGAATGTGCTGGGACTCCTTGCATTCTTCTGGCCGTTCGTGCTCGACGGTGAGTTTGGCAAGGTATCCCGATTCGCGCCATACCTGTGGGCTCTTGCGCTCCCCGCACTCCTCATCGTGGCTGCGCAGGTACTGCTTGGCCGCCAACGGGATATTCGCCAGGTTACCTTGATTGCTACGCTCATCGCGCTCGGAGCTGCAGTCCGGCCGTTGGGTGCCGGCGTGGCGGGCATCGAACCCGTTTGGGCCGTCATCCTGCTCGCCGGTCGCGCCTTAGGGGTTCGCGCCGGGTTCCTCATCGGAGCGCTCACCATGCTGGCGAGTGCCGCCATCACCGGCGGCATCGGGCCGTGGCTGCCATTCCAGATGATGGTCGCAGCTTGGGTTGGTGCGCTGCCGGGCTTGCTGCCGACGATCCGAGGAAAGGCCGAGGTCGCGCTACTCGCGGTGCTTGGCCTCGTGAGCGGGCTTGCTGTTGGCGCCCTCCTTAACCTGTGGTTCTGGCCATTGGCCGTCGGATTGACTCCCGACATCTCCTTCGTGCCCGGATCTGGTGCCTACACAAATCTGCAGCATTGGCTGCGATACGGCTCTTTGACCAGTTTCGGGTTCGACATCCCGCGAGGGGTCCTCACCGCGCTCCTGATGGTCGTTGGCGCTCCCAACCTTCTTCCCATCCTGCGCCGTGCCACGCAGCGCGCACACATCACCGCCGAATTGGCCCCTTCGCCGTGATGCACTTGATCGGACAGAATGCCGCCATGGACAGCGAAGTTCTTCCCGACCCAGAAGCGCTATCCGGGGCCGCCCTGCGTCGGCATGCGTGGCGTCAAGTCCGCCCTATCGGAGTGGTTGAAACTCTGGCAACAGACGCACTCGGCTGGGACGCCGGAACCGAAGCCGTAGATCGAGCCATCGACGGCGGCGCAGGAGTACTGCTGCTGCTCGACCACCGAGAGCCAAGTGTGCAGGCCCGTGCCATAGCCGCGCTGTACAGCACAGGAGATGCGACCTCCGTTGTGCCAGTCAGCATCAGCGACTTGGCCTGGATGGAGTTGTGCAGTGCTGTGCGTGAGGCCATGGTGCAACTACGACCATTGCTGGGCGACCCCACAGCCTTGCTCGCCCATGACCAGTTACTTGCCGGCCAGGTTGCGGCAATCGTGCAAGCGGCAGCGCGACGAACTCCGATCGTTCTGGTCGGCACTTCGCTGCAAATTGCTGCGATGGCCGCAGCCCGATTGGCGACGCAGAGCACGGCGTGGGTATTCCTCGCTTTACTGGAGCAGGACGCAGCAGCAGAGGTGGCTCGCAAGCGGATCGGACTGTCGCCGTGGGCCGAATTGCAATGGCAACCTTTCAGCGAAGCAACCGAGTCAATCGTTCGATCCTTGGTGCAAGATCTCGACGCCAGCGAATAGCAGGACTTGCCTCAGCTCGAGACGCTCGTGCCCTCGACAAAGGGCGGCCGCACCACGCGACAAAGCAGCGCGCGACCTCGCACGTCAATCACGAGTTCGGCCCCGTCGGCAAGACCTGCATCCAAATAGGCCAGCGCGATACCGGTCTTAAGGGTCGGCGAAAAGGTTCCGCTTGTTGTTCTGCCAACAAGCGTGCCCCCAACTTCATCGCCGTAGACTTCCATGTCACCACGGGGAATGCCACGATCGATTGCGAGAAGTCCGCGCAATATGCGCGTTGCGCCTGCTGCCTTCTCAGCGACCAGTGCCTCCCGACCGCTGAAGGACGGCTTCGCCCAGCCAACCGCCCAACCGACGCGTGCTTGCACTGGCGAAATGGTCGGCGAAAGCTCATGGCCGTGCAGTGCGTAACCCATTTCCGTGCGGAGTGTGTCGCGAGCTCCGAGTCCGATGGGCGTGGCGCCGGCTGCCGTTGCAGCATCCCAAATCTGCTCCAGAACCGAGGTGGGTGCCACGAGTTCAAAGCCACGTTCACCGGTGTACCCGGTTCGGCAGATCATGATCTCGGCGCCTGCATAGTCGGCGTCTACAAAACTCATATACCCGTGATGGTGGGGCAGCCCCAGTGCATCCATGACCGCATCAACTTCGGGGCCCTGGATTGCGAGAATGCCCAAGTCGTTGTGTCGGTTCTCAAGCAGCACTCCCTCAGGCAGTCGCGCCGCAATGAAGGGTGCAACCGTGTCAGCATTGGACGCGTTTGGCACGATCCGGATCTCTGTCGGAGACACGCGGTACACGATGAGGTCATCGATGGCGCCTCCCTCGTCGTTGCACAGCAACGAGTACTGCGCCTGGCCGTCAGATAAGCGATTGATGTCATTCGTCACGACAGCATTGACGGCATCCAGCGCACCATGTCCCGTGATTCGCAATTTGCCCATGTGTGAGACATCGAAGATACCTACGTGCTCTCGCACAGCGGCATGTTCGGCCACCACGCCTTGGTATTCGATGGGCATCGCCCATCCGCCGAAATCGGCGATCTTGGCGCCGAGTGCCTCGTGACGGGAGAACAGTGGTGTGTGCTTGAGCTCAGTCATAGTCCAACGCTAGACGCGCCGTGGGGGTGACAGCACATCCGTTGGGAGGGCAGGATGCAACCCATGACAACTCTTGCGCTGAGCGGCACGGTACCTGCGTGTGACGCCCACATTGTGTTCATCCGGCCGGCAGCGAAGGGCAGCGTCGAGATTCTCGGCGACCACAAGCTCAAGCGCCCGGTCACCATTGTCGAGGCTCTGCTGGCCGTCGGCGCCAAAGCGAAGAACGGCGAAGTCACACTCGTTCCTGCGGGTCGCAGTTCTGACGCACCCGTCGTGATCGCGGTGGGTCTCGGCACTTCCACAGAACTCGATGACCTGCGCGCAGGCGTGGGCAATGCAGTACGTGGGCTCGTCGGCAAGAAGAAGGCCGTCGTCGCGCTGCCCTCAACTGACGATGCAACATTGCGAGCCGTAGCCGAAGGTGCTCTCATGGCCGCCTACACGTTCGATGGATACCGCACGGTCAAGTCGCAGATGTGTCCGCCGGTGAAGGCGTTGGTGTTACTCGCAGATGTGACAGATGCCGCAATTAAGGCGTCCGCCGCTCGCGCTCAGGCCACAGCGAACGCAGTCAATGGCGCCCGAGATCTCGCGAATACTCCCGCCAACGACCTCTACCCCGAGACCTTCGTTGGACTCGCGCGAGGCCTTGTTGCGAAGTTGCCAGTGACCGTCGAAGTGCTCGACGAAGTGCAACTTGCCGAGCAGGGCTACGGTGGCATCATCGGAGTTGGCAAGGGGTCGCAGCGGCCGCCGCGTCTGCTGCGTCTTGAGTACCGACCCGCCGGCGCCACGGCGCACATCGCGTTCGTAGGCAAGGGCATCACCTTCGACACCGGCGGCATTTCGCTGAAGCCGGCGCTCGGGCAGTTCGAGATGAAGACCGATATGAGTGGCGCTGCTGCGGTCATCCAAGCCACCGCCGCGATTGCTCGGCTCGGCCTCAAGGTCAACGTCACCACCTACGCGGCTTTGGCAGAGAACATGCCCGGATCGCTCGCTCAGCGTCCTGGAGATGTGCTCACGACATACTCTGGCAAGACCGTCGAGGTGCTGAACACCGATGCTGAAGGCCGGTTGGTCTTGTGCGACGCTCTTACCCGCGTGCAACAGGATTACCCCGACGTCATCATCGATGTGGCCACGCTGACCGGTGCCTGCGCCATCGCGGTAGGTCCGTCGATGTCGGCCATCCTGTGCAACGACAGCACCCTTACCGCAGATCTCATGGCAGCAGCTACTGCCGGAGGTGAGCACCTTTGGCCGCTGCCGCTGACACCGTTGTACAAGCACATGCTGGACTCCAAGATCGCCGATCTACAGAACGTCAAAGAGATGGCACCGCCAGCCAAGGGCGGCACCATCGTGGCCGGTCTGTTCCTGCAGGAGTTCATCAATAAGGGCCAGAAGTGGGCCCACCTCGACATCGCGCCTGTGGCCTTCAACAACGGCGGAGCGTTCGGCTACACGCCAACGGGATCGACCGGTTCCACCGTCCGCACGCTGTTGGAATACGCCCACCGAGTGGCCTAACCCATCTCCTGCGCTTCACTGTCGAATCTGTTAGCCCTCCTGCGAAGCAGCTAACAGATTCGACAGTGAAGCGCAGGTTTGGACCCCTGTTTGGCGTCCCTCTCTCGCGATGAAAGAATGGGCCTTTCGTCCATATCGAGGAGTGACCCGTGTTTGATGTCGTGATTCTCGGTGGTGGCAGTGGTGGCTATGCCTGCGCACTGCGTTCCGCTCAGTTGGGCCTGAAAGTCGCGCTCATCGAGCGTGACAAGCTCGGCGGCACCTGCCTGCATCGCGGTTGCATTCCGACCAAGGCGCTACTCCATGCGGCTGAGGTCGCTGATTCGGCACGCGAGTCTGCCAAGTACGGCGTTCGCGCGACGCTCGAGGGCATCGACCTGCCGAAGGTCAACGAATACCGCGATGGTGTCGTTGGTCGGCTCTACAAGGGCCTGCAAGGTCTCGTGAAGAGCAAAGACATCACCTACATCGAGGGCGTCGGCCGAGTGATCGCGCCAAACGCTGTTGAAGTCAACGGCGAGCGCATCGAAGGTCGCAACCTGGTCCTCGGGACCGGTTCCTACTCGCGTTCACTGCCAGGTCTTGAAATCGGAGGCCGCATCATCACCTCCGACCAAGCGCTACAACTCGACTGGATTCCGAGCAAGGTGCTCGTCCTCGGCGGCGGTGTCATTGGCGTTGAGTTCGCCAGCGTATGGAAGTCATTCGGCGCAGACGTCACGATCATTGAAGGGCTCCCCCGCTTGGTGCCGGCGGAAGACGAAGCCGTTAGCAAGACACTCGAGCGCTCCTTCCGCAAGCGCGGAATCAATTTCTCAACCGGTATCAAGTTCGCGTCTGCCATGCAGGATGACAATGGCGTCACCATCACCCTCGAGAATGGCGACACCCACACTGGCGAATTGCTGCTCGTCGCGGTTGGTCGTGGCGCGAACGGCGCAGGCCACGGCTTCGAAGAGATCGGCATCAACGTCGATCGCGGTTGGGTGCCCACCAACGAGCGTCTGCTTACCAATGTGCCCAACGTCTACGCCGTCGGCGATCTGGTGCCCGGTTTGCAGTTGGCGCACCGCGGATTCCAGCACGGCATTTTCGTCGCCGAAGAAATTGCTGGGCTTGCTCCGCGCATGATCGAAGATCGCGCGATCCCGAAGGTCACGTATTGCGAGCCAGAGATTGCCTCGATCGGTTATTCCGAAACACAGGCGAAGGAAAAGTACGGCGCGGACAACATCGCGTCCTACGAATACAACTTGGGCGGCAACGGCAAGAGTCAGATTCTGGGCACGGCCGGATTCATCAAGATCATTCGTGAGAAGGACGGCCCGGTCATCGGTATTCACATGATCGGTTCGCGTGTTGGCGAACAGATCGGCGAGGCTCAGGTGATCTTCAACTGGGAGGCCACTCCTGAGGATGTTGCGCCACTCATTCACGCACACCCGACGCAAAACGAAGCACTCGGTGAAGCGCACATGGCGCTAGCCGGCAAGCCACTGCACGCCCACGCGTAAGTCACGAGGAGAACCATGTCGATTCAGGTCACCATGCCGGCGCTCGGTGAGAGCGTCACGGAAGGCACCGTCACGCGCTGGCTCAAGAACGTTGGCGACGTAGTTTCTGCAGACGAGCCCTTGCTCGAAGTTTCGACGGACAAGGTGGACACCGAGATCCCGGCTCCCGCGAGTGGCGTGCTGCTCGAGATTCTCGTCGCTGCCGATGCAACCGTGCCGGTTGGCGCAGTTGTGGCAGTGATCGGTGCTGTCGGCGATGCTTCGACGTCAGCCGCAGCACCTCCTGCGCCCGTCGCTGCGCCTGTAGTCGACGCACCAGCTGTCGCCGCCATCGTTGCACCGGTTGTGGCCGCCGCAGCCCCCACCGGTGCAGGTACTCCGATCCTCCTGCCGGCACTTGGTGAGAGCGTCACCGAAGGCACCGTCACGCGCTGGCTCAAGAGCGTCGGGGACGCGGTCGAAGTTGACGAGCCGTTGCTCGAGGTTTCCACCGACAAAGTCGACACCGAAATCCCGTCCCCCGCTGCCGGTGTGCTCATCTCCATTGACGTGCAGGCAGACGCCACCGCCCCGGTTGGTGCGGTCCTTGGCATGATTGCATCCTCCACATCAGCACCGACCATCGTTGCTCCTGCAGCGCCTGCGCCCATCAATGCAGCGCCAGCGCCGAGCACCCCGTCCGCGACACCTGCGCCGGTTGTCGCTCTTCCTGCTGCGTCGGCACCTGTACCTGTAGCCAGCCTTGATGCCTATGTGACGCCGCTGGTGCGTAAGTTGGCAACCGAAAACGGCGTAGATCTCGACACCATCACCGGCACCGGTGTTGGCGGTCGCATCCGTAAGCAAGACGTTCTCGACGCCGCGACCCGCGCTGCTGCGCCGGTTGCTGCTCCGATCGCACCTGCAGCATCGGTCGCTGCCGGATCACCACTTCGCGGACGCACCGAGCAACTCACTCGCCTACGCAAGGTCATCGCAACACGCATGGTCGAGTCTTTGCAGGTGTCGGCACAACTCACTTCTATCGCCGAGGTTGATGTCACCAATATCGTGAACTTGCGTGCCCGCAATAAGCAAGCCTTTGAAGCTCGTGAAGGCGTCGGACTCTCGTACATGCCGTTCTTCATGAAGGGTCTCGTCGACGTCCTGAAGACCCATCCGGTGCTCAACTCATCGATCAACCTTGAAGAAGGCACCGTGACGTACCACGATGCTGAGCACCTCGCGATCGCCGTGGATACGCCCCGAGGATTGCTCGTCCCAGTCATCCGCGATGCCGGAGACCTATCGCTTGCAGGTTTGGCTCGCAAGGTTGCTGAACTCGCCGCACGTACGCGTGACAACAAGGTGTCGCCTGACGAATTGTCCGGTGGCACATTCACCTTCACGAATACCGGCAGCCGTGGTGCCCTGATGGACACGCCAATCATCAACCAGCCCCAGGTTGCCATTCTGGGACTTGGTCAGATCGTGAAGCGTGCAGTCGTCATCACCGACTCTGAGGGTAACGATGTGATCGCAATCCGACACATGGCGTTCCTCTCACTGACCTACGATCACCGCATCGTCGACGGCGCAGATGCAGCTCGCTTCCTCACCGATCTCAGAGCGCGCTACGAAACCGGCAGCTTCGAAGTCTGATGTGCGACGCCGAAGGGCACCCAGCGTATGCGGGGTGCCCTTCGTCTGTGCCGTAGCGGAAGCAACCAGTTCGCCGTAGCGTTGTTCCATCATGCGTATCGCTATCACCGGGGCCTCGGGCCTCATCGGAACCGCTTTGAGCGCGTCGCTTACCGCCGACGGACACGAAGTACTCTCACTCGTTCGGCGTAGGTCCGATACCCCACACGAGGTGCCCTGGGATCCGGCCCATGGTCAACTTGACGCGTCGAAACTGCATGCAGTTGACGCGGTCGTGCACCTTGCCGGTGCCGGCGTCGGTGACCGCCGGTGGAACGATGCGCACAAGCGCGATGTGCTGGACTCCCGCGTATCCGGCACGACCACGATCGCTCGCGCCGTGGTCGAGGCGGGCGTTCCCGTGCTCATCAGTGGTTCAGCAATCGGTCTGTATGGAGAGACGGGCACTGCCGCAGTTGCAGAATCATCCGGTCGCGGCACGGGATTCCTGGCTGACGTTGTCGAAGCGTGGGAGGAATCGGCGCAGGCTGCTAGCGACGCAGGGGTTCGCGTTGCCTTCATCCGCACTGGCTTGGTGGCATCGAAGAAGGGCGGAGCCTTCGGCAAGATGTTGCCACTATTCCGTCTTGGCCTTGGCGGCCCACTCGGGAGCGGCCGCCAGTACTGGTCTGCGATCTCGCTCAACGACGAAGTGCGCGCAATCCGCTTCCTACTTGAGCGTCCGCTGCACGGTGCGTTCAACCTCACTGCGCCTACGCCCGTGACCAATCGTGAGTTCACGCGCGCATTGGGCCACGCGCTGCACCGGCCTGCTCTCATCCCAGTACCGGCCCTGGCGCTCAGGCTTGTGATTGGTGAGTTCGCCAACGAAATTCTGGGGTCACAGCGGGTACTGCCGAATCGCCTGCTGGAATCTGGCTTCGCCTTCGATCAACCGGATGTCGCCTCGATTACTGCGACGTTGCGCTAACCACAGATACGTAGCGCCAATCGGTGACGCCCGAGCGCTGCAATTCGATATGCCAAGTTTGCACACCACGCGCGGCAATGTGCCGGAGGGTCGCACCTTGGGCGTCCACAATGTCGTAAGCGCCCATTGAATCGACGACCGTTAGCCTGGCTCTCGGCGTTCTCTCGCCTACTGCGACGAACTCCTCGCTCACCTTGCTGACTTGTACTGGGAATGCCCGCACACGTGCGTCTGCAGCCATGAGCGCATCCAGCATGGCCATATCCGACGCCAAGGCCGGCGAAGCGGCCGCGTCGACGCTGAGTAGTGCGGACTTGTCGAGTGCGATGAAGGCCGAGCCGCGGCGTCGATCAAGTTCCCGGACCACTGCGAGCCATTGGTCTGGCGATGGTAACGCTGGGAGTGCAGTCGTCGTATCCACGGCGGTGGGGACGCGTGCGGGCAAGCTTGGCGCGACCACTGCAGCTTGCGGCTTGGACAGCACCGCCACGGCCGCGAGGGTCACAATCGAAGCGCTGCCAATGATCAGCAACCGTCGCATTGAGTGGGTACGCCCCTTGGCGGCACCTGCTGCTGCGCCTCTGCGCTCCCGCAGCTTGGGCGCAAGTGGCGCTGCAGGTTCGCTGTTCAGATCACTGGGGGTTGCCTTCGCGCGGAGTTCGCGCACGAGGTCGTCGATTCGGTCCATGTGCGGATCGTGACCGTGGCGTCCTGTGGATGACGGCTCATCCACAGGTAGCGTTCCGCCATGACTACTCGACGCATTCTTGCCACCTCTGGCGGTTTCATGCCCACCCGCACCTACGGTGTCGCCGAACCCGGCCAAACCATCATGGAAGCCCTGAGGCTCACCGGCAAAGTACGTCCGAAAGTGTGCCTCCTGCAGACCGCAGCCGGCGACGACCCAGGCAGTTACGCCCGCGGCTACGCGGCATTGAACAAGATCGGCTGCGACGTTTCACACCTCGCGCTTTTCACCCAACCCACGCACGACCCCTTCGATGTCCTCACAGCCTCGGACTTCGTGTGGGTGGGTGGAGGTTCAGTAGCGAACCTGTTGGCGGTTTGGCGCGCGCATCGGGTCGATGAGGCCATGGCCGAGGCGTGGAACAAAGGGGTCATCCTCGGCGGAGTGAGCGCCGGCTCTATCTGCTGGCATGTCGGCGGAACCACAGATTCATTCGGTCCTGAACTCAAGCCGATCACGAACGGTCTGGCACTTCTGCCGTACGCCAATGGCGTGCACTACGACTCTGAGACACAGCGTCGTCCACTCATTCACTCACTCGTCGCCGATGGCATTCTTGGCACTGCGTACTGCACCGACGATCGCGTCGGCATTCTGTACGAAGGTGCGGAACCTGTTCGTGTCATCACCGACATCGAATTCGACCCTGTGACCGGGCCGACTGCGTATCGCGTGGAGCGCGTAGGCGGCGAAGTCGTCGAGACTCGTTTCGCTCCAGGCAACATCAGCGGTTAGCGATAACCAACTCGTCGACGAATGTGCTCACGGACGTGGCGCAGAGCCGCTCGTAATCGAGTGAGAGATCAAGAATGCGCTCTGACTGGCTGTCATCAAAAATGCGGTGCACATTGGTGCGGAACTTCTCGACGAGCAATGGCCGGCCCTCTTCACGTCGACGCTTATGGCCGACGGGATATTCGACGACCATTTCATCCGTGCTCGTACCATCCGTGAATTCGATGGTAATTGCGTTGGGAATGCTGCGCTTTTCGGGATCGAGATAGTCGCGGGAGAACTGCGCATCCTCCACACAGCTGATCTTCCCGCGCAGTGCATCGATACGCGGATCTGCAGCCATATCATCCTCATAGTCCCGAGCGGTGAGGCGACCAAAGATGAGCGGCACCGCCACCATGTACTGCACGCAGTGATCGCGATCGGCGGGGTTGTGGAGTGGACCATGCTTGTCGATGATGCGAATGCAGGCTTCGTGTGTGCGAATGATGACGCGCTCAATGTCGTCAACGCTACGCCCTCTCGCGAGCAGCGTGTCATGCAGCTGGATCGCCGCCTCCACCGCGGTTTGTGCATGGAACTCGGCAGGGAACGAGATCTTGAACAGGATGTTCTCCATCACGTAACTGCCGTACGGTCGCTGGAAGGAGAAACTGTGTCCACGGAATGAAGCATCGTAGAAGCCCCAAGTGTCGGCTGTGAGGGCCGAGGGGTAACCCATCTCGCCGATCTGCGCCATCAAGGCAAGGCGAACGGCGCGTGACGTAGCATCACCGGCGGCCCACGACTTGCGCGTACCTGCATTGGGGAAATGACGATACGTGCGCAAGGACTGACCATCCACCCACGCTAGGGAGACCGCATTGAGGGCCTGCTCGCGCGTGAGCCCGAGGAGCTCTGCCGTCACGGCGGTTGACGCCACTTTCACCAGCACAACATGATCGAGACCAACCCGGTTGAAGGCATTCTCTAGCGCAATGCATCCCTGCACTTCATGCGCTTTGATCATCGCCGTCAGGACGTCACGAACCGTGAGCGCCCGACGACCGCTTCTCGTCAGCCAATCGCTGACGGCAAGGATTGCGCCCAGGTTGTCCGAGGGGTGGCCCCACTCTGCGGCAAGCCATGTGTCGTTGAAGTCGAGCCAGCGAATTGCTGCGCCGATATTGAATGCCGCCTGCACGACGTCTAACTCATGTGCGGTGCCCGGTACACGAGCACCACAGGTCACCGTCGTGCCTGGTACCAGTGGGCCAAGCAACTTGGTGCAGGCCGCATACTCCAACGCCTCAAAGCCGCAGCCCAAGGTGTCGATCAGACAACTCCATGCCGTGCGATAAGCGAGTTCTGACGTCACCTCGTAGTCGTAGACGTAGTCGACGATGTCTTGGATCTCCTGGTCGAAGGGCTGCGCGGATGGCGTGCTGTGCGACGACACGGTCAGCGCTCCTCGATCGGGATGAATGGGCGATCTTCCGGGCCTGTGTAATTGGCGGCTGGCCGAATGATCTTGTTGTCTTCACGCTGTTCGATCACGTGCGCCGCCCAACCCGCAGTACGCGCAAAGACGAAGATCGGCGTAAAGAATGTGGTCGGGATCTTCATGCTGTTGAAGGCCACTGCGCTGAACCAGTCGAGGTTGGGGAACATCGACTTCGCGTCATGCATGACGCTTTCAATGCGATCGGCAATATCGAACAAGCTCGCGTCTGCTCTCGCAAGCTCACGCGCAACCTGTTTGATGATGGGGTGTCGCGGATCGGCGACGGTATACACAGGATGTCCAAAGCCGATGATCACTTCGCGATGAGCAAGGCGTTCACGAATGTCCTCCTCGGCAGCGTCCACGTCGGCGTATCGCGATTGGACCTCAAGCGCCACCTCATTCGCACCACCATGTTTCGGCCCACGAAGCGCACCGATCGCACCCGTAACCGCGGAGAAGATGTCGCTGCCCGTACCCGCAATGACACGAGCGGCGAACGTTGATGCATTGAATTCATGTTCGGCGTACAAAATCAACGACGCGTGCATGGCGCGTTCCCACTGAACGCTCTGCGGCGCGCCATGCAGGAGTTCGAGGAAATGGCCGCCGATCGATCGAGACGATGTCACACACGTGATGCGGTACCCAGAGGTCGTGAAATGGTGCCAGTAGGCAAGCATGGAGGGCATGCAGGCGAGCAACCGTTCTGCAATCCGGCGCGCATCCGCGGCATCACCATTGTTTGCCTCTGGCTCAAGCGTGCCCAGCACGGAAACGCCGGTGCGTAGTACATCCATAGGGTGCGCTGTCTTCGGCAATTGCTCGAGCGCGACGAGAACGCGCATCGGAGGTATCCGTGCAGCGATCAGTCGTGAACGGAAGGCCTCCAACTCCGGCATTGTCGGGAGCGTTCCGTGAATGAGCAGATGAGCGACTTCCTCAAACTCGCACTGAGCGGCTAAGTCGGTGATGTCATACCCGCGGTAATGCAAGTCATTGCCAGCGCGACCGACGCTACTCAAGGAAGTATTGCCCGCCGTGACGCCGGATAGCGCAACCGACTTCTTCGGTGCTGGGCTGGTCATTGCGAATCGCCCTGATAAGCGTCAAGCGCCCGCTCGTATCGGTGGTAATCGATACGCTCGTACAACTCGTCTCGCGTCTGCATCTGGTCCACGATTGCATGCTGCGTGCCGTCTCGACGGATCGTTTCGTACACCGATTCCGCAGCCTTGTTCATAGCCCGGAAAGCGGAAAGCGGATAGAGCGCAATTGCAACACCAGCGCTGCGAAGTTCCTCCACCGTGAACAGTGGCGTGT
>CAWATP010000013.1:0-134956 GCA_963784905.1 uncultured Actinomycetota bacterium | reverse complement strand
TGTCTCTCGTTCAGTTACGTGTCCTTCGGAGCTTTTGGATCATCTTCCGGATAGGAAAACGGCCATCCCTGTGGCTCTTCATTGATGCCAGTCAGCTCGTCGAACAGCTTCGGATCGACTCCACCGAAGAAGGTGATGGTGACGATTTGCTTCGCGTCATCCACGGCGTTCACCCAGCCGGGCAGGCCACGCTCGCGAATGTGGTTGCGATGGCGTTCGAGTTGGTTGGCGGTGACCAGTGTTCGCGCCGGTTCGTCGAGCCAGACGTCGGTGATGCGCCCCGGACCGTAAAGCGTGGCCCACGTGATGTTGAAAAGCACGGTCTGTCCCGGCTGGATCGCATTGAGATCCGCGATGGTGTTGGCCATGAACACCCGCGTGCTGGTGAGTAGATCAAAGATCTTCGGCTGCCCGCTGGGCTGACCGTTGTCCTGCAAGTGTGGCAGTAAGCTTCCTCGCATCGAGGTCCACGCTGTCGATTTTCCAGAGCTGCTTCTGCCGAGCGTGGAACGAAAAATCATCCTCGATGCGGAAGCAGCGTCGAAACTCCCACTCGGGCGTCTTGCGATTATTCGCGGTCATCCGGCAGGGGCGTCTTATCGTCGGGATCGCTCAGGTAGAACAAGCCGTGCAGGTGTGTGCCGAGCGGGATGTCCTGTAACGCAGCCGGTGCTCCCTGATACCAGATCGAGCCGAACGGCAGCATCGTCGCATCCAACGGCAAGTCCATGATGCCGCGGTCCTGGCTGTCGTTCCGATCCACCCGCATCTGGAAACGACGTTCCAGGTGATCAACCTGAATGAGTTCACCGGCGACAGCGTGCGCCGAGCCCTCCGGCGGGAACTGACCCTCGACGAGCTGGAACCAGTCCGGTTTCTCGTCGGGCTTTCTGTCTTTCGGGTTTGTGCGTTTCTCGCCCGCCTTCACCGGGCCGTCGGCATCGGTGCGGAACCTCGGCGGCTCGGCGCAAAGCAGAGCGGGTGATAGGATGCAGGCTCAAGAGGCAGAGGCCAATGAGGATGTCGCATGTGTTTAGTTCTTAGGTTAATGCCGGTTCTGTGCCTGGTTCTTGGTGCCAACGAAGCTACGACTTATGACACGAACTTCCTGAACTTCATATCTGAGAGATCGGCCCGACGCTGTCCTGGAACGTGTCGGCCTTCACGTCCACTCGTTGCAGCATGGTGAGCAGCAAATTGCTGACGCGGGCGTCGGTGTCGACGGGGCGCGAGCAGATCTGTAGTGGGCCGTCGCGTCGGCGACGTTGTATTGGCCGATCTTCGGCAGATTGAAATCGACGTGCGTGCCGTGCTTGTAACCGAGCGATTTTCCGCCGGCGAGGATGGTCGGCAGGTTGGCGTTGCCGTGGCTGTGACCGTAGGCCATGCCGCTGCCCCAGAGGACTTGCGTGGTATCGAGCAAGGGCGTGTCCCCTTCCCTGTGTTCCTTCAACTGGTCGAGGAAGTAGCTGAACTGGCCGACGAGGAAGGTGTCGGTCTCGGTGAGGCGCCGCAGTTGCTCGGGATCGCCGTTGTGATGGACTGAGTCCGTGGCGTGTCTGCAGGATGCCGATCTCCGGGATGCCGCTGGTGTTGCCTTCGCTGCCGATGCCGCAAGTGATGACGCGAGTGGAATCGGTGCGCAGCGCCATGACCATGAGATCGTAGAACAGGCGGTAGTACTCGCCCGCCTCAGCCATGCTGAGCTTACGCTGGAGGCGTGCGGCTTCGCTCGCTGGCACGGCGGGCTTGGCGACGTTGAGCCATTCATCGGCGCGGCGGGTGCGTTCTTCGACTTGCCGCACGGCGGTGAGATATTCGTCCAGCTTGCTGCGATCCTCGCTGCCGAGCTTGTTGTTCACGCGTTTCGCGTCATCGGCCACGAGATCGAGGATGCTGCCGCGGCGGCTGAGACGGCGTCGAATCGTCTCCTTGCTGTCCCTCTCGACGCCGAAGAGCATGTTGAAAATCTGCTGCGTGTTGCGCTCGGCGGGAATCTGAATGCCGTCCTTTGACCATGCCAGCGACGTGCCCCTCGATCGCCATCTCCAGCGACGAGAACCGCGTCGCGTTCCCTGCACTTCGGCGATGAGCTGATCGGCGGACACGCGTGTTGCGGAAGGCGCCGCCGTCGCCCGGCACGTTGGCGCCCGTCAGCCAGACCTTTTCGCAGTTGTGATGCTTGCCCAGCACCATCGGATGATGCAGGCCGCTGATCGGCGTGATGTCCGCCCGATGCTTTTCCAGCGACTTCAGCGGCTTCGTGAACTCGTAGTCCGCGCCCGCCTTTTCGATCTGCCACGTCAGCGTGTTCACGCCGTTGGGGATGTAAAGAAACACGCTGCGTTTCGGCTTCGCGGCCGCCTCGGCAGCACGCGCACTGGCGGGCAGCATGGCGTCGAGGAGTGGCAGGGCGATGCGTGGCTCCGAGTCCGCGCAGAACCTCGCGACGGCCAAGTTGCCAGCGTTTCATATTCAGGTTGCTCATGGGTTGTTCCTGGTTAGGTGTTAGCGTTTCTGGAAAAGGTCGGAGGTCACGAGTGCGGTGACGATGTCGGTCACTCGATAGTCTTTGGCCTTGCTGGCAGCGGCGATGGCTTTCAGGTCATCGCGGTCGTCGAACGACATGCTGCGGCGCAGGGCATAGGTGGCGAGCTTCTCGATGAAGGTGTGATTGAAGGCGTCGAGATCCTCGACGAGCAGCTTCTTGAATTCATCGGCGGTCTGATAGTCGCGACCATCGGGGAGCTTTCCCGCGGCGGTGACCTGCGGATTCTCGCCGATGCCGTCGGTCGACTTCCTCGGTGCGCCAGCGGCCGATGGCGTCGTAGTTCTCGAAGGCCAGGCCGAGCGGATCGATCTTGGCGTGGCAGACAGCACAGTTGGCGTCGTGGATGTGCGCTTCGAGCTTCTGCCGCAGCGTGGCCTTCGGGCCGGTCGGGTTCGTGGGAATCGGATTCACGTTTGCCGGCGGCGGCGGCGGCGATTTGCCGAAGATCGACTCCATGACCCACACGCCGCGATGCACGGGGCGATGCCGCATGCCATCGCTGGTGAGCGAGAGAATCGCCGCCTGCGTGAGCAAGCCGCCGCGATGGCTGTCGGCGGGCAAAGAGACGCGCTGGAACTCGTCGTCGCTGACCAGCCGCCTCGGGCAGACCGTAGAACTGCGCGAGCCGCGGATTCAACATGCTCCAGTCCGAGTGCAGGAACTCGCGCAGCGTCAGGCCGCTGCTCAGCACTTCACGGAAGAAGGCCTTCGTCTCGCCGACCATGCTGCTTTCCAGCGCCTTGTCGTAGTCGGGGTAGAGATTCTTGTCGGGCTGAAACATGCCGACTTTCTTCAATCGCAGCCATTGCGTGGCGAACGAGTCCGTGAAGCGCTGCGATCGCGCATCGGCCAGCAGACGCTGCGACCTGCTGCGCGAGCACCGCCTTGTCGCGGAGTTTGCCTTGCTCGGCGAGGGCGAACAACTCGGCATCGGGCATCGTATTCCAGAGCAGATAGGACAAACGCGAGGCGATCTCCCAGTCATTAAGCGTCTGCCGCGATGCGTTCTCATCTCCCTCGGCGATGAATAAAAAGCTCTTCGAGTTCAGGATGGCCAGCATGCCGGCTTTCACCGCATTGCGGAACGTCTCCTTCGCCTCGAGTTCGCTCTGCACGATCCGCAGGTACTGGCTGATCTTCCTCGTCGGTGACGGGACGACGAAAGGCACGCTTGGCCAGCCTGGCGAGGCCCTCGCGCACTTGCTGCATGTTCCCTTCTTCGCGCGGCATGTAGTCGTCGCGGACTTGCTGCTCATGATCCTCGATGATCGGCCCCTTCCACGAGACCGAGTCCATGATCAGGAAGGGATAGCGCGCATGGCCCGCTTCATCGGTGAGCTTCATTTGCCAGGGAATGCGGCCGATCTTCGTGCTGATGAACGGCACCTCGCCATGCCGACCCGAGCGCGGAGTATTCGATGGTCCGGGCACATCGTTATAAACGAAGATGCTTTGGTGGCCTTTCGGAAGATGCGCGCGGAACGTCACCGTGATCGGTTTGTCCTCGTCCGCGACGATATCCTGCTCGAACAACACGCGGTCGAGCCGTTCGTGATAGACCTTGATTCGCGGCGCGCGGCCTTGCGGAGGACGCAGGCCGCTGAGCTTGTAGCTGATCTCATAAACGCCTGCCTCAGGGAGCTGGCCGATTGACGAGCCGCGGAAGATGTCGCCCGGCCACATCTCGAACCGCACCTTGTCGAGCAGCCCCAACTCCCGCAGCCGTTCACGATGTCGCTCGTTGATCTGTTCTTCCACGATCGCCGGCTTCGAGCCACCGAAAGGCGGTGCGGGTTTCGCGTTCGCCGGTAGCGGCTCGGGATACGCTTCCGCGAGAATGGTTTCGGCCGCCGTGAGATACTTCTCGATGTTCGAGGGCGAGAGCGTCAGCACGGAACCAATGCGTTCAAAGCCGTGCCACTCCGGATCATCGAGCAGCGCGCCGGGGTCCTTCGCGTCATACTCCACGCCGATCAGATCACGCACCGTGTTGACATACTCGTCACGCGTCAGGCGGTTGAAACTGACTCGACCGCGCGCGGCCATGCGGGCCGCTTCGCCTTCCTTCATCCGCGCGGCGATCCACTCGACAATCCTGGCGCTTTCCTCGGCCTTAGGACGCACCTTCGCATCCTCCGGCGGCATCTCGCCGCGTCGATCGTCATCAGGTCCAGGCAGCCGCGAATGCCGCAGCGCTCACGCGCGATGTCAGCCGCCCAGACCTCTTATTTGTCGCCGCGCTCTATCACGACATTGGCAAGGGCAACGGTCCGGATCATTCGAGCCAAGGCGCCGCCATGATGCAGGACATCGGGTATCGACTGGGTTTCTCAGCGGGCGACATCACGACGCTGCGATTACTGGTGCAGGAGCACCTGCTGCTTTCCGAGGCGGCCACTCGCCGCGACCCCGACGACCCAGCGACCGTGCGCACTGTCGTTGACGCCGTGGGTTCGCATGAGGTGCTCGACCTGCTACACGCGCTTACCGAAGCGGACTCACTGGCCACCGGTCCAGCTGCGTGGTCGGACTGGAAGGCGCGTCTCATCACGACACTGGTGGATCGCGTGCACGCAACAATCGCTGGCACTCCTGCAAAGGAGACGCCGTCCCTCGCCGCTGCCTATCGTGAGATCCTGGGTGCCGCCGGAGTGCAGGTATCGGTGGCCCGCGAAACCGACGGGCTCAGGGTGCTCGTTGCTGCCGATGATCGCGTGGGATTGCTATCGACGGTTGCGGGCGCGCTTGCCACACAGCGACTTGACGTCCTCTCGGCGACTGTCGACACGCAGGGCGAGCGGGCTCTGCAATCGTGGCTCACCGAGCCGGCGTTCGGCGAAGCACCGGATGCTGAGGTCATAACCTCGGCGATCCGAAGAGCGCTGGAGGCTGATCTGGATCTTGCCAAGGGTCTAGCCTCGTTGCGAGCGATGCGTCCGACCCGACGTGGCTTCACACCGCCGCCGCCGCGCGTGCGCATGCTGGACGCAGCGAGCGACCGGGCTGACGTGCTTGAGGTGCGCGCACACGACCAACCCGCACTGCTGTGGCGGGTCACGAGTGCGCTCGCAGAGGCGCACTTCAGCGTGGTCAACGCGCTCGTCGCCACGCTGGGGTCTGAGGTCATCGACGTGCTCTACCTCGTGGAAAGCGATGGATCACGTCTCCAAGCGCATCGCATCGTGGATGCCATCGCCGCCGTCGAAGCCGCGCTCCAAGTAGGCTGACGACCTCGATCCACCGAGGAGAAGCCCCCAATGTTCGGTCAGTTATCCGATCGCCTTGCCGATGCGTTCAAATCGCTGCGCGGTAAAGGAAAGTTGGCGCAGGCCGATATCGACCGCATGGTCACCGAGATTCGTGGTGCACTGCTCGAGGCAGACGTAGCGCTGCCGACAGTGCGCGCGTTCACCGAGCGGATTCGAACGCGCGCGGCAGAGACCGATCTCACTGGCTCGCTGAATCCCGCCCAGACCATCGTCAAGATCGTGCATGACGAGCTCGTAGAGGTGCTCGGTGGGGAAACCCGCCGCCTCAACTTCGCCAAGCAACCGCCTACCGTCATCATGTTGGTTGGTTTACAGGGAGCGGGCAAGACGACGCTGGCGGGCAAGCTTGCCCTGCACCTCAAAGGCTTAGGCCACACGCCACTGCTCGTTGCGGCTGATCTCCAGCGTCCCAACGCCGTCGATCAACTCAAGGTGGTGGCGCGGAGAGCTGGGGTTCCTGCATTCGCTCCGCAGCCGGGTAACGGAGTAGGCGATGCCGTCTCGGTCGCTCGCGAATCGCTGATTTTCGCCAAGCAAAAGCTCTATGACGTGGTCATCGTGGACACAGCCGGCCGCCTCGCCATCGACGAAGAACTCATGTCCCAGGCGCGCGGAATCCGCGATGCTGTGCGACCCGACGAAGTGCTTTTCGTCGTGGACGCAATGATTGGCCAGGACGCTGTCCGTACGGCCGCCGCGTTCGGTGAAGGTGTTGGCTTCGACGGCGTCGTCCTGACAAAGCTCGATGGTGATGCCCGCGGCGGTGCCGCGCTGTCCATCCGAGAACTCACTGGACGCCCCATCATGTTCGCATCCACGGGTGAGAAGCTTGAGGAATTCGAGGCCTTTCACCCCGACCGTATGGCGTCTCGCATTCTCGATATGGGCGACGTCCTGACCTTGATCGAGCAGGCCGAGCGGGCGTTCGACTCGGAGCAGCGCGATCGCTTCACCAAGAAGATGCAGTCTGGTGACAGCTTCACGCTAGAAGACTTCATTGAGCAATTGCAGGCGCTGCGTTCTATGGGTCCCATGTCCAAGATGTTGGGCATGCTGCCTGGCGCGGGCCAAATGAAACAACAATTGGACAACCTTGATGAGCGCGAGCTCGATCGCACGGCGGCCATCGTGTATTCCATGACACCCGCGGAGCGACGCGACCCCAAGATTCTCAATGGTTCACGCCGAGCCCGGATCGCCCGCGGCTCTGGCACGACGGTGACCGCAGTCAATTCTCTGGTGAATCGCTTTGAGCAAGCGCAGAAGATGATGAAGTCAGCCGCGAAAGGCGGGGGCATCCCTGGAATGGGACCCATCCCCGGAATGCCCAAGGCGCCGAAGCCACAGCAGCAGAAGAAGAGCAAGTCCCGTTCGGGAAACCCGGCTCGTCGCGCCGTCGAGGAATTGGGGGGCGTTTTCGTCGACGAAACGGCTCCAGAGAAGCCATTTACCTCCGACGACTTACCCGCCGCATTCAAGAACTTCCTCGGCCGCTGACGCTGGCCCTCAACCGTTGGCTGTTGTGGAGGATTTTGGGGGAGGCCCGCGCCTCTGGCAGACTGCGTCCTTGGCCACACCCGTGGTCCGCCAAGGAACGTCTCGGGCACTTGGTGCCCCGGATCAAATCCTCACCCGTTTTCAAAAGGAGAACGACGCCCCATGGCTGTCAAAATCAAGCTCAAGCGACTCGGCAAGATTCGCAACCCCCAGTACCGCATCGTTGTTGCAGACGCCAAGACCCGTCGCAACGGTCGTGCCATCGAAGAGATCGGCGTCTACCAGCCGAAGCAGGAGCCGTCGCTCATCCGCATCGACTCCGAGCGCGCCCAGTATTGGCTGTCCGTCGGCGCACTGCCGACCGACGCTGTCTTGGTCCTGCTCAAGATCACCGGTGACTGGCAGAAGTACAAGGGCCTCCCGGGTGCCGAAGGCACGTTGCGTGTTGCCCCGGTGAAGGCCGACAAGCAGACAATCTTCGCCGCAGCAGTGCTGCAGGCTTCCGTCGACAAGGAAGCCGAAGCCAAGGCCCCGAAGCCGCTGAAGGTCGAAAAGGTCGTCGAGGCCCCGGTTGTCGAAGAGGCTGCTGTTGAGGCCGCTCCGGTCGTCGAAGAAGTTGCGGAAGTTGTCGAGGCTACCGTCGTCGAGGAAGCAGCCGCTGAGGCTGTCACCGAGGCCTGAGATGCTCGAAGAAGCGCTCGAACACCTGGTCAAGGGGATCGTTGATCACCCGGACGATGTCAAGGTCAAGCAGCGTAGCGATCGTCGACAGCGTCAGCAGGGCGATGGGCGGACCTTCGAGGTTCGCGTGCATCCTGAGGACATGGGCCGAGTCATCGGTCGCTCGGGCCGCACCGCTACCGCGTTACGCACGGTGCTCACCGCGCTCTCGCCGAGTCGTGGCATCCGCATCGATTTCCTCGACGCTGACGAACGCTGAGCATGCGCGTCGTCATCGGACGCATTGGCAAGGCGCACGGCATCCGCGGTGACGTCACTGTTGAAGTGCGCACCGATGAAGTCGATCGTCGCTTTGCAGTCGGTACGACCCTGCTCTCAACACATCCAACGCCCCTAGTCATCGCGGACGCCCGCGATCACTCGGGGCGTTTGTTGTTGCGCTTCGTGGGTATCGACGACCGCAACGGCGCTGAGGCATTACGCGGCACGATGTTGGAAGCCGACATCGACCCAACCGAAAAGCCAACCGATGAAGACGAGTACTACGACCGACAGCTGGTTGGGTTGGCTGCGGTTCGGGTGAATGGTGAAGTGCTGGGTGCAGTGTCGGAAGTCGTGCACCTGCCAGGTCACGACCTGCTGGCGATCACGACTCCGTTGCGGGGCGAGGTGCTGGTGCCGTTTGTGCATGAGATCGTCACTGAAGTCGATCTGTTGGAAGCACGCGTCATTATCGATCCGCCAGGCGGCATGTTCGAAGATCTCGAAGACTGATGTTCTTCGACGTCGTCACAATCTTCCCTGAATACCTCGAACCCCTGCGCCTGTCGCTGGTTGGCAGGGCCATCGATGACGGTCGCATCGGCCTTCGCCTCACCAATCTTCGCGACTTCGCCCACGACCGACATCGCACCGTCGATGACACCCCGTATGGAGGTGGGCCAGGCATGGTGATGAAGCCGGATCCGTGGGGTGAAGCCATAGAAGCGATCCTGGCCGATCCACCCTTTGAAGGCGCATCACCGACCTTCGTCATACCGACGCCCAACGGCCGTCGCTTCACGCAGCGGATAGCCGAAGATTGGGCGGCCCGAGCAGATCGCGGCTGGTTCATATTCGCTTGTGGGCGCTATGAGGGCATCGATGCTCGTGTTGCCCAGTGGGCTGAAACCGTCATGCCGGTCGAACCGGTCACGATCGGCGATTACGTATTGCCTGGCGGTGAGTCCGCGGTGCTCGTGATGGTGGAGGCCGTTGCACGGCTTCTCCCCGGCGTGCTGGGCAACGGCGAGTCTGCAGGCGATGACTCATTCAGCATCGACGAGGATGGCACGCTCGTGGAAGGGCCGGTGTTCACCAAACCGCCCGTCTGGCGTGGACTGCAAGTGCCGGAGATTCTGCTCAGCGGTCACCATGCGAACATCCGTAAGTGGCGCCGCAGTGAGGCGGAGGTTCGCACGCGGGAAATGCGTCCGGACCTGCGTCCCTGACTGATGTTCGGGAATGCCCGGCCTGTTCGTCACGTTCCCTACGCATGACGACAACGAGATCGCTGTACGAACTGGCCTTCACCGATAACCGTGGTGAAACTGTTGCGCTTGCTAACTTCACTGGTCGCCCGCTGCTCATCGTGAACACGGCGAGTAAGTGTGGTCTGACTCCGCAATACGAGGGATTGCAGGCGCTGCACGAGAAATACAGTCCGCTGGGCTTGGTTGTCTTGGGCTTTCCCTGCGATCAATTTGCGCATCAGGAGCCTGGCGACGACGTTGAAATCGCCGAATTCTGTCAACTGAACTACGGAGTCAGTTTCGGGCTCTCCACCAAAATCGATGTGAATGGCGCATCCACACATCCCATCTTCGTGTTTCTCAAGGCCAAGACCAAGGGACTTCTTGGTGACGCGGTGAAGTGGAACTTCACCAAATTCCTCGTCGCTCCGGATGGCACCACGGTCAAGCGCTACTCGCCTACGACCGTTCCCGCGGATCTTGAGGCCGATATTGAGGCCTTGCTCCCAGCGGTCTGAGGCGGATTTGGGCGCTGCCCCGAACGTCTGGCACACTTCAACCGTTCGCGCAGCCCTGCCACAGGGGGGCGCATCAGCGAACAACCACTTCAATTCCGTGGATCGACCTGTGGCGCGCTACGAAGAGAGAGTCATTATGCAAGCGCTTGACGCGCTGGACGCAGCCTCGCTGCGCACCGATATCCCCGCTTTCCGAGCAGGCGACACCGTCAAGGTGCACGTTCGCGTCATTGAAGGCACCCGTTCACGCATTCAGATCTTCCAGGGCGTTGTGATTGCCCGCGCTGGCGATGGCATTCGCGAGACGTACACCGTCCGTAAGGTTTCCTTCGGCACCGGCGTGGAGCGCATGTTCCCGCTGCATGCCCCGACCGTCGAGAAGATCGAACTGGTCACACGTGGCGATGTTCGCCGTGCCAAGCTGTACTACCTACGCGAGCTTCGCGGCAAGAAGGCGAAGATCAAGGAACTCCGCGACTAACGCATACCCTCTGGGACTGCAGCACAACAGCGATCGGCTCAGCCGGTCGCTGTTTGCCTTTCCACGGTTGGTTCCGGCCGTCGTCTGGCCCCAGTCCACGCTGGCATACTTGGCTCGCCCAAGATGGAGGATCCGCATGACGCAAACTGAACCGGCGCCGGACTCTGCGGTCGATACAAACGCTCCGTCCATATGGGGCGCGAGAATTCGAACCGCAAGTTTCCAGTTCCTTCGTGGATTCCGAGAGTTCGGCATCGTGGTGGCTACCGCGCTCGTGCTCTCCATCCTGCTGCGAACCTTCGTTTTCCAACTGTTCTTCGTGCCCTCTGAGTCGATGCTCAACACGCTGCAGGTGGGTGACAAGATCGTGGCGTCCAAGATATCGATGGCAATGGACGGCGTGCAGCGCGGTGACGTCGTGGTTTTCCACGACCCCGGCGATTGGCTGTACGGACCCGTGCAGCAGACGGGCTGGCGGGGCACGCTTTCCAATCTCCTCACCGACGTCGGTTTTCTCCCAAGCAACAGCGGGGAAGATCTGGTTAAGCGCGTTGTCGGTGTCGGCGGAGATCACATTGTTTGCTGCACGAAACAGGGACTCCTTGCGGTGAATGGACACGTGCTGAAGGAATCGGCGTACGCGATTGGCCCAACCAATCAGGTCGATTTCAACATCACCGTGCCGAAGGATTATGTCTTCGTCATGGGTGACAACCGAGCTAATTCACGAGACTCTCGCTTCCATTTGGACGTCTCCCATGGAGCTGTGCCGCTATCCGAGGTTCGTGGCATCGTGGTCATGAAGTTGTGGCCGCTTTCTCGCTTTGGCTCTGTTCCCGCGCCAAAAGCATTGGCCAACGCCAACTAGTGATCCCGCCTACGCTGAATTTCGAGCGCGAGCTCTTTGCAGCTGGTGCTACCGTCGTGGCTGGGATTGACGAAGTCGGCCGAGGTGCACTTGCCGGTCCGGTTTCAGTCGGCATTGCGCTCGTCTTGCCGTCCGTTGGTGATGTTCCAACGGGACTCACCGACAGCAAACTGCTGACAGCGACTGCCCGCGAGGAGTTGATTCCGCGGATCCACGACTGGTGTTTCGCTTCGGCAGTAGGCCATGCCGCCGCGGCAGAGATCGACGGGTTTGGCATCATCGCGGCACTACGCATGGCCTGCCTGCGTGCACTCGACGCGCTCCCCTTTGCGCCAGACATGGTGATTCTCGATGGCAGTCACGATTGGCTGACCGAGGCTGACGACTTGTTCGCCGATCCGAAGGGCCGTGCCACACCGCCTGTTCACATGCGCGTCAAGGCAGACCTCACCTGTGCATCCGTGTCTGCCGCGAGCGTCGTCGCGAAAGTGGAGCGTGATGCCCTAATGCGGACACTGGATAAGGAATTCCCTGGCTACGGATTCGCCGGCCACAAGGGCTATGGCAGCAAATCGCATCGCGACGCCATCCGCGAGATTGGAGCGAGCGATGCACATCGTCGAAGCTGGAAGTTGCTTTAGTCACAGCCGGCGCCGCTACTGACTTGCCCACAGCCGGTAGCTGCATCCCCCATCCGTGACACACGGGAACGGTGTGCTGTGCGTGGAGGTGCTACATGCACAAAAAGGATGCATTGGGTCGGTATGGCGAAGAGCTGGCGGCCCGGTTCTTGTCCAAGCAGGGCTGGACCATTCTGGATCGAAATTGGCGATGCAGTACGGGTGAACTCGACATCGTGGCTGAACGCGATCACATACTCGTCATCTGTGAAGTGAAGGCGCGCAGAAGCATGCGCTTTGGCAGCCCGCTTGAAGCCGTCACTCCGGAGAAACTGCAGCGGCTGCGCCGTCTGGCCGGTGCCTGGATCGCATCACACCCCCAGCATTCGGAAACGGTGCGAATCGATGTCATTTCAGTACTTGTCGATGACGCGGGTATGACGCGACTACAGCACATTGAGGGTGTGTGCTGATGCGTATTGCAAACACGGCAACCGCCATCGTCATCGGAGTGGATGCGCATATCGTCGAAGTCGAGGCACACCTTGCGGACGGACTCGTAGGTCTATCCATCACGGGTCTGGCTGACACCGCTGTCAATGAAGCTCGTGACAGAGTGCGCGCGGCAATCGTGTGCGCGGGTTTTCCGTGGCCACAACGGCGCATCACGATTGGTCTGTCGCCCGCGTGGCTGCCGAAGTTCGGGTCAGGACTGGACCTGGCAATTGCGCTTGCGGTGCTTGCTGCCGATGAGCGCTTCAACGCAGGCCTCCTAGAGCGCACGGTCATCATCGGTGAGCTTCGGTTGGATGGCCGTGTGCGAGCAACTCGCGGCACGCTCCCCATAGCCATGGCTGCCGCGAAGTGGGGTTATGAGCGCATCCTTGTTCCGCGCGCAAACGCCGACGAAGCGCGACTCGTGCCAGGACTTGAGGTTGTTTCGGTTGGGTCGCTGGGCCATGCGCTTCGCCTCATCGGTGTTGACTGCGAGGTTGGTGAGGAAGGCGACGACGTGCCTCCTCGACCGCCGTCTGCTCCGACTTTGAAGGATCTAGCCGATGTCCGGGGTCAAGGTGCGGCCAAGTTCGCGCTCGAAGTTGCAGCTGCCGGTGGCCACCACATCGCACTGCTTGGTCCTCCCGGAGTCGGCAAGACTCTGCTCGCTGAGCGACTGCCGAGCATCTTGCCGCCGCTCGATGTTGAAGCGGCTCTCGAAGTCACTGCAGTGCAATCAGTACTCACCGAATGCAGCAGCGGTCTCGCGACCACACCGCCATTCGCGGCGCCGCATCACGGTGCGAGCACAGCGGCCGTCATCGGAGGCGGTCGTGCAAATCCGCGAGTGGGATTGATAACTGCGGCTCATCGCGGTGTTCTCTTCCTCGACGAGGCCCCAGAATTTCAGGGGAGTGTGCTCGAGGCACTGCGGCAGCCCCTGGAGTCTGGCTCTGTTGCTATCGCGCGCAGCGAATTCGCAGTGGTGCTACCGGCCAGATTTCAACTGGTGATCGCGGCGAATCCCTGCCCCTGTGGTCAGGCATTCGATCGTCGGGGACGTTGCGCGTGTACGCCGATGCAACGTCGTAAATATCTCTCCAAGCTTTCTGGACCACTTATGGACCGCATCGATGTTCGAGTGATTGTGGAAGCCCCAGCGCCGCATGAGATCGTGCTTGGCGCCGCACGCGGCTCGGAGAGTTCCGCGCAGGTGGCGGAGCGCGTAGCCGCGGCCCGAGAGCGACAGCGACACCGGCTCGCAGATACGCCATGGCGCCTCAATTCGGAAGTGCCGGGGCCGGTGCTGCGTCGTGACTGGCCACTGCCGGCGACGGTTACTGCTCGATTCAACTCCACCATTTCCGAACAGGATCAACCTTCCGCTCGTGGCGTCGATCGAATGCTGAGGCTGGCGTGGACATGCGCCGATCTGGCGGGAAGATCGGCACCCGATGAACAGGACTTAGCTATCGCGATGCGACTTCGCGACGCTGGGGGCAGGTGGGTAGCGTGATTGACGAGCGCGAACGAGCTGCGGTCCTTGGTGCCATCATGCCGGAGCCCGGGGGCGTGCTGGCCATGGCATTGCGATCGATCGGTGTTGAGGCGGCGTGGCAGAGTTTCGAAGCTCACCACCCATCAATTCCCGAACCTCTGTGGCAGCGCTGGCGCAGTATTCGCGCCGAGCAGATGCTGGAGCGCGGATACGCAGCGGGCGCGCGGATCCTGATACCGGGTGACGCAGATTGGCCTGCACAGCTTGAAGCGCTGGGATCGCAGCGCCCATGGGCACTGTGGGTCCGTGGCAATGGATTACCAGCAGTGGCCGACCGGCGTTCTGTTGCCATCGTCGGAGCTCGCAGTTGTACCCAGTACGGCGAGCGCGTGGCGGCAGAATTCGCCGCGCATATCACGAGGGCTGGGCACCCAGTTGTCAGCGGCGGCGCCTACGGCATTGACGCTGCGGCACACCGCGGCGCGCTCTCAGTTGATGGTGTCACCGTGGCAGTGCTCGCCTGTGGTGTCGATATGTCGTACCCCTCGGCACACGATGCGCTGTTTGCTCGAATAGCGGAGCGGGGCTTGCTGGTGAGCGAAGCTGCACCCGGGGCGCATCCAACCAAGCCCGCCTTTCTTATTCGCAACCGACTTATTGCCGCCTTGTCGTATGGCACCGTGGTTGTCGAGGCTCGCTTGCGCAGCGGCTCTATCTCGACATTTGCGCATGCCCGCGGCATGCAGCGCGTCCTGATGGCAGTGCCCGGTCCAGTGGATTCACCAGAGAGCGCTGGCACGCATGCCCTGCTGCAGGCAGATGCGCAACTCGTCACATCGGGTGCCGATGTCTTGGCATTCGTGGCTCCGCTGGGTGATGTCGAACTCGAAGCAAAGTCCGGGTCGAGACGAGAGTGGGACGAGCTGAGCCCCGCTGAACGTCAGGTACACGAAGCCATGCCAGCCCGTGCCGAGGTGAGCGTGGATTCGCTTCTCGATCGAGTACAAGAACCGATGGCTCTGGCAATCGTTATCGGCGCGCTTGCGTCGCTTGCACAACGAGGCATCATTTCCGAACAACTTGACGGGCGATGGCGACGCTGCAGAAAACTCCGCGGCGCGGAGGCTTGACGCTGCATCGTTGTGCTTGCACCGTGGGGGCATGGCAGTTCCTTGGCAGACCGCGGTCGACGAATATGTTGGGTATCTGCGGTATGAACGCGGCCTCAGTGAAAACACCATCCGCGCCTATAAGGGCGACCTTGCACGGCTGTCTGATGTCGCCGACTCCTTGGCGATCCCATCGCCTGCGGGCCTGACGCTTTCCGTACTCAGACGGTGGCTGGCTTTGGAGCGCGCGGCTGCCTCAGACAAGACCGTGGCGCGACGGGTCGCATCGGTGCGCACATTTACGGCCTGGGCGCAGCGGAGCGGGCATATTGCGGAAGACCCCGGAGCGTTGTTGGCGAGCCCCAAGGTCTCACGCACCTTGCCTGCGGTGCTTCGCCAGGATCAGGCAGTGACGTTGCTAGACGCCGCCGCGGTTCGGGCCGATGATGCTGATCCCCAGCACATCCGAGACTTCGCTGTGCTCGAATTGCTATACGCGACGGGCATCCGTGTTGGAGAGTGCGTTGGGTTGGACGTCGCAGGTCTGGATCGCAGAAATCGCACAGTTCGAGTCCTGGGCAAGGGCAACAAGGAACGGGTAGTGCCATTCGGTGCGCCCGCTGCCAGGGCGCTCGAAGCTTGGCTCGACGCTCGAGGGCTGCTGGTGAATGCCAAATCAGGAGACGCGCTGTTTTTGGGAGCGCGCGGTGCTCGGATTGATCAACGCATGGTGCGCACCGTGTTGCAACGGCTACTTCGTCATCTGCCGGACGTTCCTGAGATCTCGCCCCATGGATTGCGCCACAGTGCTGCGACGCACGTGCTCGAAGGTGGGGCTGATCTGCGCTACGTGCAGGAACTGCTCGGTCACGCCTCGCTCGCCACGACCCAGTTGTATACACATGTCTCGTTCGAGCGACTGCAGAAGACATTCGAGCAGGCACACCCGCGCGCATAGTGCTACGGCAGCAGGCGAGCGTGCACCCGTAACGGGTTGCGATACTCGCCACCGACACGTAGTCCCAGATGCACGCATCGCAGTGAACAGTGCCCTCCCAGAGCCACGTTGCCCAAGAGTTGTCCTGCGGTGACGTGCTGCCCCACGGCCATCGAGGTTGTGATCGGCTCCAAGCTGACCACTCGCAGTCCGTCGCTGATGCTGAGCAAAGGACGTCCGCCAACCTCCCCGCGGAAGGTGATCGTGCCGCTGATTGGGCTCGTGACCGACTGCCCCCAAAGCGCCATGAGGTCGATCCCTCGATGGCCCGGTCCAAAGGCAGATTGCGGCGCCCGGAACGGCGCAACCACGCGAACTGGGATCACGGGCGAGGCATCCACCTGCGTCGCGGCGCCCATCGGTAGCAGAAGGGGCAGGATCAGGAGCGTCCGAAGTGTCATGGCGCTACACCAGCGCACGGTCCTGCCGATTTGGTTGTGGTCGGTCCGACGGTGGACGCAGGGTACGATTCACCTACTTGTGCTTCTGCGCAGGAATACGCATGACCAGCAAGTGGTCGTCGTCACCGTGTGCTTCGGCATCGACGATGTCCCGGTCATCAGGTCCGAATCAGCCGATTCGGAGTCAACGAAACGGGTGCCCATGCACCCACGGAAGGAACGACCATGGCCGTCGTCACGATGCGCCAGCTGCTCGAGAGCGGTGTCCACTTCGGACATCAGACTCGCCGCTGGAACCCAAAGATGAAGCGATTCATCCTCACCGAGCGCAATGGCATTTACGTCATTGACCTCAGCCAGTCCCTCGCGCACATTGACCGCGCATACGAATTCGTCAAGCAGACGGTTGCCCATGGCGGCACCATCATGTTCGTTGGTACCAAGAAGCAGGCGCAAGAGCCGATTGAGGCTCAGGCCACCCGCGTTGGCATGCCCTACGTCAATCAGCGTTGGCTGGGCGGCATGCTCACGAACTTCGGCACGATGGCCAAGCGTGTGGCGCGCTTGAAGGAACTGGAAGGCCGCGATCTCAACGATACGGTCGGTTCCGGTCTCACCAAGAAGGAACTGCTCATGCTTCGCCGTGAGAAGGACAAGCTTGCCCGCCTCCTCGGTGGCATCCGCGAACTCCACAAGGTGCCCTCAGCACTCTGGGTCGTTGACACCAAGAAGGAGCACCTCGCCATCAAGGAAGCGCAGAAGCTGGGCATCCCGATCATCGCGATCCTCGATACCAACTGCGATCCCGACGAGGTCGACTACCCGATCGCTGGCAATGACGACGCGATTCGCGCCGTTGAACTGCTCAGCCGAGTCATCGCGGATGCTGTCGCTGAGGGCTTGAAGGCTCGCTCGTCGGTCTCCAAGGGCGAGACGGTGGCTGCAGATGAGCCGCTGGCCGAGTGGGAGAAGGAACTGCTCACCACTGCCGAGGCATCCACAGAAGTTGTTACTGAGCCCGTCGTCGCTGAGGTCGCTGCCGAAGCAGAGGTCGTTGCAGTCGAGGTCGTTGAGACCCCCGCCGCCGAGACCACCGAAGCCTGATTTCTCAAGTCGTCGACCCGCGTAAGCGGGTCGACGCATGTCACGAAGGATGAAGAACATGGCCATTAGTGCCCAGGATGTGAAGAAGCTCCGCGACATGACCGCGGCCGGCATGATGGAGTGCAAGAAGGCGCTGGAGGAATCCAACGGCGACTTCGATGCAGCCATCGAACTGCTGCGCATTTCCGGTGCGGCCAAGGCCGCGAAGCGTGGTGCCGAACGCAGTGCCAACAACGGTCTTGTCGCTGCCAAAGATGGCGCGCTCATTGCACTGCAGTGCGAGACGGACTTCGTCGCGAAGAACGAGGACTTTCAGGCGCTTGCAGCACGCATTGTCGAGGCCGTTGCCGCAAACTGTGCGACGACAGTTGAGGCAGCCACCGCGCTGACGCTCGCGAGCGGTCAGACGGTCGCAGAGGAGATCGGCGCGCTCGCCGGTGTCATCGGTGAGAAGCTCGAACTCGGTTCGGTTGCATGCTTCGACGGTTCGACTGCGGTCTACCTGCACAAGCGATCTGAGGATCTTCCCGCGCAGGTTGGCGTCCTCGTCGCCTTTGAGGGTGCTTCTGAGATTGCCCGTTCGGTTGGTATGCAAATTGCTGCAATGCGCCCGCAGTACGTCACTCGCGACGAAGTTCCTGCCGAAATCGTCGAGAATGAGCGTCGCATTGCCGAGGCCACTGCCCGCGAAGAAGGTAAGCCGGAAGCGGCCTTGCCGAAGATCACGGAAGGTCGCGTGACGGGCTTCTTCAAGGATGTCGTATTGCTCGAGCAGCCCTCGGTTCAGGATTCGAAGCAGAACGTCAAGGCGTACCTCGATGCCAATGGCACGAGCGTCTCGAAGTTCGTGCGCTTTGAAGTAGCCGGCTGAGAGAAAGCACAGGATCGCAAGTGGTGGCAGCCCCTCGGGGCTGCCACCACTTTTCCGTAACGCGTCTTCGCTCACCCACTGGAAGTCCTCAGGCGCGAAGGTAACTCTTCACTTGCGACTTGCCGGCTCGTTTCGCCTCGTAGCACGCATCGTCCGCGCGGGCGAGCAATTCAACGACATCTGCGGGGTCGCCAGGTTCGAAGAACAGCACACCAATGCTGGCCGTGACACCGAACTCAATCTCACCGGCGAGCACGCGAACTGCGGAGATCGCTTGCAGGATGTTGCTCGCTATCTCCAATCCTCGGTCGGTCGGACAATTCCTCAGCAACACGGCAAACTCGTCGCCTCCGAGCCGTGCGGCCACGTCACCTTGTCTTACCTGTTCACGCATTGCCGTCGCGACGGCCCGCAGCAGTTGGTCACCTGTCGCGTGGCCACCCTTATCGTTCACGGATTTGAATCCGTCAAGGTCGATGGCCATAAGGACGTGCATGGTGTCGACTTCATTCACCGCTTGTCGAGCAGCCTCAATACTGTAAACAAAGGCGCGTCGGTTCGCGAGGTCCGTGAGCGGGTCGTGTCGGGCCGCGTGATCAGAACTGCGGACTCGGCGCTCCAGCCTACGTTGAAGGCCAGTCACCACGAGCATGAGGCTTTCCAGCAATCCTGCTATGAGCAATCCCAGCAGCAAGATCCACTGGGAGCCGATAACACCGTTGTGCGACGAAGTTCGAGCACCCGGCCACAACACAACTTTCCATTTCCGATCGGCAATGGTCGTGATAGAACTCGCGCCTACCGCGGAAGGCTCCCTCGTTTCACGCTCACGTACCGCAATCGCAAGAGGGGCGGCGGGGTCTTGCACGTCAATCACGCGCATCTTCGCGTCGGCCCAATCTTCGGTTTCGAAGGTGTCTTCCACCAGCTCATCCACGGCCAGGATGACGGTGACGAATCCTCTATGCCTGGCCCCCGTTCCCGCGTCAGGCTCTGATCCCGAATCTGATCCATATACGGGAACGATGAGGCGGACCACGCGAACTGCACTCACGCCGTACGTTGTCGTGAATGGCTGCGTCATTGACGCTCCGTCGCGCAGAGCATCTTGCATTGCAGGTGCATCCAGCCGACTTGAGGAAAGATCGAGCCCAAAACTTGGCGTGTAACCAGGCTGCGTGGCCGCAAACAGAATGGGTGTCAACTGCTGGAGCCTGCTGAAATCAGTACTCGAGACGCCCTCTGTAAGCTGCCACACGCGGAAACTCGGCAGGTTGAGAATGTCCTGCTGTTGCCGTTCAAATGCCGATCGTTCAGCGACTGGCACTGACGGCAGCCACTCGAGAGCCAGTACCTCGGGCTCTTCGAGGAGCACCTGGCGCGTGAATGCAGAAAAGGCCTGCGGACTGACCTCAGCTGTCGTGAGAAACAAACTTGCTGCGTCCTTGGCTACTCGCAAGTACGTAGAAGCGTGGTAGCCGAGTTGACCACTTGCCACGTGGGCGCGCTGCGAAGCCACCAGCAGCGCCTCCTCGCGCACATCGGCTACCTGCTGTGACCAGACAGCCAAGGTGAGGACGACCGCAATCAGTGTGGGTACAGCGACTTTCAACCGGCGCCGAACCCACGCATCGCGTTGGCTGGGCAGGACCATGAGCACTATCGGAGCGAAAAACACGACGCCCATGGCATCGCCGAGCCACCAGGTCGTCCACGTGTGGGCGAAGTCGGCCGTGGTCACATTTCCAGCGCCCCACAGGCTTGTCGTACCGAGCGTGGAATTCACCAGCGGGCCAATGGCGCCGGCGAGCACCATGAAGCGCACAATCTTGCTCGGCTGTGTGAGCGGATTCTCTTTCCCGACGAATCGACGAGTGAGCAACATGGAGACGAGCGCCTGCAGAGCGGCACCACAGCCGACAAGGATGACCAAAACAGTGTTGACCTGGCCATTGGGCGACAGCTGCGAAAAGGCATAGGCGGTGGGGACGAGCGCGCCCAACAGGACGCCTGGAATCGCGACCACCCCATATCCATACAGGGCGGCAAAGGCAATTCCGGCGGGTGGCCAGATGGGGGCTGGAACTGCGTCAGGATAGAAGACCCAAGAAGTCCCCACCCCCGCAATCGTCATGGCAACGGCCACGCGCACGTTGAGGAACAGTGGCGTCGGGGATTTCCGTTCCATATGCCGCTGCCCACCCACCCGTATCCGCATTGACGAACCAATCTTCTCATCTTGGCGCTTTTGCGACCGTTCTTGGCAGCGCCACACCGATGCCGACTTCGCATCGTGCCCGCTTGCTGGCACAATTGGATACTCGGAGGCGTGCATGAACCCCGAACCCACAGAAGTCGTCCAAGCGCAACTCGAAGGCACACTGGCTATTTGGCCTGAAGTGCCCGCGGGTGGTTGGAAACGAGTACTCCTGAAGCTCTCCGGTGAAGCCTTTGCAGGCGGCGGCGGGCTGGGGGTTGATCCCGACACGGTGCAGTCGATCGCGCGTCAGATTGCCGACGTGGTGCGCAGTGGCGTTGAAGTTGCAGTCGTTATCGGTGGCGGCAACTATTTCCGTGGCACGCAACTGGCAGAGCGCGGCATGGATCGCTCGCGTGCCGACTACATGGGCATGCTGGGCACGGTTATGAACTGCCTGGCCCTGCAGGATTTCCTAGAGAAGCAAGGGTGCCCGACACGCGTGCAAACTGCGATCGCGATGGGTCAGGTTGCGGAGCCGTACATGCCATTGCGCGCCATCCGTCACATGGAAAAGGGCAGGGTCGTTGTCTTCGGCGCTGGTTTGGGCGTGCCGTTCTTCTCCACTGATTCATGTGCCGCCCAGCGTGCGCTCGAGATTCATGCGGAGATCGTGCTGATGGCAAAAGGCGTCGACGGTGTTTACGACTCCGACCCGCGCCTCAACCCTGATGCTGTGAAGTTCGAACAACTCTCACACCACGAGGTGCTCACGCGAGGGCTCAAAGTTGCCGATGCCACGGCGATCAGTCTGTGCCGTGACAACCAGCTTCCGATCCAGGTCTTCAACCTGCTCGTAGAGGGAAACATCGCGCGCGCCGTGCGCGGTGAGAGGATTGGCACGTTAGTAACCACTGGGAGTGCACTGTGATCGATGACATCCTGCTCGAAGCTGAGGAAAAGATGGCCAAGGCCGTCGAAGTAGCCAAGGAGGACCTCGCGACCATCCGTACGGGACGTGCGAGTGCGTCGATGTTCCAGAAGATCACGGTCGAGTACTACGGCACCTACACGCCCTTGCCGCAGTTGGCCTCCTTCACGGTGCCTGAGGCTCGCATGGTGGTCATCTCGCCCTATGACAAGGCCGCGATGAATGCGATTGAAAAGGCAATCCGCGATTCTGATCTAGGCGTGAACCCAACCTCGGACGGCGTCATCATCCGTGTCTCCATCCCGCAGCTCACCGAAGAGCGACGCAAGGAGTTCATCAAAGTGGCGAAGCACAAGGCCGAAGAGTCGCGGGTGACCATGCGCAATATTCGTCGCCATGCCAAGGACTCGCTTGAGAAACTGAAGAAAGACGGCCACGTCGGCGAAGACGAGGTGTCGCGCGCGGAAAAGAACCTCGATGATCTCACTCGCAAGCACGAGGCGCAGATTGACGACGTTCTCAAGCACAAAGAAGCTGAATTGCTCGAGGTCTAACTTGACCTCGAACCCCAACACCGGGAGCGGCGGCCGCGCAGGGCGGAACCTGCCTGCGGCCACCGCCGTGGGCGTGGGTTTGCTGGCACTCGTGTTCTCCGCGCTGCTGTGGTTCCGGGTGGGTTTCGTAGTGTTGGCTATGGCGGCGTCGGTCTTGGCTGTACGGGAACTCGCCAACGCGCTGGAGCATCGCGACCGCCACGTCGTACGTGAAGTCGCCTACCCAGCGGCAGTGCTCATTCCGGCCATCTCATATTTCTACAGTTCCGATATTTCCTTGGGCGTGTTTGCGGCTTCGGTCGTCGTCGTGGCCTGGCATCGGCTCGGCGCGGGCGTCAAGGGCTATTTTGATGACCTGGCGGCGTCGGTGCTGGTTATTGCCTACGTTCCACTCTTGGTTGGCTTTGCTACGGCAATGTCGGCAGGGGACGGGGGCGCCGCGCGTGTCATCACGATGGTGTTGCTTACGGCCGGCAATGACACGGGCGGATACGCGGCCGGTGTCTTCTTTGGCAAGCATCCGATCGCGGCGAGCATCAGCCCCAAGAAGTCGTGGGAAGGCATGCTCGGCTCACTCGTCACGCAAGCTGCCCTCGGCGGCTTGCTTGTGCCACATCTCTTGGCCATCGCGCCGTGGCAGGGCATTGCGCTCGGCCTAGTAATGTCGATTTCGGCCACCGTGGGCGATTTCGCAGAGAGCGCCATTAAGCGCGATCTCGGCGTGAAAGACATGAGCCAGGCGCTGCCCGGGCATGGTGGGTTCATGGACCGCCTTGATTCACTCCTCATCAACGCACTGGTTGCGTCGATCGGCTTCACCTGGATGGGCGTATGACGAATGAAGACGTTGTTCGCCCCAAGCCGGGCGAACTGCAAATGGCGCCGCCCCGTCGGGCGATGCCGCCACAGCACCTCACTGATCTCAGTGCGAGTGAGCGTCGGGCCAAGGCCGCTGAAATCGGACTTAAGGGTTTCCGAGCAGATCAGTTGAGTCGGCAGTGGTTCGGTCGACTCAACGATGCACCTGACACGTGGACCGACATTCCCGTGGCGGATCGCGCGGCCTTAGTTACTGCCCTCGTCCCAGAACTGCTCACCCCCATCCGAACGCTGTCATGCGATCGTGGCGACACGGTCAAGCATGTTTGGCGTTTGTTCGATGGTGCACTCGTCGAGAGCGTCTTGATGCGCTATCCCAACCGGGTCACGATGTGCATCTCGTCGCAGGCTGGCTGCGGTATGAACTGTCCATTTTGCGCCACCGGACAGGCTGGCTTAACGCGAAACTTGTCGACAGCCGAAATTGTCGAGCAGGTCATGGCCGGTGCACGGGCGTTGCATCGCGGTGAGATCCACGGTGGACCGGGGCGGATTTCCAACGTTGTATTCATGGGTATGGGCGAGCCGATGGCCAACTATCCGCGCATCATCGCTGCTATCGAACGGCTGACGAGTGCGTCACCCGAGGGCCTCGGCATGAGCGCCCGCGGAATCACAGTGTCCACTGTCGGGCTGGTACCGCGGATGAATGATCTGGCTACGTCTGGTTTCCCCGTGACGCTGGCAGTTTCATTGCATGCCCCTGACGACGAACTTCGTGATGAGCTGGTGCCGATCAATTCGCGCTGGAAGGTGCAGCAGGTATTGGACGCGGCATGGAATTACGCCGATGTCACCGGGCGTCGCATCTCCATCGAGTATGCCTTGATCCGCAATATCAATGATCAGGCTTGGCGGGCGGACATGCTTGCCGATCGCTTGCGCGGTCACCTAGTGCACGTCAATCTCATCCCGTTGAATCCCACGCCAGGATCCAAATGGACGGCATCGGATCCCCGCGACGAGCGAGAGTTCGTTCGGCGTCTCGAAGCCAAGGGCATTGCAGTCACGGTTCGGGATACACGCGGTCGTGACATTGATGGTGCCTGCGGGCAGCTTGCCGCGACAACCCGGTAACCCCATCCTCTTGGCTTCACTGTCGAATCTGTTCGCTTCGCTACGCGAAGTCGAACAGATTCGACAGTGAAGCGCAGGGAATGGCCGATGCCGCCAATCGCGCAATTGGATACGATATCCAGACGCTCGCGGGTTGGAGTTGGCATGGCAGGGGCACTGGATGGAGTCCGCATCGCGGATTTCTCACGCATCCTTGCCGGCCCTTACGCCACCATGCTGCTTGCCGACCTTGGGGCGCAGGTGATCAAGGTCGAACGCCCTCCCCTCGGGGACGACACCCGTCAATGGGGACCGCCCTTCGACAGCGCCGGCGACGCCACCTATTACGGCTCCATCAACCGCAATAAGCAATCGCTCGCACTGGACTTGGCGACTGACGTGGGGCGCGCTGATGCAATCATGCTCATTCGCAGTTGCGATGTCGTCGTTGAGAACTTTGTGCCGGGCACCATGGAGAAGTTCGGGCTCGGCTATGACGCGCTTGTCGCAGATCAGCCGAGGCTCGTCTACGCGTCGATTTCTGGTTTCGGGCGGACGCCGGAGGCTGCCAAGCTGCCGGGTTACGACCTGCTGGTGCAGGCCGTAGGTGGGCTGATGAGCATCACCGGCCCCGATCCTCAGACACCGACGAAAGCTGGTGTTGCACTCGTCGACGTCATCACCGGACTGCATTGCGCTATCGGGATCTTGGCCGCGCTGCGGCACCGCGACAGGACGGGCGAAGGGCAGCGAGTTGATGTGACACTGTTGGGTTCGCTGCTGTCGGGCATGGTGAATCAGGCGGGGGCGTTTGTCGGCGCCGGCATCGTTCCGCAGGCGATGGGCAATGCCCACCCCAGTATCGCCCCGTACGAAATTTACGAAACGGCCGATCGTGCTCTCGCGCTGGCCGTCGGGAACGACTCGCAGTTCGGCCATTGCGTGCAGGCCTTGGGACTGCCGGAATTGGCTGATGATGTGCGCTTTAGTACAAACCCGTCACGGGTGAGCCACCGCGGTGAGCTGCGTCAACTCCTGCAGTCCGCACTTGCCCGGCGAGGTGCTGACGCGTGGTTAGCGGAGTTCGCCGCAGTCGGCGTGCCGTGTGGACCGGTGAATGGCATCGATGATGCATTTGCCTTAGCCACAAGGCTCGGACTCAATCCGATCGCAGTAGTTGAAGGCCTGCCGACTGTCGCGCATCCAATCGCGCTATCGCGCACACCGGCCGAATACCGGTCGCGTCCGCCGCGTATCGGCAACATCGACCTGGAGGATGCGTTGTGACTGATAGACCGCGCCGCCCGCAAACTGCCCAGGAGTTTGTCCTCGGCGAATTGCGCCGTGGCATCGTTTCGGGCGAGCTTCGCCCCGGCGAGCAGATCCGCCAAGACGCATTGGCTGAACGATTGGGTACGTCTCGCGTCCCGTTGCGTGAAGCTCTCAAGATCCTCGAAGGCGAGGGTCAAGTGACGTATCACCCGCACCGCGGTTACTTTGTGGCTGAACTCTCCAGCGCCGACCTCACTGAGGTTTATCGCATCCGCGAACTCCTCGAGGACGAAGCCGTTTCCACGGCGATTCCCCTGCTCCGCGACGAGGACGTAGCGGAACTGACCGCTGCCATGACCGCGATCGAGGTTGCTGCGGCCCGCGGTGATATTGCAGGCATGACGAGCGCGAATCGGCAGTTCCATTTTCTGCTCATAGAACGAGCTGCTATGCCACGCCTCGCCCGCCTGATTCGTCAGTTGTGGGACGCCACCGACGCCTACCGTTCGGTCTATTTCGCCGAAGAACCCAATCGTCTACAAGTGGAACACGAGCATCGAGCGATCGTCGAGGCCGTGCGTGAGCGCGACATTCTACGCACCATCGCGCTCCTCCACACGCACCGTGATCACGCGGTGCACCACGTGAGCGCATTGCTAGATCAGTAACTGGATATTGGATACAATCCACGCATCTTTCGACCAGGAGCCGTCATGCCGCAACGACCGTTCGCACTGCTCGACCTTGACAACTTGCTCACCGAAGAGCAGAGGATGATCCGCGACACGGTTCGTCAGTATGTTGACGATCGCATTCGTCCCGACATCGCCGATTGGTTCGAGCGAGGCACGCTGCCGGCCGCCGAACTTGCGTTGGAGATGGGCGAAATTGGACTGCTCGGCATGCATTTGCAGGGGTATGACTGTGCCGGCACCGATGCCATCTCATACGGTCTGGCAAATCTCGAACTCGAGGCCGGCGACTCGGGCTTGCGCTCGCTGGTGTCGGTGCAGGGGTCGCTCGCGATGTTCGCCATTCATCACTGGGGCAGTGAGGATCAGAAGCAGGAATGGCTGCCGCGTATGGCGCGAGGCGAAGTGATCGGATGCTTCGGTCTCACCGAGCCGGACTTTGGTTCCAATCCTTCAGGTATGCGCACCTTCGCCAAGCGCGATGGCGACGACTGGGTGCTCAACGGAACCAAGATGTGGATCACCAGCGGCACCGTTGCTGGCGTTGCAGTGGTATGGGCCAATACCGATGAGGGTATTCGTGGCTTCATCGTGCCGACAAACGCGAAAGGCTTCACCGCCAACGAGATTCATAAGAAGATGTCGTTGCGTGCGTCGGTGACGGCAGAGCTGGTGCTGGACAACGTGCGCCTCCCGGCCTCGGCGATGTTACCCAGTGCCCGAGGCCTTCGTGGCCCGCTCACGTGCCTCGGAGAAGCCCGCTTCGGCATCATCTGGGGTGTGCTGGGCGCAGCTCGCGATTGCCTTGAAACCGCGATCGATTACTCGATGACGCGTATCCAGTTTGATCGCCCCATCGGCGGCTTCCAGTTGACGCAGCGCAAGCTGGCAGAGATGGCCGTGTCCCTCGACACCGGCTACCTGCTTGCGCACCGCATCGGTGTCATGAAGGACGCCGGAGCAGTGCGCCCGGAAACCATCAGCGTCGGCAAGTTCAACAATGTCAAGGCAGCCATCGACATCGCGCGTGAATGCCGTTCCATTCTGGGTGGCAACGGCATCACCTTGGAGTACCCGATCATTCGTCATGCCAACAATCTCGAGGCGGTGCTTACCTATGAGGGAACGCACGAGATTCACACGCTGGTCATTGGCGAAGCGCTGACGGGCCTAGCCGCGTACCAAGGCTGATACGGACGCCGCATTCAATACGTTAGTAAATGTGATGTATTGAGTGCAAAAAGCATCGCTTTTGCTATTGTGTGGACTCATGCACACTGTTCCTGTGGGAAGCGCATCACGCGCCACCCGATCGGATTCGATTCGATCCCACCGCAGGAAAGGAAGCCGCCATGGAGAGCTTTATGTTCATCATCGCTGCAGCAGCCAGTGTCGCAATTGCCGCGTACATGACGCTCATCGTCCGCGAGGGCTAACTGATCACACCGGACGTCAGGCGCCGTTCGGTTCACGGGTGCGGTCGCACTACGCGCTTTATACGCGTGCGATCGCACTTTCGTGTTTTCCGGGGCGGGCGAGATGGCTCGGCTGAATCTCACTCAACTCGCCACCCTGCGTGAGTTCTCCCGCCGTGGCACCATGGCCAAAGCCGCCGAAGCACTGGGCTACACCCCTGGTGCCGTTTCGCAGCAGATCGCGGAACTGGAACGCTCCGTCGGGGTAGACCTGCTCGTCAAGGTTGGCCGCCGAGCCGTACTCACTGATGCGGGCCGGGTCCTGGCGTCTGAAGCGGAGCGTGTCTTGTTGGCGGAGGAGCGGGCGCGCCAAGCGCTGGCCCAGACGGGCGGAGCTATCGCAGGTCAGTTGGTGTTGGGCACCTGGGGCAGTTCGGCGGCCGCCCTGCTCGCGCCGTTGCTGACCACTGCGGCCGAGCGCTTTCCCGAGCTGAAGGTGCTCACCCGCGAGATCGATGCCGATGCACCAATTCGAGCGGTTTCCCTCGGGGAAGTCGATATTGCCTTCGGTCTCGAATACGACGAGGCGCCGTTGCCGCGAGATCGCACCACCTCTGTCCAGCGGCTATTGACGGAGCGCTTCTGGGTGGCAGGAGGTGCACCGATCGTCCGGCACACTCCAGTCTCCCTGGCCGACATCGCCGATGAGCGATGGATTCTGCCCGAGGCCTCGACGCCGATGGGTCGCGTGCTGCGCAATGCCTTTCGTCATGTCGGCGTGGAGCCGAATGTGCAGCACGAAGTGAACGACATAGCCGCTGCCTCACAGATGGCGGCCCAGGGACTCGGTCTCACACTGGCGACGGACTTGTATTTGCACCTCGCGACGCTGGACGACCTGGGCCGGACGCCGCTGCGTGAAGTGATCGAACGGCAGGTCGTAATCGTGGCGCCAGCCAATAGATCCATGTTCTCAGCGACAGAAGCGCTCATCGACTTGGCAGCCGAAGTCGTGCCCGCCGCCGGCGGCATGCCACATCGTCGCGAAACCGGTACGGAGCACCCCAGCTCGCTGCGTCAGAGGAAGCGGTAGAGCAAGCTAGCCAGCCGCGAAGGTTTGCCAGTCTTCGCTTCCATGCGATCGGCCAGGTTCAATCCAGCAAGCATGCCGTTGGCTTCGAGCCAACGGAGCGGCTCCGGCTCCCACTTGCGACCACGGTGGTTGACCCAGGGGAGCGCCGTGCGTTCAGTGGCGCGATGCAGCACGAGGTCCGCCATCGTTCTTCCGGCTAACGCCGCCGATGCAACGCCATCACCAACATAGCCACCGGCGGAGCCGACACCGTCGGCGAAACGTACGAAGGGCATGTAGTCGCGTGGAATCGCCAGCGCGCCGCCCCAGCGGTGCGTGATCCGGGTGGATTTGAGTGTTGGGAACAGCTCAATGAGTGTCTCTTGCAACCCGCGGTGAACACCGGCGTGCGAGTCGAACCGAGCATCGACCGCAGACCCCCAGTGGTACGGAGCGCCGCGACCGCCGAAGGCTAGGCGGCCATCCGCCGTTCGCTGGCCGTAAATGACGACATGGCGTTGCTCGGTGAAGGTTTCACGTTCGTGCAATCCGATCGTGTCCCATTGCTCTTCCGTGAGCGGTTCGGTGGCGATCATGAGTGAGTACACCGGCATCACTTCGCGCACATGTGCATCGAAGCGCGCACTAAAGCCTTCGGTCGCGCGGATTACCGAGTCGCAAATGATCACGCCGCGATTGGTCGAGACTACGCCGGGGGAGTAGGACAAAGCGGCGGTGCCCTCCAGGATCACGCCGCCGCGTCGAGAAACCGCAAGCGCCAGACCGTGGACGAGTTTTAGCGGATGTAACGCTGCGCAGTGCGGTGTGTACTTGCCGGCAAGCGCTCCTGCCATGCCAATGCGCGCGCTCGTTTGATGCGCATCAAGGAAGCGCACATCGTCATGGCCTGCACCCCATGATTCGTCATGTTCAATATCTTGACGCAAGGATTGCACTTGCGCGGCATTGCGGGCGACGGTGATGGTGCCGCCCTTCGCGTACTCGCATTCGATGTTCTCTTCTTGCGTCCACGCTGCGAGTTCATCGACGACCCCGTACATCGCGTGTTGCATCGCGACTGCCTGTTCGCGCGATGAGAACGAGGCAATGCGTTCAAGCGACGTCGGGAACAGCGCGGAGGCCCAGCCGCCATTGCGACCGCTTGCACCAAATCCCACTGCGGTGCGTTCGAGCACGACCACGGAAAGTTCGGGTTGCTCGCGCAGGAGGTGCAGCGCAGTCCAGAGGCCGGTATACCCTGCTCCGATAACCACCACGTCGGCGCGATGGGGCAGTGGCTGTGCGGGGAACGAAGGGGCCGCGCCTGCAGTCGCACGCCAGACCGAATCCGTAGCTCGTTCCGGAGCGAAGTTCGACATGATGGTCAGGCCTGCCAGAGGCGCAGCAGTGGCGGAACCGCGAGTCCGGAATCGAGATCGTCTGCGTCAACCGGCGCGCCGAACGACATGTGCATCGGCAGCGTGCCCGCCCACACCGGCCAGTGGACATCGTCGATCTCTTCACCCTTTGGGCCGCCGATTCGCGACTTGGTGGAGAACTCGGTTATGGGCAGTGCGAGCACACTTGTGGCGGCCACTTCCTTCTTCTTCATCGGACGCAATGCACCGCGTCGCTCGGGGAAGAGATGGTCAGTGATGACATCGAGCACGCGCCACTTCTCGTCTGCATCCTCGATGACTTCACACACACCGAGCACAGCGGTTGAGCGATAGTTCATCGAGGATTCGAACGCGCTGCGAGCGAGCACCAATCCATCCAGGTGCGTGATAGTGAAGCAGCAGCTGGCTCCAGCAGACAGCACTCGCATAGCGCGCGACCCAGTTGAGCCGTGGAACACGATGCGATTGCCATCGCGGGCGTACGCCATCGGCATCACATACGGTTGACCGTCAACATTGAAGCCAACATGTCCTAACCGTGCAGCGTCGATAACGGCGAAGGCTTCGTCCAACTCGTGTGAGCCCCGTTCAGCCTTACGGCCGAAACTCGTGCGATCCGTTTTGCCCGACATGCTGCTCCTTTGGTGGCGTGACCTCGCGGGTCGGTTATAGGAAGTCCTGGGCCTTTTCCAGCACAGAACGGATGATCTGTTCGATTTCGTCAAAGGTCTCTTGGGTGGAGATCAAGGGCGGCGCCAACTGGATGACTGGGTCGCCGCGATCATCGGCTCGGCAATACAGACCGTTGTACCAAAGTGCGCCGGAGACATAGCCTCGAAGTAGTCGCTCGCCCTCATCGGCAGAGAAGGTCTCTCGAGTGGTCTTGTCCTTCACCAACTCGATGGCCAAGAAATAGCCCGCGCCGCGCACATCGCCCACCATGGGAATGTTGAGCAGTTTCTCCATGGTCGTGCGGAAGCCATCCTCGTTGGCGCGCACGTGTTCGTTAATGCCCTCTCGTTCCATGATGTCGAGGTTGGTCATGGCCATGGCAGCGGAGAGTGGGTGACCGCCATACGTGAAGCCGTGCATGAAGGCGTTGGTGCCGTGCTTGAAGGGCTCAAAGAAGTAGTCCGAGACGATCATGGCGCCGAGTGGTGCGTATCCGGAAGTCAGACCCTTGGCACAGGTGATGATGTCTGGAACCACGCCAAAACGATTCATGGCGAACCAGTCACCGATGCGACCAAAGCCGGTGATGGTCTCATCCGCAACCATGACGACGTCGTACTCGTTGCAGATCTCACGCACTCGCTCGAGATAGCCCGGGGGAGGAGTGAAGCAGCCACCTGAGTTCTGCACGGGCTCAAGGAACACCGCCGCGACAGTGTCGGGGCCCTCCATGATGATGGCTTGCTCGATCTCGTCGGCGCAGTACTTACCGAAGGCGACCGGGTCGTTGCGAAGGTGTTCAGGCGCGCGGTAAATGTTGGTGTTGGGTACACGAATGGTGGAAGGCACGAGTGGTTCGAAGTACTGCTTCGCCGCCGGAATGCCCGTGATGGAAAGCGCTCCCGCAGTGGTGCCGTGGTACGAGATGTATCTCGAGATCGCTTTGTGCTTCAAAGGCTTGCCTGTGAGTTTGTAGTACTGCTTGACGAGTTTCCAGGCTGATTCGACGGCCTCGGATCCGGTGGTGGAGAAATAGACGCGGTTGAGATCTCCTGGTGCATATGACGCCAGTCGTTCTGCCAGTTCGGAGGCTTTGTCGTGCGCGATCCCCCATAACGGGAAGAAGTCCAGACGCTTGACCTGTTCGTAGGCGGTGTCTGCCATCTCTTGGCGACCGTGACCGATGTTGCTCGTGAACAATCCAGACAGACCGTCGATGTAGCGGCTGCCTTTGTCGTCAAAGATGTAGAGGCCCTCAGCGCGGGTGATGACCGGAACCTCGCGACTGCCGAGTCCGTAGAAGTTGCCATGACGGGTGAAGGAAAGCCACAGGTTGTCGCGCGCAGATGCGGCCCAATCCTGGCCGTTGATCTGATGCTCTTGCGGATCGTTCGGGTTCATCGAGTGCCCCATTGGTAGGTCTGCTTCAGCAGCTTCAAGTAGACGAACGTCTCGGATGAGCGCACGCCCGGGATCGCACGGATTTGGTTCTGGAGGATTTCGAGCAGTTGCTCGTCGCTCTCACATACCACCTCGCAGAGCAGATCGAAGGAGCCAGCGGTAACGACGACATAGTCGATTTCCGGCATGGCTGCGATCTGCTCGGCGACGGTTTCCATGCTGCCTTCAACCTTGAGGCCGATCATGGCTGCACGGTTGAAGCCGAGGTGGAGCGGATTGGATACCGCGACCACCTGCACGACCCCTGCGTCAAGCATGCGTTGCACGCGTTGACGCACTGCAGCCTCAGAGAGACCTACCGCTTTGCCGATCGCCGCGTACGGGGCGCGACCATCCTTTTGCAGTTGCTCGATGATCGACTTGGAGATGTCATCGAGTGCTACAGCGGAGGAGTCTGTCTTAGCCATGCTGGGCAGTGTCGCAGGGAAATCAGGGCAGTGGCAAGCGATTTCGTCGCCGCTCGTCGTTCCAGCGAAGGATTTCGTCGCTTCAGCAGTACGGGGGTAGCGATTCCGCATTCCCGGCCATACAGTCTCCTCAGGCACTTTTTTGGAGGAACACGTGCGGACCCTGCGCAATGTCATCGGCGGTGAGTCAGTTGATGCGTCGAATGGAGTTACGTCTGACATTCGCAACCCGTCCACAGGTGCCGTGTACGCGGCAGCGCCGGTTTCCGGTCAAGCCGATGTCGATGGCGCCTATGCAGCCGCGGCTGCGGCCTTCGCGGGCTGGCGGGACACCACACCCGGTGAGCGTCAAAAACTGGTGCTGGAAATCGCAGATGTGTTCGAGGCACATGCCGATGAGCTCGTAGACATTGAGTCTGAGAACACCGGAAAGCCGATCGCTGTCACGATGGCTGAAGAGATTCCTCCCATGATTGACCAGATTCGCTTTTTCGCGGGTGCGGCACGAATCCTCGAAGGGCGCTCGACTGGCGAATACATGAAGGGCATGACGTCGATGATTCGACGCGAGCCCATCGGCGTCATCGGCCAGGTCACGCCCTGGAATTATCCGATGGTGATGGCCTGCTGGAAGTTCATCCCCGCCATCGCTGCCGGCAACACTGTGGTGCTCAAGCCATCGGACACGACGCCGATGTCCACGATTCGCATGGCCGAACTGCTTTCGAATGTGTTGCCCGCGGGTGTGCTCAACGTTGTCACCGGTGATCGCGACACGGGCCGGATGGTGGTGGAGCATCCGACCGCATCCATGGTGTCCGTCACAGGTTCCGTGCGTGCGGGCATGGAAGTCGCCGGTGCTGCCGCGCGCGATCTCAAGCGAGTGCATCTCGAGCTGGGAGGCAAGGCGCCGATCGTCGTCTTCAATGATGCCGATATCGCCGCAGCAGCCGAATGGCTGGCCATCGCTGGATTCTTCAACGCAGGGCAGGACTGCACTGCCGCCACTCGCATCATCGTGCAGGCTCGAGTGTATGAGGACTTCGTGGCAGCCATCGCCGAACAGGCTGCTTCCACCAGCACCACACTTGCGGGTGGGCGCGCTGGCGACGGCTTTGTGCCTCCCGTCAACAACCTAGACCAGTTGTCGAAGGTGCTGGGATTCATCGAGCGCACTCCGGATCATGCCCGCGTCGTTACCGGCGGTAACCGGCAGGAGAGCGAGGGTTACTACATCGAGCCCACGGTCATCGCCGACTTGCTACAGCATGACGAGATGATCCAGAGCGAGATCTTCGGCCCGGTTATCACGCTGCAGAAGTTCACCGACGAATCCGAGGCCATCGCCATGGCCAACGACGTGAAATACGGACTCGCGTCATCGGTGTGGTCCAAGGATTTCGGCACTGCGATGCGAATGGCCAAGCACCTTGACTTTGGAACGGTGTGGATTAACACGCATATTCCAGTGGTGGCTGAGATGCCACATGGCGGATTCAAGCACTCTGGTTACGGCAAGGACCTCAGCATGTACGGTCTTGAGGATTACACGAGAATCAAGCACGTGATGGCGAATATCGACGTATAACTGCCGCCCGTCGACCCCGCGCTGCGAAAGGGCAGGTTCGACACAACCCGTTCACAATCCGGGAGTACGGTTTCCACCGTCCGAGCCCAAGACACCAACTGGAGGAACGCACATGAAGCCAATGCCGGAGGATCCGCGCATCGCACAACTTGTCAAGATGATGTCGCGTCGTCGCGTCCTGCAGTACGGCGGTCTCGCTGGTGCTGGCGCCGTGGTTGCTGCCTGCGGAGGTGGCATCGGTGGACCGAGCAAGTCCCCCTCTGCTGCTCCGACTGTCGAAGACGTCTCGGATACGGAGAAGATCCTCAACTGGTCGACGTGGATCGACTACATCGACATTGATGAGGCCGGGCATCGTCCTACGCTCGATCGCTTCGAGAAGGAGTCGGGAGTCCACGTCAATTACACCGAGGACTACAACGACAACAATGAGTTCTACGCGAAGGTTCGTGCGCAGTTGGAGAGCGGACAGTCGATCGGCCGCGACATCGTCACGCCGACCGACTGGATGGCCAATCTCTGGATTCGTAAGGGCTACGCCGACCGCATCAACTTGGCCAACGTTCCAAACCACTCGAATATTGGTGCCACATGGATGGGCGTCTCGTTCGATCCGCAGCGCGCTTTCACCATGCCCTGGCAGTCGGGTTTTGCTGGGCTTGGATGGAACAAGAAGGCGCTGCTGAAGGCGACCGGCAAGACAGAGATCAAGTCGCTCGACGATCTCTGGGATCCCAAGCTCAAGGGTCGCGTCACCATCCTTTCGGAGATGCGCGATTCCGTTGGTGTCACGCTCATGGCCATGGGCAAGCGCTCGGACAACTTCACCGAGGCCGATTTCGACAACGCTATTGCACTGCTGCAGAGCAAAGTGGATGACGGCACCATTCGACAGGTGACGGGAAATGACTACAAGACGGCTATGGCATCGGGCGAAGTTATTGCCGCGATTGCATGGTCCGGTGACATGTTGAACGACCCCACTACCTACGGCTTCAATATTCCTGAATCCGGCGGCACCCTGTGGACAGACAACATGCTGATTCCCGTGCAGGCCGCGCATAAGAAGAACGCCGAAGCTTGGATGAACTTCTACTACCAGCCGGATATCGCGGCCACGGTGGCGGCGTACGTCAACTACATCACGCCTGTCGCAGGAGCGCAGGAAGCGATGGCGAAGGTGGATCCTGCTCAGGCCAATAATCCAGCGATCTTCCCGGATCAGGCCACGTTGTCGCGCGTTCAGGTCTTCATGCCACTCAATGACACACAGCAGTCCTCATTTGAATCCAAGTTCGCGGTGCTCTCGGGCGCCTGACCGGCAAAGCCACGGCGTCGTTTGGCGCCGTGGCGCTTTTCTGCAGTGAAGGGTAGGCACGGTGTCTGACACGGGTCGTATCGAAGATCTCCACATCGTTCACGTCACCAAGAGTTTCGGTGCCTTTACGGCAGTCGACGACCTCTCGCTGACCATTCCAGGCGGCAGCTTCTTCGCGCTTCTCGGCCCTTCCGGCTGCGGCAAGACGACGACGCTGCGCATGGTGGCGGGCCTTGAAACGCCCACTGAAGGACAGATCCTGTTAGGGGACCGCGACATCACGACGAGTCGCCCGTATCAGCGCTCAATCAACACCGTCTTCCAGTCCTATGCGCTCTTTCCGCACCTGGATATATACGAAAACGTGGCCTTCGGACTGCGCCGTCAGGGCATCAAGGGCACTGACGTCGATACTCGCGTGACAGCGGTACTGGAGCTGGTTGAGCTTTCTCCCCTTGCAAGACGCAAGCCGGTGCAGCTTTCTGGCGGCCAGCAGCAACGTGTCGCCGTGGCCCGCGCGCTTGTCAACCGTCCAGATGTCTTGCTGCTCGATGAGCCTTTGGGCGCCTTGGACCTCAAGTTGCGTCGGCAGATGCAGATCGAACTCAAGCGCATCCAGTCGGAGGTAGGCACAACCTTCATTCACGTCACGCACGACCAAGAAGAGGCCATGACTATGGCCGACACCGTCGCGGTTATGAATGCCGGTGTGATCGAACAACTCGGCGCGCCAATGGACATCTACGACTTGCCCAAGACGGCGTTCGTGGCCAACTTCCTGGGCCAAGCCAACCTCGTGCACGGCCAGATCACCGGACGCGATGGCGAGCACCTCTTGGTTCGAGTGCCCGGCGGAGAAGTGCGGGTCCCGGTAAACCGTGCGGCCGACGAAACCGGCAGCCTCATCGTTGGTGTGCGACCGGAGAAGCTGCGCATTGCCTACAAGGAAGAGCACAACGTCAATCGCGTGCGTGGCACCGTGCTCGATGTTTCCTTCACCGGCGTTGCGACTTCGTACACGGTGGAAACGCCGTGGGATCCCGATCGCCCAGTGACATGCTTCGAACTTAACGACGAGGGTGCGCCGGAGATTGTGGCCGGCGACAATGTTGAGTTGGTCTGGGAGTACGCGTTCACCTTCGGTCTCGATGGCGACGACGACCTCGACGCAGGCAACGAGCTTGCGGCCGAGGCGGCAGCACTCGAAGCCATCGACGCTGAGGACGAGTGACATGGTCGCCGTCCTCCCCAGTGCTGGGGTGAAGTTCGAGCACCAGCGAGCGCGCGGTCGTCGCATGACGCCGTACTGGTTGTTGCTCCCAGGCTTGGCTTGGCTGACAGTCTTCTTTCTGATTCCGCTGTTCTCTTTGGCGCAGACCTCGTTGATGCTGCCGAATCAGCCGGGCAATCCGGACGCCGGATTCACACCAGCATTCAATATCGACAACTACGGCACGGCTCTCAAGACCTATCTTCCGCAGTACTTGCGTTCATTCCAATATGCAGGCTTGGCAACGGCTTTTGCCTTACTGATTGCCTACCCACTCGCGTACTTCATCGCCTTTCGCTCAGGAAAATTCAAGAACTTCCTCCTGGTGCTGGTGGTGGCACCATTCTTCGCCTCATTCCTGATTCGTACATACGCATGGCGCACGATCCTCGCCGACGATGCATTCATCACGCAGTTGATCAATCACCTGGGCCTGCTCCCCGACCACCGGATTATGGCCACACCGATAGCCGTCGTGGCCGGCATCACCTACAACTTCTTGCCGTTCATGACCTTGCCGCTGTACGCCTCGCTCGACAAGATTGACCCGCGCCTCATCGAAGCCGCGGGCGACTTGTATGCCAAGCCCTTCACCGGCTTTCGCAAGGTCACAGTGCCGCTGTCGATGCCGGGTGTGGTCGCCGGGACGTTGCTCACCTTCATCCCAGCAGCTGGCGACTACATCAATGCGCAGTTGCTGGGAGGACCGCAGGACAAGATGATCGGTAACGTCATCGACTCGCAGTTCATTCGGATCCGTGATTACCCGACTGCTGCGTCGATGTCCTTCGTGCTGTTGCTCACCATCCTTGTGGTGGTCAGTGTCTACGTTCGTCGCGCCGGCACGGAGGAGCTGCTCTGATGGCTGCATCCACAACACCTCGCTACCGTCCCAGCACTTGGCACCGCTTCTCGCGTTGGGTGCGCCAGCACCTGATTGCGGCTTACGGCTTGCTAGCTTTGGTCTATCTCTTTACGCCGATTTCCGTGTTGTTCGCGTTCTCCTTCAACAAGCCCATCGGTCGACAGAACAGCACTTGGAACCAGTTCTCGTTCGATGCATGGCTCCACATCAACCGTGATCCCACGATTATGAATGCGCTCTACACCTCGTTGCGCATTGCGTTGGTGTCCACAACGGTGGCCACCATCCTCGGCACCTTGATCTCATTCGCCCTTGTCCGGCATCGCTTCACGGGTCGCTCGAGTACGAACCTGCTGATCTTCTTGCCCATGGCGACTCCGGAGGTGGTGCTTGGTGCTTCGTTGCTGGCGCTGTTCCTCAACATGGGACTGCCATTGGGCTTTACGACGATTGCAATCGCGCACATCATGTTCTGTATTTCGTTTGTCGTGGTGACGGTCAAATCGCGGCTGCAGGGTATGGATCCGCGTTTGGAAGAGGCCGCACAGGATCTTTACGCCGACGAGCGCGAAACCTTCCGTTACGTCACGTTCCCCTTGGTCGCGCCAGGCATCGCCGCAGCGGCGCTGCTCTCCTTCTCGCTGTCGTTCGATGACTACATCATCACCAACTTCAACAGCGGCACTGTGGTGACGTTCCCGATGTACGTCTGGGGTGCTGCACAACGTGGTATTCCGCCGCAGGTGAACGTCATCGGCTCGTTGATGTTCTTCGGTTCATTGTCGATCGTGCTGGTTGCCCAGCTCGTCGGTCGCGCTCGTCGGAAGGTCTGACACCATGGCCCGCTACGGCGCCATGTTTGGACCCGACATTACGTTCCTTGGCGTTGACGCATGTGATTTCGAAGATGTGTCGACCTTCGAGCATGCCGACGTGGTCATCGTGGGGGCGCCTTTCGATGGCGGCACTTCGTATCGCTCGGGGGCACGCATGGGTCCGAGCGCCATTCGCGGCACGGACTACCTGCCACATGATGGCTCGCGACCCTCGCTCGCCATGCGTGTTGATGGCCTTCGGGATCTCAGCATCGTCGACGGTGGTGATGTCGAGATGTACTCGGGCGACGCGGCCAAATCATGTGCTGATCTAGAGCAGGTGATTGAGCGCATTGCACGCTCCGGTGCGATCCCGCTCGTGCTCGGTGGTGACCACACGGTTACCTGGCCCGATGCCACAGGGGTTGCCCGCGCACACGGTTGGGGTCGCATCGGCCTCATCCATTTCGATGCACATGCCGACACTGGGCTCATCACGTTTGGCTCGCTTATTGGGCATGGGCATCCCATGCGGCAACTGATCGAGTCCGGGGCAGTTCGTGGTGATCGCTTCTTGCAGATCGGTCTGCGCGGGTACTGGCCAGAGCCTGAGACGCTCGACTGGATGGCCGGCCAGCAGATGCGTTCCTACGAGATGACGGAGATCACGGCGCGAGGGTTTGATGAGTGCCTAACCGAGGCCCTGGCGATCGCGATGGATGACTGCGATGGCATCTTCTTGTCGGTTGATGTTGATGTTGTCGATCCTGGGCATGCCCCGGGAACAGGTACGCCAGAACCGGGCGGGCTCACCTCGCGGCAGTTACTCGACGCGGTCCGTCGTATCGCCTACGAGGTTCCGCTGGTGGGCGTTGATGTTGTCGAAGTGGCTCCCGCCTACGACCACGCAGATATCACGGTCATGCTCGCGAATCGGGTCTGCCTCGAAGTGCTTTCGGGAATCGCGCGTCGCAGACAAGACGAGCGCGCCGGAACCACATGGGATCCGACGCGCCCGCTGCTTGATCGCTGAAGGCTCAGGCTCAGCCGTTGATGCGGATGAGCTTCTTGTTCAGGAACTCCTCGATGCCGAGCGTGCCGAGCTCGCGGCCGAAGCCTGAACGCTTGGTGCCACCGAAGGGGAGTTCTGGCGCATCCATGCCAACGCCGTTCACGTAGACCATGCCCGTGTCGAGTGCGCTAGCAACGCGCTGCACCTGCTCCGGGTCGGTGCAGAAGAGGTAGGAGCCGAGACCGAACGGAGTGTCGTTGGCAATCCGGATGGCGTCTGCCTCATCTTCTGCGCAGAACACCTGGGCGACTGGGCCGAAGAGCTCTTCGTAGAACGCCTCGTTGTCCGGCGACATACCAGTGAGCACCGCGGGCGGGAAGAACGCGCCACTGGGCTCGCCCGCTTGCACCAGCGTTGCGCCGCCCTTGACGGCGCGTGCCACCTGAGCGGCGAGTTCCTGAGCGGCGGACTCCGAGGACAGTGGGCTGCTTGCGTCGCGTTCCATCATCTTGGCCGTGAACTTCTCGAGGAATGCGTCGTACAAATCAGCGATGATGATCATGCGCTTGCCGGCATTGCAGGCTTGTCCAACATTGTCCGCACGCGCTGATACAGCAGCTTCAACAGCGCCGTCGAGATCATCGGTGCTAAGCAGAATGAACGGGTCAGAGCCACCGAGTTCCAGCACGCACTTCTTGAGGTTACGACCGGCAACCTCCGCGACGGCAGCGCCTGCGCGCTCTGAGCCGGTCAGGGATACGCCGCGAAGCGCGGGATCAGCGATCAACTCCGCGATCTGCTGTGAGGTCGCATACAGGTTCACGTAGGCACCAGCCGGAGCTCCGGCCTCATGGAATGCGGCCTCGATCCACGCAGAAGACTCTGGGCACTGTGATGCGTGCTTCAGCAGCACCGTATTTCCGGCAACCAGATTTGGACCGGCGAAGCGAGCGACCTGATAGGCGGGGAAGTTCCACGGCATGATGCCGAGTACGACACCGATTGACGACGGGCGCATGACAGCAGTGCCGGTTCCCCAGACAACTTCAATGGGCTTGTCGGCGAGCAGTGCTTCCGCGTGGTCGGCGTAATACTCGTAAATGGCTCCGGCGAACTCCGACTCCATGACGGCTTCCGCGAGGGGCTTGCCCATTTCGCGCACCATGATGGCGCCCAATTCGGCCGCGCGCTCTGCGTGGATCTGGCCGACACGTCGCACTACTGCGGCACGATCTGCGATCGGCAACTTCGTCCAGTCCTTCTGCGTCGCGTCAGCAAGCCGAAGCGCGTCCCCAACTTGCTGATCGGTGGCGGTCGCATACGACTGCACGAGTTCGCCGGTTGCCGGGTCAATTACTTTGTACTTGCTCATTGCCAATCCTCGCTTACTTAGGTTCGCCGTATGGCGTCTGGTTGGTTGCTGTTTCGATGTGTGCGGCCCGTCGCTGCTCAGGCCGTCGCACCCATGGCCTCGTCGAGCATGTCGAGGCCCTCTTGCAGCAAGTCGTCCGGGATGGACATCGGGGGCAGGAAGCGGATGACGTTGCCGTAGGTGCCGGCGGTCAGAATGAGAACACCGCGTTCGTGGCAGTACTTGGCGATCTTGGTCGTGCGTTCGGCATCCGGTTCGTTGGTGCCAGACTTCACGATTTCGATCGCGATCATGGCACCACGCCCGCGGATCTCGCCCACGATGCCGTGCTTCGCCGACACTGTCTCAAGCCGTGGCCACATCTCAGCTTCAATGCGCTTGGCCTTGGAGTTGGCGTCCATTTCCTCCATGGTGAGGATCGAGGCGATTCCCGCAGCACAAGCGATCGGATTACCGCCGTAGGTGCCGCCAAGGCCACCCGTGTGGATGGAATCCATGATGTCGGCACGGCCTGTGACGGCGGCGAGCGGCAATCCGCCGGCAATGCCCTTAGCGGAGGTGATGAGATCGGGGACGATGCCTTCGTGCTCACAGGCGAACCAAGCGCCAGTGCGGCAGAAGCCAGTCTGGATCTCGTCAGCGATGAACACGATGCCATTGGCCTTCGCGTACTCGACCAGGGCCGGCATGAAGCCATCGGCAGGCACGATGAATCCGCCTTCGCCCTGGATGGGCTCAATCAAGATTGCCGCTACCTGGTCGCCGCCGCATTCCTTCTCGATCTTGCTGATCGCGAGCTTGGCTGCGTCGGCGCCGGAGAGTGCTCCGTCGCGGTAGGGGTAGGAGTTGGGAACGCGGTAGATCTCAGAGGGGAAAGGGCCGAACTTGTGTTTGTACGGCATGTTCTTCGCGGTCAAACCCATGGTGAGGCTGGTACGGCCGTGGTACGCGTGATCGAACACCACAACCTTCTGGCGTCCAGTAAAGGAGCGGGCGATCTTGACGGCGTTCTCGATCGCTTCCGCGCCGGAGTTGAAGAGTGCTGAGCGCTTCTCATGATCGCCCGGCGTGAGGCGATTCAGTTCTTCGCAAACGGTGACGTATGACTCGTACGGCGTCACCATGAAGCAGGTGTGCGTGAAGGCAGCGACCTGCTCTTGCACAGCGGCTACGACGCGTGGTGCGGCATTGCCGATATTGGTGACAGCAATGCCTGCGCCGAGATCGATGAAGGAGTTACCGTCGATGTCGACGATGACGCCGCCACCTGCGGCGGCCGCGAAGATCGGCAGTGTTCCACCGACGCCGGAACTGACCGCCGCCTTGCGACGAGCCATCAACGCAATGGACCTGGGGCCGGGAATGGCGGTTACGAGCTCACGCTTCTGGGGCAGTGACGGCCCACCAACACGAATTGTCATGGACTGAGGCTAGGACGGCATTCTGCGGCTTCCCAAGCGCGGCATGACCCACGCGACGAACGGCATATTCGGCGTGACGCGCGCAATGCGGGGGCATGGCACGATTGCGACATGTCCCGCAGCGTCGTCATCCTCGGATCCACTGGATCGATTGGTACACAGGCGCTCGACATTATCCGACGTAATCGCGACATCTTCACAGTGGTGGGACTCTCGGCTAGTGGCGGCAATGTGACATTGCTCGCCGAGCAGACACGCGAATTCGGCGTGCCGGTGGTCGCTATCGCCGATCCCGCGGCAGCCGACGCCTTTGCAGCGTTTGATCTCGATTGCGAGCTGCTGAGCGGACCCGGGGCCGCAACCGAGTTGGCAAATGCTGGTGCCGACGTTGTCCTCAATGGCATTACGGGCTCGGTGGGACTCATGCCCACGCTCGCGGCCATCAGTGCTGGTTCGGTGTTGGCTCTCGCCAACAAAGAGTCCCTAGTGGTCGGCGGATCGCTTGTGAAATCCGCTGCCATGCCCGGACAAATCGTCCCTGTCGATTCAGAGCACTCGGCCATCGCGCAATGCTTGCGGAGTGGCAACCGCCATGAAGTTCGGCGGCTGGTCTTGACTGCGAGTGGCGGACCCTTCCGTGGTTGGATGCCCGAGCAGTTGCGTGATGTCACGCCGACACAAGCGCTCGCGCATCCCACGTGGAAGATGGGTCGCGTCGTCACGACGAACTCAGCGACACTGGTGAACAAAGGCCTCGAGGTCATTGAGGCGCACCTGCTATTCGATGTGCCGTACTCGTCTATCGACGTAGTCGTGCACCCGCAATCGATCGTGCACTCGATGGTTGAGTTCTTTGACGGCTCCACCATTGCGCAGGCGTCCCCGCCCAGCATGCTGAATCCCATCGCCCTCGGGCTGCACTGGCCTGCGCGGCTACCGGACGCTGGTCCGGCCTGCGATTGGACCACTGCGGCGACCTGGACGTTTGAGCCATTGGACGATGCGGCGTTTCCGGCGATTCGCTTGGCGCGCCTTGTCGGCGAAGCTGGAGGAACCGCTCCTGCAGTGTTCAACGCGGCTAATGAGGTTGCGGTAGACGCCTTCCATGACGGCGGCTTGGCATTTACGGGAATCGTTGAGCTGGTCCAGCGCGTTGTCTCTACACATCTTGACGCAACCTTTGCCACACGGGGGGCCTCTTTTGTCCCCAGTGTCGGTGCAGGAGTGCAAGATGTACTGGATGCCGAATCTTGGGCGCGCGACTACGCGCGTATCTGTATCGGTCAGTAGGAGGATTCGTGCTCTGGCAAATTGTTGGCATGCTCGCCGTGGTCACGGTGATTGCATTGTCGATCGCCTTGCACGAGTTCGGGCACCTGATTCCCGCGAAGCGCTTTGGCGTCCGCGTCAGTGATTATGCGATCGGTTTCGGGCCTTCCCTGTATTCACGCCGCTTTGGTGAAACCCTGTTCGCTCTTCGCGCCATCCCACTCGGCGGATTCATCCGCATGATCGGTATGTATCCGCCGGCTCGTCGCGCAGCGGGCACTGGTCGATTCTCCAAGTTGGTCGAAGAGGCCCGCAGCGAGTCGATGTCGGAAGTCCTTCCCAGTGACACCGGACGAACCTTCTATGAGCTGCCGTTGCACAAGCGCATTGTTGTGATGCTCGGCGGTCCCATGATGAATCTGCTGTTCGCAACCCTGCTCTTCGGAACCGCACTTGTGGGCATCGGTGTGTCCGGCCCGAGTACCACCATCGACACCGTGTCACCATGCTGGTACACCACCAAGAACCCCGACGGTCTGCTCGCTAAGAATTCCCAGTCCTGTGCCGACGAGCAATCTGCAGCCAGCCAAGCCGGACTGCAAAAGGGTCAGACGCTTATCGCCGTCAACGGGCTCAAGATCACCGATTGGTACTCGCTCACTACGGTCATGGAGACCGTTGCCAAGCAGGGCCACGCGGGCACCATCACGGTGCGCAATAGCGACGGCACAGAATCCACCCGCGACGTGAACTTCCAATTCCTCACCTTTGATCGCTTTGACGAAGACGGCAATGCAACCGGCGAGACGTTCCAGCGGGCGATCATCGGTGTCACGAGCGTCTGGGAGCAGCAGCACCTGCCGATTTCCACCATCCCTCGTGTCATGTGGTCGATGACCACCCGCTCACTGCATGCGATGTCGCAGTTCCCGGTCAAGGTGTACGAACTCGGCAACACGCTGATTACCAACGGAGAGCGTGACCCGAATGGTCCGGTCAGCGTTGTCGGTGTCACACGCATCGGTGGAGAGATTGCGGCGGCGCCGACCGGCGTCTCCGACAAACTCCTGAGCTTGCTGATGCTGGCGGGCTCGCTCAACCTTTTCCTCTGCCTCTTCAACCTGTTGCCGTTGCTCCCGTTGGACGGCGGCCACGTGGCAGCCGCACTCTGGGAAGCCGTGCGTGATGGCGTTCGACGTCTGCGTCGACGCACCCTGGGCGGACCCGTCGATACTGCACGGCTGCTGCCGTTCACGTATGCCATGTCCACGCTGTTGATCGCCTTCGGTGGTCTGGTCATTTGGGCAGACATCGTCAAGCCGATCACCTTGGGCTGAGGGATACTGTGCCCATGTCGATTTCGCTTGGTATTCCGTCGGCCCCGCCTCCGGTGCTCGCACCACGTCGCCTCACGCGCAAGCTCGTGCTTCGTCATCACACCAAGCCGCTCGAGGTGGGCGGCAATGCACCCATCTCTGTGCAGTCCATGACGATTACGCTCACCTCGGATATCAACGCGACGCTGCAGCAGATCGCCGAACTTACGGCAGCTGGCTGTCAGATCGTTCGTGTTGCCGTGCCGAGCCAAGACGACGCCGACGCGCTGGCCACGATCGCACGCAAATCGGCTATCCCCGTTATTGCCGACATCCATTTCCAGCCCAAGTACGTCTTCGCGGCAATCGATGCCGGTTGCGCTGCGGTTCGAGTGAACCCAGGCAACATCAAGCAGTTCGACGACAAGGTCAAAGAAATCGCCAAGGCCGCACGCGAAGCTGCCTGCCCGATTCGCATCGGCGTCAACGCCGGTTCACTCGATAAGCGCCTGCTCGAGAAGTACGGCAAGGCCACTCCCGAGGCGCTCGTTGAATCTGCCCTGTGGGAAGCGTCGCTATTCGAGGAGCACGGTTTTCAAGACATCAAGATTTCGGTCAAGCACAACGATCCAGTGATCATGGTGCGCGCGTATGAATTGCTGTCACAGCAGTGCGATTACCCGCTGCACCTTGGCGTCACTGAGGCTGGCCCAGCTTTCCAAGGCACCATCAAGTCGGCCGTTGCATTTGGCGCGCTGCTGTCCAAGGGCATTGGCGACACCATCCGAGTTTCGCTGTCTGCGCCGCCCGTCGAAGAGGTCAAGGTCGGCAATCAGATTCTCGAATCACTCAATCTGCGCAAGCGCGGCCTAGAGATCGTGTCCTGCCCGGCCTGTGGCCGCGCGCAGGTCGATGTCTATACGTTGGCCGAAGAGGTGACTGCTGGGCTCGAGGGTATGGAGATTCCGCTGCGCGTTGCTGTCATGGGTTGCGTCGTGAATGGCCCGGGCGAAGCGCGCGAAGCCGATCTCGGCGTTGCCAGTGGCAACGGCAAGGGGCAGATCTTCGTCAAGGGCGAGGTCATTAAGACGGTACCCGAATCCATGATCGTGCAGACACTCATCGAAGAAGCGATGAAGTTGGCCGAGTCGATGGATCTCGGTGAGGGCCAGCCCGAGGTCTCCGTTCACTAGATGCACGTCCGTCCGCTCCTCGCCAAGGATGCCGCAGCGGCGCTCACGCTTGTTGGCAAGCGCCCGTATTCGCACTGCTATCTGACCGCACTGCTCGAACGCCATGTGCTGAGTGATCTCGTCGGCATCTTCGACGCAGGGGAGATGCGAGTCGTCGCCAGTGTGACCGGCAATTGCGTGAGCTCCGATTTGGAACCAGCGACTGCGCTAGTGCTCGCGGATTACCTCGCCGAAACAGGTCGCCGCGCAGCGTCTATCGTCGGCCGGCAATCCGACGTCGCGATGTTGTGGGAAGCGTTGGCTGGACGATGGGGTCCGCCGCGGCTGGTGCGTGAAGCGCAACCGCTGATGGTGCTGACGGATCCGCCCGCGATCATGGCCGATCCACGTGTGCGTCGCAGCATGCGAGACGAACTTGAGTTGGTGCTTCCATGCTGTGTCGAGATGTTCACCGCTGAGGTTGGTGTCTCGCCGATTGCGAACGGCATGCAACGCGCATATCGCCGACGCATCGAAGACAACATCACGTCCGGTCGATCGTTTATCCGACGTGACGGCAACAGCGTGGTGTTCAAAGCAGAGATTGGCGCCATTTCGAGCGCGGCCTGCCAGGTGCAAGGTGTGTGGGTGCGACCCGATCTGCGTGGGCAGCGCATCGCAGCGCCGGCCACGGCGGCTGTCGCCATCGAGGCCATGCGCTCAGTAGCGCCGGCGGTCGAGCTCTACGTCAACGACTTCAACACCGCGGCCCGCAAGACCTACGAACGCGTCGGGTTCGAACGCGTCGATACCTTCAGAACCGTGTTCTTCTAGGCGTCAGTTCAGATTGGCTAAGAAAGCGCAACACCTACTGGCACCGATCGAATGTGTATGCACGAATCTAAAGTGCGCGTCGCAGTAGTCGCGGCAAAAGCCTCCGCCGACGGAAGATCTGCGAAAGCGCCAAGTCCTATTGGAGCCTGGTTGTACTCCACTCCGTCGTTGTCTATTCCACCATCGGAAACGACATGTATGCGCTCAACTTGCGAAACTTCCCCGGATGGTTCGTACCGGCCCCCGATCGGGAGTTCCTCCCACTCCACTTCGCCAGTTTCAACGGACAAGCCGAGTGGGGCAATGATGCTGCGAATCTCATCCTCAGAGCGGGCCACTGCAAGTAATCGAATGCTGCTGTTTGGCCTTCCCAGCAGCCGCCGATAGACAAGCAGAACGGTCGGCGTCGCGGGGTTGTCGGGCTGAGGTCGAGTTGCGAACTTCAACCGCCGCAAGCGAGCCGACGCACTCCGTGGAAGACGCGTGCGTAGTACTTGGAGCCACGGTAGACGATGATCCCGAGCGTCGTTCCCGTCCATTTCGTCATCTCCTTTTCGCGGCATTTGTGCTCGAACGCCAGTGACTGGAACTGGTGCGTTTGTGTAGCTGTCTCGATGTGAGTCTTGCCAGCCTGTAACCACCAGATATACCACTGGTAGCGCAACGTTGTCTCGTGACGAATGAGAGACACGGTTTCCGTGCATTCAGTTTCCGGTTTTGCGCCGGCGATTCCCCATCGCCCGGACTTGCGCGTGTGAACCGCGTGTGGTTTGAGAGTGCATGGTCCGTACTTCGCGAACGACCTGTTGCCGAAGACCTCAATGACCGATCCCGGCTGCTTCTGTGACTCCACTTGCGAAAGTAGGGCGAGTGCCTCTCGGCGACTGTTCGCCCGCACATAGCGGACGCCCACATCAGAATTAGGGGTCACCGCAACGTTTGAAGGTCGTGTTTGTTCGATGGCGGCGGTGAGCGTCCGCGGCATTTCTTGGAGGTGTGATCCCGGGGTGCTTAGCGCGGCAACCGCGATTGCAGCGACCATGAGCGGGCGAGCGAGGATTGACACGTAATTGCTCCGATTTCGGCTGTTGCTCCGGATCGTGCTCCGATGCTGCGCCGAATGACCCCACCAGTTTTCGACTGTGGATGCCGACCTCGCGGTGAGGCCTAGAAGAGCATCTCGCCGACGGGATAGGTGATAACCGCCAACAGATTGTCCGAGTCTGATTGCAGTCGCTTCGCAAGCGCCTTCTCTGCCACAGCCCGACTCGCATACGTCTCAAGTACACGAACACGAGTCTCGGTACTTGGGCGCTGGACGAAGCGGTGCGTTCGGACGAGAGCATGGACGACATTCGGCGCTGCACCACGAATCGGCTTGTTCCGATCGTTGAGCAGCTGGTGGCCATTCCACGCGAATGAGTCTTCGTACTCGGCGGTCCGGCTTCGCGCACTAAGCGCCGAACTCTGTGCTGTAGATATGGCGACAGCGCGCACACGTCGGCCCAGACGGGTGTTCTTCTGAAAGAACCAAATCATCGTGACCGGTTCTCTGGGTGACAGCCATCGATCAAGCCAGTGCGCCGCAAAGCCTGCCTCCTGTCGCGAAATTTCGAGCTCGCGAAGGAGGGCGCGTTGTCGCCAGAATCCACGAACTTCACTCAGTGGAACGTAACTTGCCGATCCGGTCGGTAGCGGCCGACCGAAAGTCGTCCTCCCGATGCGGAACCGGAATGCGTGGCGGAGGTAGCGAAGTTTGAACATGTGTCCCCCCGTGGCGTTGCATGAAAGGTAGTACAGAGCCCTGACAGTGGAATGGCGGTCCCCCTGCCGCAGGAATGCAAGCCCGCTGAGCACTCCGACTACCCTTGGCGCGTTGGTCCACCAAGGGAGAAGCCATGCTGCGCATGTCCACGCTGTTCCTCCGCACACTGCGTGAGGATCCGGCCGATGCCGTTGTGCCGAGTGACAAGTTGCTGGCCCGCGCGGGCCTGGTTCGTCGATGCGCACCGGGTGTGTACTCGTGGCTGCCGATGGGTTACATCGTGTACCGCAATGTCGAGCGCATCGTGCGCGAAGAGATGGACGCCGCTGGTTTCCAGGAAGTCCACTTCCCGGGTCTGCTGCCGCGCGAGCCCTACGAGCGCACCAGCCGCTGGACTGAGTACGGCGACAACCTCTTCCGCCTCAAGGATCGCCGCGGCAACGACATGTTGCTCGGCCCCACACACGAAGAGATGTTCACGCTGATGGTCAAGGGCGAGTACTCGTCCTATAAGGATCTGCCGCTGCACATCTACCAGATCCAGATCAAGTACCGCGATGAAGCACGTCCGCGCGCGGGCATTCTGCGTGGTCGCGAATTCGTGATGAAGGACTCCTACTCCTTCGACATCGACGACGCAGGTTTGCAGAAGTCCTACGACCAGCATCGCGACGCCTACATCTCCACCTTTGATCGCCTCGAGCTCGACTATGTCATCGTTTCTGCGATGTCGGGTGCCATGGGCGGCTCTGCTTCAGAGGAATTCCTCTCGACGAGCGAGTACGGCGAAGACACCTTCGTGCAGTGCCAATCCTGCGGGTACGCGGCCAACGTCGAAGCAGTGATCACGCCAGTGCCGCCCGTGCAGGCGTACGACGATGTGCCGGCGGCGCACGTCGAAGAAACGCCAAATACCCCCACCATCGACACCCTCGTCGATTTGTCGAATGCAGCCTTCCCGCGCGCTGACCGCGCATGGACGGCCGCAGACACGTTGAAGAACATCGTGTTCCGCGTTACCGATCCTGACGGCACAAAGTGGGCTCTCGCGGTTGGCCTGCCGGGCGATCGCGAAGTCGATATGAAGCGACTTGAGGCCGTGCTGCATCCTTCTGTGCCGGAAGCCTTTGACGAGTCCGACTTCGTGGCGCGTCCCACGCTAGCCAAGGGCTATATCGGACCCGGTGCCTTGGGTGAAGACAAGCCGGCCAAGGTGAAGTACCTGCTCGATCCCCGCGTCGTTGAAGGCACGCGTTGGATCACGGGCTCGGATGTCAGCGGAAAGCACGTCTACGACCTCGTTGCTGTTCGCGACTTCACGGCGGATGGCACGATCGAAGCCGCCGAAATCCGAGACGGGGATCGCTGCCAGTGCGGTGGTGAACTGACGCAGGCGCGCGGCATTGAGATCGGTCACATCTTCCAGCTGGGTCGCAAGTACGCGAAGGCGCTTGACCTCACCGTGCTTGACGAGAACGGCAAGAGCCAGGTTGTCACCATGGGCTCTTATGGCATCGGCGTCTCGCGCCTGGTTGCCGCGATTGCTGAACAACACCACGACGAAAAGGGCCTGTGCTGGCCGCGCGAAATCGCACCGGCCGATGTGCACATCGTTGCTACAGGCAAGGACGAGGACGTGTGGGCCAAGGCCGAGTCTCTGGCCACCGACCTTGAGTCGGCCGGTGTGCGCGTGATGTTCGACGATCGCCGCCAGGCCTCGCCGGGCGTGAAGTTCAACGATGCCGAGCTCATCGGCATCCCCACCATCGTGGTCGTGGGCAAGAACCTCGCCAACGGCATCATCGAGGTCAAGGACCGTAAGACGGGCGAGCGCAGCGATGTGCCCGCCGACGCGGCCCTCGCGCACATCCTCGACGCCTGCCGCGCGTGATCGAACTCCACGCGAACACCATCGCGTTGCTCGTTGTGGCAGCGCTGTTCGCGGGTTGGATTGACGCCGTTGCTGGCGGGGGAGGGCTCATCCAGTTGCCGGCGCTGCTGCTCGTCTTCCCGCATTCCGCGACGCTGACCGCGATGGGCACGAATAAGACGTCGAGCATCATCGGCACGTCTGTTGCCGTGCGCACCTATACGCGTGCGCACAAGCCCGATTGGGGTTTGGCGCGCGGCATCATGGCAGTTGCGTTCGTGGCATCCGGAATCGGTTCTTTCACGGCGACTCGCGTCTCGACGGAGTTGCTCCGACCCGTGATCGTCGTGGTGCTGGCGCTCGTGTGGCTGAACACCGCAGTGAGTAGGCGCGTCACGGACCACGAGGTGTTCGAGGCGTCGGCTCGCGGTAGAGCTCTTGTGCTCGCCGCCGCCGTCGGCTTCTATGACGGCCTGATCGGTCCGGGTACCGGCAGCTTCCTGCTGTTTGGTTTCGTCAGTTGGGTGGGGTTGTCGTTCCTCGGCGCGTCGGTCGCGGCGAAGCTCGCGAACTGGGCCACCAACTTGGCATCCATCCTCGTATTCGGCGCAACAGGGCACATCCTGTTGTGGGTCGCGCTCTGCATGGGCACCGCGAACGCGCTCGGTGGCTGGCTCGGTGCAAGCATGGCGATCGCACGGGGTTCGGGCTTCGTTCGCTTTGTTTTCCTGTGTACCACTGGCGCCCTGCTGCTCAAGCTCGCCTGGTCACTGCTGTAGGTGCGCACTCCGAGAAGCGGAAACCGTGCCCTTGGCAATGCTGTACCAGGGCAGCGTGATTCCGTGTAGGCACTGAGTCTGGGTTCGGTTCAGTACCCTTGCTGGACACGAGTCACTCGCAGTACGCGCATCGTTTCCAGTCGATGTTCTAGTTCGAGTGCAAGTTCGGTGCTGCAGGATATGTAAAGTGAATCGTGGTCTATAGGCGCCGCCAGCACCCACGCGTGCGAGCTCGGCCAGCCCGCGAGCGGAATATGATTGCCATTCTCCCGAGACCTGCTCGCTAACCAGCGCAGCGGTCGCTCCTGCTCGTGCGCCGTCGCGGGCGAGATCCAGTTGCCGAGGTCCAACTTTGTAGTTCGCCGGGAGGCTTCCGCTAGCACTCGGTCACCTGCATATCCATCCCATGTGACCCAGGTGCACGGTTCCTCAGGGGTCGTGGCTGTTGCCAAAGCTACAGCGAGCGATGCGAGGTGTTTCGCGCTCCAATACCCATATGCGGGCAGTAAGCCATCAGAGCCATCTGAACTGCGATCAAGCCCAAGATCCCAACAGCTTGTGTCTGCGCGCAAAGCCAAACCTCGAGCCGCTGCGAGCTCCGACCAGGTCGTTGTTGGCGTGTTGCCGACGGCCTCAAACGCAGCAAGCACGCGTAAGTAAACCTGGTACCCAGGCACCGTGAAGCCGCTCACAGTGCTGAGCTCCGTGCCGAACTGGGGGCGGCCAGAGGTTCGCTGGGCCATGCTCCGATCCTACCCGGTCAACTGCAGGACGTAGCTCGCCGTGTTGGCGAACAACGGGCTCGAGATATCGGCGATTGAATACATTGCGACAGTCAGGACGCTTCGAACGTTCGCGGGCAGAAGCAGGCGCGGCAGCGCCCAGCCGTCGGTTGTAGAGGTCCCACAGGGGTGCCTACAAAGTTGAATTACGCGCGCGTTCGCGAGTGAGGTCAGATCGGGTGACGCCGTCCAGCGTATTTCTACTCGCTCAGGTGCAACGTTGGATTCGAGGACAAGATTCCACGGTTTGCCCTTGGGCGAGCGCAAAGCTGTAACGCGGTCGTCGCTAATGGAGTCCGGAGCGCGCTTCGTGACTCGTCCGGTCGCCGGGGAGTGCCAGTAGTACGCGATTGGAAGAATTCTCCTGCCATTGATGCGCAGCTGGGGAGGGGAATCGGGGGGTGCCTCGACTCGGTGCAGTAGCTGCACGCCGTTGCCGTCGAGTGCCTTGTCTCGAGCCGACCGTGGCTCGGACGGCGACTCGCACGTGAGGATCACGAGCAACGCAAGGCATATCGCGGCGACGGCGCGCAGTCTTTTGTACGGCATTAACAGGTGAATTCGCTGACGCCTGGGAACTGCCAGTTCCAAGTGTCGCTTGCGTAGACCATGCCTGACTCAAGACTCTTGTGCGTGGACCATCCGCGGTAGCGATACCAGCCTTCTCCGAGGCAGCTGACGTGCGGGGTGGCGTTGCCGCTCCAAGTGGACCAATCACGCTTCGAGAAGTCCGTGCCGAGCGTCTCGTAGCCGAACCAGCGATCCCTCGTAAGCTCTGTTGCCGTTGCCACCTGTTCAACCGCGTATCTGCAGATCATCGTTCCGTGGACAGATGCATCGGTGCCGCTCAAATGTGGGTAGTTCGTGCTCCCCTTGCACCCGGCCGGCGAGTAGTAGGTAGCGGTCGCGCTGGCCGTGAGGGTTCGGGGTCCAGGCGCCGATGCAACTTCCCGGACTGCCTGAGCGACAGGTTCTTGAGTTGTAGACGAGCCGACCTTAGCTTGAAAGGCGGGTATCCCGTTGTCAGTGGCTTGCGCGAGGTTTCCAACTCCAACTGCGGCACCTGACGCAACGAGCGCCAGTGCACCGAGCAAGTACTTGAACTTCATGTGACTTCCTAGTCATGGAAAGTCACATTGTTCATCTGTCTTGACTTTGAGTCAAGACGGCCGTTGGCCTGCTTCCTGTCTGCTGAAGTGGGCCGTGCTTGGCCGCGAACGCGCAGGTCTCGATGCAGTTGGCAGTTGCCGGTTCCGCGTCACCCGCGGTTTGGGTTACCCTGCCGCCACCGGGACTAATCGCCCCAAAACCGCACGGCCATAACAGGATAGGGAGCGCTATATGTCCGACGTTTCCGCAGTTACCGCGGTCATTGAGCCGGTGGTGTGCTCCCTTGACCTTGATCTTGAAGAGCTTCGCATCAGCACGGTCGGCCGCCGCAAACTGGTGAAGATCGTCGTTGACGGCGATGAAGGCGTGAATCTTGACCTCATTGCAGACGTGTCGCGTGCGGTTGCCGAAGTCCTCGAAGAGGCCCAGACCATGGGCGATGACGACTGGACCCTCGAAGTGACATCGCCTGGCGTCGAACGCCCTCTCACACTGCCGCGTCACTGGCGTCGCGCGGTGGGCCGCAACGTGAAGATCCAGTTTGCCGATGGTCGCGAAGACATGGGTCGCATCCTCGAGTTTGACGAGGAAACCGGCGAAGTCATCTTCAATCTCAAGGGTGCTACCCGCAAACGCAACACCAAGGACATCGTCAAGGCGATCATGCAGGTTGAGTTCAACCGCAAGATCCGCGACGACGAACTCGAACTCATCGATGACGGAAGCGATCGCGACGTAACCGAAGCCGACGCAGATTTTGCACAGACCGACGAGGAGGAGTGACATGGATATCGACATGAGTGCACTCAGAGCAGTAGCGACAGAGCGCTCGATTTCGGTCGAATCGCTGGTCGCCGGCATTGAAGAAGCCCTCTGGACCGCCTACCACAACGCCAATGGCGAAGACGTGTATGGCCGTGTTGAGATGAACAAGCAGACCGGGCACGTGACGGTGTGGCGGTATGAGTTTGACGAAGACGGCGCCCGTATCGGCGAGTCCGATGACACGCCCACCGATTTCGGCCGCATCGCAGCAACGACGGCTCGATCGATGCTCATGCAGCGCCTGCGCGATGCCAATGACCTGGTCACGCACAACGAGTTCCAGGGCAAGGAGGGCGACATCGTCAGCGGCGTCGTCCAGCAGTCCTTCGATCCCAAGATGGTGCACGTCAATCTCGGCAAGATCGAAGGCGTCATCCCTCCGGGCGAGCAGGTGCCAGGCGAAACCTACGAGCACGGACTGCGCATCAAGGTGATCGTGGTGCAGACGAAGATGGGCATGCGCGGACCTTCGGTGCAACTGAGCCGTTCACACCCCAACCTGGTCAAGGCGCTCTTCGAGCTCGAAGTGCCGGAGATTGCGGACGGCACCGTCGAGATCATGGGTATCGCTCGCGAGGCCGGCCACCGCACCAAGATGTCGGTCATTTCCCACAAGCAGGGGGTGGCGGCCAAGGGTTCGTGTATCGGCCCAATGGGTGCGCGTGTCCGAAATGTCGTCAATGAGCTGCACGGCGAGAAGATTGACATCGTTGATTACTCCGACGATCCGGCCGAGTATGTGGCCGCAGCGTTGTCTCCAGCGCGCGTTGTAAGCGTGGAAGTGGTCGATTCATCGACCCGGCAGGTGCGCGTTGTGGTTCCCGACTACCAGCTTTCCCTCGCCATCGGCAAGGAAGGTCAGAACGCCCGACTCGCCGCTCGTTTGACGGGTTGGAAGATCGATATCCGGTCCGACGCCTCCGCGTCCTGAGCATGGGTGTGAGCACGATAGAATCGACCACTGCAATCGTTTCACCGACGCCCGTGCGCACCTGCGTGGGCTGCCGGAAGACGGCTGCGAAAACGGAACTCCAACGTGTCATTTGCGTAGACGGTGTCATCATCGCCGACGTACGGGCACAGCTCGCCGGTCGCGGTGCGTATCTGCATCGTGATCTCTTGTGCCTGCAGCAAGCGGAGTCACGCCGGGCATTCCAGCGTGCACTTCGGTTGACGCAGGCTCCGCTCGTCACCGAGGAGTTTCGAATGTCCATAGCCACCACTGACCACGCGGGAGCGTGACGGGATGAGTACTCAATGAGTACCAAGTGAGCACGCGATGAGCGTGCTCCAAGACGTGCTCTAGGCCACCCCGGCCCTGAGCACACGACGCGAAGAGGAACTGTGTCAAAACTCAGGGTTCATGAGCTCGCCAAAGAGCTCGGTATCACTAGCAAGGAAGCGGTCACCAAGCTCCAAGAGCTTGGAGAATTCGTGAAGTCGGCTTCGTCGACGATCGAAGCCCCCGCTGCCCGCAAACTGCGCGAGGCTGTGCCTGCGCCATCTGCAGAAGCCAAGCCGGTCAAGAAGGCTGCGCCGAAGAAGGCCGCCGCTGCTTCGGAAGCCGCTCCACCAGCAGCAACCCCCGTGGCCGAGTCGCCTGCTCCGGCGGCCACTCCGGCAGCATTTGCCCCCACGCCATCGACCTCTCCCGCAGTAGAAAAGCCTGCGCCGGCGGTCACGTTCGAGGCACCCGCTGCTCCGGCGACACCGGCCGCACCGTCGGCTGGTAATCCTTCGGATATGCCGCGGCCACGTCCGGCCGCGCCGCGCCCGGGTGGACCGCGAGTCGGCAACAACCCCTTCATGACGCGCGACACGAGTCGCCCCGAGCGTGATGACGCCCCGCGTCGCCCCACCGCGGGTAGCCCGACTGACATGCCGCGCCCGCGTCCCAACCCCGGTGCCATGCCGGCGCAGCGCCCACTCGGCGTGCGCCCGCAAGGTGGTCCTGGCGGCCCCGGTCGCCCGGCCGGAGCGGGCGGGCCTGGTCGCCCCGGTGGTCCAGGTCGTCCGGCAGGTGCTGGCGGCCCTCGCCCCGGTGGCTTCGGCGGTCCTCGCCCGGCCGGAGCGGGCGGTCCTCGCCCTGGTGGCTTCGGCGGTCCTCGCCCAGCCGGTACCGGTGCACCTGCCGGTGGTCCCGCCGGTGGTCCTCCACGTCCAGGTGCCTCCACAGGCGGACGCGGTAACGCAGCGGGCGCCTTTGGTCGTGGTGGCGGCAAGGCTTCACGTAACCGCAAGAGCAAGCGCGAGAAGCGTCAAGAATTCGACAACTTGGCTGCCCCGATCCTTGGCGGCATCTCAGTACCGCTCGGTGGCGGCTCCGCGGTGCGTTTGCCGCGCGGCGCTTCACTCACTGACTTCGCTGAGAAGATCGGAGCCAATCCGGCAGCGCTGGTCACCGTCATGTTCAAACTCGGCGAGATGGTCAACGCGACGCAGAGCGTCGACGATGACACCCTGAAGTTGCTCGGCTCAGAACTCCAGTACGTCGTTGAGGTCGTCTCGCCCGAGGACGAGGACCGTGAATTGCTCGAGTCCTACAACCTTGAGTTCGGTGGTGACGAAGATGACGACGCCTTCCTCACGGTGCGTCCTCCGGTTGTGACCGTCATGGGCCACGTCGATCATGGCAAGACGCGCCTGCTCGACGCAATCCGCAAGACCCACGTGGTCGAGGGCGAAGCGGGCGGCATCACGCAGCACATTGGTGCCTACCAGGTCATGACGGAACACGATGGCATCGAACGTGCGATGACCTTCATTGATACCCCCGGTCACGAGGCCTTCACGGCCATGCGTGCTCGTGGCGCGCAGGTCACCGACATCGCAGTGCTCGTGGTTGCAGCCGATGATGGTGTGAAGCCGCAGACGATTGAAGCGCTCAACCACGCCCAAGCGGCCAATGTGCCGATCGTGGTTGCAGTGAACAAGATTGACAAGCCGGAAGCTGATGCAATGCGTGTTCGTACGCAGCTCACGGAATTCGGCTTGGTTGCTGAGGAGTTTGGTGGCGACACCATGTTCGTCGATATCTCGGCGCGCAATGGATTGAACATCGATAAGTTGCTCGAGGCAGTGCTGCTCACCGCCGACGCAGCGATTGACCTGCGTGCCAACGCCGATCGAGACGCTGAAGGTGTCGCCATTGAGGCACACCTTGACCGCGGTCGTGGTCCCGTGGCGACAGTGCTCGTCCAGCGCGGCACGCTGCGCCCGGGCGACTCCATCGTCGCCGGTGATGCCTACGGTCGCGTTCGTGCCATGCTCGACGAGAACGGTCAACCGCTCTCTGAGGCTGGTCCGTCGCGTGCGGTTCAGGTACTTGGTCTCACTTCCGTGCCCGGCGCAGGCGACTCGTTCCTTGTCGTCAGCGAGGATCGCATTGCTCGTCAGATCGCACAGGCTCGTGCGGCTCGTGAGCGCAATGCACATCTGGCCAAGACCCGCGTGAAGCGCACACTTGAGGACTTCCTCGCTACCGTCGAAAAGGGCGAGGTGCAAGAACTCAAACTCATCATCAAGGGTGACGTGTCCGGCTCGGTCGAAGCTCTTGAAGATGCATTGATCAAGGTGTCGGTGTCCGACGAAGTCATCCTGCGTGTGCTGCACCGTGGTGTGGGTGCAATCAACAAGAGCGACGTCACCTTGGCCGCTGCGTCCGACGCCATCGTCATTGGCTTCAACGTGCGTCCCGAAGGCAAGGTCGCTGAACTCGCAGACGAAGAGGGTGTGGAGATTCGTTTCTACAACGTCATCTACGCAGCGATCGAGGACGTCGAGGCAGCGCTCAAGGGCATGCTCAAGCCCGAATTCGAGGAAGCATCACTCGGTTCCGCCGAGGTGCGTGAGGTCTTCAAGTCCTCGAAGTTCGGCACCATCGCAGGTTGCATCGTTCGTGGTGGCACCATCAAGCGCAACAGCAAGGCGCGCTTGGTTCGTGACAGCCTGGTGGTTGCAGATAACCTGCAGATCCACTCGCTGCGACGCTTCAAGGACGACGCAACCGAGGTCCGCGAGGGCTTCGAGTGCGGCATCGGCCTTGGGTCGTACAACGATCTCCGTGTTGGCGACAGCATCGAGACCTTCGAAATGCGCGAGAAGCCTCGCGCCCAATAAGTACCGCTTACCGACTTGTTTGGGGTCTGGCCTCGCGAATGCGAGGTGAGACCCCAAACAGCCGAATCGGCTAAGGACAGACCATGAATGAAACCTTGCGGGCGCGGCAGTTGGCCAAGCGCATCCAAGAGATTGCCGCCGAGGCGATCGAGTACCGTGTGAAAGATGCGCGCTTGGGCTTCGTCACGATTACGGATGCCCGCCTGACGAATGACTTCCGCGAGGCCACCATCTTCTACACCGTTTTCGGCACTCCGGAAGAGCGCGAGGCGACTTCGGAAGCACTGGAAGTCGCCCGTGGGCAGATCCGAACTGAGGTTGGCCGGCGCATGGGCATCAAGCACACGCCGTCGATCAAGTTCATCATCGATGCGGTACCTGAAACTTCGGCACATCTCGAGGGGCTTCTCCGCGAAATGCACGCGGCGGATGCGGCACTCGCGGAGATCAAGGAAGGCGCTGAATATGCCGGCGATGCCGATCCGTATAAGCGCGACGTCGATGTCAATGCTGAAGACGAGGAAGAGCAGCAGGCCTAGCCTGCGACTGACTCCTATGGGCAAACCTCGCCAACGCACCGCTGCTGATGGACTCATCATCATCGACAAACCTGCTGGTGTTACCTCCCACGACGTCGTCGCTCGTCTGCGTAAGGTGTGCGGAACGCGCGCTGTGGGCCATGCGGGCACGCTGGATCCGATGGCGACTGGTGTGCTCGTGATCGGCATTGAGCGGGCCACCAAATTGCTTGGTCATCTCACGGCTTCAACCAAGTCTTACGAGGCCACCATCCGACTCGGAGTAGCGACGAATACTGAGGATGCCGAGGGCCAGGTGACGGCGGTAACTCCAGCCAGCCATCTCACTGAAGAGGCGATTCGGAGCGCTGCCTCTCAGTATGTGGGCGACATTATGCAGATTCCTTCCTCGGTTTCCGCGATCAAGATTGATGGTGTTCGGTCGTACAAGCGCGCGCGTGCGGGGGAGAGTTTCGAACTGCCGCCTCGCCCGATCACGATCCATTCCCTTGACGTTTCCGCCATCCGCCGCGATGCCGAACTCGTTGAGGTTGACGTTTCCGTTGTCTGCACAGCTGGCACGTATATTCGCGCGCTGGCCCGTGATCTTGGAGATTCGCTCGGTGTTGGTGCACATCTCTCGGCGCTGCGCCGAACGGCTGCGGGTCACTTCAGCCTGAGCGATGCGATCTCGCTGCCCGATGTTGGAGACACGGTCAGTCTGATGCCACTGACGGACGTCCTGGAGCGAGAATATGCACTGGTGCAGCTCGATGCGCTGCAGACTTCTCGGGTGCTACATGGCGCTCGTATCGATGCGTCGGAAGATGCACCTTCTGGGCTCGTCGGACTGACGGCAACAGATGGGGCGTTGCTGGCGCTTTCCGAATCACGTGCTGGCGTTTGGCAGCACTTCGCGGTGTTCTCGGCATGAGCCACTCCCGTTGGATGGTTTGATATACCCATGTCGCACACAGCAAGCGTCGTCACCATTGGAGTTTTTGACGGTGTGCACGCAGGTCACCGTGCGCTTGTCGATAAGACCGTTTCTCTGGCCCACGCCGAGGGTCTCCGCGCCGCCGCAGTCACCTTCGATCCTCACCCGATGACCGTGCTGCGAGGGCTCGAAATTCCCTTGCTCATGACGATTGCTCGCCGTCGCGCAGTCCTGATGGACGAAGGCATTGCTGATGTCCATGTCTGCCGTTTCGACGCCGAACGTGCGGAACAGGAACCACAGCAATTCATAGAAGAGGTGCTGATTGGCGAGTGCCACGCACAAGTGGTCGTTGTCGGCGAAGGCTTCCGCTTTGGTCGTCGTGCCAGTGGTTCTGCCGAAACCCTTCGCGGCGCGGGCCTCACGGTGCATGAGATTCCCGCAGTGCAGTTCGGGGTCGATCGTGTAAGTAGTACGCGCATCCGTGGCGCACTCATTGAAGGTGATGTTGCAGAAGCTGAAGTCTTGCTGGGTCGGCCCCATCGCCTCGAAGGTCCAGTCATTCACGGCAATCATCGCGGACGCACCATCGGGTACCCCACCGCCAACCTGGGTACGGTAAATGGGCTCCTGATTCCTGCTGACGGCGTGTACGCCGGGTGGCTGATCCGTGGCGAGGTAGCCCACGGCCAAGCCGGTCTGCAAGCGCTTCCTGCTGCTATCTCCATCGGCACGAATCCCACCTTCGAGGACGTGCTGGAGCGGCGGGTCGAGACTTATGCGCTGGATCAATCTGAGCTTGAACTGTACGGCGAGTACATCGGAATTGAATTTATCAGTCGCATTCGTGGCACCGTGAAATTCGATAGCGTCGACGATCTCATGGCTGCAATGGCAAAGGATGTCGAACAGACTCGCCTGCTGCTGCGGTGATGTCCTCGCTGGCTGCGCCGCGCGTAGGCTGCCGCTATGAGTGCCGAAGACACACCGTTCGAACAGGTTGAAGACCAGCAGCCCCAACTCGGGATCGAGTTGCCCCCAGAACAAGAAGCGGGCGTCTTCGCCGACTTCGCCAACATCTGGAACACGCCGTCGACTTTTGTGCTCGACTTTCTCTCCGTCAAGCAGCCTGTTGTCGAGGCGAAGCTGCTAGACCCCGAGGCTGATGGTCACGTGCTGTTGACCAAAGTCGTTTCGCGTATTCGGATACCCGCGGAACAGGTATTCCCTTTGATCCAAGCACTCACAAACCAGGCGCAGATGTGGCTGCAGCAGACGGGACGCGAAGAGCCGCCCGAGGCTTGGTTCAGCCCCGAGCGGCCCTCGGCCTAAATCTGCTTGGCCTACGGTTTGATTGCCGTGGTGAGCGTGCCCTGCTGCGCAGAGGTGATGACACCGATTGCGTAGCCCTTCATTTGGGTTGCCACTGATGCATCGCCAGCGTGCTTGCCATTGAATACCGAACTGGCGTTGCGGCCACATGCCGCCTGGATCACAGCCCGGCCACCCGGATGGAGCGCAATCCAACCAGTGAGGTCGTAGACCGTCAGGTTGATCGCACTCCAGCAACTCGCTGAAGTGCCGTGCGCCTTCACCTGTGCAGCCGTGTACACGGTGGCTACCGGAACTGGTGCGGGCGGGGGAGTGCCGACCGTGGCGGGGCTTCCGAGCGTGCCGATTTTGAAGGACGCCAAGGTTGAGTTGGCGATGCTTTGGTTGCTGTGCGTGTAGCCGTTGAAAGCAGCCGAGCCGTCCTTGCCGCAGATGGCGGTGATCTGGCTGGTGCCGCCAGGGTGTGCGCTGACCCAGTTGGTCAAGTCGTAGACGTTGTTGTTGATGACGGCCCAGCAACTGGCAACCGTGCCGTGTGCCGCGACGATGGTCAGTGTCAGCGTTTCACCATTGGTGCCAGGGCCGGTCGGAGCTGGAGGCGTCACGGTGGGCGCCGGAGTCACTGTAGGCGTGGGTGCGGGCGGGGGAGTGCCGACCGTGGCGGGGCTTCCGAGCGTGCCGATTTTGAAGGACGCCAAGGTTGAGTTGGCGATGCTTTGGTTGCTGTGCGTGTAGCCGTTGAAAGCAGCCGAGCCGTCCTTGCCGCAGATGGCGGTGATCTGGCTGGTGCCGCCCGGGTGTGCGCTGACCCAGTTGGTCAAGTCGTAGACGTTGTTGTTGATGACGGCCCAGCAACTGGCAACCGTGCCGTGTGCCGCGACGATGGTCAGTGTCAGCGTTTCACCATTGGTGCCAGGGCCGGTCGGAGCTGGAGGCGTCACTACCGGTGCTGGCTTTGGAGCGATCGAAGGTGCCGCTGCTGGAGTCGTGTTGGCAGTGGTGCTTCCAACTGCGCCCATGAAGAATCGCGACAAGGTATCTGCGGGGTTCTTCGCAGTCTTGTGATAATTGTTGAAGGCGGCAGAGCCATCGATGCCGCAGATCGCGGTGATGACTCCGGAGCCTCCGGGGTGCGCATTGACCCAGTTGCTCAGGTTGTACACGTTGCCGTTAATTATCGACCAGCAATTCGCAGGCGAAGAGTGCTTGGCGACCTCGGCCACGGAAAGCGTGACGCCCGCAGTGGATGTGTCGATAGCTGTTGCGGTATCTGAAGGCTTCGGCAAGGTTGCGCTGCTGGAGACCACAGTGCCGATCATGTAGGTGCCAAGTGTCCTGATGGGCAGACCCATTGTGCCGTGTGCTCCGACGAAAGCGATGGATGCATCGACACCGCACATGGACTTGATGACGGCAGGGCCACCTGGGTGCTTGGCGATCCACAGGGTGAGGTCGTAGATGTTGTTGTTGATGATGGTCCAGCAGTCGGTTGCGGCGGCGTGCGATCTGACCGCCGCCGCTGTAACGAGTCCTGTTATGACGGGCTTGGGTGAAGTTGCCGGTTTGGGTGTCACCTTCGGCTTGGCCACAGCCTTTGTTTTGGCCTTCGACTTGGCCTTAGAGAGCGTCCCGATCCTGTAGTCCCCGAGCATGGTTGCTTCGATGCCGTTGAGGCCGTGCTTGCCCTTGAACGCCGCAGTTCGAGTCTCTACCGCACATGGCGGTAATGACTTCCGGGCCGCCTGGGTGCTTGGCTACCCAGGGAGTGAGGTTGTACACCTTGCCATTGACGACAGACCAGCATTTCGCGGTCTTTGCGTGCGCCTTCACCTGGGCGATGGTGTAGGTGGGCGCTGCGGAGGCCGAAACGGCAGAGCCCGCAAAGACCACCACCGTCGAAAGCGCGGCAGCTATGAGTGCTCCCGTGGATACCCACGATGTGCGTGACTTGGAAACCATCGCTCCTCCTCGGACCGTTGCCCCGAAAGTAGAGGAGGCAGCATGAAGGCGAACGTAGTTCCATGCCAAATGCGAGTAAAACGAGGTGAATCGATCGGTTTACCGAACTTTTGGCACTGTACTTCCCGAACCTCTTGCGATAAAGCCAGGGGTTCGTGGTTGCTAGGGGGTTGGCAACCACGAACCCCTGTCGTACTACCCCTAGGGCAGGACCTCAGTGGCGCTTGAGGGCCACTGTGAGTGCGACCCGGCGCTTTTCGTCGAGCTTTGCGGACTTCAGACCAAGCGCCTTGACCTGCTTAGCGTTCAGTGCGGAGATCTGCGGAGCGGTGATCTTGGATGCCCACTTCGAGTCCTTGGCCTTGCCAAGCTTCGCTTCCGAGATCTTGGCCAGTGCCATGGGCTTGATAGCGCGAGCTTGGTCGACGGACAGTGCCTTGATGGAACTGGCCGAGAGCAGAGCAGCTTGTTTTGGCTGGAGTCCAGCGAAAGCAGCTGCTGACAACTCATGCAGTTGATGGCTGGTCAGCGAAGCAATGATTGCTGACTGCAGTGCTGCGAACTGTTCGGGCGTGAGCGCTGCAAGGGCGGCGGCGGCTAGGTGGTCAAAGCTGTCGTCACTCATATGCGCGTAGTCGTCGTCATCTTCATCTTCCAGATGCGCGCACACGGTGGCCGTGTCCACCACAGTCGCGGTATCGGGCATGCGAACGTGATCGTCATCGGAATCGTCGTCTGCATCCTCGTCGGATTCGTCATCAGCATCGTCATCGAAGTCGTCGTCAGCGGCACACATGGTAGGCAGCGGCGTCGGAGCCGGACTGGTCGGGCTCGGCGTCGGAGCCGGGGTAGTCGGGCTCGGCGTCGGAGCCGGAGTGGTCGGGCTCGGCGTCGGAGCCGGAGTGGTCGGCGTCGGCGTCGGAAGGGTGGGGCTCGGCGTCGGCGTGCCAACGGTGCCGATCAGGTACCGGGCCAACGCGAGATCTGCGGAGGCCTTCGTGGCAGTTGGGTGGCGATTGAATGCAGCCGAGCTGTCCTTGCCACACATAGCCAAGATGAACGTCTGTCCACCAGGGTGCAGGCTGACCCAAGCCGTGAGGTCATAGACATTGCCGTTGACAATCGTCCAGCAGGATGTCGCGTTGTTATGTGGCGTGACGTCAGCCACGGTATAGGTGGTGACTGCAGCAGCGGGGGAGACTGTTGCGGAAACACTGATGGCAACTGCCGTCAGCGATGCAACCGCGAGGGCTGCGGCAGCGATTGAAGCGGTGGTACGTGATCTCATGGAACCTCCAAAGGTCGTATTTACGACAGTACGGAGGGGATGCTTAAGTCTGCGCCGCAAATCCGGCTAAATGAGGGTAAAACGGTCCAACCGTTGCGGCTCAAAGAAGGAATTTTGCTGCCTTGCCAGTGCGACTAGCCGCAACACGGCGACGATCAGTCGTCGTCCTTGTTGTCATCGTCATCGTCGCCGTGTCCGCTTCCAGACTTCATTGTCGGCAACGGCGACGCGCCGACAGGCTTTTCCCACCCGCCAATGCGGAAGGCCTGCAACATGGTGGACGCGGACGATGCCGAACCGTGTCGCGAAGTGAATGCCGCGGTGGCGTTTGCGCCGCACATCGCGGCAATCGCCTTTCCGCCACCGGGGTGCCGAGCGATCCAAGTGGTCACGTTATAGACGCTCTTGTTGACCACGGTCCAGCAGGCACTGACCGTGCCGTGTGCCGCAACTTGCGCGTTCGTATATGTGATGTTTGCAGGGGGTGTCGCCGCAGATGCGGGTTTGGGTGCCGCGGCGACGGATGCCACGGCGCTCGGAACGGCGGCCACCGTGAATGCCGTTTTCGGCGTCGACAAACTGCCGATGCGGAAGGTTGCTAAACGGTTTGCTTCGGGTCCCATAAGCCCGTGCTGGCTGCGAAATGCTGTTGTCGCATCTACTCCGCACATGGCCAAGATGAATGAACTGCCGCCGGCGTGCCTACTGATCCAGTTAGTCACGTTGAAAACGCTACTGCCGACGACTGTCCAGCAGTTCTTCGCGGTCTTGTGGGTAGCCACATTCAAGAGGCTGTAGGACCTGTCGGCGTACGCGGGGGAAACGGCACTTCCGAACAGCAGCGCTGAAATCGTGAGCAGGGCAATGCCCATCGCCTTGCCACGTGCGTGGATCACCACGGCCATCTCCCAAGAAACTCGCTACTCGAATCGTAATTGACAGAATCAATCTTGGTTCCCAACGAGGGTTAAGAACGGGCGAAATCGCTTTCGGTTTGGGCGTGGCGTCTATCTCCCGTACCCTTTCCTACGACGACAGCAAGGCGGGCGCCTTGCCGTTCGCGACTCACCTGAATGGCAATCGTCGTTCAGGACACTGCGCCCGGCTTGCGCAGCCACGTCGGTGGCTGCATCTCGCCGGGTCGAATTGCGCCCGAGGAGTACAACATGGCAGATCCCAAATCCAAGGTCATCGCTGACTACGCCCGCACTGAGGGCGACACCGGCAGCCCGGAGGTTCAGGTGGCAATCCTGACCTCACGCATCACCATGCTCACGGAACATCTCAAGGAGCACAAGCACGATCACCACTCGCGTCGTGGTCTGCTACTCCTTGTCGGCCGTCGCCGTCGTCTTCTCAAGTACCTGGCGAAGACGGATATCTCGCGCTACCGCGCATTGATCGAGCGCCTCGGCATCCGCCGCTAATTTCGCAATACGTTGGCCCCGCACCGAAATTCGGTGCGGGGCCAACGTATGGGGAAGCTGTGTTACGGCGCTGCAGTACCCACGGCGCCGACCTTGAAAGTACTCAAGGTGCTCGCCGGCTTAGCGGCAGTGCCATGTGTGCCGTTGTATGCGGCCGATGCGTCAATGCCACACATTGCGATGATGGGACCGGAGCCGCCCTTATGTTGGGCGATCCAAGCGGTCACGTTATAGACGTTGCCATTGACGATGGTCCAGCAATCGCTGGCCGCGCTGTGCTTGGCCACCAAGGCAAGGTTCAGGGTCGCACCGGCAGTCGTGGTCGGCGTTGGCGTTGGCGTGGAGGTCGGTTGAGGCTGAACCTTGGCCAGACTGCCGATCTTGTACGGGATCAGCGACTTTGCCGGGCGAGCGGCAGTGCCGTGCTGGCTCTTGAAGGCTACCGAGGCGTCTTTGCCGCACATCGACTTGATGACGGACGCGCCACCGGGGTGCTTCTTCACCCATTTGGTGAGGTTGTACACCTTGCCGTTCACAACTGACCAGCAGTTGCTCGCGCTCTTGTGGGCTTTGATCTGTGCCAAAGTGTACGAATTTGTGGCGGCGTCGGCGGGGGTCACTGCAGCGGCCAGCACGATTGCTGTCGCTGTGAGGGCAGCCGCGCTGATGCGGGCGAACTTCTGATGGTTCTTCATGAATTACTCCCTGAATCAATTCGCCGCGAGTGTCAGCGGGTCATGAGTCCCTTTTTACCCGAGCGCCTGCGAGCGATTTGCAGAGAAATGGTCAAGGTTGCCTAAAGTCGACCTGGGGCGAGGTTTTGGTCTGGCGTCGGTACGTCCCGTACCCTTGGGAGTAAGCGTGCGCACGGCCGGATGGCCGAGTGCGTGCCCGAATGCCCGCACATCAAGTACGTCGGGCGAAACACAACCAGATATCCGACGCCAGGACTCGAGATGTTCGAGGTCGGTCTCCGGTAGTGATCGTCGAAAGCTGGCGCGTGAAGCGCTCAGTTGTCGCCGATTTCGATCGAAGACCGGCGAGTCCCGAAAGGTCTCGGGTCCTCCGCGGACGGATACCACGTACGCAGAAGGAGGGCACCCGTGACGGGTCCCACAATCCATACCGCTGAAGCACGCATCGACAACGGTGCATTTGGCGTTCGCACGATCGGTTTCGAAACCGGTCGCCTTGCACGTCAGGCCGCCGGCTCCGCCGTCGTCTACCTTGACGCCGAAACCATGCTGCTGTCGGCAACGACGGCCGGCAAGTCCCCCAAGGACCAGTTCGACTTCTTCCCGCTCACCATCGACGTCGAAGAGCGCATGTATGCCGCGGGTCGCATCCCCGGTTCGTTCTTCCGCCGCGAAGGTCGCGCCTCTGAGGATGCAATCCTCACGTGCCGTCTTATCGACCGCCCGCTTCGTCCCGCATTCGTCAAGGGTCTCCGCAATGAGGTCCAGGTCGTCGTGACGGTGCTCAGCCTCAACCCGCAGCACCTGTACGACGTCGTTGCCATCAATGCGGCATCGATGTCGACAACGCTGTCGGGTCTTCCTTTCTCGGGTCCCATCGGCGGCGTGCGCGTTGCGCTCATCCGTGGCCAGTGGGTTGCGTTCCCGACGCACGAACAGCTTGAGGACGCCGTGTTCGACATGGTCGTTGCAGGTCGCATTGTTGCTGACGACGTCGCCATCATGATGGTCGAAGCCGAAGCAACCGAGAACACCATCGAACTCATCAAGGGTGGCGCGACCGCGCCGACCGAAGAGGTCGTTGCTGAAGGTCTCGAAGCCGCCAAGAAGTTCATCCGTGTGCTGTGCGATGCACAGTCGGAGTTGGCAGCAAAGGCCGCCAAGCCGATTGCTGACTTCCCGGTCTTCCTTGACTACCAGGACGACGCCTATGCAGCGGTGGAAGCCGCGGCGATGGCCGATGTCGCACAGGCAATGACCATCTTGTTCAAAGCCGACCGCGAAGAGCGTTTGGACGCGATCAAGGCGGAACTCGTCGAGAAGCTTGCCGAGCAGTTTGTTGGTCGCGAGAAGGAACTGTCTGCGGCACTGCGGTCGGTCACCAAGAAGGTTGTGCGTCAGCGCATCCTGAAGGAAAAGATCCGCATCGATGGCCGTGGCATCACCGACATCCGCCAGCTCTCTGCCGAGGTTGAGGTTGTTCCGCGTGCCCACGGTTCTGCACTGTTTGAGCGCGGCGAAACCCAGATCATGGGTGTTACCACGCTGAACATGCTCAAGATGGAGCAGCAGCTCGACACGTTGAGTCCCGTGACTCGCAAGCGTTACATGCACAACTACAACTTCCCGCCGTACTCGACAGGTGAGACGGGTCGCGTTGGCGCCCCGAAGCGCCGCGAGATCGGTCACGGTGCTCTTGCCGAGCGCGCGCTCGTGCCGGTGCTGCCGACACGTTCCGAGTTCCCCTACGCGATCCGTCAGGTGTCTGAGGCTCTCAGCTCCAACGGTTCGACGTCGATGGGCTCGGTTTGCGCCTCGACCATGTCGCTGCTCAACGCTGGTGTGCCGCTCAAGGCGCCGGTCGCGGGTATCGCCATGGGCCTCGTCTCTGACGTGGTTGACGGCAAGACTGAATACGTCGCGATCACCGACATCCTCGGTGCCGAAGACGCATTCGGTGATATGGACTTCAAGGTGGCAGGTACTCGTGAATTCGTCACGGCCCTGCAGCTCGATACCAAGCTCGACGGTATTCCGGCATCCGTGCTCGCAGGTGCACTCAAGCAGGCGCGCGACGCTCGCTTCACGATCCTCGAGGTCATGAACGATGCGATTGCGATGCCCGACGAGATGTCGCCGTACGCACCGCGCATCATCAGCGTCAAGATCCCTGTCGACAAGATCGGCGAGGTCATCGGTCCTAAGGGCAAGATGATCAACCAGATCCAAGAAGACACCGGCGCAGATATCTCGATCGAAGATGACGGCACGGTGTACATCGGCGCAGTCGACGGCCCGTCAGCCGAAGCTGCACGAATGGCAATCAACGCGATCGCCAATCCGCACATGCCAGAGGTTGGCGAACGCTTCCTCGGCACCGTCGTGAAGATTGCCACCTTTGGCGCCTTCATCTCCCTGCTCCCGGGCAAGGATGGTCTGCTGCACGTCACCAAGATGCGCAAGCTCGCCGGTGGCAAGCGGATCGAAAACGTTGAGGACATCGTCAAGGTGGGTCAGAAGATCCTCGTTGAGATCACCGAAATCGACTCGCGCGGCAAGCTGTCGCTCGAGGTCGCCGAGGATGACGCCGCCGCGCAGTCTGCAGACTCCGAGGCGTCAGCAGAATGACGAACGCTCGCTCGCGGGTCGGGTATTTCCCGGCCCGCGATCAGCGTCCTGGCTCCACTCGCACGCTACTGAGCGGCCACGACGGTTCAATTGTGAAGCGCACGGTGCTTGCCGGTGGTCTTCGCATCATTACGGAACACGTGCCTGGAGTGCGCTCCACAGCTTTCGGAATCTGGGCCGGTGTCGGCTCGCGTGATGAATCTCCGGCAATGGCAGGATCCGCACACTTCCTTGAGCACCTGCTTTTCAAAGGCACCCCGACGCGCGAGGCGCTGGAGATCTCGTCGTCCATTGATGCCGTCGGCGGCGACCTCAATGCGTTCACCTCGAAGGAGTACACCTGCTTCTACGCACGTGTACTCGATGAGGACCTTCCGCTCGCCGTCGACATCATTAGCGACATCTCAGTGAATGCATTGCTCCGCAGAGCTGATATTGAGCAAGAGCGCCACGTCATCTTGGAAGAAATCGCGATGCGCGACGACGACCAGGCCGACTCGGCCCACGAACTTTTCGCTGCCGCAATGTTCGGCGACAGCGATCTCGGTCGTCCCATCTTGGGCACTGTCGACACGATCAACGCAGCCAAGATCGGCAACATCCACCGCTTCTACGCCAAGCACTACACGGCGCAGAAGCTGGTCGTCGCGGTTGCGGGAAACGTTGACCACGCACAGGTTGTACGCCAGGTCAAGAAGGCCTTCGCCCACAAACTCGATGGCGAGTCACTGCCTGCTGAGCGTCGGCATATCCGCACTGCCAATTCCATCGGCAGCGGTGTCAAGGTCCTCAATCGTGTGACTGAGCAAGCGCACATGGTGTGGGGCGTGCCGGGTCTGCGTCGCGATGATCCGCGTCGATACGCAGTCGGAGTGCTCAACGCGATCCTCGGCGGCGGCATGTCGTCTCGTCTCTTCCAGGAGGTTCGCGAGAAGCGTGGCATGGCCTACTCGGTCTACTCGTTTGTGCAGGGCTTTGCGGATTGCGGGCAGGTTGGCGTCTACGTCGGCTCTCTGCCGACCAAGATCGATGATGTCATCGAGGTGGTCAAGGCGACTATTCGCGATGTGATGGAGAACGGCGTTACTGCGGAGGAACTCGCTCGCGGTAAGGGCCAACTGCGCGGCGGCATGGTGCTCGGACTCGAAGACACCGGCGCTCGTATGACGCGGATCGCAAAGGCGGAACTCGTCACTGGTGAGTTGCCGTCTATTGACGAGGCGCTGGCGCGCATTGATGCGGTGACGCTGGAAGATGTGGCATCAGTCGCGAACTCCCTGTTCTCGCAGGCCGCCACGCTTGCCGTGGTCGGACCATTTTCAGATGCCACTCGCTTCACCGCAGCCCTCTAGAACTGTCACAGAGTCCAAACAGACTCGAGCGTTCGGTTTGGCTTGCGTCGCGTAGCGTTGGCTTGAGCATTTCAAGGGAGTAGCGAATGTCGATCCGAGTGGGTGTGCTGGGCGCACGCGGTCGTATGGGTGTCGATGTCAGCCGGGCGATTGAAGCCGCCATCGACCTAGAACTCGTGGCGCAGATCGACGTCGGCGATGACCTCGCCGAACTTGTGGCGGCGAATGTTGAAGTCGTCGTGGATTTCACCACCCCGGATGCAGTGATCCACAATCTTGAGTGGTGTATGCGACACGGTATTCACGCGGTCGTGGGCACCACCGGTTGGGACGCAGAGCGCTACAGCGAGTTGGGGTCACAGCTGTCGGCGCACCCCGGTGTTGGTGTGCTCATTGCCCCGAACTTCGCGATCGGTGCCGTCTTGCTCATGAAGTTTGCTGAGCGGGCCGCGGCGTTCTACGAGAGTGTCGAGATCATCGAACTGCATCACCCGAACAAGGTGGATGCTCCGTCAGGAACCGCGCGATCCACAGCCCAACGCATTGCCGTAGCCCGCGCAGAAGCCGGTCTCGGTGCGCAGCCGGACGCAACGACGCAATTGCTCGAAGGTGCGCGCGGTGCCAGTGTTGACGGCGTTCCCGTCCACGCAGTGCGTTTGCGCGGACTACTGGCACACGAAGAAGTGCTGTTTGGTAACACGGGAGAAACCCTTACCCTGCGTCACGATTCGATGGACCGATCCTGCTTTATGCCGGGTGTGCTCTTGGGGGTCCGCACGATTGCCAGCCGCCCGGGGCTCACCATCGGTTTGGATTCCCTTCTGTGAGAACCCGCATCTTTGTTGCGGTCATGCTGATCGCGGTGGCCCTCTACGGGTTCATGCTCATTAGTCTTGGCATCGCCCTTGTACGTGGCGGTGACATCGTGTCGGCGCTATTTGGGCTGGGCATCTTGGCAGTTCCTGCACTCGGATTCTTCGCAGTGATTCGTGAAGTTCGGTTCGGTGTGGAAAGCGCTCGGCTCGCCCGCACGCTTGCCGAAAACGATGGCGTCCCCCTCGACACGGTGACGAGGGACGAGCAAGGTCGCATCGATCCAGCGGCGGCGGATATCGAATGGCAGCGGCGCAAGGCGCTTGTCGATCAGGCGCCAGAGGATTGGCGGGCGTGGTTCTTGCTCGGTATCGCATACGACAACGCGAAAGACCGCAAGCAGGCTCGTGCGGCGATCCGACGAGCGATCGATCTGTTCAAGGCCACCGCTGCCTGAAGACAGTCTGACCTCAGACCATCAGCCCGAAGTGTCGGACGATCGCAGTGGTCGCGGATGCGCACACGACCATCACCAAGAAGTTGGTCTTCCTTGCCATCAGAGCCACGGCAACGGCCATACCTGGAACTCGTGCATCCAACCTGATGGTGTGCCCAGCCGTCAGGGCCTGCACGGTCACGATTCCTGCGAGAAGCGCCACCGGTAACAGCGCCGCGACATGATTGACGATGCGGGTGTCGAGCAGGCGTTGTGGCAAAAGGTAACCGGCGAGTTTCTCGGCGTAGCACCCGAGGGATGCCACGAGGATCGGTGACCACATCAGTTGTTGACCATGTTCGGCTTGCGCAGCGTTATGCCTGCGACCCCAAAGGCGATCAGACTGCAAGCGAGCACGGGCACCCCCGCGGGCATGAAGGGCGTCAGCAGAAGCGCCAGCGCGCCGGCGCCGGCCGCAACGGCCCACGACTCACGATCACGCAGGCGTGGCCACAGCAGGCCGGCGAGCCCAGCCGCAATTGCAGTGTCTAGGCCGAGCGCTTTGGGGTCGCCGAGGGCCTGCGCCGAAATGGCCCCGGCCAATGTGGCGAGATTCCACAGCACGAACACGGCAAGACCGCCCGACCAGAATCCCAGCCGTGCGGCGCGGCCGTCTTCGATCGACTCATCCTGGGCGATTGACAACGCTGTTGATTCGTCAATCGTGAGCTGTGCTGCGAGCAGTCGCCAGCCGCCCCGTACCCGGAGAATCGTCGACATCCGCACGGCGTACATGGCATTGCGAACACCCAACAACAGAGCTGTTGCAATTGCGGTGGCGGGGGAACCGCCCGCGCCGATGACTCCGACGAAGGCGAGTTGGGATGCGCCGGTGAACATGAGGACGGACAGCGCCGAGGTTTGTAGCACGGTCAGCCCAGCAGTGATGCCCATTGCGCCGAAGGACACGCCGTACACGGACACGGCCAGTCCAACGAAGACGGCATTTCTCACGATGGAGGAGCGGACGTCCGTGAACAGCGGCGGGACTTCGGGCAGTGCGTGCACCGGGCAAATGTATCTGCGTCGCCGCTAGTCCACCCCGAGGCGGTATCCGACGCCGCGCATCGGAACGGCTACCGACGGTCCACCCGCATTTCTCACTTTCGCGCGGAGTCGCGAGAGCGATGACTCCAGTGCGCGACCGCTGCATGGAGCTTCCCACGCTGCGCGGACGAGCAATTCGCGTTCAATGACGTGCTGCGGTCGTGTCATCAGGACCTCTAGGAGCGCGAACTCGGTTCGGTTGAGTTCGATCATCTGCGCGCCGCAAGTCATTTGACGCGTATCCCTATCAAGTCGCAACGGTCCCACCGTCACGCTGCCTTTCAACCTTGCACCGTGGCACTCCGGAAGCAGCGCACGTGCTCTCGCGACCAGCACGGCGGGAGGTGCCATGCGATGCGCGACGTCGGACGCTCCAGCGGTGAAGCACAGCACCTCACCGTCAGGACTGCTCGATGCACGTAGCGCAAGCACCGGCACTCGCAACGTCAAGGCGAGCGCCTTGAGGCGTATGTGGCCGTGCGCTTCATTGTCGTGAATGTCGAGCACGATGAGGTCTGGGCGTACAGGTGTGAGCCCGGTTGGAAAGTGCGAAGGAATATGCCCCGATACAACAAAATCGGCGCTGCGAAAGGAGCGAACGAGCCGGTCACGGAACGTCGGATCCGCAGAGAGGACAAGCAGCCGGTCCCGCATCGCCCTCCCCCTTTTCTTCACGCACAGAACTTTCCTGCCGCCACTCAACGCCTAACAAGCGGACCAAAGACCTTGACCGAGTCGCGGCGAATAGCATCACCAAATGCACCGATCCCGCATTGGACAGCTCTATGCGCTGCTTGGTGTCACGTTGTTCGCCGGTTCGATCCCGATGACCAAGTTGGCGGTCGATGGGTTTGAACCCATCGTGACGGCAACAGCGAGAGCGGTTCTTGCCGGATCGATTGCACTGCCGTTGCTGCTCTCCCGTCACGTTGCATTCCCAGCGCGCCGGCTGTGGCGCCCGTTGATCTATACGACGATGGGAGCGGTCTTTGGTTGGCCCATTCTGATTGCGCTTGCGCTGCAACGATCGTCCAGTGCTCACACAGCGGTGATAGCGGCGTTCATGCCGTTAATGACTGCCCTGATAGCCGTTGTTCGCACGAATGAGCGTGCCGTGCCGCAGTTCTGGTGGGCCGCTGGTACGGGCACGCTTGCGCTTGTGGCCTTTTCTGTAAGTAAGGGAGGTGCCAGCGGTGGCGGGGACCCCGTCGCCGACCTGCTGGTGGTGGGCGCGGTGATTGCATCATCTTGGTGTTATGTCGAGGGTGCTGGTCTAACCGGCGTGATGCCCGGCTGGCAGGTGATCTCGTGGGTCGTCGTCATTGCACTGCCGATCACGATCCCGGTAACCATGTGGTCGCTCACGACACACCCGCACAATGGTGTGATTCCAGGACATGCTTGGCTCGGCCTGACGTACATCGGTGTCGTGTCCATGTACTTCGGGTTTTGGGCTTGGTACCGGGGTCTGGCGCTGGCAGGTGTGACCAAAGGTTCGTCTATTCAGCAGTTGCAGGCGCTGATGACGCTCGCCCTGTCAGCCCTCTTCCTCGGGGAGTCCGTGGGTCTATCAACAGTCGTGGCCGCACTTGCCGTCGTGGCTAGCGTCATATGGGCGCAGCGCTCGCGTATCGTTCCCCCCATTCCCGCAGAGATGGATTGAGGGCGGCATGGACGAGATTTCGTTCCGCAGTGATGTGACCGTAGAGCTGGTGAAGCACGCTGCTTCTGATGCAGATGTAGTTTGGGCAGCCCGCGTTTCCACCAAAGGCGAGCAGTCGCTTGATGACATCACGACCGATGCGGAACGTTCGGGTGGTCTCATCAACTACTTGATGCGTGATCGCCACGGCTCCCCATTCGAGCACGCAAATTTCACCTTCTTCGTGCGAGCGCCCATCTTCATGTGGCGTGAGCACTTCCGTCACCGCATCGCCTCGTACAACGAAGAAAGCGGTCGCTACAAGGTGCTCGAACCGGTCTTTTACGTTCCCGGCCCCGAGCGGAAACTGGTGCAGATCGGCAAGACGGGCGCCTATGAATTCGTCGATGGCACGCAGGAGCAATACGACATTGTTGTTCAGCAAACACAGGAATCGTGTCGCCAGTCATACGCCGCGTACAACGCCATGCTGGAGGCCGGGGTTGCTCGCGAAGTTGCCCGCATCGTGCTGCCGCTCAACATCTATTCATCGGCGTACGTGACCATCAACGCGCGTTCCCTGATGAACTTCCTCTCGCTTCGCACGACGAGTGCCGACTCGCGGTTCCCGTCGTTCCCACAGCGCGAGATCGAAATGGTCGGCGAGAAGTACGAGCAGCACTTCCGAGAGCGCATGCCGCTCACGCATGCAGCCTTCATCAAGAACGGTCGCGTCGCCCCCTAGACGAAGGGCGATCGGCCCTCCCGCGGAAGTACGCTTAGTGCATGGCTCCGACTGCTACCGCTGCGAATCCGTTCGGCACGATGCTCACTGCGATGGTGACGCCGTTCCGAGCCGACCTGACTGTGAACTACGAGGCGGCACAGCAGCTTGCCTCCGATTTGGTCGCTCTCGGCAACGATGGGCTCATCGTCAATGGCACGACGGGCGAGGCCCCGACCACCACACCGGAAGAGAAGACCCGCCTGGTGCAGGCGGTGGTTGAGGCAGTGGGCGATCGCGCCTTCGTCGTTGCTGGCGTCGGCAATAACGACACAGCCGATTCTGTGGATCACGCCAAGGAAGCCGCCCGCGTCGGTGCACACGGGCTACTCGTGGTCTGTCCCTACTACAACAAGCCCACGCAGGCGGGCGTGGTGGCCCATTACAAGGCCATCGCTGATGCGACGGAGTTGGGTGTCATCACGTACGACATCCCCGGCCGAGCCGCCATCGCGATTTCCCACGAGTCCTTTCTCGAACTCGCCAGCCATCCGCGCATTGTGGCCAACAAGGATGCCAAAGGTGATCCATGGGCAGCACAGCGAGTCATGCATGCGACGGGTCTGCCCTTCTACAGCGGTGACGACACGCTGAATCTGTCGCTTCTCGCTGTAGGCGCATGCGGGTTCATCAGTGTGACTGGTCATATCGTTGCTGATCGTATAAAGGCGATGGCCACGACGTACCGGACTGGTGACGTCCTCGAAGCCCAGCGCCTCAATCACAACCTGGTGCCGGTCACGCATGGAGTTATGGGCCGTGGTCCAGGTGCAATCGCGACCAAAGCGGCGCTCGATCTATTAGGTCGCGTTGGTGGCGGTGTGATGCGTCTTCCGATGGTCGCGATGGACGAGGCGGGTCGAACGCAACTGCGAGCCGACCTCATCGCCGGCGGATTCTCCCTGTGACGCCGGTCGGCCACGGTTTACCGCCGGCACTTGCCACTGGCGCTCTTCGCATTGTCCCTTTGGGCGGAATCGGTGAGATCGGTCGCAACATGACCGTGTTCGAGTACGCGGGCAAGTTATTGATTGTCGACTGCGGTGTGCTCTTTCCCGAGGATTCGCAGCCGGGCATCGACCTGATCCTTCCCGATTTCGATTACATCCGAGGTCGCTTAGACGACGTTGTTGGCATTGTGCTGACACACGGTCACGAAGATCACATCGGTGCGGTGCCCTATCTGCTGCGTGAAAAGTCCGATATCCCGCTGCTCGGCTCACAACTCACACTGGCGCTCATTGAAGCCAAGCTCAAGGAACACCGCATCACGCCCTACTGCCTTGAGGTGAGGGAAGGTCAGCGCGAGAAGCTTGCGGATTTCCAGCTTGAATTCATCGCTGTATCACACTCCATCCCGGACGCCCTCGCGGTCGCCATCACGACGCCAGCGGGTGTTGTTCTGCACACGGGTGACTTCAAACTCGATCAGCTTCCGCTGGACGGACGCATCACGGATCTCAACGCGTTCGCGCGTATCGGCGATGCCGGTGTCGATCTCTTCATGGTGGATTCGACAAACGCGGAGGTTCCAGGCTTCCTCATCAGCGAGCGCGAAATCGAACCGGCACTGCACAAGGTCTTCGGCACGGCGACGGGTCGGATTGTCGTGGCCTCATTCGCTTCGCACATTCATCGCGTTCAGCAGATTGTTGATGTTGCTGTTCGGTACGACCGCAAGATTGCGTTCGTGGGCCGATCTATGGTGCGGACGATGGGAATCGCCCGTGACCTGGGCTACCTGAACGTCCCCGCTGATGCGATCATCGCCGTAGACAAACTCGACCAGTATGCCGACGACCGCACGGTGCTGATCTCAACCGGTTCGCAAGGCGAGCCGATGGCAGCGCTTGCGCGTATTGCCAACAACTCCCATCAGCAGATCAGTGTCGGCCCCGGAGATACGGTCGTGCTTGCATCATCGCTCATCCCCGGCAACGAGCATGCAGTAAATCGGATCATCAACAGCCTGACCAACCTTGGTGCGACTGTCGTTCATAAGGGCAACGCCAAGGTCCATGTGTCCGGTCACTCCGCCTCGGGTGAGTTGCTCTATTGCTACAACATCGTGAAGCCTCGCCACGTCATGCCCGTCCATGGTGAGCCGCGACATCTGCACGCAAATGCCAAGTTGGCGATGAAGACCGGAGTGGCGCGCGAAAGGGTGTTGCTCACACGCGATGGTTCAGTGATCGATCTTGTCGATGGCAAGGCCAGCATTGTCGGCGCAGTTCCGTGTGGATATGTCTACGTCGACGGTTCGAGCGTGGGTGACATTTCCGAAGCGTCACTGAAAGACCGACGTATCTTGGGCGAAGAGGGGTTCATTTCGTGCTTTGTCGCCGTAGATCTCACGGAGTGCTTAGTGGTTGCCGGTCCCGAGATCCACGCCCGCGGATTCTCTGAAGATGACAAGATTTTCGATGAAATCTTGCTGGAACTGCGACGTTTGGTTGAGGGCTCTGTGAAGGCCGGCATCACCGACCCTTATGAATTGCAACAGCTGGTCCGTCGCACGCTCGGGCGGTGGGTGTCAGCGAGACTTCGCCGAAAGCCCATGATTGTGCCGGTTGTTGTCGAGGCGTAACGGACGATTGCTCGGCACGCCTCCAACATTGGTGGGCCAGACGCGGATAGCCTCGGGGAACCATGGCTAAGCGCAAGCAGACTTCCCCCATGCCCGCGCGCATCGGCGCCGGCCTCGCACGGGGGCTTCGCCGCGTCTGGGATGCACTCGCACTCGGATTTGGATCGGTGCTGCGTGGGCTAGGCCGGAACGCCGCTTCGCTGGATCCGGTACACGGCCGCGACGGGCTCGGACTCCTGCTGCTGATTGCCGCACTTGTCACTGCCGCTCGACTTTGGTTCGGCGCGGGTGGCTGGCTTTCGGCTCCGCTTGCGGACGGCGTCATTTACGCCACCGGCATCTTTGCCGCGGCCGTGCCGGTGCTCGTGCTACTCGCCGCGCTTCGCGTCTTCCGTTATCCCGATGAGGGTCCCGAAAACGGTCGACTGGCGATTGGCGGCACTTTGGCAGTGTGGATGCTGCTGGTTGGGCGACACGTGTTGTCCGGAGCTCCTTCGCCCAGTGATCCGACGTGGTCAGACAGCGGGGGTTTGCTCGGTTGGGCGCTGGCAGCTCCATTGCTCGCAGCGTTGGGGCAACCGGTGACCCTGGCCATCGTCGGGCTCGTGCTGTTCTTTGCCATCCTCATCCTTACCAAGACGCCCGTCGCAGCGATCCCCGCTCGGCTCAGATCAGCTCTGGCTTTCGTACGGCGGCACCGCCCCGCTCCGCGCCCCAAGCCGGCCCCTGTGGTGCCCGATTCCTTCGTCGCCGACATTCCGTTCGAAGCAGTGGCTGTGATTGAGCGAGGACAATCTGACGACGAGGATGCAGCATCCTCCGATCTCGAGCACTGGGACGACACCGATCTCGAGCATGACCTTGCGGAGCACGTCACCGAGATTGTGCCGCAGGCGGTAGACCCCTATGCAGACACCGCCATTTTAGAATTGGTGCAACCGACGACAAGCAAAGCGGCCGCCGCAAAGACCAAGCCCAAGCAGTTACAGCTTTCAGGCGCGATCAACTACAAGCTGCCGTCTCCAGATTCGCTGTCGACAGGCCCCACGCCCAAGCGCAATACGCAGGCGAATGAGCGCATCGTCGAATCACTGCGTAACGTCTTCGAAGAATTTGAAGTTGATGCAACGGTTGCCGGCTTCCAGCGCGGTCCCACGGTGACGCGATATGAAGTGGAACTTGGTCCCGCGGTGAAAGTGGAGCGCATCACGGCGTTGGCGCGGAACATTTCATATGCCGTTGCGAGTGCAGAAGTGCGTATCTTGTCGCCGATTCCTGGCAAGTCAGCGGTCGGTATTGAGATTCCGAACTCCGATCGTGAACTCGTGAGTCTGGGAGACGTGCTCCGAAGCAAGACCGCGACGACCGACCAGCATCCGCTAATGGTGGCACTCGGTAAAGATGTCGAAGGCGGGTTCGTCACCGCCAACCTGGCCAAGATGCCGCACATTTTGGTGGCGGGTGCAACGGGTGCCGGCAAGTCCTCGTGCATTAACGCGCTCATCACCTCCATCCTTATGCGCGCGACGCCTGATGAGGTACGGCTTGTGCTCGTCGACCCCAAACGTGTCGAGCTCACCGCGTACGAAGGCGTGCCACACCTGATCACACCCATTGTGACAAACCCCAAGAAGGCTGCTGAAGTGCTGCAGTGGGTCGTCAAGGAAATGGACACTCGTTATGACGACCTTGCAGCGTTTGGATTCCGTCACATCGATGATTTCAACAAGGCTGTACGCGCCGGCAAGGTGACGCTGCCTCCCGATTCACAGCGACAACTCAAGCCGTACCCGTACCTCGTGATCGTCGTTGACGAACTGGCCGACCTGATGATGGTCGCACCACGTGACGTTGAAGAATCGATCGTTCGTATTACGCAGTTGGCACGCGCAGCCGGCATCCACCTTGTGCTTGCGACGCAACGTCCATCAGTGGATGTTGTGACTGGGCTCATCAAGGCCAACGTGCCGTCTCGGCTCTCGTTCGCAACGTCCAGTCTTGCCGATTCCCGGGTCATTTTGGATCAGCCGGGTGCCGAGAAATTGGTCGGCCAGGGTGACGGACTCTTCCTGCCCATGGGCGCATCGAAGTCGGTGCGCATTCAGGGTGCCTTTGTGAGTGAGGCAGAAATCCGGGCTGTTGTTGGGCACTGCAAGACGCAAGCGGATGTGGACTACCGAGAAGATGTTGTAACGGCGAAACCTGCCAAACTGGATGTGTCCGATGACATCGGTGATGATCTTGACCTGCTCAGGCAAGCGATTGAACTTGTCGTCGGCACCCAGTTCGGTTCGACCTCGATGCTGCAACGAAAGTTACGCGTGGGTTTCGCGAAGGCTGGCCGGTTGATGGACCTGATGGAATCACGCGGCATTGTTGGCCCGTCGGAGGGGTCAAAGGCGAGGGAAGTACTGGTGAAACCTGACGACCTCACCGATGCCCTTGAGCGAGTTCTTAACTGAATCACACATTTCCGACACTTCCTCGGCGCTTGGGGCGAAGGTATTCTTCAGCGGGGGTTCCTCACACTGGAGCATTGATGGATATCGGCTCTGCTCTGCAGCGTGCCCGCCTTGCGCAGGGACTACAGGTTGCCGACGTTGCCGAGCGCACACGGATCCGTGCCAGCTTGATTAGTGCCATCGAAGCCAGCGATTTCGAAGCCTGTGGGGGAGACGTCTTTGCCCGAGGCCATGTACGAGCCATCGCCGCAGCGCTGGACATCGATGCCGGGCCACTGCTCGAGTCCATGGGTGCCATTGCAACACCGTCCTCGCTAGCGGCAGTTGAGCCCGAATCCCTAGACATCTGGGAACTGCGAACTCGCGCCCATATCCCATCGGAAACTCGAACTTGGGCCGCCATCGCTGTCTCAGCGGTCATCATCGTTGCTACCCTGGTTTGGCGAGTCGGTGCGAATGACCCGACACCTACGCTGGACCCTGAAACGTTGCCCAGCGTGACCACTTCAGCCACGGCGAGCGTGACTCCAGAACCCACGCCAACCGCTACCTCGACACCAACTGCGAGTGCCAGTCCTGTCGTGACCTCGACAGTTCATGGCGGGCTCATCCAACTGCAACTTGATTGCCTAGAAACCTCGTGGGTAAGAGTGATTGGTGGCAATGGCACGGTTTTCCAAGGCACCCTCCGCGCCGGGGAGAGCAAGACGATCTCCAGCGACACCGACGTTACCGTCACTATTGGAAACGCAGCCGGTATTGCTCTTCGTGTCAACGACCTGGACTTCGGATCCTTAGGTGCGCCGGGAGAGGTGTTCCGGCACACATTTCAGGTGGGCTGAGATGCGGCAGATCAATGGCATAAGGCTGGTGCTGTCGCTGGCCGCGCTTGGGGATCCCCAATTTCTCTTGTCATGATTTCCGCAATGCCAACCACGTGGCTAGTGTGTTCATGAATCCACAAACGGAGCGGGGTGACTGATGGACGTCGGAGCGGAACTCAAGCGCGCGCGCATCGCACGGGCCAAATACATCCCGCAGATTGCGCACGAGATCAAGTCGACCGCCCCCATCGTGCAGGCGATGGAACGCGGTGATTTTGCCCAGTGCGGCGGCGACGCGGAGTGTCAACGCCTCGTGCGTGCTTTTGCTGCATCCGTGGGTATCGAAGCGGAGCCGCTGCTGAGTGCGCTTGTCGAATCGGGTGGTGTGGCCGGTATGCAGGCTGCACAGGCAGCTGCGGCGATTGCGGCGCATGAAGCGGAGAAGGCGCTGGCCGCTCAAGCGGCTGAGGTGAAGGCCGCGGTCCATCAGGCTGCACTCGACAAGGCGGCCGCCGAGGCGGCTGCCGTGAGGGAAGCCGAGGCGGCTGAAGCGGAGGCAAAACGCAGTGCAAAACAGCTAGCAGCAGCGCAGAAGCTCGCGGCGAAGTCGGCGGAACATGAACGCCGTGCTGCCGAAAAGGCAGCGCGAAGATCCGCAACCGCGAATACGGTTGCCGCTCCGGGACCCGAGCGAAAGTCCACGCCGGAACCGCAGCAGCCCGAAGCGGTGCCTGAAAAAGCAGCTGATCCCGTGAAAGTGCTGCGCGACGGTGCAAACCGGACGGCTGCACGGCTGTCGAATGCGGGAGTGGACCACCGATCTGGTTCGATGAAGTGGATGCTGACAGTTGCAGGTGCGCTGCTTGTGGCGGGCGCCATTTGGGGCCTTGCGACGAAGGGCAACACCCCGGCGCCGTCTCCGTCCGCCAGCCCTACTCCCACTGCGAGCTTCACTGCGAGTCCCACCTCTACGCCAACCGAAGTCCCGACGGCTACGCCGACCCTGACGCCTTCTCAGGATCCCACCAGCGCACCCGAATCAACTCCAACACCGGCTCCGACCCCGATCTATAAGGTCAGCACCATTCACGGACTCATCAAGCTCCGCATAACCTGCCTCCAGACATCTGCTCTGCGCGTATACAACGCGAGCGGAACCATTTTCCTCGGCAAGATGAAAGCGGGCGCAGTCAAGACCATGACGAGCGATACCGATGCCACATTTAGAACGTCGAATGCCGCTGGATTTAGCCTTTCGGTCAGTGGTTGGAACCTCGGAAAACTGGGTGTCCCAGGGCAGAAGTACACGCACGAGTTTCGCGTCGGCTGAATCGGTACGCTTGCCCAATGCAGCGTGTACACATGATCACTTTGGGGTGCGCGCGTAATGATGTCGATTCCGATGAACTTGCCGGCCGCTTAGCCGCAGATGGGTTCGTGCTGAGCGACGATGCCTCGGATTCGGATGTTGTCGTCGTCAATACCTGTGGTTTTGTGGATGCTGCAAAGAAAGACTCCATCGACACGATTTTGGCGCAGGCCGATCTCAAGGGTGGTCCTCGAGGGCCGAAAGCGGTTGTCGCGGTGGGGTGTCTCGCAGAGCGGTACGGACGCGAGCTCGCTGCCGAGTTGCCCGAGGCTGACGCCGTGCTTGGTTTTGACAGTTACAACGATATTGGCGCTCGGCTTCGCCGCATCCTCGGCGGTGAGCACCTGGAGTCGCACCAGCCGCGTGATCGCCGTGCGCTATTGCCTATCGCGCCAGTGGACCGGGCGAAAGCGTCAAGTGCTGCACCGATTCCGCGACTCAGGCTCGATCAAGGACCGTGCGCTTCGCTCAAGATTGCCGCCGGTTGCGATCGCCGATGCACCTTCTGCGCGATTCCCATGTTCCGTGGCGCCTACCAATCTCGTCGCCCGCATGAAGTGGTAGAAGAGGCTCGTTGGCTTGCTCAGCAAGGCGTCCGCGAACTGTTCTTGGTAAGTGAGAACTCCACCTCCTACGGCAAAGACCTGGGCGACTTGCGACTCCTGGAGACCCTGCTTCCAGAGCTTGCGGCGGTCGATGGCATCGAGCGAGTTCGCGTTTCGTACCTGCAGCCGGCGGAGATGCGACCTAGCCTGCTCGACGTCATGGCGTCGACGCCAAAAGTTGTTCCGTACTTTGATCTCTCTTTTCAGCATGCGAGTGCAACCGTGCTGCGCCGCATGCGGCGGTTCGGAGGCGTGGACGAATTCCTCGATCTCGTTGCACGCATCCGAGATGCCGCGCCCGAGGCTGGCATTCGTTCCAACTTCATCGTCGGTTTCCCCGGTGAGACGCCGCAGGAGTTCGACGAACTCGTCGGCTTCCTGACACGCGCGCGCTTGGATGTTGTCGGCGTTTTCGGTTACTCAGACGAGGACGGCACCGAAGCCGAGGGTTTCGATGGCAAACTTGCGGTAGATGAGATTGACGCCAGGGTGGAAACGCTGACGGAACTGACTGACGAACTCTGCAATCAGCGAGCTGAGGATCGCATCGGAGAACGCGTGCGCGTGCTCGTCGAACGCGTGGACGAAGATGGCGCAGAAGGCCGCGCGGCTCATCAGGGACCTGAAGTTGATGGGACGACGCGTATGGCCCTTCGTGCCTTAGTCGGGGACTTTGTCGACGCCCTTGTCGTGGCTACCGATGGCGTCGACCTAATCGCGGAGCCGTTGTGAGCCCGCAACGTCGTATCTGGACGATCTCCAACGGACTCACCATGACCAGGGCGGCGTTTGTGCCGTTGTTCTGCTGGGTAGCACTCCAAGAGACCGTTCTATCGGGATTCTTGGCCATGGCGGTATTTCTCCTCGCTTCAATCACTGATGCCTATGACGGCAAGATCGCCCGTGCACGTAATGAGATCACTGACTTCGGCAAGTTGGCGGACCCGATTGCGGACAAGGCACTGACAGGCGCGGCCTTTGTCATTCTGTCGGTGCAGGGGTACTTCCCCTGGTGGGCAACTGCATTGCTGCTTGTCCGCGAGTGGGGGATCACCATCTGGCGCTTGGCAATTCGCCGTCGCTATATCCATGCGGCGAACAGCGGCGGAAAACTCAAGACCACGTTGCAGATCACGGGAATCGCGGTGGCCTTCTGGCCACACGCAGGCATCCTCGGCTGGCTCATCCAGCCAATTGGGCTCGGCATTGTGTGGGCTGCCTTCGTCCTGACCATGTGGACCGGCTGGACGTACGTGAAAGAACTGCGGACAGCATGACGGCGTATACGCAGGCCGACCTTGTGCAAGCGCTGGAAGCGCTCGCCGACAGCAGTCTTGCAGCGACAGAATTCGAAGTGGCTCGAGCTGTTGTCATCGCAGCTACCTTGGCTGACCGCACGGTGGCAACTGCAGAGAGTTTGACCGCCGGCCTGATCGCATCCACCTTGGCCAGTGTGCCAGGGGCCTCTGCCGTGCTCTTGGGCGGAGTCGTCGCTTACGCGAGTGATCTCAAGGCTTCCTTGCTGGGGGTCTCGCGCGAACTCTTGGAACGTGGTGGCGCCATTCAGACGCCGGTGGCCGAGGCAATGGCAGTTGGTGCGTTGCGCGCTACCGGGGCCGATTATGCGGTTGCCTGCACGGGAGTCGCCGGACCGGAGGTGCAAGACGGTCATCCCGTCGGCGAAGTACACGTGGCGGTCGCGAGCCACGGCTCGATGCGCACACATTCCTTCACCTTGGCCGGCTCCCGTGATGACATCCGACATGGAACGGTGTTGGTGTTGCTGGGCATGCTGCTCGACGCGCTACTGCCGCTTGTGGATTTCGCGACAGACTGAAGCCCTGTGGATGTACGGTGTGCACTACTGAAGCGAGGAGGTGCGGCGTGATCGTGCTACGTGATGTTTTGGGTTTGCAATTGCGTCGTCGCCGTGTGCAACAGGGTCGCACACTGCTTGACGTGTCCTCGTCCGCACGGGTTTCGCTTGGATACCTGTCAGAAGTCGAGCGCGGTCTCAAAGAAGTATCGAGTGAGTGCCTCGCAGCCATTTGCGGAGCGCTCGGCGTGCCTCTGTCAGGTCTGCTTGCTTCCGTGGCAGCTGATGTTGCGATGCGTGAACGTTCGACCATCGTTGCCATGCCTTCGCGCCAGCCTGATTCAGCAGCCGCCTGAGCCGTGGCTTCCAAGCCGCAGGACCACAGCCATGTCGAGGGACAGTTGTCGTTTCTTGATGGTGAGACGGATGCATCGCTGGCGATGCCCAACGACGTGGCATTGAAGCCTCAGTCAATACAAGAGCAGGACACGCCTAAGGCGCCGGTATCGACCGATGATGCGAACCTCATCACCGGTCCGAACACTCGAATTCGCGCGGGCAATGCCATGCAAAGGGCTCGCGCGGGAGCAATCCGCGGTGCTCTAGAGACACTCACTCGTCGTGGTTTGAAACGTCTCACTATGGCTGAAACCGCAGATCGAGGCGGTCTTGCTCGAGCAACCTTGTACAACCATGTTCGAGACAAGGACGCGTTGCTCGTCTTATTGCTCGAGCACGAGTCGCAAACCGTGGCCGATGTTTTTGTGGCTGCGCCAACCATGCAGCAGGCGCTTGCAGATGCGGCCAAACTCATTGCTGAGCACGTCGTCCTGGTTGGCTTACGTGAACGCGAGCCGGAGGCTCTGGTCCGGTTGACCGCTCCAGAGTCCGGCGCGGTGCGACTCCTCGCTGCAGCCGCACTTCAGCATCGCGGCAGTACTCCTTCCGACGCCAATGTTGATCTACTCCTTCGCTGGTTGGCTTCTTTTGTGGCTTCACCGAGTGATCCGGAGGCGCGCGCCGCTCAGGCCGCGTCGCTGGCAAAGACGCTCACCTGATGCGCATCACCGATTTCTGGACGCGCATGGAGGACCACTTCGGTGTTTCGTACGCCCACTCATGGGCCAAGGATTTTGCGCTGGCCGAGCTCGGTGGCCGGACTTGCCTGCAGGCCATTGCCGACGGCATCGAAACCGTAGATATCTGGCGAGCCGTGTGGACGCACGAACGCATGCCGCTTTCGGAGCGGTAGCGGATATTTCGGCGTGTCGTAGCCATTCGAACACCTGTTCGATTATGCTCGCCACAGTTGTTCACAGCAGCCCAAGCGTGTCAGAGGGTCTCCCTACGGTTCGCTTCGGCGCAGTCAACACCGGTTGCGCGAGTCCGAAGGAGCACCATGGCACCCAGCACCACCCCCGGAAACGATCGTACGAAGGCGCTTGACGCCGCTCTTGCACAAATCGAACGTCAGTTCGGCAAGGGATCGGTCATGCGCCTCGGAGACGAAGAGCGTGTACCCATGGCGTTCATTCCCACAGGTTCTATTGCGCTGGACGTGGCACTCGGGATTGGTGGCCTGCCGCGTGGTCGCATTATCGAGGTATACGGTCCCGAGTCGTCTGGCAAGACGACGGTTGCCCTGCACGCCATTGCCAATGCGCAGCGCGAAGGCGACATCTGCGCCTTCATCGACGCGGAGCACGCATTAGATCCCGAGTACGCCAAGAAGCTCGGCGTTGACATCGATTCGCTCCTCGTGAGCCAACCCGACACCGGCGAGCAGGCCCTCGAAATCACCGACATGCTGATCCGCTCGGGTGCAGTGGGTCTGATCGTGATCGACTCGGTTGCCGCCCTTGTCCCTCGCGCTGAAATCGAGGGCGAGATGGGCGACTCACACGTTGGTTTGCAGGCTCGCTTGATGAGCCAGGCGCTTCGCAAGCTCACCGGTGCCCTCTCCAACACCAACACCACGTGCATCTTCATTAACCAGCTGCGCGAGAAGATCGGCGTCATGTTCGGCAGTCCAGAGACCACTACCGGTGGCAAGGCACTCAAGTTCTACGCATCGGTTCGTCTTGATATTCGCCGCATTGAGGCGCTGAAGGATGGCCAAGAGGTTGTTGGCAACCGCACGCGAGTAAAGGTCGTGAAGAACAAGGTTGCACCGCCCTTTAAGCAAGCCGAATTCGACATCATTTATGGCGAAGGCATTAGCCGCGAAGGTTCACTCATCGATATGGGTGTCGAGCACGGCATCATCCGTAAGGCGGGCGCTTGGTACACCTACGACGGTGACCAACTCGGTCAAGGCAAAGAGAACGCTCGTCAGTTCCTGCGTGACAACCCGGATCTGGCAGTTGAGCTCGAGACCCGGATTAAGACAGCGCTCGGCATCGGAGTGGTCAAGGTTGAAGAGTCGACGTCCATCGACGCATAGGCAAGTCTTTGTGGACGAAGGGTCGGCTCCCGATTTGGGCGTCGACCCTTCGTCGCGGGGCGAGGCTGATCCGACTACTGCTGCGCGCAACATCGTGCTTCGACGCTTGGCGCGAGCTCCGCAGACGCGAGCGCAGCTGGCGGATGCCATTGCGGCGAAGGGGATTCCCGACGATATTGCCGAAGCGGTGCTCAATCGCATGACCGAAGTTGGCCTGATCAATGATGCCGAATATGTGGCGCTCTATGTGCGGTCCCGCCGCGCTACCCGTGGCCTCGCTCCGCGCGTACTGGCACAGGAGTTGCGACAGAAAGGTGTCGACGACGAACTCATCGATGCCGCGCTCTGCGAAATCACGCATGATGAAGATCGGGCCCTCGCAGAGTCGCTCGTCGCCAAGCGGCTTTCCGCCACTGCAGGGCTGGATCCGGAGGCGCGGATTCGTCGGCTTTCAAGCATGCTGATCCGCAAGGGATTCAGTCCAGGCATGGCCTTCGAAATCGTGAAGAACGCCTTGCATCAAGAAGAGCTGCTTGAATAAAGGCGGCTTCAACTGTGTGCGGCATTTTGGCTGCAGGTTTGCAGCGGAAATCACGGGCAGAATGACCCGCTAAACTCCGTAAGTGACGAAACAACTTCGCAACGACGTGCGCAACGTCGCCATCATTGCCCACGTTGACCATGGTAAGACAACCCTGGTCGACTCGATGCTGTGGCAGACGGGCAACTTCCGCGCCAACCAAGATGTCGCCGAGCGCGTCATGGACTCCATGGATCTCGAGCGCGAAAAGGGCATCACGATCCTCGCGAAGAACACCGCGATCCGCTACACCGGAGCGGTGACGAACGGTGAGCCTGTCGTGCTCAACATCGTCGACACTCCTGGCCACGCCGACTTCGGCGGCGAGGTCGAGCGGGGTTTGGAAATGGTTGATGGCGTCCTCCTGCTGGTCGACGCTTCTGAGGGCCCGCTTCCGCAGACGCGCTTCGTACTGCGCAAGGCGCTCGCCAAGCATCTGCCCATCGTGGTTGTGGTGAACAAGGTTGATCGCTCTGACGCTCGCATTGCTGAGGTGGTCGAAGAGACCTACGAACTCTTCATGGACCTGATCGATGATTCGCACCGTCAGGATGCGCTGGATTTCAAGGTGGTCTACGCCTCAGCGCGCGCTGGCCGAGCATCGCTGACGCAGCCGGAAGATGGCGGTATGCCGGACTCCGAAGACCTCGGTCCGCTGTTCGAGACCCTTATTACATCCATCCCATGCCCCGAGTATGACGATGAAGTGCCGCTGCAGGCACACGTCACCAACCTCGACGCTTCGCCGTACCTTGGTCGACTTGCTCTCTGCCGCGTTCACAACGGCACCATTCGCAAAGGCCAGCAGGTCGCGTGGTTCCGCCACGACGGCAGCATGGAAAAGGTGAAGGTTGTCGAACTGCTCATGGCAGAGGCCCTCGAGCGCATCTCCGTCGAGTCAGCAGGACCTGGGGATATCGTGGCCGTTGCAGGCATTTCGGAGATCACCATCGGAGACACCCTGGCCGATATTGACGATCCGCGCCCGCTTCCCATCATCACGGTTGATGAACCCAGCATCTCGATGACGATTGGCACCAACACTTCGCCGCTCGTCGGCCAGGCAGGCAAGAAGCTCACAGCGCGGCTGCTGAAGAACCGCTTGGACGCCGAATTGGTCGGCAACGTTTCGCTGCGCGTCTTCGACACCGAGCGTCCAGATGCGTGGGAAGTGCAGGGCCGTGGTGAATTGCAACTCGCAGTCCTCGTGGAACTCATGCGCCGTGAAGGTTTTGAACTCACGGTGGGCAAGCCGCAGGTCGTCACTCGCGTCATCGACGGCAAGCTGCACGAGCCAGTTGAGCGCCTTACCGTTGACGTGCCCGAGGACTTCGTCGGCACCGTGACGCAGTTGCTCGGCACTCGCAAGGGCCGCATGGAGCAGATGATCAATCACGGCACAGGCTGGGTCCGTCTGGAGTACTTGGTGCCCGCCCGCGGCATGATCGGCTTCCGCACTGAGTTCTTGACGGAGACTCGCGGAACCGGCCTGCTGCACCACGTGTTTGAAAAGTACGAGCCCTGGTTTGGTGAAGTCCGTACCCGCCCCAACGGTTCGCTCGTCGCCGACCGCCGCGGCAAGGTGTCGTCATATGCGCTCTTTGCATTGCAAGAGCGCGGTCAACTCTTTGTGGAGCCGGGGGTCGAGGTCTACGAAGGCATGATTATCGGCGAAAACGCTCGCTCGGAGGACATGGACGTCAATCCGACGAAGGAGCGCAAGGTCACCAACATGCGTTCGGCGACCTCAGAAGAACTAGAACGCTTGGTTCCGGCGCGCTTGATGAGCTTGGAGCAGGCCCTCGAGTTTTGCCGTGAAGATGAGTGCATCGAAGTGACGCCCACCGGTGTGCGCATGCGCAAGGTGATCTTGGATCAGAACGATCGCATCCGAAATCAGCGCAAGGTGGCGAAGAACTAGCGCTCTCGGCGAGTCAGAGGCACCGAACTGGCTGCTGCTTTGTCAGGCTAAGGGCATGCCTGCTCCTGCGCTGATCGAACTCCGCGATGTTGATATCGCGGCAGATTCGACGTCCATGGTGCGACGCCTATCGCTTGACGTCGCGCCAAGTCGTGTTTTGGCGATCGTGTCAGAGCGTGCCGATGTGCGAACGGCGCTTGTGGCCGTGCTGTCGGGAGCGATCGAGGGTTACTCGGTCGAAGGTGACCTCACCATGGAGGGTCGCGAACTGGTGGCCCGTGTCACCACGCAAAGCGCAACGCAGGCGGAACAGTTCGTGGTGCGCATCAATGGTCCGGCAGAGGGCCGCACTCGAGTGCGTGATCTCGCTGCGGCGGCCGTGCTGGAGTTGGTCCAATTGGCCGGTGCAGACATAGGCGACCAGAGAGTCAACGCTCTCAGCATGGACGGACGCATTCGCGCCGCTTTCGCAATGGCGCTCGCCGGCGAGCCGCGGCTGCTGGTCTTGGATCTTGTCTACTGTGCCGATGCCGACAATCCATATGCCACATACAGCAGTCTCGTACAGCGTGTGGCTCGCGCCGGCGATCTCGCATTCGTGGTGTGCACGGATTCCCTCTCGGTGGCCGCAGATATCGCCGATGATGTGCTGGTCACCATGGATGGCAGCGCCGTCGAATACGGTTCCGTATACGACATTTGCCTCCGGCCTGCCATGCCCTACACCCAAGATCTCCTGCGCGTAACGCCCACGCCGCACCGCGTGCTTTCGGACTGCTCATTGTTTGTGGATTTCGCTCGGCATGAAGGCTGCCCGTGGGTGCTCAACTGCCGAGAATCCGTCATTCACGCATGCTCCCAAACGCCGCCCAACATGCAGCCGATTGCGCCGGGGCACACGGCCGCTTGTCACCTGCTCGGGGCTGCACATGGCGCGTGACCTTGCGTTCCGTTTGGGCAAACACCACATCAGTATGTCTGTTGAGCCATCGACGGTAGTGCTGTGCGACAACCCGACGCATGCTGCACGTCTGGCCAAGGCTCTAGCAGATGCCGGTGCCCACGTCATCGACGGCAGCGATGGGTCGCGCGCGACTGTGGCTGATCAATTGGGTCGCCGCGTGGACCGGGATCGCGTCGCCGCTATGGTGGCGAACTCCACTTGCCAGAAGACGTATTGCGCTGGCGTCCGCGTGAACTGTCGAGTTTGCAGCGATTGCTTTCGGCCTCGCTGCTCGCCCTCGTCGAAGGTATCGATCTGCTGGTTTTTGATGTGGCGCAGATTGCGACCGCGCCGTTCGACGTTGCGCATACCTTTGCCCACTTGCGGCGCGTTCGCACGGCCAGCGGCGCACACGTGATCGCGCTGATTGCAGACCCCGCATTGATCTCAACCGCGGGAGCCAACCTGATCGTGGTGTCGGGAGATGCCATTGTCGAGAGCGGACCGACCTCGCAGCTGTTGGCCAGCCCCAGTAGCGATGCGCTGTTGCAGCGTCTCCAATCGACGCCGATTCCCAGTCCATTGGCCATGCAATTGCGCCGCGTGCAACGTGCCTCGACGACTCCAGTGAACTACTCGAATACGCAGATCATCACGTTGCCGACTCGCGACTCCATCGCCCTAGCGGGCGGCGACGAGTAGCACTGCCGGCTGTCATCGAGCACGTAAGTGCTCGCGGAAGTAATTCGCTTCGATCCGCATCAAGTTCTCCGTGATGGTCACCTGCGGTGTCATGTGCGAAACACCGGCGAGCGGCAGGAAGTCGTGCATCTTGCCGGCGGCCAGGAGCGCGGCGGAGAGTTGCAGCGAATGCGCAGAGACGACGTTGTCATCGGCTAAGCCGTGCACGATCATGAGGCGCCCGGCCAGATTTGGTGCGAGATGCAGCAATGAGTTGGCCTCGTAGATTTCTGGCACTTTCGTCGGATTGCCCAGGTAGCGCTCGGTGTAGGCGGTGTCGTACAAACGCCAATCCGTGACGGGCGCACCTGCAATTGCCACGTGGAATAGATCTGGGCGGGCAAGTACAGCAAGTGCCGAGAGATATCCACCATAGGACCACCCACGCATGCCGACTCTGCTGGCATCCAGTCGGCCAGGGAACATTTCGATGGCTGCGTCGAGGGCAATCACCTGATCCTGCAAGGTGATTTCGGCGAATCGATCCGCAATTGCGTGCTCCCAGGCGAGTCCACGACCGGGAGTTCCACGGCCATCAGCGATGATGACGCAGAAGCCTTGATTGGCGAGCCACTGATCTTCAGCGAAGGAACCTGCCGCTGCCACGACTTCGAGATGATGTGGTCCGCCGTAGGGCGCGAGGACGATAGGAACCGGGCCTTCGACGGGCTGTTCGGGCCACAGAATCACGGCGTTCAGTTCGGGGGAGCCGAGTGTGACGAATGCCGGTGCAGGCATATCCGCGCGCGCTGCATGGTTCGAAATGGTTCCCACCACTTGCCGACCGCTCAACACTTCGACGCACTTCTCGCTGCTGTCTGCGCGCGAGGAGATGCGGATATGCACCTTGCCGTTGCTCGCAAATTGGCAGTAGGTGAATCCATCCGAGAGCGCCGTCACGTTACCGTCGTTAGCGATATGTCGCGCCGTCAAGGTACGCGGATCCGCAGAGCCGGCGACCACGATGCCGTTGGCGCCCGCGGTGATGACTCCTGACACCTGAAACCCCGGTTCGGTGACGAGCGCGCCATCGATAGCAAGCCGACGCGTGTCGGTGGCGGCATCCTCGACAATGTGCACGAGACGGCCTTCCGGCAGCCACGCGGGAGCGCCGAGGCTGACCTCACACCAGGGCTCTCCGCGTGCGATCAACAACGATGTGAGCACACCCGTTGCGGGGTTGAGCGTGTACGTCTCGAAGTGGGTTTGCTCGCGGTTAGCTAGGGTCACTAGCGGAGCGCCGTCTCCTGTCCACGTGACAGCGACGAGATATTCAAAGGCCGTCCGGTCCCACAGAATTTCCTGTTCTGCACCGCTAACGAGATCCAAGGCAACCAGCGAGCAACTCGCGTTGGCGGCACCGGCATGTGGATAGCGATGCTCTCGCGGTTCGCGATCAGGATAGGTCGGATCGGAGATTCGCCAGACTGGCACCGCGGACTCGTCGACTACCTCGACGAGGAGTGTGCTGCCATCCGGAGCCCACCAATGCCCGCGATAGCGGCTGAGTTCTTCGGCTGCTGCGAAGTCCGCGAGACCCACGCTGCGATCGTCTCTCGACACCATGGCAAGGCAGGCTCCGTCAAGGAATGACAGGACGTGGACCGCACCGTCAATGACGCAGGAGATGCGCTCGCCAGTTCGGTCGAGTCGCGGATCGAAGACGGGACCTTCCGTTTCCAAGCAGCGCAATCCCAGCGCGTCCCACAGCCAAAGCGCACCGCCGACAGCAAAGGCGATCCGGTCACCAGCTTCGTTCATGGAGTAGCTCGTGATGCCAGCGCCACTCTCGCGGAGTCGCTCACGCCGCGCCCGTTCTGCGGCCGGTAAGTCGGCGTCGTCACTCAGGAGTGAAGCGGCTGCAACCAAACAGTGCTCGGAGGCTGTGTGCAGGTCGAAGCGCCAGAGCGAGAGCGTCGCGTCGTAGGCATCGGCCGACCGCAGGAATGTCACGTGCTGATCGGTCACCTCGAAGGTGCGCGGCATGCCTCGGCGAAATCGGTCGGTGCGCGCGTAGGTCGTGGGGAAATCGGCGTCAATGGCAATGCTCATGGCTGCATCTTTCCGACTCCCGCGGCTGCGTGGCGATATAAGAGCGAATCGGGAGCCGGAATGCGCACATTTACCGAAGGGCGGCGCCCGCCGGAGGCAATAGGCTCGCGCGCATGACTGGCAATGATCGGCGCCTACTTCTGGTGCATGCACATCCCGATGATGAGACCATCGGCTCCGGCTCGACCATGGCGAAGTACGCAGCCGAAGGAGCGCAGGTGACGCTGGTCACGTGCACAGCGGGCGAAGAGGGAGAGGTCCTCATCGCCGATTTGGCGCATCTGGCCGCGCATGAGACCGACACGCTTGGCCTGCACCGCCGTGAAGAGTTGGCGGCCGCCATGCGCGAGCTGGGAGTTGCTGACCATCGCTTCCTCGGCGGCCATGGCCACTTCCGGGACAGCGGCATGATCGGGACGCCGCCCAACGATCGCGCTGATTGCTTCTGGCGTGCCGATTTGTTGGCTGCCGCGACGCTGATGGTTGAGATCATTCGCGAGGTGCGACCACAGGTGCTGATCACCTATGACGACTTCGGCGGCTACGGCCACCCCGACCACATCCAGGCCCACCGCGTCGCGATGTACGCGGCGCAACTCGCATCGGTCGAATCGTTTAAGCCCGAGCTTGGTGCCGCGTGGGAAATCACCAAGATCTACTGGACGGCTTTTCCTAGGAGCGTCTGGCGGGCCGGAATCGAAGCGCTCAAGGCGCAGGGTTCTGATAGCCCGTTTGCCGCGATGGATCCCGATGACCTGCCCTTTGCCTGCCCCGATGAGTATGTGACGACGGAGATTCACGGCAGCGACTACCTGGATCAGAAGATGGGCGCGCTGCGAGCGCACGCCACACAGATCGATGTCCAGGGCGGATTCTTCGCCCTGTCGAACAACCTTGGTGCTGAAGCAATGGGCACCGAGTACTTCCGAGGTGTGAAGGGTGTGGCGATTACTCATGGCCGGGAAACCGACCTTTTCGTTGGGATCGCGTAGCGGGCGACTGATCGTCGCTGGCTCTGTGCTGGGTGCTGTCTTAGCGCTGTACGGAGCGCTCGAGGCATACGCAGGTTCCGGCATCCCGCGCAACACAATGGTGGGCGAGATCGCTGTTGGTGGGCTTTCGCAGACCGAGGCGGCATCGGCGCTCACGAGCGCCTTCGTGCATTCCTCCGGCGACCCTTTCCAAGTGCAGGTTGCGGACAAGACGTTCGCGCTTCCTGCCGTCGAGCGGGCCGTTCGCGTGGACATTTCGGCGACGCTGGACGCTATCAGCCACGACCGGTGGAATCCGATTGCACTGCTCGCGATGATGCGTGGTGAGCCAATTTTGGCGGTGCTCAATGTGGACAAATCGGCGCTCGCCAACGCGCTGACGTCGATACGTCAGGCAACGGAAGTGCCGGCTGTGAATGCAGGCATCGATCTTTCGACCGATTTGCCAACCGTTATCCCGGCCCAAGCGGGTTTGGCGATCGACATTGCTGGCGCGAGCCAGAGCATCGTCGACGCGGCGTTACTCGGTCGCAGCAACGTCACGCTACAGCGCGTCGAGCAGCCGGCTGTGATCTCCACCTTGGTAGCGCAGAAGTCCCTCACCGACGTCGCGCTGCCGGCCATCTCTGATTCGATCACGGTCAATGTGGCGATGGAAGACGGCACACAGCGAAGCTCGGTCATCCAAGCATCCACGATTCGCTCGGCGCTGACGTTCGTGGTGTCCGGTGCGCTGCTGGAGCCGAAGCTGGACGGCCTCGTGCTGCGCAAGGACCTCAATGCAGCCATCTTTGATGTGCAGAAGTTCGCGAAGCGCGCAAAGTTCCGTGTGGATGGGGAGTCAATCACGATCGTTCCCAGCATTCAGGGATACGGCATTAGTGCCTCCTCTATCGCAGTTGACGTTGCCAAGGTCATCCGAAATGGCGGTGCTACGCGTACGGTTTCATTGCACATGGGTCCGATCACACCGTCGTTCACCACAGAGGACGCGCAAGCACTCGGAATCACTGAGTTGGTTTCCTCATATACGCAGAGATTCCCGGCTGCGGCCTACCGAACAACGAACATCGGCACAGCAGCTCGCTACATCAACGGCACGATGCTCATGCCCGGCGACACCTTTTCCATGAACGACACCGTCAAGGAACGCACCGTGGAGAACGGCTACACCTCAGGCTGGATCATCGGACCAGGTGGCGTGTTCAAGAATGAGATGGGTGGAGCCGTCTCCACGATTACCACCGCTATGTACAACGCGGCTTGGTTTGCTGGAATGAAGTTGGTCGAACATCGCGCGCACTCCATCTACATTTCGCGTTACGAGCCTGGTCGTGAGGCCACGGTGTCGTGGGGTTCGTTTGATATGAAATTCAAGAACAACTTGGACCACGCTGTGCTCATCACGACAAAGTTGCGAGGCACTTCTATCTCGGTGTACTTCTGGGGCACAAAGCAATGGGAGGACATCGGCTCCGTCTTTGGACCGTGGACCAACCAATCGCCCTATTCCGAGATCATCAGCACCGACACCGAATGTCACGATCAAGACGGCATGCCCGGCTTTCACATCACGGTGTGGCGCACCTTTTTCAAGAACGGGGTGGAAGTGAAGCGAGAGCCGTATACGACGTCTTACCGACCGTCACCGCATGTCATTTGTGCTGCCAACGCCGCGCCGAAACCCAAGCCCACGCCCACGCCGACTCCGACCGTCCCACCAACGGATACGTCTACCGTCTAGTCGGTGTGTGCCGTGCCGTCTTGTCGATCCGTGCGGCACAATGTGCTGAGATCCATTGGAGGAATCCATGACATACGTCATCACCGCTGCCTGTGTCGATGTGAAGGACAAGGCCTGCATCGAGGAATGCCCAGTCGACTGCATCTACGAAGGCGATCGGATGCTGTACATCCAAGCCGATGAGTGTGTGGATTGTGGCGCATGTGAACCGGTGTGCCCGGTTGAGGCTATCTTCTATGAAGATGACGTTCCGGAGGATCAGGCCGATTTCACGAAGGCCAACATCGACTTTTTCGTTGAGATTGGCTCGCCGGGCGGCGCAGCAAAGATGGGCGCGCAGAACTTTGATGCACCGATCGTCGCCGCGCTCCCTCCCAAGTCAGAGTGACCGAGTCGCTTTGGCGCGCGCGCGCTGCTCAGCGCGCCTTGCCGGAGTTCCCTTGGGATCAACTCCTGCCCTATAAGAATCGTGCCGCGAGCCACGGTCTGATCGACCTTTCGATCGGAACGCCTGTCGATTCGACTCCGCAGGTAATCCAGGAGGCGCTGCGAAACGCGGCCGATGCCCCCGGTTATCCGACGGTGTGGGGAACTGCCGAACTACGGGCGGCGGCGGCGAACTGGATGCAGCGTCGGCTTGGTGTTGAGATTTCGCCTGACGCGGTCTTGCCCACGATCGGCTCGAAAGAATTGGTGGCAATGCTGCCGTTCCAATTAGGGCTCAGTTCGCGTGATGTTGTGGCTATCCCCGCAGTGGCCTATCCCACGTACGACGTTGGCGCGCGCCTCGCAGGAGCCGCGGTCGTCCTGGGTGATGGACAGGAGCAACTCGAGGTCCAGCGCCAACGTGTGGAGGCGACGGGGCGCCAGTTAGCCATGGTGTGGCTCAATTCGCCGGCCAATCCCTCAGGTGAAGTGCTGACTGCGCGAGCCCTTGCCGAGATTGTTGCGTGGGGCCGCGAGCACTCGATCCTTATCGTCAATGACGAGTGCTACATCGAACTCGGATGGGATGTCGAGCCGGTTTCCGTGCTACACCCTGCGGTCTGCGGAGTTGGCGCCGATGCACATCACGGCGTTTTGGCAGTGCATTCGCTTTCCAAGCGATCAAATTTGGCGGGGTACCGCGCTGGATTCATAGCCGGTGACCCCGGAGTAATCCAGCAGGTGCTCGAGATTCGCAAGCATGCGGGTTCCATGGTGCCGATGCCCGTGCAGGCAGCCATGATTGCTGCGTACAACGATGATAATCACGTGGTGGTGCAGCGCGGGGTGTATGCCGCACGCCGCGCGTTGCTGCGGTCAGCTTTGGAGCATGCCGGTTTTCGTATCGACGGTTCCCAAGCGGGTCTGTATCTGTGGGCTACCCGTGCTGAAGAATGCTGGGCGACTCTGGACTGGCTGGCAGAGCGGGGCATCCTCGCTGCTCCGGGGGCCTTCTACGGCCCTTCAGCCCATCAGCACGTACGTTTGGCGTTGACAGGGTCTGATGCCGACATCGCACGTGCGGTCACGCGCCTCATGTCCTAACTCGCGGAGCTGCCGAACCAGCCTGAATCTGCGTGGACAATCGCGGCGAGAGTAGATTCGCGCATACCAACACAGTGGAGTCATCATGTCGGACTACGTCCTGCGTCACCCCAACGGCGAAGTCGCTTTCGCTGAGCACCCAGCGACCGTCGGCGATGCGGGCTTGGACATCGGCTCGTTCATGAAGGAGACGGGTCATGTCACCCTCGACTACGGCTTCATGAACACGGCCGCGTGCGAGTCGTCGATCACCTATATCGACGGCGACGCCGGCATCCTGCGCTACCGCGGCTATCCAATCGAGCAACTCGCAGAGCAGTCGAGCTTCTATGAAGTCGTGTATCTCTTGATCTACGGCGAGTTGCCGACTCCGGAGCAGTTCTCGGCATTTGAAGCGAACATCAAGCAGCACACCATGGTGCACGAAGATCTGCGCCACCTGTTCGACGCGTTCCCGTCGCAGGCGCATCCCATGCCGGTGCTGTCGTCTGCGGTTTCCGCACTCTCGACCTTCTTCCAGGATTCGCTCGATCCCTTCAATCCCGAGCACGTGCATGTTGCGACTATTCGATTGCTCGCCAAGGTGCCCACGCTTGCGGCACTCGCGCACAAGAAAAGCGTCGGTCAGCCACACGCCTATCCCAAGAACCACTTGGGTCTCGTAGAGAACTTCATGCGTATGACCTTTGCCGTGCCGGCCGAGCAGTACGAGGCTGACCCAATCGCGGTGAAGGCCCTGGATCAATTGTTCATTCTGCACGCGGATCACGAGCAGAATTGCTCTACATCGACGGTTCGACTGGTTGGTTCCTCACACGCAAATATGTTCGCGTCGGTTTCCGCCGGCATCAATGCACTGTTCGGGCCGCTGCACGGTGGTGCCAATCAGGCAGTGCTCGAGATGCTCACCGACATTCGCAACTCCGGTATGACGCCGGAGACCTTCATCAACAAGGTGAAGAACAGGGAAGACGGCGTGAAGCTCATGGGCTTCGGTCATCGCGTGTACAAGAACTTCGACCCGCGCGCCCGCATCATCAAGAAGACTGCCGACGAGTTGCTGACGGCGCTGAAGATCGATGATCCGTTGCTCGAAATTGCGCGCAAACTCGAAGAGGCGGCTCTCAGTGACGAGTACTTCATTAGCCGCAAGCTATATCCCAACGTCGACTTCTATACCGGCGTTATCTACAAGGCCCTTGGCTTCCCGCCGGAAATGTTCACCGTGCTCTTTGCCCTAGGTCGTCTCCCCGGATGGATCGCTCAGTGGCGAGAAATGATCGAGGATCCGGCCACCAAAATCGGTCGCCCGCGTCAGGTCTACATTGGCGCCCCAGAACGAAGCTACGTCCCATTGGCACAGCGCTGATCGATCAGCCTTCGAGGGCCTCAATCGCGTGAGCGGTGGGGCCCTCGACTATTTGTGTATGGAGATCGACGAGCGCCAGTGCATCATCGACAGTGGTCGTCCAGTGCAACGCCTCGGCCGCTGCGGATCGCACAAATCCCGACGCCACGAGGTGCTGCAAAAGCGTTCGCAGATGCGCGAAGTCGCCCCATGGATCAAGCACGATCACGGGCTTGTCATGCATTCCGAGGCTCGACGCGGTCCACACCTCGAGGAGTTCTTCGAGCGTGCCGATGCCACCGGGTAAGGTGATGAAGGCGTCTGCGCGACGGTCCATTTCTGCCTTGCGGGTGCGCATATCCGGGGTGACGATGAGCTCGTCGGCATCGTGATCGGCAACTTCCATATCCACTAATGCCTGCGGTATGACGCCAACCGTATGACCGCGACCCGCGCGCACCGCGCGCGCAATGGCGCCCATCATCGACACGCTTCCGCCGCCCGATACCAGTGCGAGATCCCTCATCGCCAGAGCGCTGCCCAGGTCCACGGCAAGGCGCACATAGCGATCATCAATCACCTGGCTAGATGCGCAGAAGATGCAAATACTGCGTTGCATGTGCAGTGCTCAGTTGTGTCCGTGGAGTGCAGCGTTGAGGCCGCCCCACGAACCCTTGCGTGGCTTCGCCTCGAGAGCGCCGGTGACGGAGTTTCGCCAGAACAACATGTTCGCAACGCCAGAGAGTTCGCGTCCCTTGACTACTGCTCCATCGGGTAAGGCAATTTTCGAGCCAGCGGTGATGTAGGTACCTGCTTCGATGACGGAGCCGTCGCCCAGCGAGATACCGACACCAGCGTTGGCGCCGATAAGGCAGCCCTCGCCGATCGAGATCACTTCTTGGCCACCACCTGAAAGGGTGCCCATAATGGAAGAGCCGCCGCCAATGTCGGAGCCATTGCCCACCAGCACCCCTTGAGAAATTCGGCCTTCCACCATCGAAGTGCCGAGTGTTCCGGCGTTGAAGTTCACAAAGCCCTCGTGCATCACGGTTGTGCCTTCCGCGAGGTACGCGCCTAGACGAACGCGATCTGCATCGGCGATACGAACACCGCTGGGCACGACGTAATCGACCATGCGTGGGAACTTGTCGACGCCGAAGACTTGGAACTCCTGTCCGCGGCCGCGCGCCCGGACACGAACATCCGTGAGCGCCTCTACAGCAACCGGACCGAGCGAAGTCCAAGCGACGTTGGCGAGGAGTCCGAATGTGCCGGTGAGGTTGATCGTGCGCGGTTTCACCAATCGATGGCTGAGCAGGTGCAGTCGGAGGTAAACGTCGGCGGCATCGATCGGATCGGCATCGAGATCGGGGATCACCGTTGTGATGACGGCAATCTGCACATTACGCAGGTGGTCTCGTCGTGCTGCGTGCTCCAGATCCGCAACATCGGCTGGCGTGGGTGAAAGCACCGGATTCGGGTACCAGGCGTCGAGCAGGGTGTCCCCGAAGTAGGTGGCAAGTCCGTGTGCGGAAGCTGCAGTCATAGAACCAACGGTACCGAGCGGCGCGCGAGTGGAACGAATCCGCCCCAGTGCGGCACGCTTGCGCCATGGATCTCGACCTCGACATCGTCGAATTGACCGCAGCGCTCATCGGCACGCCCAGCGAGTCGCGACAGGAAGCGCGGCTGGCTGATGACGTTGAGTCAGCACTGCGGGCACTTCCGCACTTAGCTGTGGAGCGAGTGGGCAATGTTGTCATTGCACGTACCCAGCTCAACCTCTCCGAGCGAGTGGTGATTGCGGGTCACCTCGACACGGTTCCCTCGTCGGGTAACGACCGTGGAACGATCGTTGTCGCTGGAGCCGTCCCCCCGGTTGCCGATACGGCCGGCAGCCTCACCGTAACCGAGGATCGCCTGTACGGTCTCGGCGCCTGCGATATGAAGGGCGGCGTCGCTGTTGCCCTCCGCTTGGCTCATGACGTTGTGGCGCCTTCCCGCGATGTCACCTATGTCTTCTACGACTGCGAAGAGATTGAGGCTTCGGCAAACGGCCTCAAGCATATTGTCGAGACTCGGCCGGAACTCCTGGCAGCAGATTTCGCGATCCTTTTGGAGCCGTCAAATGCGCAGGTTGAGGCCGGCTGTCAGGGCACCATGCGTGTTGAGGTCTCGACCACGGGTCGCCGCGCGCACACGGCGCGCGCGTGGGCAGGTAGCAATGCGATTCACGCCACAAGCGAGATTCTCCAACGACTCGTTGCGTATATACCCCGCGAGCCGGTGATTGACGGGCTGGAGTTTCGCGAAGGCCTGCAGGCGGTGGCAATTCGCGGGGGTGTTGCTGGCAACGTGGTGCCCGATTCTGCCTGTGTCACGATCAACCACCGGTTTGCACCGGATCGCAGTGCGGCGGAGGCAGAAGCGCACTTGCGCTCGCTTTTTGCTGGCTTTGCGGTCGACGTGGTTGACGTTGCAGACGGCGCACTTCCGGGACTCACGCGGCCAGCGGCCGCCGCGTTTCTGGCTGCTGTCGGCGGAGTACCACGGCCCAAATTCGGCTGGACCGATGTGGCGCGCTTCACTGCGCTCGGCATTCCTGCCGTCAATTACGGTCCGGCGGATCCACTCTTGGCGCACACCCCGCACGAATATGTACCAATTGCGCACTTGCACGACGTGCTGGAACGACTGCGTTCCTGGCTGGTGGGTTAGTCGCAAGCAGCGACAAGCCGCTACGACCCAGTGCAGGATGAGACTGTGGACCTACTGGATGCGAGCGACGCTGGGGAAGGCCTGAAGCGCTGCCCCTGGCCCGGCGTGACGGCCGATTACGTGGCCTATCACGACACCGAATGGGGAGTGCCGGTATCGGGTGACATCGCGTTCTTTGAACGCATGACGTATGAGGCATTTCAGAGCGGACTTTCGTGGCTGATCATCATGCGTAAGCGCCCGAAATTCCGCGCTGCGTTCAGCAACTTTGATCCAGATGTCATCGCTGCGTTCGGCGATGCGGATGTGCAACGACTGCTTGGCGATGCGGGCATCGTCCGCAATCGCCTGAAGATCATGGCCACGGTCACGAATGCACGAGCGCTCTGCGCGCTGCGTGAACATGAAGGAGAGGGCGCGCTCGAACGACTGATGTTGGCGCATCGACCCTCGGAGACAGAACTGCGTCGTGAGGGATTGCGCCGTCCACCGCGCAGGATTGCTGACTTACCGACTTCAGTGAAGGCCTCACATGCGCTTGCCAAGGCGCTGAAGAAGCACGGCTTCACGTTCGTCGGTCCGACGACCCTGTATGCCGGCATGCAGGCGAACGGACTCGTCAATGATCATCTTGTGGGGTGTTTTCGACGGACTGTCGACGTCGGGTAAACATGACCCTGATTTCATCTTCTCCCGCTCCATGCGGAATAATGAGCACTCCGACGCTTGCGTCGATATCGAAAGGCGGCAACGTGGCGGCAATGAAGCCCCGTACGGGCGACGGACCCATGGAGGTCGTCAAGGAAGGTCGCGTCATTGTGATGCGCGTTCCGCTTGAGGGCGGTGGCCGCCTTGTGGTGGCGCTGACTCCTGACGAGACGCGAGAACTTGGCGCTCAAATCTCCGGCGCGGTGGCCGCTCTTCCCAGTTAACCCAACACCTCGCGGGGACCTCGATCCAGTTGGATCGGGGTCCTTTTGCCTTGAGGTGTCAGTCCGAGGCCGGTAGGCGCACGCCCACCAGCAGGCCGTCGCCGGTGGCGAGCATGGCAGGGATCAAGCGCGGTTCGTCAGCCACTCGGTGCGCAAATAAGCGTCGAGCTACCGTTGCAGAATCGCGCTGCGCGGGATCACCGATTTTGTTATTGCCGAAACTGTTCGACACGGCGAAGATTCCGCCCACGCGCAGCAGACGTAGCGAGGCATCAAGCATGGGGTTGAGCGCCGATGGTTCGACATTGAGCAGCACCACGTCATAGGCGCCGTCCTGCAATCGCGGCAGGATTTCAGCGGGACGCCCGGAGATAAGCCGCACTCGACCTTGGGGGACGTCGGCGCCGGCAAGTATCTCGCGAGCGATGCGATGGTGTTCGCCTTCAACGTCGATCGATGTGAGTTGCCCATCCTCATGCAAACCCTGCAGCATCCACAGTGCGGTCACCCCAGTGCCAGTGCCGATTTCGACAATCGCTTTGGCATGTGTCATCGCGGCGATCATTCGCAACGCGGCTCCTGCTGCTGCCGACACTGCGGTGACACCGAGTTCGTCTGCCCGTTGACGTGCTTCAACGATGGCATCGCTCTCCGGGCAGAACGCTTCGGCGAAATCCCAGGTTGCTTCTGTCGGCAGCGGCCACAGCGGTTCATCTACGTACACAAATCGCAGGCTAGTACGGGCAGGAGCAGGCACCTCGGAGGCGCGTCGTCATTCCATCGGTGGCCTGCGCGTTAGCGTCACGCAAGATCTCCGTCACGCTTCGGCCATCCTGGGCAGCAAATCGTGGTGTTGTCGTCTAGGCGCGGAAGAATGGCTCCATGACGCCGGATCCGTTTGAGCCCACTGCCGCATCTGCCCATGACGAACCCGCGGCTACAGGAGAACCGACGAACAGCACCGACTCCGTCGAGTTCGACAATCCTGTTGACGATCCACAGGAGTACATGACGCCGCCTGCTGCCGAGGCCGCCTCTTTCAGCGATGTAATGCTGGCCCATCGAGGTAGGACTCGCCAGCCGCGGTGGTTGATCCGGCCGTCGCTCGCAATCACGATGGCGCTTATCGCCGGAGTGACCGGTGGCGCCGTCGATCATGCCTTCTTCGACAAGGCAAGCACCGGCACCGCGCTCACACAATTGGCTGCGACGAGCACAAATCGGCCAGCCGGTTCGATCGCTGCGCTTGCCGCTGCCGTCACGCCGAGCGTTGTCGCACTGCAGGTTGATGGTTGGCAGGGAAGCGCTACCGGTTCCGGTTTCATCATTCGTTCGGATGGGTACATCCTGACCAATCACCATGTCGTATCTGGTGTTGGCGTGAGCCCCAAGATCCAAGTTGTGTTCGCAGACGGCACGAAAGTGGAAGGAACGCTAGTCGGTTCCAATACTTCATACGATCTTGCGGTCGTAAAGGTCGACAAGACTGGGCTGCCCTCGGTCACGCTTGGTAATAGCGATGGCGTGGTGGTGGGCGACCCTGTGCTTGCGATCGGTTCTCCGCTCGGACTGCAGGGCACGGTTACGAGTGGCATCGTGAGCGCGCTCAATCGCCCCGTCACGACGGATGATGGATCTGGCGTTACCTCGGCGTACATCGATGCAATTCAGACCGATGCGGCGATCAACCCTGGCAATTCCGGAGGACCTCTCATCGACGGACAGGGGGCAGTTATCGGCGTGAACTCAGCTATCGCATCGATGGGGTCGAGCCAGAGCAACCAAACCGGTTCCATCGGATTGGGGTTTGCTATTCCTGTGAATCAGGCGAAGCGGATTGCTGCCGAAATCATGAAGACAGGAAGATCACGGGTTCCCGTGATGGGGATCAGCGTTGACATGACGTACACCGGTGACGGTGCGCTCATCGCCAAGGTTGTGCCGGGCGGTGGTGCTGCGGCGGCCGGGCTGAAAGCGAAGGCCATCATCACGAGCATTGATGGAGACACGGTTGCGGATGCCACCGAGTTGATCGTGGCGATCCGGGCACACCAGCCGGGGGATGTCATGGTCGTGACCACCAAGAACGGAAAGAGTTACCGAGTCACGCTGGGCGCGGACACCGCCACGAACTAGCGAGGACCGGCTGAGTTCCGAATAGGCTGGACACATGTTGTTCGACATGGGCATCGGCGAGTTGCTGATCATTGGCGTCGTCGGACTCATTGTGTTTGGTCCCGAACGCCTGCCCAAAGTAGCGGCCCAGGCCGCCCAGTTTTTGCGCCAACTCAAGGATCAGGCGCTCATGGCAAAGACCAGCATTATCGAGGCGGCGGATATCGACGAGTCGACGTTGCGCGACCTGCGCGACCTCGACCCGCGCCGCGCATTGCGTGAGGTTGCCTCACCACTTGACGATGTGCGAAAAATGGCGACGGACTCTATGAAGATGGAACCGTCCCGCATCATCATGCCGAAAGAAGACGAACCCGCGACTGAGGCCGCCCCTGCTGCGACAGCGAGTGCTGCGGAAAGTTCGACTCCACAGCCTCCGAAAGCGGCCGGTGTGGATCACGGAGACATCCTCTAAGTGGTGAAAACGGCGCGGCGCCTGTCCAACCCAGCCGAGCGGTGTGCGCACCTGCTATAGCGCAGTGAGGACAAGTTCTTCGAGCGGCTTGCGATTGCGTGCAGAAACTTCGCGTTCGCGCAGTGGCCCCTCGGCCAGTTGTTCGGCCTCGCCCACGGTGCCGATGGCGAGTATCACCAGCGGCTCTATCGACTCGGGCAGGTGGAACAATTCCGACACAACAGCACGATCGAAACCGCCCATCTGGTGCACATGCAACGACATGGCGTGGGCTTGCACAGTGAGTAACGAGACTGCTAAACCGACGTCGTAGGGTGCCCAGCGATTAGCGGTTCCGTTTGGGGTCGTGGAGTCAGCCGCGGCCAGTACGAGTGCCGAGGCGCGGTGCGCCCAAGTCCTATTGCCCGGCATGAGAGTGGCAAGCACGGCGTTGAACTCGGCGGAATTGCGCAAGGTCACCGCGAATCGCCAGGGTTGCAGATTATTCGCCGAAGGTGCCCAGCGAGCTGCTTCCAGCATGGCCACGACTTGATCCTGTTCGAGCACAGCTTTTGCATCAAATGAGCGTGGGCTCCAGCGTTCGGCAATGAACTCGTGAACGGGGATCGAAGTACGCGCAAGTTTGGTCATGACTACTTTTTCGTCGGGGTCACAGACAGTGTCTTCCCCACGAGACCGCGGGGACGTTGCAAGAACGCGTCGGCCAAGCGGAATATTTCCTGCGAAGCAGGCGCGTCCGGCTCATCGATGACCAGCGGTCGACCGGTGTCGCCGCCTTCTCGCAATCGCACATCAAAGGGCACCTTGGCGAGCAGCGGCACCGATGCGCCGAGTTCACGACTGAGCATGTCAGACACGATTTGCCCGCCGCCAAACCCGAACAAGTCGAGCGGTTCGCCACAGTGCGGGCAAGGCGTGCTCGACATGTTCTCGACCACACCGAGCACCTTCTGATGCGTCTGACCCGCGACCATGCCGGCTCGAACTGCCACCTCCGCCGCTGCGGGCTGGGGAGTGGTGATGATGACGAGCTCAGACTCTGGGAGCAACTGCGCAAGGCTCATGGCGATATCGCCGGTCCCTGGCGGAAGATCGAGCAGGAGCACATCGAGATCGCCCCAATAGAAGTCTGACAAGAACTGCTGCAGCACACGGTGCAGCATGGGGCCGCGGAACATGACCGGTTCGGGGCTGCCGCCACGCTTGAACGGCAGCATGGAGATGGCCTTCACACCGAATGCCTCCGGCGGCATCATGAAGCCTTCATCAACGCGCGTAGGTGCACCATTGGCGCCGAGCATGCGGGGGACGGAGTGTCCGTACACATCGGCGTCAATAATGCCGACCTTCTTGCCGCGCTGTGCCATCGCTACCGCGAGATTGACGGTAAACGAGGACTTGCCGACCCCTCCCTTGCCCGACGTCACGGCGATCACGCGCGTAAGGGATCCCGCCTTGGCGAAGGGGATCTCCTTGGTTGGGCCCTGCAGCCGTTCTTTCATGGCCGTTCGCTGTTCATCGGTCATGACACCGAGTTCGACATCGACCGAAGTCACGCCTGCAACAGCACCCACTGCGGCAACGACGCGCTGCGTAATGGTGTCGCGCATTGGACAGCCGCCGACAGTGAGGAGCACGCGCACAGTGACGACTCCGCCGTCGATGCGAACAGTGTCGACCATGCCCAACTCTGTAATGGGGCGGTGTATCTCGGGGTCATGAACCGTTGTGAGAGCCGCTTGTACGTCGGATTCAGAGAACATTGTGCAATCGTATGGTGAACGATTGACCAACCCGAACCGCGGTTGGCGCTTCTCGAGATTTAGCAGCAATGGCAAGCGCAATGCCGCTGGTACGCTCGGCTCGACGATAGTGTGATCACCGAGGGGAGACGCCCGTGGCCGTGCGCATAGCCCGCCGGGTGACCGCTCCTAACGACTCCGCTCTTGCCCGCAAGCAAGTCGTCGACTCGCTCGTTTCGGTAGCTGGCCTGATTGGTCGGCCCGTTCGCGATGAAGCAGGTCACGACATCGGCAAACTCCTCGACATTGTCGCTCGACATGGCACCGCCACCTACCCACCTGTCACCGGCCTCATCGTCAGGGTAGGGCCCCGTCGATCCTTCATTGAGGCTAACCAAATTGCTTCGATGTCCAACGATGAAGTGCGGCTCTCCTCTACACGAGTGCATTTATCCGACTTTGTGCGCCGTGAAGGCGAGTCGCTGCTCGACGCTGATGTGCTCGACCATCAGATTTTGGATGTCGATGGCATGCGCGTTGTCCGCTCTTCGGACGCATACCTCGCCCGTGTGGATCGTGAATTCGTTATCGTCGGCGTCGACGTTTCGTTCCGCTCTTTCGTGCGCCGCATCATTCCAGGCGCTTACCGTCGTCGTCCGACGCCGAACCACGTGCTGGATTGGGCGGCCGTTGAGTCACTCGCGGGAGGTGTCGGCCCAGTTCGTACCTCTTCTTCGCGCTCAAAGTTGAGCCAGATGCGTCCGGCAGATCTCGCTGACCTGATCGAAGATCTCAGCGGCCGGGAGCAAGAAGTGCTGCTTGATTTACTCGAACCGGAAGTCGCCGCTGACGTGCTCGAAGAGATGGAATCCACGGAGTTGGTCGCGCTCTTCCGAGGACTCGATGACGAGAAGGCCGCTGATCTGTTGGAGCTCATGGAGCCTGACGAAGGTGCCGAACTGCTGCGCGAACTCAGTGACAAGCATCGCGAATCAGTGCTTTCCGAAATGTCGGTCGAGGCCTCGGATAACTTGCGTCTCATCGCGTCATTCGATGATGAAAGTGCGGGCGGCATCATGAACACCGACATGCTGGTGATTCCGGAATCGCAATCCGCGCGAGACGCGCTGCGATTGTTGCTGGCTCACGAAGACCGACGATCCTTGGACGGAGTCATCGTCGTAGATGCAACCGGCCGTTTGATTGACCATGTGCCGGTTATTGAATTGGTGGAAGCCGGAGACCGGCCGCTCGCGGAGATCGTCGGAGCACCGTTCCCAACTGCCGTGCTGGCGAAGACATCGATTGAAGACGTGCTCGAGGAGTTCACAAATAACCGCGGCTCATCCATCGTCGTTGTTGATGACTCCCAACGTCCGGTCGGCCAGATCCACGCCGACGACCTCATCGATACGTTGATCAGCGGCGATGAGCGCCGCTGGCCGTGGCAGTCGCCGGGCGGTATCGCGTGAGTTCTGACGTACGCAATACGCATCGCAAGGCTGGCGTGTTCGCTTTTCTTGCCGTGATGGGCCCCGGCGTTATTGCGGGCTTATCTGACGACGACCCCGCTGGTATCACGACCTATTCAATGCTCGGATCGCGCTACGGCTACCAGATGATCTGGACGCTGGTTATTTCCACTATCGCGTTGATCTTGTTTCAGGATCTTGGAGCACGTATCGGCGTCGTAACTCGCCAAGGACTCATTGGACTTATCCGTCAGAAGTACGGTGCCCGAGCTGGTGCGTTGAGCGCGACCACGTTGATGCTCGCCAACCTCGGCACAATGGCGGCCGAGTTCGCTGGTATCGCTGCCGCGGGTCAACTCTTTGGCGTTTCCAAGTACATCTCGGTTCCCATCGCCGCCCTTATCGTCACTCTCTTGGTGCTACGCGGGAACTTTGGCAATATCGAACGCATCTTCTTCCTGCTCAGCGCTGTCTTTCTTTGCTATATCGTCGCGGGTTTCATGGCGCACCCTGATTGGGGAAGCGCGTTGCGCGGCGCAGTTGTTCCGACAATGCCGTTGACCGGCGATGCCGCTTTCCTCGCGACAGCGACCTTGGGTACAACGCTTGCGCCTTGGGGACTCACCTTTATCCAGTCGTATGCCGTCGACAAACGACTCACCCGTGATGACCTACGGCATCTGCGCATGGATGTCTGGATTGGTTCCAGCCTCACGGCTGTCATCGGTTTTTTCGTCATTGTCACCTGTGCAGCAACCTTGCATAGAGACGGCATCGTGATCAACGATGCCGCGGATGCCGCGCGGGCTCTTCGACCGTTGGCCGGTGAGTTAGCACAAGATTTGTTTGCCGTGGGTTTGATTGGTGCTGCTCTGCTGGCGGCGTCCATTTTGCCGTTGTCGACCTCGTACGCCATCAGCGACCTCACCGGACGACCGGCAGCCCTTGACGACACCCCGCGCGAAGCACCGCTGTTTTACGGCACCTTCGCAACCGTGACCCTCATTTCGGCTGTGATGATTTTGATTCCCGGCATTCCCCTCGTGACCGTTCTTGTAGCTTCTCAGGTGCTCAACGCAGTTCTGCTACTCCCGTTGCTGCTCTACATGTACGGCATCTCCAGCGACCGACGGCTCATGGGGGATTACGCATCAACGCGTGCTATGCGGATTGCCTATGCCGTGTTCATCGCGGTTGTTGCAGGCTGCATTCTTGCCATGGCGTGGTTCGCTGTTCGCTAAGCGCAGCAATAGGTTTACGTCATGGATTCCTTGATCGACATGCGGGTCTTCGGTTCCGCGCTGGTGACGATTTTCGTCATTATGGACCCGCCGGGCATCGTGCCGATCTTTATGGCGCTTGCACAGAACAAGCCCAAAGCTCAGCGTTCCCGTATCGCGCGCCACGCCACGCTGACCTCGCTTGCGGTGATTATTGCTTTCGCCTTGCTCGGTGAACAGGTGCTCCAGTACCTCAAGATTTCGATGCCAGCGCTGCAAGGTGCCGGTGGTCTACTCCTCCTCCTCGTTGCGTTGCAGCTGCTAACAGGCGCTGAGCAGTCCCAGCATGCAGAAGTCGACGACGTGAGCGTCGCGCTGGTTCCTCTCGGCACGCCGCTCTTGGCCGGACCCGGTGCCATTGTTGCCACGATTCTCTACGCGCGCCAAGCGGATTCTGCGCCGAAGTGGATCGCACTGGCCGCAGCCGTGTTGGCAGTGCATGTGATGATCTTTCTAGCGATGCGCTTCTCGGGCGCCATCGGGCGGCTGGCCGGCGCAGGTGGAATCACCGTCTTCTCGCGCATAATGGGTCTCCTGCTGGCGGCAATTGGCGTCCAGTTGTTGGCGGATTCGGTGCAGGGCTTCATCCGATTGGCCGGTTGATGACGCGGAGCATCGCCTTTGTGAATCCCGCGGGTGGATCCGGTAAGACCAGTAGTGCGCTTGGCGTTGCTTCCATGCTGGTGGATCTCGGCCAGCAAGTGCTGGCTGTAGATCTTGATCCCCAGGCGGGGCTCACCCGCGCGCTGGGGATCGACCCAGAGACCATTGCGCTGTCGCTCTTTGACGTACTTGTCCATGGCGTAGCGGTCACCGATGCCATGATCGATACCGATGCGGGACTTGACCTGCTCCCCTCCGCATTGGAACTTTCCGGAGCAGAGCCCACTCTGGTTACTCGTGCTGGCCGCGAACTGCTCCTGCACGGGCTGCTGGAAGCGGTAGCAGAGGATTACGACTGGGTTGTCATCGACTGTGCATCTTCGGTTGGCCTGCTCACCATTAACGCACTATCAATGGCCGAGGCGGTGGCGCTGCCAATGCGTGAGCTTTCCGCCCGAGCTGTGGGGCAGGTGCTGGAATCTGTGGATGAGATTCGCCGATTCGTGAATCCGCAACTGGTACTGATGGGTGCACTGCCGATTGGCTACGACGGAGCGACGGTCAATGCGCTGCATGCGGCCGTCGGTGCCGCGTTCGGCGATCGCTTGGGCATGCTTGATCCGATTCCTGCCCCGCCACGCGCCATGAACGCGTACCGCGAGTTCGCCAAGCTCCTGCTGCGCGGCAAGGCGTAACGACGACGCGGGGCCGCACCAGTGTGCGACCTCGCGTGACGGGTGTTGCTTATGCGCTTGGCTGGTCTCCGCCTCGCGTGCGGCGGCGCTGACGATCGGACCGCGGTGTGCGAGGTTCCCGCGGGGCCTGGCCGGAGCCAGACGGAGTATCCGTCTTGGGCTTCGCAACGTCTCGCGTTCGCGGACGGTCGGTTCGAGCCTCGCCGCGCCCGGCACCCGAAGTTCGACCGTCGCTGCGGCCACCACGGTCGTTGCGGTCATTGCGACCACGTGCACCTGCGCTGTGACGCTTGCCCGTTTCACCAAGATCCTCGATCGCTTCAGCGCCCAGACCCGCACGCGTCTGCTGGGCTTTGGCCAGTCGGCCCGTGGTTCCCTTGGGGATGTTCAGACCCGTGTACACATGATCTGAGCTGGAGTAGGTCTCGATGGGATCGTGGAATGCTAAGCCCAGGGTCTTGTTGATGAGATGCCAGCGGGTGAGATCGGCCCAATCAACCAGCGTGATCGCAGTGCCGCTTGCGCCTGCACGGCCAGTACGACCGATGCGGTGCAGGAACGATTTGTCATCGTCAGGGCATTCGTAGTTGATGACGTGCGTGACATTGTCGACGTCAATACCGCGGGCCGCGACATCGGTGGCGACAAGCACGTCGACTTTGCCGGCACGGAATGCGCGGAGGGCTTGCTCGCGTGCGCCCTGCCCGAGGTCACCGTGTACCGAGGCCGCGGCAAATCCACGCTCTACCAGATTGTCCGAGAGTTCCTGTGCACGTCGTTTGGTGTGGGTGAAGATGATGGTGAGTCCGCGACCCTCGGCCTGCAGGATGCGGGCAACCAGTTCGGGCTTGTCCATCATGTGGGCTTGCCACACATGCAGTTCGACGGTGTCAACGGTGGCGCCAGCATCGTCGGGATCCGTGGCTCGAATATGCGTGGGATTGGACATGTAGCGGCGGGCCATCGTGACGATCACGCCAGGCATAGTTGCTGAGAACAACATTGTCTGACGGGAGGAAGGAGTGGCGGCCACAAGCGTTTCCACGTCCGGTAGGAAGCCCATGTCAAGCATCTCATCAGCTTCGTCGAGCACCAGCGTGCGGACCTTGCCGAGTTTGAGGTGCTTCTGCTTCATGAGGTCGATGAGGCGACCAGGCGTGCCAACAACCACGTCGATGCCCTTGGCGAGCGCCTCAACCTGCGGTTCGTATGCACGTCCGCCGTAGACGGCGAGGACGCGAATACCCAAGCCCTTTCCAGCGATTGCGAGGTCGGAAGCGACCTGCACGCAAAGCTCACGTGTGGGCACGACGACGAGTGCCTGCGGCGTGCCGTCTGGTTCAGAGATCCGTTGCAGCAGCGGGATTCCGAAGCCGAGCGTCTTGCCGGTACCGGTCTTGGCCTGGCCAATGAGGTCATTGCCGGCTAATGCGAGCGGCAGGGTTTGAGCCTGAATGGGGAAAGCGTGCGTAATACCCTCATGCTCAAGCGATGCACAGATTTCGGCGGCGACACCAAAGTCGCTGAAGAGCGGGTTTGGATTCGTCAAGATCAGGCCTTGCCAAAGCCAACGCGACGGATATCGGTGGCAGCAATGTCGACGTACCCCAGGTTGGCGGCAGGCACGAGCACGACGCGACCCTTCTCGTCTTGCAGTCGCAAGGTTGTATTCGCGGCGATTGCTGCGTCGACGGCAGCCTGGATCGCTTCGGCGGTATCGCCGGACTCGATCACGATTTCGCGGGGCGCATGCAGGATTCCAATGCGGATTTCCACGTTGCTCCAAGTGTCAGTGGCTGCGGGGGACACCTGAGATGCCGCGCCAGACCAGCCGGTTCATGAGGGCCACAGCGTGGCCGATAGGGATGACCTTACCCTCTCGCAGCCAACGACGTGCCGCTGTCTCTGCGGTGCCGATGATGCCGATGGCAAGCAGGGTGGCCTCTTCTTGGCTGAGACCGGTGTCTTCCGCGATGACGTGGGCGATCGGAACCGCGCAAGCTTCCTCAATGGCTTCAACTCGATCGCGGACCAGCGGTTCATTGGTCAGATCAGACTCAAAGACCAAGCGGTACGCCCCGTCGGCATCGCTGATGAACTCGAAGTAGGCTCCCACGGTGGCATCGACACGCAAACGGTTGTCCGAAGTCGACGCCAGCGCATCTCGAACCGCAGCAACCAACTGCTCGCCACTGATCTCCAACAGCGCCAAGTAGAGGTCGAGTTTGCCGGGGAAGTGCTGGTACAGCACGGGTTTCGAAACCCCGGCCCGATCAGCTATGTCATCCATCGCGGCGGCGTGGTAGCCCTGCGCCACAAATACGAAGCGTGCAGCGTCGATCAACTGCGCCCGCCGTGCTTCACGGGGCATGCGCGGCGCTGTGCGATCAAAACTCACAGCAACAGCCTAGCCCAGCGCGAGTCTAGCCTCGAGGAGTTTGCGGATAAGGGCCAGTGAAAGTGGTGCATCAGATGGAAATCTCAGCGCGCCTTTGGTGCGGGTGTAGCCCAACGCACCAAGGTCGAGTGAGTCGAGCACTGCGCCACTCATCGGGTAGTACGAACAGCCGTTCTTTCGCGCTGCCACACCTGCGACGGTGATCCCGTTAATACTGAAGGCCGGTACGCCGTACGCAAAGAGCTCCTCGACATCTGGGTAGGCCGCATGAATCCGTTCGCGAACGCACTGCAGCGCGCTGCGCTGGGGCTCTGGCACCTGCGCCAGATACTCGTCTAGGTTTCGCGAGGCCATGGCAAAACGGTAGTCAGATATACGAAGGGCGACCACCTTTCGGTGGTCGCCCTTCTGTTGCTGTGTATCAGACGTTGCGCTTGGGACCGGTGAACCAGTTCTTCACCGAGAGCTGCCACCAGATCTCGAGGAAGATCAGCGTTCCGATGGTCAGGATCGGTGCGTAGTTCACCGAGGTCCAAGTGAAGTCCGCGTTGCCGGGGACGCCTGTGGGGGTGAAGGGCAGGACGAAGTAGACCGAGATGATGGCAATCTCTGCGACAGCGATCAGGTTCATCCACTTGTACTTCTTGCCATTCGTCCACTCGCCCTCGACGAAGCGGTCGGGGTGACGCCAGCGCAGCCAGATCGGAATGGCGAAGGCCAGGTACAGACCGATAACCGCCACCGATACGACTGCATAGAAAGCGGTCGGTGCACCCGTCGGGCTCTTGTAGAGCGCCGGCAGGGTGATGATGAGTGCGATGACTGCAGATGCCAGAACTCCGTTGACCGGTACACGGTGCTTGTTGACCTTGGCCAACTTGCGGTGGCCCGGAACAGCGCCGTCACGCGAGAACGCAAACATCATGCGCGACGATGAAGTGAGGCAGGCCGTCGTGCAGAAGATCTGTCCGGCTGTGGCGATGAACATGACGACCTTGAACATGGCCGGCGTGAGGGCCGTCCAGAAGATCGTGATGACGGAGCCGCCGCCGTAGGGGTTCACTGCGGGATCAAAGGAGTTGATCACGTCGGTCTTGGTTGCCGCGAACAAGAACGACAGCAGCAGGATCCAGCCACCGACTGCGGAGTACGCAATGGACTGCCAGATGCCACGGGCAGCAGCGAGGTGTGCCCCATGGGTTTCCTCTGCGAGGTGCGCCGAGGCATCGAAGCCAGTAATTGTGTACTGCGTGAGCAAGAAGCCGAGGGGCAGCACGTAGAACCAGTAGGAACCGTCGCCGAAGCCGCTGTTGTTGATGCGCTCGGTGAAGATCCACGACAGCGACTGGTGGCTCTCAGGAGTGAACACCATGATGAGAATGACGATGGCTGCACCGAACACGTGCCACCACACTGAAATGTTGTTGATCACGGCGAGCAGGTGACCACTGAAGATGTTGACCAGCGTGACGAACACCAAGATGACCATGAACCAGAAGAACTGCTGCAGCAAGTAGTCGCCGCCGAGGAAGGTGGTTGCATACGTATCAGAGAACGAGTCGATCAGGATGTTCAAGAACGTTGCGGTGCCGTAGGCCACCGAGGCAACGACGGCCAGCAACCCGATCAGGTTGAGCCAGCCGGTGTAGAAGCCCGCCTTGGCGCCGCCTAGCTTGGATGCCCACCAGTAAATGCCGCCAGAGGTCGGGTATGCGGAGGCGAGCTCCGACATGGTGAAGCCGATGATGAGAATGAACGCGGAAATGACCGGCCAACCAATGGAGATGGCGATCGGGCCGCCGTTGTTCCAGGCCTGCGCGAACGTGGTGAAGCAACCTGCGAGGATCGAGATGATCGAGAACGAAATGGCGAAGTTGGAAAAACTGGACCAGGAGCGGTCGAGTTCCTGCTTGTAGCCGAGTTCCGCGAGACGACGTTCGTCGTCCGTGAGATTCTTTTCTGACACGTTACCTCCTGCACGGATGCGGCGATCCGTTCTCGAACACCCTGTTCGAGTTGCCGGAAGTGTTGCGTTCCCTGAGCGCACAGGGAAGGCGCGTCGCCGAACTAGGGGCGGCCTATCTGCGGACGGGTGTAAACGCGGTAGTAGTGGCACATTTCACGCGGGGAAGTGACTTAGGGCCTTGGCTACCGACCGCCTGCCGAAGGGGCGTAACACGGTGTTCATTTGATCCGTACCGAATCTGCGCCCATCGGCATTCCGCTGCTGCTGTCGCTACGGCACACTCATGGGCAGGAAAAGGGAGATTTCATGACTGCACCGCTGTCACTCGAGCAACTCACGCTAGACATCAACGAAGGTCGGATCGACACCGTTGTTGTGGCGTTCACAGACATGCAGGGACGGCTTCAGGCCAAGTTCATTCATGCGCCGTTCTTCCTCAGTGAGGTTGTTGGCCACGATGCTGAAGGTTGCAACTATCTGCTGGCTGTCGACGTCGACATGAACACCGTGCAGGGATACGACGTGTCTTCGTGGGACACCGGTTACGGCGACATGGTCATGCGCGCCGACATGGACACCTTGCGCTACACACCGTGGCGCCCGGGCTCGGCTCTGGTGATTGCAGACTTGCTGGACCACCACAAGGAGGGCATCTCGGTTTCGCCCCGGCAGATTCTGCAAAAGCAGCTCAAGCGGCTACGCGACATGGGCATGATGGCCTTGGTCGGCACGGAGCTCGAGTTCATCGTCTTTGAGGACACCTTCGAAGAGGCATGGGATGGCGGTTACCGCAATCTCACGCCGTCGAACCGTTACAACGTCGACTACTCCATGCTGGGTTCGACGCGAGTTGAACCGCTTCTGCGTGACATCCGTCTGAACATGTCGGCCGCGGGCCTGATCGTGGAATCCGCCAAGGGCGAGTGCAATCTCGGCCAGCACGAGATCGCCTTCCGCTACGACGAAGCACAGGCGACCTGCGACAATCACGTGATCTACAAGACGGGCGCCAAGGAGATTGCGGCCGACCACGGCAAGTCGCTTACCTTCATGGCCAAATACAACGAACGTGAAGGCAACTCCTGCCACATCCACCTCTCCTTCCGTGGACTCGATGACACGGCTGTTATGGCCGACGCTTCTGATAACGAGCAGGGGCTGTCGGCGCTGGGTCGCTCCTTCATCGCCGGTCAGATCGCCCATATGCGCGACTTGGCGATGCTGTACGCACCGAATATCAATTCCTACAAGCGTTACCAGCCCGGCACGTTTGCGCCGACCGCCATCAAGTGGGGTCGCGACAACCGCACCTGCTCGTTCCGGCTTGTCGGACAAGGCCATGGCCTGCGCATCGAGAACCGAGTCCCGGGCGGCGATGTGAACCCCTACCTTGCTGTGGCAGGCATGATTGCGGCAGGCATCGACGGTATTGAGCGCAATCTTGAGCTCGAGCCGCCGTTGCAGGGCAATGCGTATGCCGTTGAGACTGATCGTGTGCCGATCACGTTAGGCGAAGCCCGCGAACTGTTCATGAACAGCGAGTTTGTTCGCAGTGCATTCGGTGAAGGTGTGCAGAAGCACTACGGTCATATGGCAGCAGTCGAGATCGACGCATACAACCGTGCCGTCACGGACTGGGAGCGCTACCGCTCCTTCGAGCGCATGTAAGGAATGTAGAGACTCATGGCTTCGACCTTCACCCTGATCAACCCTGCAACAGAAACCGCAGTCCGCGAGGTGCCGCGCCTTGGCGTCGATGATGTCGATGCCGTCATCGCGCGCGCTGCTGCTGCGTTTGAGCAGTGGCGAACCGTTACTCCAGGTGACCGCGCGCGGCTGCTGCGTCGGTTTGCGGCCGTCATCGATGACCACCTTGAGGAGCTTGCGCAGCTCGAAGTGCTGAATTCCGGGCACACCATCGGCAACGCTCGCTGGGAAGCGGGCAACGTCCGCGATGTCCTGAATTACTACTCGGCAGCTCCGGAGCGCATGTTTGGTCGACAGATTCCGGTGGCGAATGGATTGGACGTCACGTTCAAGGAGCCGCTCGGTGTCATCGGCATCATCGTGCCTTGGAATTTCCCAATGCCGATTGCGGGTTGGGGCTTCGCCCCGGCGCTAGCCGCGGGCAACACGGTTGTCTTGAAGCCGGCCGAGGTGACGCCATTGACCGCGCTGCGACTGGCTGAACTTGCGCTAGAAGCAGGGATTCCGGAAGGCGTTTTCAATGTCGTCACCGGAAGCGGATCCGTGGTAGGCGATCGATTTGTCACGCATCCGCTCGTCCGTAAGCTCGTCTTCACCGGCTCCACTGAGGTCGGCAAGTCGATCATGCGGGGTGCTTCGGATCAGGTGAAGCCTGTGACGCTCGAGCTCGGCGGTAAGTCGGCCAACATCATCTTTGCCGACTCCGATCTTGATCGCGCGGCCGCGAGCGCTCCTTATGGAGTGTTCGACAACGCTGGGCAGGACTGCTGTGCACGCTCACGCATTCTGGTCCAAGCCTCGGTGTTCGATCGCTTCATGGAGAAGTTCGAAGTGGCGGTCAAGGGTGTGCGCGTGGAGAACCCGCTGCTGGATACCTCGGAGATGGGGCCGCTCATCACCAAGACGCATTTTGACCGCGTCTCGGAATACCTGAGCGATGCCAAGGTCGCGTTCAGCGGCAGCAAGCCGGAAGGCCCCGGTTTTTGGATGGCGCCGCATGTACTGATTGCAGAAACCGCGGACCGCTGCTTCGTCGAAGAAGTTTTCGGACCGGTTGTTTCGGTGATGCGATTCGAAGATGAGGCGGATGCAATCCGCATCGCCAACGATTCGATCTACGGGCTCTCTGGCTCAATCTGGAGCAACGATCTCGGTCGCGCAGTTCGAGTCGCGCGTGCTGTTGAAGCCGGCAATCTTTCGGTGAACTCGCACTCCTCGGTTCGCTACTGGACGCCGTTCGGTGGGTACAAGCAGTCGGGTCTTGGTCGCGAGCTTGGGCCAGATGCACTGGACGCCTTTACCGAGACCAAGAACGTCTTCTTCGACACGTCGCACTAGCCCATCGGCAAACGAATGCGTCGGCTTCAGGGGCGAGTCGCTGTTATCACGGGAGCGGCAAGCGGACTTGGCAGAGCGACCGCATTGCGGTTTGCCGATGAGGGTGCGCGCGTCGTCGCCGTTGACATCAATGCGTCGGCAGGCGAGTCGGTGGCGGAATCCTGCGGCGGGCTGTTCGTGGCAGCGGATGTCACGAAGGTCGATGATGTAGCGCGAGTCTTTCGCACTGCCTTCGACGCCTACGGCAGCGTAGATATTGCCTTCAATAATGCCGGCATTTCGCCATCGGAGGACGATTCGATCTTGACCACTGGCCTGGATGTTTGGCGCCGTGTGCAGGAGGTAAATCTCACATCGGTGTATCTGTGCTGCCAATCCGTCATTCCGTACATGCAGCGGCAGGGCAAAGGCTCGATCATCAATACTGCCTCCTTCGTGGCGTCCATGGGTTCTGCTACTTCGCAGATTTCCTACACAGCGTCGAAGGGGGGAGTGCTTGCCATGACACGTGAATTGGGCGTGCAGTTTGCGCGAGAGGGGATTCGCGTCAACGCGCTGTCGCCGGGGCCGGTGAATACCCCACTGCTTGCAGAGCTCTTTGCAAAAGACCCAGAGCGTGCCGCACGAAGGCTGGTGCATATCCCGATGGGGCGCTTCGGGGATCCCTCAGAAATAGCTGCGGCAGTTGCCTTCCTGGCGTCCGATGACGCTTCTTTCATTACCGGCATGAACTTCTTGGTTGACGGCGGCATTACCGCCGCCTATGTCACTCCGCAGTAACGCGGCAGGCAGCGAGAAACGCGTCGAATAGACGCGTATCTTCGAGCACTTCGGGATGCCACTGCACGCCAACGACAAAGCGCTTACTCGGGTCTTCGCAGACTTCGATGGTGTCGTCAACTGCCCAGCCGGTGACGGTGAGTCGCCCGGCGTCCGCTACCGATTGATGGTGCGAGGAATTCACGACGACGTCTGTGGTGCCGAAGATCTTGGCAATGCGCGATTCTGGCGCGAAGCTGGCGGAATGCTCGGCGAACGTGCCGGGCTGGTCCCGGTGCTTCAGATCGCCGACCAAATCGGGCAGGTGCTGGTGCAGCGAGCCGCCTTCGGCCACGCACATGATTTGCAGCCCGCGGCAGACGCCGAGGATCGGGATGTCTCGGTCGCGAGCTGCGAGGTACAGCGCGATCTCGCTCGCATCTCGACTCTCGCGGGGGACGTCGGCAGTGGAATGCGGTTCGGCTGCGTAGAGCCGAGCGTCCACATCAGCACCACCTACAAGCACGAGACCGTCGAGCAGGCTCACCACATCGGTGTCTCCGGTATCAGGTGGAAGCACGACGACGCGCGCGCCCGCACGCTGCAGGTGTTGCACATAGGCATATTGCACGACGGCCGCGGGCACCTTGTTCCAGGAACCCCACGACGACGGCTCGAGGTACGAACTGAGTCCGATTACGGGGCGCTGCATGACAGAAGTCTGGCACGTCGATCGCCGTCAGCGGCGTTAGGGTCAAACAGCCACGAGGAACGCGTGTATCCACGCGCTATGCGCGACCTCAGTAGCGGTGCTTGTGTGGCTCGATGCGGTCGACCCACTGCAGGATGCCACCGCTGAGGTTGCTCACGTCGGGGAATCCTGCGGCCAGTAGTGCGGCCTGGCAATTGGCCGAGCGCACGCCAGATTTGCACAAAAGCACGATCGGCCTATGCCGAGGCAGTTCGTTCAGCACCGAGCCGTCGAGGATACGACCCTGCGGAATGAGTTCTGCGCCATCGATCGACACGATGGCGTGTTCATTCGGTTCACGGACATCGATCAGCAAGAAATCGCATTCGCCGAGTTCGCGCTGGGAAAGCATGAGCGAGAGTTCGACCGCCGTGACAGTTGTCGCGGCTGTCTGCGGTTCCGGATCGGCAACGCCACAGAAGACCTCGTAATCGATGAGCTCGTGGATTGTCCGATTGTTGCTGCAAACGGCGCATTCGGGGTCGCGCGCAACCGTGAGAGTGCGGTATTGCATGGCTAAAGCGTCATAGATCGTGAGTCGGCCGACGAGTGATTTGCCAAGCCCTGTAATGAGTTTGATCGCTTCGGTTGCCTGGATGGATCCGATCGAGGCACACAGCACGCCGAGTACACCGCCTTCCGCACAGCTTGGCACCATGCCGGGCGGGGGTGGCTCGGGGTAAAGACAGCGATAGCAAGGTCCGTGTTCCGACCAGAAGACGCTGGCTTGGCCTTCGAATCGGTAGATCGAACCCCATACGTAGGGCTTGTCTAGAAGGACGCAAGCGTCGTTGACAAGATAGCGCGTCGCGAAGTTGTCAGTGCCATCGACGATGAGGTCGTAATCGGCGAAAAGCTGGAGTGCGTTCCCGGCGTCCAATCGTGTTTCATGCAGTACGACATCAATGAGTGGATTGACCTCGAGCATCGATGCGCGCGCACTTTGTGCTTTCGATCTACCGATAGAAGAGGCACCGTGGATGATCTGCCGCTGCAGGTTGGAGGCATCGACAACGTCGAACTCGACGATTCCGATCGTGCCCACTCCCGCGGCTGCGAGGTACATCAGGACCGGAGAGCCGAGGCCGCCGGCGCCGATGCAGAGCACCCGCGCATGCTTGAGCCGCAATTGTCCTTCTATGCCGACGTTGGGGATGACAATGTGCCGGCTGTAACGCTCGATTTCCGCAGCCGTGAGCATCCCGATTGGATCCACCAATGCGGGCAAGGGGCGGTCAGAGGTGGCCACGACGCTGCAGCCATTGGAATGCGATGTAGCCCGGGATAGTGGGCAGCCAGAAGGTGAGGAGTCGGAAGAGCAGCACGGCAGGCACTGCACTTGTCGAGTCAAGCCCTGCCGCCACGAGTCCAGCGGTCATCACTGTCTCAACGGCTCCGACGCCGCCCGGCGTCGGAGCGGCGAGTCCGATGGTCGAGCCAGCGAGGTACACGAGTGAGATCGCAGCAAATGCACCTCCACCATCGAAGGCGCGCACTGACGCGAAGAGTGCTAAACACAAGGCCAGGTTCAGCAGCACCATTCCGGCGACGCCGAGTGCAAGACGACCCGGCGTTTGGGCCAGCATCGCGAGGCGCGGAACAACAGGTGCCAGGCTCACGCGAGCCTTCGTGATCAGCCAACGCCGAATAGCCGGCAACAGCATGAGCAGGCCGACAACGACTGCCAGAACACCGAGAGCGACGATGGCCTGCTGAGGTGGGTCGAAGGTAAAGGATTGCGACGTGCCGGCTATCACACCCATGATGAACAGAAGGCCGGTATGGATGAAGAAGGCAAGTACCTGCGAGACGGCGACGCTTGCCCCCGCAGCTGCCGCCGGAACTTTGGCACGTTGCAGATAGCGCACGTTGACCGCCACTGAGCCCAGCGCCGGAGGTGACACAAGCGTGGTGAACGCCGCGGCCACTTGTACTAACAGGCTGCGAACAAACAACAGTCGCTCGGCGACGAAGCCTTCGAGAGCTAACGCGGCACCGACAAACACGAGTACGGTCGAGACTGCGCCGATCGCAACCCAGCTGTAGTTGGCACTACGGAAGAGCGCTAGGAGATCGACCTTGCCCAGTTGCCCGATTAAGAGGTATGCAGCTACCAGACCGGCTACGGCAGTGATGATTCGGCGGGGGCTGATCCGCTCGATTTGCACCTGTTCAACTGGAGTATCGGGCGTGGCCGTGAGTCGCAGCACCTCGTCACGGATCGCTTGCAAAAGTCCCTTGTGACGGCGCAGACCGCGGCGAGTGCCTGTGGCCAACGCAAACGGTTGCAGAGCCGGAAGCGCACGGGCAATGCGACGAGCGCCGATCGCATGCACGCCTGTGGCGACGGCTCGTTCTGGCGTCGCCACGAGCGAAAGAGAGACGAGGAGGTCGGCCAAGTCGAGGCGCTCCTGTAAGTCGTTCATGGCGACGGCGCCTGAGGTTGGGTGCAGCAGCCAGATTGCTCCTTCGCGATCGCGGACGAGGTGATCGGGGGAAAGGCCACGATGTGCAATGGCGGCGTCATGCAGACTGGCAACCGCATGCCAAGCGCTCACGAGCAGGTGATCGTCCACTGACTCGCCGGCCTCCATGATGCGCGACAACGTGGTGCCTTCAACATATTCGAAGCCGACCATGCAGGAGTCAGCATCAATCGTGCGCGCGAAGAGCAGCGCCGGCACGGGTGCACCAGCATGCCTCGAGGCATGGGACACGAGCACGGCCCGATCAAGCGTGTCCCGCATGGTGTTGCCGCCGAGCGCATCGGGGTCGCGGACGCGGAGTGAGCGCCACCATCGCGAGAGCATGCCCGAACCTTCAAGATCACGGTCGTACACGGCGACATGCAGGCGACGACCATCTTCGGTTCGCGCTGTGTAGCGACGTCCCTTATCGGTGGAAGCCGTGGCGCGCAGAATGGTGACGGGGAAACCCGCTCGCGAAAGCGCGTCCGCGACGCGAATACCTCGCGGTCGCGTGGTTGGCGTACCGAACGTGTAGCGAATCAAGAGTCCTGCAGCCCACCCGATCAGCACGGTGAGTGCGGTAGAGACCACAGTTACGCCGCCGGCGAGGAACACCGCAACGGCGGAAGCAGCGATCAGGCCGATCGAGAGAGAACCGCCCCGACCACGCTCGCGAACTCGTGCCACGGTGACAATCGCGATGACACCGCTGAGATACGGCTGAAGCGGAATTGTGTCGCGCAGATTGGTGCCCGCAAGCGCAAACCAGATGGCTGCCGATGCGCGGGTCTGGACGTACCAGCCGAGCAGCGTCACCGCGGATGCAGCAAGCAGGAAGGCTCCGGCCGCTTCCAGAATGACGATGGCACGGCGGCGGAGAGCGAGGTTGATGGCGATGCCGAATGGCAACAGCAGTAAACCCAGACCAGAAAGCGCGCCGAGCGGGATCGCCAGCCATGCTGGCAGATGCGTAGCAGATTTTGCGAGGTCACTGTCGAGGCCCGAAACCGTTGACCCCAAGATCGATGCGAATAGGAGCAGACCGCCGGCGACACCGCTTGCGATCGCGAACCGGAGCAGATCCGAAGGTCGCCGGACGCGCTTGGTTACGACGCCGTCCTCGATCACCAAGGTGGAACCGTCTGCCTGCACTGACGCATCGTGTCATGGCGACACCGGTGCTACCAACGTCTGGATGTCAGGCCGGCTCGCTAGCGTCGGGGTATGGGCAAGCAAAGGTGGCATTTCGCAGCCACACAGGCAACAGGATCGCCTCCCGAGCTCGACGCTGCTCAACGTGCGGTGGTCGACTGGTCCAGCGGACCTGCGCTGGTCCTCGCCGGCCCCGGCACTGGCAAGACTTCCACGCTGGTGGCTGCGGCGCTACAGCGCATTGCTGATGGCGTCCCTGCTGCATCGATCCTCATCCTCACCTTTGGCAGAGATGCTGCGGCCGAGCTGCGACAGCGGCTGGCCCTGCAACTTGGCAATGGCGAGCCGCCACGCGTCTCGACCTTTCATGCGTTCGCTCTCGACATTGTGGCCCGTGTGCAAGACGTGTCTGCGCCGCTGCGGCTGCTTTCCGGGGCGGAGCAGGAACGGGCTGTCCGTGATGTCATCGATGGCACGCTGCAAGACCCCTCTCTTCAGGGTGTTTGGCCGCTGGATCTCAAAGATGCACTCGGTACCAAGGCCTTTGCTCAAGAGGTACGGTCTGCGTTTGCGGCGGCACGTGCCCTTGGTCTCTCGGGCGACGAGGTGGCTCGTATCGGGCAGCGCGGTCAAGATGCAGCTTGGGCGGCGGTCGGTCCAGTCCTTGACGAATACCTCGATGCGCAGTCGCAGCAACAGGCTCTTGACTACGCAGAATTACTCTTCCGTGCCGTACAAATAGTGCACGACGAGCACAACGCTGCCCACTTTCACGGCTTCCAGCACGTCTTCATCGATGAGTACCAGGACACTGACCGCATGCAGGTTGCGCTGCTCAAGGAGCTTTCGCGGTTTGCTGTGAGCCTTGTCGCCGTGGGCGATCCGGACCAGTCGATTTATGGCTTCCGAGGAGCCGATACGCGAAATATCGCTGGCTTCGTCTCTGACTTCGCGGAGATGGCAACGAGCCGTGGGCTCGCTCGCCCTGCGGTGTTGGCGCTTTCGGCAACGCATCGCTACGGCGCGGCCATCCGCGACTACGCAGTCGGGATCTTTGATGGCGTCGTGCCTTCGGGACTCGATCGGGCTGCCACCGAGATCCATCGCTCCCCGCGATGTCTGCGCACCGAGGGCAGCGTCCGGTCGTTCCTCTACGACGATCCATTGGCCGAGGCGGCATGGATTGCCTCGCAGGTTCGGGCCATCGCCCAGCGCTCCGACGCTTCCTGGGACACATTTGCCGTGCTCACGCGATCCGCTGCCGCGTTGGGTCCGATTGAACGTGCGCTACGCCGCATCGGCGTGCCCTGTGCGACCGATGTTCGCGACGCACGGCTCGCGGATGAACCTTCCGTCAAGACTTTGCTACGAGCCCTCGAAGTGGTCGCTGCTCGTGATTTGGCACTTTCGCCTGCCCACGCGCACGAGTTGCTGTTGTCCCCTATGTGCGGCATTGATCCCACGGAACTCAGGGCAATCGGTCGCGCACTGCGCGTCGATCGCATCACAGCAAGCGATCAGGCAATTGCCGATTCGCTCACAGCAGCGCATCCCGCGCTCGAGTTGCTCGAAGGCATTCCCGGTTCCGCTCGGTTTGAGGCGTTGCGAGTATTGCTACACCGTGTACACGGCCGGGTGGCCGCTGGTGCGTCCCCGCATGAGGCACTGTGGATGCTCTGGTCAGGTACGCCCTGGCCGAACCTATTGCAGCGGCAGGCATTGGATGGTGCCTCGGCGATGGCGCATCGTGATTTGGATGCCGTCTGCGAACTGTTTGACATTGCCGATCGCTCGGTGCAGCGTCGCCAAGGCCATGCCGGCGTCTCCGCATTCCTCTACGAATTGCGCGCACAAGATGTGCCTTCGGAAACCTTGGCCGGTCGCGGATTCCGCGGATCGGCCGTGCAATTGTTGACGGCGCACCGGTCCAAGGGTCGCGAGTGGGAACACGTGTTTGTGGCAGGGGTGAATGAAGGTGTCTGGCCAAACCTGCAGCGCCGATCGGCCATCCTCGATGTCGATCGCCTTTCGACTGATGGTTTGATCGAAGCCCGTGGTCGGGCCGCACTCTTCGATGAAGAACGTCGGCTGTTCTACGTTGCCTGCACTCGGGCCCGCAGCAGTTTGGTGGTATCCGGCGCTGCTGGCGACGGTGATCAGCCGCAGCCCTCGCGCTTGCTGTTGCATCCCAACACAGGTCCGGTCATAGCCTCCGGCCGCCCTGCGACCATCGATTCCGCGGGTGGATTGGTGGCGGAACTGCGGCGTGCGGCGACTTCGACCGAAGTTCCAGCACAACTTCGTACTGCCGCAATTGATCGACTTCGCACCATGCATGCGTTGCTGGATGAAGAAGGCGTTGCACTCTTCCCCGAAGCGAATCCCGCACATTGGTGGGGAATCCGAGAACAGACGCTGAGTGAAGTGCCGATCGACCCCGCGGAGCAACCGCTCTATGTGCGTGGTTCGTCGCTGGAGACGCTGTCCAAGTGCAGTCTTTCGTGGTTCCTGCAGCAGCGAGCGCATGCAGAGGGCGCACGAGGGAGCGCCGTGGTATTCGGTTCTGCCATGCATGCGCTCATCGACGGTGTTACCAAAGGGGCTGTCGAAGCGAGTCCCGAAGCTATGGCTGAACGCTTGCGCGACGTCTGGAATGAGGCCGGCTACGACGCGGCTTGGCAGTCGCGCCGAGACTTCGATGAAGCACTTGCGGCCATCGCAAGATTCCTACATTGGCAAGCCGGTCGCAGCGATGTCGTGGTGGGCAGCGAAGTCAGCTTCGACCGTGTGATCGAGGTTGTGACTCCGTCTGGACGTACTGAGCATCTCCGAATGCGTGGCACGATCGATCGCATCGAAATCACGGAGCCCGGCGTTGTCACGGTATTCGATTACAAAACCAGCCGCAGTACTCCGACGCAGGCGGAGGCTCGCGAGCATGCCCAGTTGCGCTACTACCAGCATGCTGTTGCTGAAGGACTGCTGAATACCCAACTCGCCATTGACGCGGAGCTGCAGCCGGGCGGCGCGGAGCTAGTATTCCTACGCCTCGACGCAGGTCGCGGCGATGCCCGCCCCAAGGTTCTCACGCAGCCTCCCTTGCTAGAGGAACGTCAAGCTTGGGTGACCGAGGTGCTCGGCGGTGGGCTCGACATTGTGCGACGGGAAGCGTTCGAAGCAACCAAGGGCAAGCACTGTTCCTACTGCTCGATGCGCTCGGTGTGTCCGCTACAGCCCGAGGGGCGGGTTGAAACCGCATGAACACATTCGGAATACGTGAACTCTGTGATGTGATGCGCATCGAGTTCAGCGCTGAGCAGATCGCCGCAATCACTGCGCCGCTCGAACCGTCTGTCATCATGGCAGGTGCCGGATCTGGCAAAACTTCCGTGATGACTGCACGTGTGGTGTGGCTCGTTGCGACCAAGAACATCGCCCCTGAAGGCATTCTCGGACTGACCTTCACGAACAAGGCGGCAGGAGAGCTCCGATCGCGCGTGCGGAGCGCACTCGCCGAGTTGCGGTTGCCCGCGGATCAGGCCGATGCAACCACTGTCGCCACCTATCACTCATTTGCGCAACAACTCCTCATTGATGACGGCATACGGATCGGCTTGGAACCCGACGTGCAACTACTCAGCGATGTCCGCCGAGAGCAGCTGGCGATGCAGGTCGTCCGACGTCCGTCGATCGAGATCGCGGAGATGTCGCACTCGTCCAAATCGATTGTCGGCAGGCTGCTTGCACTCGACGACCGACTGGCCGAAGAAGCCGTTGAGCCAGACCGAGTCCGCGACTTTGACCGGGATCTGCTCGCTCGTCTTTCCGTGCGTGAACAGCAGGCTGCCGGCAGGGGCATCATGGAGACGGCGCGTGAGCGACTTGAAGCCTTGGCGCTCGTCGATCAATTTCGTGAACTCAAGTTGCGCACGCAATGCATCGACTACGCCGATATGGTGCGCCTGGCCTTGCGTTTGGTGCGCGAGCGTGCGGACGTTGCGGGGCGCTTGCGCAGCACCTATCCCGTGGTACTGCTCGACGAATACCAAGATACCTCGGTGGCGCAGCGCTTGCTCATGCAGGAGATCTTTCCCGCACCGCACGCCATCACGGCGGTGGGTGACGCGCTGCAGGCTATTTACGAGTGGCGTGGCGCCAGCGCAATCAACATTATCGATTTCAAGCGTCACTTCGGCCGGGTAGTGCCCGAGGTCGGCATCGTTACGGCGCCGGTGTTTGGCCTGCCCAAGACCCAGCGCTTTGGTTCAAGTATTGCCGCAGCGGCAAATGACGTCACTGAGCTGCTTCGGCTTGGGATGCCCGATGTGCTGCCATTGGAGTCCCATTCTGATGAACGCTTTGGCCCGGGCCAGATTGACGTTGCACTGCACGATAACCAAGGGGCTGAGTTCCAGTGGATTGCAGAGCAATTGCGAAAAGCTCACAGAACTACCGCTTGGAAGGACATGGCAGTTCTTGTCCGGCAACACAAGTTTTCAGCGGACCTCTACGAGGCACTCACATCTGCAGGCATCCCCACACAGATTCTCGGCAAGCAGGGCTTGCTGAATATCCCTGATATCGGTGACGTGGTCGCTTACCTGCGCGTCATTCACGATCCGGCAGCGAATCCTTCGTGGGTCCGGATTCTTACCGGACCGCGGTATCGCCTCGGGCTGCGCGATATTGCGCACATTGGGCGCAGAGCGCAGGAATTGGCGCACGTTGACGCCGGTGAGGGATGGGAAGCGGCGTTGACGAATGCGGCTGCGGGTACCGATGTCGTCGATGTCATCGCGCTGGGTGAGGCCATCGCAGATCCCGGATCATCACGAGCTTTGAGCGCCGAAGCGCGGTTGCGTCTAGCGCAATTGCAGTCGGAAATTGCGGGGTTACGTCGATTCGCAGGCTTGCCCATCGCTGAACTGGTGCGGACCATCGTGCATCGAATTGGTCTCGATGTTGAGATCGAGGCCAGCGACCGGGCTGTCGCGCGTGGGCGGCGGGCAGCACTTGAGTCCTTCACCGAGCTGATTGCCGGTTTCCTAGCGCTGGATGGTTCGCAGTCCCTCAGCCAATTCCTCCAGTGGCTTAATGACGGAGACCGCCTTGATCGCCAGGCGCAGATCGAGTATCCGGTTGAGCGCAATGCCGTCAGCATCATGACCGTGCACTCCGCGAAAGGTCTACAGCGAGACGTCATCGTGCTGCCCGCGTTGGTGGAAGGAGTATTCCCTTCCGATCGTTCCGATAGTGCGTGGACTGGCTCTGCTGACGCACTTCCGTTCGCGGTGTTGCACACGGCCGTTGATGCAGAACTGCTTGCATACCCGTCTGATTACCCGCGCAGTGTGGACAAATCAGCATTCTCGGAGTTGCTGAAGCCGCGGAAACTTGCGGAGGAAACACGACTTGCGTACGTCGCTGTTACTCGCGCACAGCGCCAACTGATTGCATCTGCTTCGCGCTTGTACGGCGATCGCGTGATGCAGCCATCGCGGTTCCTGCTGCAACTCCGTACTGCCGCAGAGGCGCGTGATGGGCGAGTACATGTGTGGGCGGAGGAACCCGTCCTCGATGCCGAGGTCGCGCCGGAGCGGGCGACATGGCCGCAAGCATTGGAGCCGGCCTACAAAGAGGCGTTGCAGTCGGCTGCAGCGGAGGTGCTGAAGGATGTTGGAATGGCGACGCATGTGGCAGCGGAACTCGCACCAGACATCGCGGCACGAATCGCGCTCTGGGATGCAGCGCTTGTACATCACGCAGATGAGCGTCGGACTGCGCGCACGGTCGACCATGCAGTGCCGTTACCAAGTTCATTGAGCGCCACGCAGGTGCAATTCCTTGTCCGTGATCCTGATGCGTTTCTCATCGATCAGGTGCGGCCAATGCCGCGAAAGCCAGCCATGGCAGCGAAGCGAGGCAGCGCGTTTCATGCATGGGTGGAACGTCAGTACGGGCAGCAACTGCTAGTGCTGGATGACGTCGACGAGGACGACACGGAACTCGATGCCTTGCGCGACGCGTTCCAAGGTTCTGAATGGGCGCTCCGTACCCCGCTGGCGATCGAAGTCCCGTTCGTCATTGGGTTGGGCAATTTCTGCATTCGTGGCCGCATAGATGCGATCTATCGCGATGGAGAAGATCTCATCGTGGTCGACTGGAAGACCAACGCTCGCGCGTCGTCAGATCCATTGCAGTTGGCTATCTACCGACACGCTGTAGCGGCCAAGTACGCCCTGCCCGTTGAGCGGATTCGAGCCTGCTTCTTCTATGTGGCGCAGGCACGCACCGAGTGGCATGACTCGCTCGACGCTCTTGCTGCACTACAACCGTCAGTCTTCGAGAGGGCTTCCGAACCAGTGTTCGATGCCACGCCGAGCGATGGAAACGTGTGAGGGCAGCACCACACTGCCGTCTGCGATGCAACTGAGCAGTTCATCACGCGTGACCCACTGCGCCTCTGCGATCTCCACTCCATCAACGCGAATGTCCGAGTCGAGCGAGTCAACCCGATAGCAAAGCATGAGACTCGCCGGAAAGGGCCAAGGCTGACTGCCGAGAAACTCAGGCGGACCAACCGTGAGTCCCACTTCCTCAAGGACCTCTCGCGCAACTGCGTGCTCGGCCGTTTCACCTGGCTCTACGTAGCCTGCTACTAAAGAGAATCGGTGCTCAGGCCACAGCTGCTGACGGGCGAGGAGCAGCCGATCCTTGGCGTCAGTAATAACCACAATCACTGCTGGATCGGTTCGTGGGTAGTGGGCGGTGCCGTCGATGATGCAGTGCCGCTCCCAACCCGCCAGCGCATTCAGGGTGGAAGCCCCGCATTGTGGACAGTGCGTGTGCGTGCGATGCCATTGATGCAGCGCGACCGCTGCCGTGGCTACCGCGGCTTCATCGTCCGAAAGGTGCGCTCCGACTTCGCGCAACGGCCGGGTGCCTGCTAGCCCATCGCACATGGAAGCGATGAACAGGCGATCTCCCACACGTCCGAGTAAGGCCGCTCTCAGGGGGTCAACCGGCTGCCCAGACAGGTCACGCAGCGCAGTGCCGTCAACCGCAATGCTCCCACCGTCAACTCCGACAATGAAGCTCGCAGTGTCTGCACATGCCGCCGAGAACCACGCAGTGTCTCCACGGCGCTCGGCCATTCGATCGAGACGGCCTCGGCCGAGAGCAAGGTTTTCAAGCATGGGTCAAGTGTGGCCCATTCGTGTCGGTGGCCCGTCGTAGGCTCGGCGCATGCTCCTCGACGACCTCGATGACGACCAACGCGCCGTCGCACTGGCCACGGCCGGGCCAGTGGTTGTCTATGCAGGAGCGGGAGCAGGCAAGACACGCGCCATTACACATCGCATCGCGCATGCGGTGGCCATTGGTGAGCATGATCCGACACGATCGCTCGCTGTGACATTCACGACGAAAGCAGCCGGCGAACTTCGTGCGCGCCTCGCGCAATTAGGTGCGCAACAAGTAACCGCAAGCACCTTTCACGCGGCGGCCCTTCGCCAACTACGGCATTTCTGGCCGCAGGTCATTGGCGGTGAACCGTGGCAGGTGCAGGCCTCGAAAGCGCGCTTGGTAGCCGAGGCCGCGTCACGGGTTGGAGTTCATGCCAATTCGAGCCTGTTACGCGACCTTGCAGCGGAAATTGAGTGGGCCAAGGTGCGCGAGCTGACTCCTTCGGGCTACTCGTCAGCGATCCTTGCAGCGGGCCGCGAAGCGCCGATCGACGCTCGCGAACTGGCTGATCTGTGGTCCGCATATGAGGATCTCAAGCAGCAACATGCCGTTATCGATTTCGAAGACGTCCTACTGCTCACAGTTGGCATGTTGGCCGATCGGCCCGAGATCGCAAGCCAAGTGCAAAAGCGATACCGCTGGTTCACGGTCGATGAGTTCCAGGATGTGAACCCTGCACAGAACCGCATGCTCAAACTTTGGTTAGGTGATCGGGATGACATCTGCGTGGTTGGAGATGCTGCGCAGACCATCTACACCTTTGCCGGCGCGGACGCCGGTTACCTGCGGGATTTCCCCAAGGTGTGGCCGCATGCAACCGTGATCACGTTGGCGCGGACCTACCGCTGTTCTCCCGAGATTGCCGCAGTCGCGAATCGAGTGCTCGCCGGCACACCCCACGGACTTCAACTGCGCTCCCAGCAGCCTCCCGGCACCGCACCGGTCGTCTTGGATTTCGATGACGAGGCGGCCGAAGCGGAAGGTGTCGCTCGGAGAATCCAGCAGTGGATAGTCGAGGGAGCTTCGCCGCGCGAGGTTGCCGTTCTCTATCGCACAAACGCGCAGTCTGAGGCGTTTGAAAACGCATTGGCAGAGCGTGACATTGCTTATTCGATGCGGGGATCTGAGCGCTTCTTCGACCGAGGTGAGATTCGCCGGGCCATCACCTTGCTACGTGGACAATCGATGGCGAATCCCGAAAGCGATGTCGTTGACGCTGTGCGCGGCGTTGTGTCCGGACTGGGATGGAATGAGCAGGCCGCACCGAGTGGTGCTGCAACCCGCGAAGTGTGGGAGGCGTACTTGGCACTGGTGACCATGGCGCAGGATCTTGTCGCCAGCCAGCCCCAGACGACACTGGCCGCACTTATCGCCCTGCTCGATCAACGTGCCGAGCAGCAGCATGCGCCGACGATTGATGGCGTCACGTTGGCAAGTTTGCACTCTGCGAAGGGCTTGGAGTGGCCGTACGTGGTGCTTGCCGGATGCTCGGAAGGCATGCTGCCGCTGGTGTACGCCGATGGTGTTGAGGCGATTGATGAAGAGCGCAGGCTCTTCTACGTCGGCGTCACCCGTGCGTCGCGTGTGCTCGTGTGCAGCTGGGCTCGTGCTCGCGCGGTCGGTTCGCGTGGCAATCGACAACCTTCGCGTTTTCTTGCTGCGATAGACCAGCCGTTGCAGGCGGTGGGCAGCGGTGGTGGAGCATCCATTCATCGAGGGAGTCCCAAGCCGGAACGCAAGCGCTCAGGGCCGGCGCGATGCCGTGTGTGTGGCACCGCATTGGTTACCGGCGTCGAACGTACGCTGGGGCGTTGTGCGGGCTGCCCAGCCGAACTCGATGCGGCCCTGTTTGATGCGCTGGTGGCGTGGCGGCTCGCAGAATCGAAAACGCGGGCTGTACCCGCCTATGTCATCTTCACGGACGCGACGCTGCAGGCAATCGCCGAGCAGCGGCCAGCCGACACTGCGGAGCTGCTGCGGGTTAGCGGCGTCGGTGCGCGCAAACTCGAGATGTACGGAGAAACACTGCTCGTGCTACTCGGCCGGCAGCGTCAGCCTGAGGCCTGATCTCGCAATCACGCGGCCAGGTCTCGCGACCACTGACACGGGCAATCGGGGTGCACTCGCCATGCACGACGTCGAATCGTTGACTCCGTGCGATCGATGTGGAGGGAGGTGTTGACGAGCGACTGAGGATCGTCGTGGTCGATCACATGCAGCAGTCGCGCGATCGACTCGCTGGCAACCCACATCGCAAAGGTGCTGTCTATGGGTGCCATTCCGCGCCGATGTTGGTCAAATTGTGCAAGCAGGTGTGGCCAGTGTGGATCAGCATCGCTGCGATGCAGCGCGATGCAGGACCAGCACACCGTATGCCCCGGGAGTGTGAGGGGACCGATCATGGCGAATCGGCTGGTGGCCAAGATCCGTAGGTACGGCACTCCTGCTGTGCGATACGCCATCTCGTCGCCTGGATCGCTATGTGCGTCGCAGAGTATGACCAAGGGACGTCGCACTTTCTGCGGAGGACGCTTCACCATGACGCGGTCGATGTGTCGACGCATAGCAATGGACGGCGGCAATCCCACGTCCTCCGCAGTGGGTCCGAACGGTCCTACGTCTCGCAGTGTCACCAATCTTCGCGAGATGTGCTGTCCACGGATCGCTATGGTGCCGATGTGTGCGGCTGCGAGCAGATCGACTAAAGCATGCGCAACGCGGTTCGAACCTTCGATCACGACCGAGTGCTGTTGCCGCAGTTCGAGTGCGCGATTGGCGTCGAGTCGGCATAGCGCCAATGCCTCCAAATCGTGATGTAGCGGCGATTTCGCTTCGATTGACCAATCTGCAGCGAGATGGCGATCTGGGGCGTTCCAGGCCATGAGGCCAACCTCTGCAAGCAGGCCGAGCAATTCGCGCGCAGCTTCGGTAGCGAGGCCATGAGCTGGTGCGGTATCGAGTACGTCCTCAAGGCTTCTGCTGCCGTTACAGGAGCGCAGCCAGCGGACGACGTTCGGTGTTGCGTTTCCGACTTGGATCTGGGTGTGCGGTGCGGCGGGGTCTTCCAAGATGAGATTGCTGGCATCACGCCAAGCGATTTGTGCGTGCGGGGCGAGGAGAGGGATTGACATAAGGATCAGCGTGCTGCCGCTGCCCTGTGGAGAAGTGGTTTTCCACATTGATCACGCTGGAATATCGGGGCAAAACGGACAGATTTCACCTTCGGCGCGCGTCTGCTTGTGAGGAAGACACATTCTCGGGCTACGGTTCTCAGGTCTGGGTTGTTGCGCTGGGTTCAGCGTGGCTGGTCAGGCGGTGGCCAACCGGTCACAGGAGGCGCCGATTCATCGGCCGAACTATGGAGGCTGCCATGGCAGAAGCATTTGAGGGCGAGGCCTACTGCGTGAAGTGCAAGGCCAAGAAGTCGCCGATCGACCGTCGGGTCGAGGAGAAGAACGGCCGTCGCATGGGTAAGGGCACCTGCCCGGACTGCGGCACCACCGTTGTGCGCATTCTCGGCAAGGCATAAACGTCTTCTGAACACGCGTTCGAGGCTCGCTGCATCTGCAGCGGGCCTCGATCTTTTTGGGCTCGTATGACGTGCCGAAACGCAAAAAAACAGAACGTCCCCGAGCCGCATATCCGACGACGCACCTTCCCCTAGTGCGTGACCGGCCGTTATCCCGGGGACGTTCAGTAGCCAAGGGTACGAATGCTGGAAGGTTCGTCAACGGTGCCGCAACTTCGTGCAGTTCATCGGCTGGGGATAAGTTCGCAAGACCTGTGCATGACCCGTGGACAGCCGGTGGACGGGCTGGGGATAGGCAGCGAGTACATCATGCATGCCGCCGCGCATCGCCTCGCTGACCTGCGGCGATGCGATCGCCAGGCTGTGGATGACGGCCTATAGCAACGGTGGATAGAGCAATCGCTGAACGGTCAACAGCGAACTACGAATCTGAGCTGGGCGAATCAAGCGAGTCGGGCAAGAAGTCTGGGTGCTGCCAGAGCGCGTCGCGTGTCTCTGGGCTTTGTTCAGCCCAAAACACCGAGGCCTCACGTAATCGTCGCGGTCGTAATTCAAGGCCGAGCAGTTGCGCAAACGTCCTCTCCGAAGGTCCACCTGAGGCGCGACGTCGGCGCAGTGATTCGCGGATGAGTCCGGCACTGCCAATGCGACCACCCTGCGCGGATTCAGTCACACAGTCCACCCATCCTTCGATCAGGGCGATGAGCAATTCGACACGACTCAGCGCTGCCGATTGCTCGGGCGTCTTCGGCAAT
>CAWATP010000012.1:0-48826 GCA_963784905.1 uncultured Actinomycetota bacterium | reverse complement strand
AAAAGGTGACAAGAGTACAGAACGTGCGCCCTGCCCCTTCTGCCAAGCTGGGCTGAGCCAACGGTTGGTTTGCACTGTGACAGCCTGTGTGTCTCTGGCGCTGACAAGAATTTGGTGCACAGTCATCTATTCGTGTGGATCGCAGCACAACGTAAAGCCTTTTATAGCGCTCATGCCTCAGCACCTTGCGCATTCGTGGACGATGAATGACAAGCTGCACTCTCAAGCCACATACTCAAGAGCATCTGGATGATTGAAATGCCATACCTGTTCACACGCCAACGCTTGAGGCGCTGCCTTGCTGCGCAGCGGATCTCTTGACCTATTTGGCGAGATTTGGGCTGCACCTGAGACCATTGAAGGAGCAGAACAAGTTGCATTCTCAGGACCTTGTGGATCAATTCGGGCACGCAAGCCCGCTGCAGGCGCTGATCGACCAAAAGTTTCTGAAAATTGTTGCCGACACGCAAGCAAACGGCCAGGTGGAGGAGTTTTTCCAGCTGGGTGATGCAGCGCGTGGGGATGCCGAGGACATGTGCTTGTCAGATGTGGATCAGGAGCTGGAAGACCTTATCAAGGACGAATAGCTTTTGTGATCTTGCAGTTGTTGAGCTATAACTGACGTGGTGTCACTGGCGGTGCTGCAGTGAGTTTGTATGCACATGCACCACGCGCGCGAACGTGACACGATCCTGTGCAGCGAACCAGGGGTGCTGCTCGACGTCGCCAATGCGCAAAGCATGTCCGCCACCGGACATGAATTCGGCTTCGATAAGCGACTCAACATCAGCGGGTGCAACCGGCCCGTAGGCGATGCGGCCGTGCTCGGTCTCCACCTCAATCAGTGGCTCCAGCCAGAGGAGGCCGCGCGAGCCATTGCGGACGATATCCGCATCGGGAAGCTCGGAAAGCAGTTCCGCGACGGCGTCGGCGCCTACCGAGCGTGCCGCGCTATCGCCGGAAACGTAGATCTTCATCGCAAGCTCTCCGCAACGATTGAGGTGGTGCACCGTCCGCGCAACTCTCCATCGAGTTCAACGGAGGGTCCAAGCGCGCAGTTACCAAAGCAGTACACCGCTTCGACACTCATACTTTCGCTGTGTGATCCCACAGGATGACCGGCCGCGGCGAAGGCCGCTTCAATCTCGCGTGAACCAACAGACTGACAGGCCTCTGCGCGACACACACGTACTCGACGAGCGGCGGGAGGAGCTGTACGGAGCTCGTGATAGAACGTCAGCACACCATGCACGTCGGCGCGCGAGACGTTGCAAACGCGAGCCACCAAGTTCACTGCGTCCGCGTGTACGTAGCCGAAGCGTTCCTGCAGTGCCTGTAGTGCTACGAGCACCATTGACTCGTCAGACGTGAAGGAAGCAACTTCCGCTGCAGCGGAATCCTCGCTCCAAGGCTCGTACGTCATGCGCACCTTCCGTGTTCAGGTCATTCTGTGGCGATTTGGTGCGATTCCGCTACCCATGGGCGAGGAATCCTCCACCTCGTGGAACTGTTGTAAAGGCCGCTTCACTGTCGAAACTGCGAGAGGTTCGCCCTGCGAACCGAGCAGTTTCGACAGTGAAGCGCAGGAGATGGGCTTGGTTAGAACAGTCCGACGACGATGCCGTCGACCAGATCGATCTTCTCCGCTGACGGCACCTTGGGCAGGCCCGGCATGGTCATGATGTCGCCACAAACCATCACAACGAACTCCGCACCAGCAGAAAGGCGTACTTCACGGACGTCGATCGAGTGGTTCGACGGCGCGCCACGGAGTTTGGCATCAGTGGAGAAGGAGTACTGCGTCTTAGCGACACACACCGGGAAGTGCCCATAGCCAGCCGCCTGCAGATCAGCGATCTGCTTGCGCACCTTGCTCTCGGCCGTGACCTCGGATGCTCCGTAAATACGGGTCGCAATCGCGGTCACCTTGTCCCACAGCGACATCTCATCTGGGTAGCAGAACGTCATCTCACTCGGGCGCTCACACAACTCGACAACCTTCTCTGCCAAGGCGGTGGTGCCCTTACCTCCATCAGCCCAGTGCGTTGCGAGCACGACCTCAGCGCCGAGCGCTGCAACCCGCTCACGAAGTAACGCGACCTCGGCTTCTGTGTCAGGGGTGAACTTGTTGATGGACACGACGCACGGCACGTTGAACACGTTCTGGATGTTGTTCACGTGGCGCTCGAGGTTGACGATGCCCTTGCCCAGCGCATCCAAGTTCTCCTCGGTGATCGTGGCCAGTTCCGCACCGCCGTGATACTTGAGCGCGCGAACGGTGGCGACGATGACGACGGCGGACGGACGCAGTCCCGACTTGCGGCACTTGATGTCCATGAACTTTTCGGCGCCAAGATCCGCACCGAAGCCAGCTTCGGTCACCACGTAATCGGCGAGCTTGAGTGCCGATGCTGTGGCAATAACCGTATTGCAGCCATGCGCGATATTTGCAAACGGTCCGCCATGTACGAATGCCGGCGTGTGCTCGAGCGTCTGCACCAGATTCGGTGCCATCGCATCTTTCAGCAGCACGGTCATGGCGCCTTCGGCCTTGAGGTCGGTGGCGAGCACCGGCTTCAGGTCGCGGGTGTACCCGACGACGATACGACCGAGGCGAGTGCGCAGATCTTCCAGTGACGTGGCCAGACAGAAGATCGCCATGATCTCAGACGCCACGACGATGTCGAAGCCACCTTCACGCGGGTATCCGTTACCAGGCCCACCAAGTGACAACACGACATCACGCAGGGCGCGATCGTTCATGTCAACGACGCGCTTGAAGGCAATGCGACGCACATCGATGCCGAGTGCGTTGCCGTGGTGGATGTGGTTGTCGAGCAGTGCGGCCAGCAGGTTGTGTGCAAGCGCAATGGCTGAGAAGTCGCCGGTGAAGTGCAAGTTGATGTCTTCCATCGGCACTACCTGGGCGTAGCCGCCGCCAGCAGCACCGCCCTTCATGCCGAATACCGGGCCGAGGGAAGGCTCGCGCAGGCAAATCATGGCGTCTTTGCCAATCTCGCGCAGACCGTCACCAAGACCGACAGTGGTGGTGGTCTTGCCTTCGCCGGCAGGGGTCGGGCTGATAGCCGTCACCAGGATGAGTTTGCCGTCCTCACGGTCCTTGATGGAGTCGAGGTAGGGCAACGAGATCTTCGCCTTGTAGTGCCCGTATGGCTCGACTGCGGAGTCCGGAATGCCCAAGGCATCGGTGATCTCGTGAATCTCCGACATGGTTGCTGCTTGGGCGATCTCGATATCTGAGGCCACTTCGTTGTGTCCGTTTCGGTTGAGTCAGCGCGCGCGTACGGCGGCTGAGATGGCGGGGAGAACTTCGTGCAGGTCGCCCACGATTGCGTAATCGGCGTGGGTCATGATCGGGGCCTCGCGGTCCGTGTTGATGGCAAGAATGGTCTTGCTCTTCTTGCATCCGGCAATGTGCTGCGTTGCGCCACTGATGCCGCAGGCGATGTAGAGATCCGGCGCGACCTTCGTGCCAGTCTGTCCAACTTGCTCAGAATGAGGCCGCCAGCCGTTGCTGGTGACCACGCGTGAGCAGCCAAGTGCGGCGTTGAGCAGGCCAGCCAGTGTCTCGAGCGGCTCCCATAGATCAGCCGCGCCAACGCCACGTCCACCTGAGACGATGACCTTGGCTTCGGCGAGCGAGACGCCGGTTGCCTGGCCCGCAACACGATCGACGACTTTCACGGCGGTATCGGCAGCTGTGAGTTCCGGAGTGAACGTCTCGATTGTGCATGCAGTCGGTGCCGACTCGGGCGCCACAGTGAACGCGGGGACGGATGCCACGAGAACGTTCTCGTAATGAACTCGAGCTTCTTCCAACATGTTGCCACCCCAACGGCTGCGCGTGACCAGTGCCGGTGAACCGGGCGCGATCTCAATGCACTCAGCTGCGAACGGCTCATCAAGGATGGCTGCAGCATGGGCGAGCACCTCATTGCCGCGCATGCCCGAGATGGCCAACACGATGCTCGCACCGGACGACTGAGCGAGCCCAGCCAATGCGCGTCCGGCAGCTTGCGGCGTGTAATCGGCCATCGCGTCATGTGACGCAACGTGGACGACCGAAACTCCGTATTCGCCGAGGGAAGCCGCCATTGCCGCGCCATCGGCACCGGCAATGAACGCATGCAGGTCGGAGTCAATACCGCGGGCGAAGGTCAGTGCCTGCAATGACGGCTCGTCGAGTACGCCGCGGTCGTGATCTACGTAAACGAGGATCATGGGAGCACTCCGATTTCTTCCATCATGGCCACAGCTGCGACTGCTGCGTCGGCGCCATTGCCGAGCACCTTGGCGCCGGTCTTCTGATTCGGCGGCACGATGAGTTTGATCTTCTCCAACTTGCTCGCGGGTTTGCCCGGGGTGAACGTTTCCACCGGCTTCTTGCGGGCCTTGATTCGTCCGGGCACAGACGGATAGCGGGGGATGTTGAGGCCCTCGCGCGTTGTCATCACTGCAGGAAGCGAGACTTCATACACCTCTCGGTTCGTGCCGACGACTCGCTCGCAGCGCGCGACGCCGTCGCTCATGGTGACGCCGCGTACATTCGTGACGATCGGCAGTCCGAGTGCGTGCGCGACTCGGATACCGATCTGAGAGCCGTTGCTGTCCGCTGATTCGGCACCGAAGAGGATGAGGTCGAAGGGAGCGGGCTGAGCCTTCACCGCATCAACGATCGCAGCGGCCGTTGCCTGCGGATCCCACTCGCTACCGTCGGTAGCGAGCAGGATGCCGCGATCGGCACCGATGGCCATCTGCTCACGCATCTGCTCTTCGGCTTCGGGGACGCCTAACGACAGCACGGTCGTCGAGCCCCCGAACTCCTCCACAATACGGATGGCCTGTTCGACAGCCACCTCTTCATGCGGAGCCAGCGTGTAGCCAAGATGCTTCGCTTCGATCTCGGTCTGATCCGAGGTCAACTCGAACTGGCTTCCCGCCAGGATGTAGCGCTTGATGCACACCAGGATTTCCATGATTACGACATGATCCGATCGTTGTTCTCGTCGAACAGACCCTTAGCGCCGACGCGTGCGACGGTGACGGGGTAGTGCTCGCCGAGGTACTCGACAAGGAGCTTGGTGCCCTCGACTGCGTGCTCGAGTGGCAGGTAAGCCATCAGGACATGCTTGCCCAGCGAAGGCGCGCTTCCGGCCGACGTCACGTAGACGTTGTGGTGGCCAGCGGGATCCTTGATCGTCTTGCCATCGAGCGTGAGCAGGGGCTCACGACCGAGCATGTAGCGCTTCTCACCAGTGGACGACGTGTTGTCATCGACGGTGAGCGAGCAGCACAACCGCTGCGGACCAGCTTCGCGCTGTGCAAGCAGGGCTGCCTTGCCAACGAAGTCCTGCGCCTTGACCTTGGGCGTGGTCATTCCTGCTTCGACCGAATTGAAATCGCTCTCGAGTTCGTTGCCGAAGGCGCGGTAGGCCTTCTCCAAGCGACCGGTTGTGCCATACACGCCGATGCCAACAGGGATGAGCCCGAATTCCTTGCCGGCTTCCCACACGCGATCCCACAGCGCTTCGCCCTGTTCGATCGGAATGTAGAGCTCCCAGCCCAGGTCACCCACGTACGAGATGCGGGATGCGAGCACGCGGAGTGTGTCGATCTCGATCGTCTTGCAAGTGCTGAACTTGAAGCCCTCGTTGGAGACGTCGCCACTCGTGATCTTCTCGAGAATTCGACGGGCGTTGGGGCCCCAGATGCCGAGCGTCGTGTACGAGTTGGTGAGGTCTTGCACCTGCGCCGAGCCATCGGCCGGGCAGAGGTCCTTGAACCACTTGAAGTCGACCATGCCATGTGCGCCACCGGTGACGACTCGGAAGTGATCCCAGCCCAGGCGCATGATGGTGAGGTCGGAGATGAAGCCGCCGTTCTCTGCAAGCACCGGCGTGTAGACAACGCGGCCCACAGCTACGTCCATCTGACGAACGCTGGCGCGCTGCACGACATCAAGAGCCGAGGGCCCGGTGACATCGAAGATGCAGAAGGCGGTGAGGTCGACCATGCCTGCGGTTTCGCGCATTTGCAGGTGCTCGGCGTTGATGATCGGTGACCACCAGCGTGAATCCCATTCAGCGGTGCGTGGCATGACGGCGTCGCCGAACTTTTCAACGAGCGGTGCGTTGCTCTCGTACCACCACGGGCGTTCCCAGCCCACCGTCTCGTAGAACACGGCGCCGAGTTCCTGCTCACGCTTGTTGTACGGCGAGAGACGGACATTGCGGTTGCTCATGTACTGCTCAGAGGGGTGCACGATGCCGTACGTCTTGATGAACGACTCGGCAATGCGGTCTTTCACGTGCTTGCGGCTCTTGTGGTGCTCGTAGAAGCGCGCGATGTTGGAAGCCGACACGTCGATATCCGACCAACCGCGCGTCATGAGCTGCGCGACGGCCTTGCCGGTTGCTGGGCCTTCCTTGATCCACACAGCGGAGGCTGACCACAGGCCCTTGACCTCAGGGGTTTCGCCGAGAATCGGCATGCCGTCGGGCGTGTAGGAGAGCAGGCCGTTGATGGCGTACTTCTCGCCGACAGATTCGTCGCCAACGATCTCGGGCATGAGTTCGAGTGCGTGCTCATCCTGCAGATCGAAGTCGCTTTGCGTGAAGGGGAACTCGGTGGGGCTGAGCGCCGCCTGGGCGTTGCTCGGCAGGTCATCGGGTTCGTACATGATCGGGCGGTGCGCATAGGAGCCGATCTCAAGGCCGCTGCCGTGCTGGCGCTCGTACATGAAGGTGTCCATGTCGCGGACGATGGGGTACTCGATGTCGCCCTTGGAATCGAGGAAGCGCGGCACTGGGCCGACGTCCTTCATCTGGTGGACGGTGGGGGAGAGCGGAATCTCGGCGCCGGCCATCTTTGCCAGTTTCGGGCCCCACAGGCCGGTCGCGATGACCACGTATTCAGCTTCGATCGTGCCCTGGTCGGTCACGACGGCCTTGATGCGACCCTGCTCGACGACCATGTCGAGAACCTCGGTGTTGGCGAAGGACTGCAGTGCGCCCATCTCCTGCGCGCGCTCGCGCATGATGGTGCCGGCGCGAAGCGAGTCGACGACCGAACCCGACGGCGTGTAAAACGCGCCCACGATGACGTCTTTGTCCATGTAGGGGACAAGCTCAACGGCCTCTTCGGGGGTAAGCAGAACAGAGTCAACGCCCCAAGACTTGGATGACGTCATACGGCGCGCAAATTCCTGCATGCGCTCGGGTGTGCGTGCGACCTCCATCGCGCCACATGTCGTGTTGACGCCCAGTTCGATGTACTGGTTCTGCGAGTCGATGGTGAGTGACGCCATTTCCTTGTTGTGATCAACAGGGAAGATGAAGTTGGAGGCGTGACCCGTCGAACCACCGGGGTTCGGCAGTGGGCCCTTGTCGATCTGCACGATGTCAGTCCAACCGAGCTTCGCCAGGTGGTAGACGAGACTGTTACCGACAATGCCGGCACCAATCACTACGCACTTGGCTTTTTCAGGCAGCGTGGCCATGGTTTCCCTTTCTCCGGTGTTTCGCTTGCTATTACAGGGTCTTGCGGATTCCGGTTTCGAATCCTTCAACGTGTTTGAACATGAGCTCCGCGGCCTTGTCGTCGTCGCCGTCGTAGATCGCTGTGAGGAGGCTGCGGTGTTCGAGTACTGCGAGTTGCAGGTCTGGGATGGCGTGGAGCGCGAGGGCCCAGATGCGCAACGAGTGCACGAAGTACTGATCCAGGGTGCGCTCGAGGAATGCGTTGTGGGTGCAGCGGTAGACGTGGTGGTGCATGCGCTGATCAAGCTCGAGCAACGCATACGGGTCAGGGCTGGGACCGAGCTCGGCAAGTTCCTCAAGGAGTCGTGCCGTCGCGACGCGATCGTCGGGGTTGGAGCGCTGTGCAGCGAGTCGCGCGGCGAAAGATTCAAGGTCGGTGCGGACCTCAGAAATCGCTGCAAGGTCGCGGGTATCGATACCAGCGACGAACATGCCTCGACGTGGGTAGACGTCGACCAGGTTCTCATTGGCAAGTGTGCGCAGGGCCTCGCGAATGGGTGTTCTGCCAAGTCCCAGCGTGTCCATGAGTTCGGCTTCGCTCACGAGCGAGCCGGGCGCCAACTCGGCCCGCACGATCATGGCGCGGATGGCGAAGTAGGCGCGGTCGGATTGCGACGTCGCGAACTCTTCGCTCGGTTGGAGCAGCGGAATAGCCACGTGGAGAGGTTACGCCATCAGATATATCAGGGATATACGGCGGACAGTAAGTGGCGTATTCAGTCGCCAAACGGCAAGACTCGCCCCCCATTTCGCAACCCCGCCCCATCTTTCGCAACCCCGCCCCATCTTTCGCAACCCCGCCCCATCTTTCGCAACCCCGCCCCATCTTTCGCAACCCCGCCCCCGAGCCATCTCCCTCCGATGCACCTGGCCGGACCCGCTACCGGCTGCCACAGGTGCAACCGAAGGTGTTAGGCCGCGGTGGCTAATTGCTGCAAGCCACGCTGCAACTGTTGGAAGAACCGATCAGGGTTGGTCCGCAGCGTCAGTGCTGATACGCGCAGTACCGGCGCTTGCTGCAGCGTGAGTTCGTTCGCGCGATATTCGTCGTCCATGCGCACAGCGATGTCAAGGTGTTGCAGCCCGTCAATCTCCACGACGATCGAGCGACCGTTGACGCGAAACTCTGCGTCCAGAAAGCGATCGCGTCCTTCGCTATCGACTCGCCGCGCTTGTCGAATTGGCTCCGGAAACCCACGTCGTCGACATTCCTGCGCAAAGTCAAACTCGTTCATGGATTGGACGCCCGGCTCGATGAGTGCGATGGCTCGGCGAGCCATCGACGCGGTGGGAGAAGGCGGCAGGCTAAGCACGGCGTCGCGCAAGAAGTCGAGAGTGACGATGCCGTGCTGGATGCTCCAGACTCCAAAGAAGATGGCTTGACGCAAAGAATTCGTCCATCGCATTGACTGCACTACCGCCGTAACAGCATCAACCCGCGTTGGTCCGGCTTCTTGCGTAAGCACTAGGTCTTGTGCACTGTGCAGCGACCAGGTTCCCAGCCGTGTTCCCCAACCTCCACGCGGACCCACGAGATGGATTCGGCCGTTGATCGGCTGCTGCAGACCGTGCAATTCGAGCGCGGTGCAACCGCCGAGTCCGAAGCCATCAAAGTGCAAGGTTGCTACCCATAGCGAAGTGAGTCGTGTCGCTGCTGCGGAACTTGTGATGACGACTCGCGAGGTCGGCTGTTGCCAAACCCCAGCATCCAGCCAACGTTGTATGGCTCGATTTCGGATCCCGCACCTCGTGATGCTGCGGATGGAGAGCGCACCATGCTGTGTGGCGGCGAGGGCGACGAGCGAGGGCGGCAGTAGATGCATGCGGACAGCGTGACGAATTCGACCGACAACGCGATGCTATGTGTGGACGAACCTGTGACGATGAGGGGTCGTGGACGGCGGCCCGTGTACCGGACAGGGCTGGTTGCACCTGCTGAAGCCCGCTGCGGGTCTGCACGGGTGCAACGAACCGACCCGATCTTGGTTGCACCTGCTGAAGCCCGCTGCGGGTCCGCACGGGTGCAACGAACCGACCCGATCTCGGTTGCACCTGCTGAAGCCCGCTGCGGGTCCGCACGGGTGCAACGAACCGACCCGATCTCGGTTGCACCTGCTGAAGCCCGCTGCGGGTCCGCACGGGTGCAACGAACCGACCCGATCTCGGTTGCACCTGCTGAAGCCCGCTGCGGGTCCGCACGGGTGCAACGAGTCAGGGGGCGAGGCTGAGCCCGGCTGAGGCGAGGGCTGCGCGCACTTTCGGGAGGGACGAGGGGCCGAATCCGTGCAGCGCAAGAAGCTGCCGTTCGTTGACAGCAGTCAGATCGGAAACTGTGCGCAAACCGGCACTGAGGAGCGCCCGTCGAGCTGGAACTCCGAGTCCTAGCCGCGCCCACTCTCGGTCAACCGCGTCAAGAGCCTGCGGAGCGATCGCATTCGCAACCAGGATCTGGTCTTTGCCTTGCCGTCGTTGTTTCATGCCCAGGTCTTCTGCCGTCGATTCGGTTGAGGGCAGGCCAACCCCAGACTCTGTCTTGCGTTGCTCACGCTGCAGTGCGGTGACCTCACGGTGGCACATGGTGCAGAGGAGTTCGAGGTTGGACTGGTGGTGCGAGCAGCTTGGGCCATAGCCCGCACCGACAAGTGGCTCGATGTGGTTGACCTCAATGCGGCCGTCACAGCCGTTGAGGCAGCTTCTGTGACCCCGACGACGTGCCGTGGCGCGGGCGCGCGGCCAAAGGTGCTCTCGTTCAAAAGCGCGACGGCACTTGTCTGAGCAGTACACGGTTCGCCGGCCCGGAGGGATGATCTTGTTGCACCACTGGCAGCAGCCCGCTTCCCCAGACCAAGCCGAGAGTGGGCAGCGAAGCCGAATCTGCTGCATGTCGGGCACGTTACCGGCGACAGTGTGAAATCTGAGCGACCGAATCGTACCAACAGCGCAGAAAGGTGTGGCGTTCGCCGATTGCTCGACGAACGCCACACCGTGGTGCTTGTAGCAGTCGTGCCTACCTCATGGTGACGGTACCCGCCATAGTTGTCCATGCGGACTGCCCTAAGGCGCTAAAGGCGGCTACTCGATATTTGTACACGGCCTTGCTAATGCCGCTTCGGTCCGTAAATGCAGTGGCTCCGACAGCTGTCGCACCAACCGACACATACGCACCGACTACCTGCACGCCCGCCACCAAGGTGACCCTGGCCCGCTCAATGCGGAATTGCGGAGCGAGCGCGGATGTGTTCGTCCACTGCACCAATGCGGTTGGCGCGAGCGAGGTACCACCTGCAGTTGCTCGGATATTCGCAGGCGGATTCGGCATAGCTGAAGCGTTCACAATCTGCGAAGCCGATTGGGTTGTGATCGTGGGGAAGTTGCCAACGCCCACGCCGGTGTAGTCAGTTGGATCGCCAACTGCATTGAACGCCAACACGCGGTACTGGTAGGTCGCAGTGCCACTGGGCAGCTTGTCAGCAAAAGTGACTGGGCCGGTGCCGTTGACGTAGGTATCGTTGAGCGGGCGGGTAACAGTTTGCACCGTGGTCCACAGTGCTGAACCGAGCACTCGTCGCTGCAATTCGTAGCTGGTTTCAGCGATCGAGTTGTCCATCCAGGTCACATTGACAGACTTTGATGTTTCACCCGTCTTGATAGCTGAACTGATGCTTGGCGCCAGCGGCGGCAGGGCAATCGAAATTGGGCGCATCATGTCCATCTCTTCATGGCTGAGGATGTGGCAGTGCCACAGGTACTCAGCGCCGAAGTTGATGTACTTGTTGTCCAGATCGATCGGCGTTCCATTCGGGCTCATGAAGCTCGTGGCGACGCCCACGTTACCGGCAAGCGTGTTGCTGATAATCGTGTTGCCGTTAACTCGCGTCGTGTCTACCAAGCGGATGCTATTGGGAAGTTCCCATGGCAACTTTGGCAGCACCGGTCGGATGGCGACGTAGGTGTCCTCGAGTGGCGACACCCGCACTGTCTCCTTCCAGCCTATTTCGCTTGCCTCTGGGGCCAAGATGATGTTGTCCCAAGTGACGCGGTTGATGAGCTGGACGTCAAAGGCGTGGAAGTGGATTGGGTGCGTATCCACGCCGTTGTGCGTGATCTTCCAGATTTGCGTGCCGTCGGACGTGGTTGAGATGGGTCTGATCTTGAGATCATTGCCATTTCCGTCCGTGGCTATCGGCATCCTTGAACCGTCAAAGAGCTCGGTACCAGGCTGCAAGTACCCATAGAGGACGGCTGCGCCTGCACCTGGGGTGGCAGGGAAGAGCTCCACACCGAGATTCGCCTGCATACGACCGAATTCGTCGTAACTTGTCGCATTGGTTTCGTCGTGCATGGACTTCGGCTGCACAGGCAAGTCAAGTTGCTTCGTCGTGCCGTCCGGATTCTTGCTCAGGGTGTCGAACTTGAAGGTAGTACCACCCTGATCCATGATGCGGGCGAAACCGTCGCAGGACTTCGACGGGTTCGTTGTAGCGGTGCACCAACCGGTCTTGACGAAGTTCGTGCCGTAGGCGGAGTTGTAGGCGGCCTGACCGACCACAACTGGGTGCTGGCTCGATTCGAAAACGCCGGAACCGTCAGCCTTGTGGCTGAAGGCCTTGCGCAACTTGGTGAGATTGAAGGCGGCTGCCGGTGGGTTGGCTGCAACCTTAACCTGCATGATGGTGCGCGTATTGGGGCCGTAGCCGGGCAACGTCGTCGGAGATCCGCCAGGCCTCAGGTCGGCCTTATCCGTGTAGTAGTCGTACAGCGGCGAACGCGCTGGGAAAGCAGACGGCGCGTCGTTGTACAGGATCAAGGTTTGGCCGGCGTACTTGGAGAAGTCGACGATGACGTCAGCGCGTTCGGCGTTGCCCAGCAACAGCGAATGCAGGTCAACGTTGCCCACGTCGAAGCGCGTCGGATCTGTGATCCAGGTAATGGGTTGATGCCCTGAAACAACCGTCGGTGCAGGCAGGAAGCCACCTTCAGTGCCGATCTGAATCCAGTCCGGTCCGGCGGGGCTCAAAGCCATGTCCGGTGTCGGGAAGACGTTGGGATCGGTCTTGGCCGCGGCCACTTCTGCTGCATTCAATGCCACTTCGGTGGCACCAATGACCTGGCCCGCCTTGTTCGTGCGGGTGCTGGCCGTCGAGGTTTCTCCGACGTACCACTGCAGGTTGAAGAAGCGGTCGTTGGCGGCGTTGAGAATACGCAGCCGGTAGGACTTGGGATCCACCGTCAATGTCGGGTAGGCGGTGCCGTTCACGAGTGGAGTGTCGTTGAATTGCTCCATGCCGGCCGAGATATTCGGCGTCCCTGGATTCAGTGCAGGTTCGCAGAACGGCGACATCTGGTACTGCCAGGTGGCCGGATCATCGAGTCTGCAGTTGGGATCAAAGTACGGGTTAGAGATAGGGCCGTACTTGACGTCGGTTGCCGGTGGCCAGAACCACGGGCCATACAACCAGCGACCGTAGGAGCTCACGCCATTGGGTGCACTGGGATTCTGTGCAGGCATGTACACATGGTGGTACCAGAGGCTGCCCTCGCCGCCCCAGCGCGCCTTATCCCAGGTGGGATCTTGGCCGTAGGAGGTGATGACACCGTTCGCATCCACCTTGTCGTACATCTGCGCATCAGACGGAACGAAGGTCTTGTCCTGAACGATCAGCGGAATCTGGACGCTGGGGATGGTGCCATCGGTGATGAGCTTCTGCTCGGTGCTATCGGTGAGCAGGTAGCCCATGGCCTCGCCGGCGTACACGTTGAGGCGCGTAACACCAAACGAGTGATCGTGGATCCACATCAATCGTGCGCTTTGCTGGTTGGTGTAGAAGAAGGTCATGCAGCCCTGTTCGTTGGCCGCACAATCATTCATATCCGGCACGTTGCGCACTCCGACGCCCTGCGGCCATGTGGTGGTTTCACCGGCAGGGGTGATCCACTGGTGCACGGTGCCATCAGAAATCCACGGCGTATTGCCACCGTGCAAATGCAAGGTCGCGCGGTTCTTCGAGTAGCACATGTCATTCATGGTGTTCTGGTTGTCGGTGCACATGGGATTGCGATGGGCATCGGCATACGTGCCACCTGTAGTCGGCGTGGCATCGTAGGGACTGTTCATATTGCCTTCGCCAGAGCCCATCATGCTGCTGTCAAGCGGCAAGAACAGGTCTCCTGCGATGCCAGTCGGCAGCAGGTTTCGGAAGATAACGCGAGTCGGTCGATTCTTGGTCGCCGAAACTATGGGGCCGAGGTACTGCGGAGCTGTTACGCCGTAGGCCTGCTGACCCTTGACGAGCACTGTTTGCGTGTCGCCATTACGCAGCACATTCACGAGTGCAACGTGCTGGCTTATCGCTGCGTTGGCTGGAGTCTCCAGTTGTACGTAGCCGCGCACCAGCGTGTCGGGCAGGCTCGAGGAGAAGTTGGTCTTGTACTGCACGACAGCAATTTCATAGGTGTCTGCCCCAACGTAGGAAGTGGTATCGGCGATCGCCAGCGGAATGTATTTGGCACCGGCTGCAGTGGGGCAACTTCCTGCGACACTTGGATCACACATAAGAGGAAGCGCGTCGGTGAACTTCTGAATACCACCGGGTGTGATGTACCCACTGCCGCCGCTCGTCAGCACGATATTTGTAATCGCACCCCGTGCAATGTTTGCGATGGCCGTCGCGCCAGATCCTGGCACAAAGCCGGGTTGACCCGACTTCGCGGAGCCTTCAGAGATGGTCACGTCGGGCGAGCTGGTGTATCCCGAGCCGAAGGTATCGACGGTCACTTCAAGGACGTTGATGGTGGTGCTGGCACTGGCAAAGACGAGAGCCGGCGCACCGATATCCGGTACTAGCGGGCTCAGTGTGGTGCCATTGAGAATCATGACGTTGGGCGCGCTGGTGTAGCCGCTGCCGGGGTTGTCAATGACAACGCTCGTAATGACGCCGGTCGCCGTGTCCCAAAGGACGTGAGCCTCTGCCTTGACCCCGTTCGGGTCGTCTGGCATGTCAAAGTCGACGGTCGGCATGGTGTAACCGCCACCGCCACTCAAGAGTGAGACCGAATCAACGCCGCCGCTGGCAATAGCAGTGGCACCGGTGCCGCCACCCGCGCTCAACGTGACGACGGGCATGTCGTAGCCGGCGCCGGTGTTGGTTACGTCAACCGTCGATACGCTCGCGCTACTGGTGACAACCGCATAAGCGCCTGCGCCCGTGCCCGCACCGGTGATGGCCACTGTGGTCGTCTCGTCGTAGTTCGCGCCTGGGGAAGTGATGGTGATGCCCGTGATGACGCCGTTTGCACCGACCGAGGCCGTCGCAGCTGCTCCGGCGCCTATGCCACCCGGATCCGTGATGACCACGTTGGCATCTGGGAGCGTGAGCGGGCTGTTGGCCCAGTTCGGCCACGGGCCGAAGTAGTGCGGCACCTTGGTTGGATCAACCATGGCTGCGCCGGAGGCTGTAGTGGCGGGCAAGCCCATGGCCAACACAGATAGCGCGACCAGCCCGAGGATCCCCCGCCGAAGCTCAGAAGCAAAGGCATATTTCCGCTGCCGTTGATTAGTGAACATTTAATACTCCCTTAGCCAGTCAGCGCCTTACTGCACCGACCTACGCACAAAATTACCCACAATGAAACCGATTTCTAAAGTCCAAGGGCCTCTAATTGGCACCGGCAGTAGTGGTAACCCCAGATATTTGCTTATTTGTTATGTCAAGAAATGGACAAGGGAATTTTGCACGGGCGCGATTAGAAATATTGTGTGCCGATTTGACTGCGTGCGAATCCCACGATGGTCAAGCCGAATTCGCGGGCTGTATCGAGAGCCAATGATGTGGGCGCCGATACAGCGACGAGCGCAGAAACACCGGCGACAACTGCCTTCTGCACTATCTCGTAGCCGATGCGTCCTGAGCAGACGAGCGTCCACCCCGCAAGCGGAAGTTCACCTGCCATCAAGGCAGCACCAACGACTTTGTCGACTGCGTTATGCCGACCAACATCCTCACGGACCCAGCGCACCGTCAGGTCCGGGGTGAGCAAAGCTGCCGCATGTAACCCACCCGTCTTGGCGAACACCTTTTGACGCGCAGGCAGGTCTACGGTCAGCGCAGCGAGAACTTCCGCCGAGTGCGGTGTCGGAGTCACCGTACGAACGCCGCGCTGGTGGAGATCATCAAGTTGCGTCGAGCCACACACCCCGCATGCCGATGACAGCGTGAAGTTGCGTTCGAGCAGTCGTTGCGGCGTCTGTGTGTCCTCGTCCACCGTTGCAACGACTGTGTTCGCGCGCTGTCTCGGTGTCATCGATCGATCACCACACACAATGATCTCTCGCAATTGCGCCGGATATGTGACGACGCCTTCCGCAAAGAGGAATCCCGCGGTGAGCTCAAGATCAGCCCCGGGAGTGCGCATGGTGACGGCAAGTGCTTCGTCATCGCCACTGCCGCGGCGCAAGCGAATCTGGAGCGGCTCTTCGACGACGACACTGTCGAGGAATTCTCGCCCGTCCGTCTTGCGGGCGCGTACGCGCGCAATCGCCGAAGGCGCTGCATCTTCGTCGCGGGTCATGCAGCGAGACTAATCCCGACTCCCGTATGGACGCGCGCCGGCCTAGCCTGCTGCCGCATCGTGGAACCGAACCGTCGCTCAGTTACCAGCGTGCGTGCACGTGCGCTCGAATATCGCGGTCATAGATGTGCTGAACCGTCTCGGAATAGGAGTCAGGCAACGAGGGCATCGCGCCTACCGCTGCATTTGCCTTTGCCTGCACCACTGAGCTGGCTCCTGGGATGACCGTACTGACGCCCGGTTGATCGATCAGCCAGCGGAGAGCAGCCTGTGCGGCCGTCACCCCATCCGGTGCGTAACCCGCGAGTTCTTGGGCCGCTGCAACGCCAGTCAGGTACGGAACGCCACTGAATGTCTCGCCCACGTCGAAGGCATTGCCCTCACGGTTGTAGTTGCGGTGATCGTCTGCGGCAAACGCAGTCTCCGCAGTGAACTTGGCGGCCAATAAACCACTCGCGAGCGGTACGCGGGCGATGACACCCACGCCAAGCGCTGCGGCCTCGGGAATCACTGTTTCGAAGGGCTTGAGCCGAAATGCATTGGCGATAATCTGCAGACTCGCGATGTGCGGATGGGCAATGGCGTCCCGCGCCTGTGCAACCGTCTCAACGCTCACGCCGTAGCCCGCAATTAGCCCTTCGGCCACCAGGGTGTCAAACAGTTCGTACATGGAATCACGCTGCAACGTTGCCGTCGGCGGGCAGTGCCATTGGACGAGGTCCAGTCGTTCCACTCCCAGATTGACGAGTGAACGCCCGATCCAAGCTCGCAGATTGGCCTCGCTGTACTCCGCATCCTCCTGAACACGCGCTCGGCGTCCGGTCTTTGTGGCGACGAACAAGGCCTCTCCTGCACGCTCTCTCAGCAGTTGCCCGACGAAGCGTTCGCTGCGACCATCGCCGTATACGTCAGCCGTGTCGAAGAAGGTAATGCCATTGTCTGCGGCTGCGTGCAGGATGGACATGGCGGTGCCATCGTCTACCTGCCCCCAGTCAGCTCCGAGCTGCCAGCATCCGAGTCCGACGACAGATGCAGTTCGACCAAGGCGGGTGAAGGGACGTTGTTCCATGGGGCCAAGGTTACGGCGGCCTGAGCCGGCTTGACCCGTGGTGCTTGAGCGACGGCATGATTACGGCATGATACGTGCCTTGATTCGATTGATTGCCGTTGCCGCTGCTGTGTGGGTAACGAACTTGGTTCTCCCCGGCGTGCATGTGAACGGAGACGTGTTCACGTACCTCGGCATCGCGCTGCTGTTCTCGCTGGTCAACCTGATCATTGGCACGTTGGTAAAGTTGCTGACAATGCCGCTCACTCTGCTCAGCTTCGGCATCAGCATCTTCTTCGTGAACGGGGCAATGTTTCTGCTCACCGACCGCTGGAGTGACTCGCTCACCATTGATGGTTTCTGGTGGGCCTTCGCGGGCGCGTTCATCGTGAGCATCGTGAGCAGCGTCATTAGCAAGGTCCTACGCCCGATTCGATAACCGCCCAAACGCCGAAGGCGCACCAACCCATCAGGGTCGGTGCGCCTTCGTTTGCTCAGATCACACGACGACGTCGCTGGCATCCTCTTCACGCATACCCCACGGCGAGCCGTATTCGGCCAGCTTCTCGAGGAACGGCTTGGGATCAAACCACTCTGGTCCGTTGATGCCCTCAGGCTCCCACACACCAGCATGGATGAGCTCCATGGCGATGACGGGGTTGAGAGCCGTCTGCCACACAACCGCCTGGTCGCCGTACTCCTCCATGGACCATTCGTTGTCAACGACGTGGTACATGTACACGGCCTTGGGGTTGCCCTCTTTGTCGAGGCCCTCGGCGTACGTACCGGCGCAGGTCTTGCCCTTCATGCGTGACCCCAAGTTGGCCGGGTCCGGCAGTGATGCCGCGAGAATGTCGCGGGGCGCAACCTCGACGCCCATAACCTGCACGTTGTCCTTGCGGTCCATGCCGAGCATGTGGATTGTCTTGAGCACGTTGATGAACTCAGCGCCCAGCCCGTACTTGAAGTTGACCTTGCGTGCATCAACTTTCTGCGGGATGAGTACGACTTCCTCGTGTTCAACGTTGACGCACTCGACTGGTCCGATGCCCTCGGGAAAGTCGAAAATCTCCGGCTCGCTGAAAGGTTCGGTGGTGTACCAACCGCGGCCGTCTTCCCACACGAGCGGCGGATTGAGGCATTCCTCAATCGTCGTCCAGATGGAGAACGATGGTGCGAAGTCGTAGCCCTCTACCGTGAGGTTGGAGCCGTCGTACACCGTCAACTGATCGATGCGCGAGAACAGTTCGTCTGACGCGTACTTGGCGAACACGTCGGAGAGGCCGGGCTCGATGCCCATGCCGACGACGCCCCAAATCTTGCGCTCAGACCAGTTCCAGTCGCGCGCGAACTGCTCGTCGCCCAACTTCACGCCGGTCTCGGTGTAGGGATAGTGAGGATGCTTGCGCGAAAGCGACATCGCCATATCCATGTAGTTGGTGTTCTCGATCTCGCAGGCCAAGAAGATCGGCATGACGAAACGCGGGTCCACCGCATTGATAACGATGTCGGGAGCGTTCGCGCGAATGAGTTCGCGAATCGTCTCCAACTCCGCTGCATTGACTTCGGCGGCGCGGAATCGCGGATCGCCAATGCGTTTGATCGCTTGATCGGCACGCGTGATGTCACGGTCCGCTAAAACGAGTTCTGTAATGAATGTGCGGCGCGATGCAATATTTGCAATCGCCCTGCCTACTCCGCCCGCTCCGATAACGAGGGCTTTCACGAGTATCAACTCCCCTTGGGTTGGGGGCACGGTAGCCGCTCCCCCCACCCCCTGCGCAACCTGGGCGCGCGGGTTCCCTCGTGGAATCGCAGATATTCGCCGCACTTTCTGGCTTTTCGAGACCAATCGCAGGGATACCCCTGATTAGGCTCGCCTCGCAGTTACAGCCGATCGACATGGAGTCAGGGTGCCCGCGCCGACGAACCGACAGCCCCATATCCAGGGTCTGCGTGCGCTCGCCGTGCTGGCCGTGGTGGCCTTTCACGCTGGGCTTCCCGTGCCGGGTGGATTCGTCGGAGTGGACGTGTTCTTCGTCATCTCCGGCTACGTCATTACGGCCATGCTGCAGCGTGAGCTGCTGGCCGAGGGTCGCATCCGCTTTGGCCGTTTCTACCTGCGGCGGTTCAAGCGCCTGACGCCAGCGTTGGCCGTCACAGTTACAGCAACCGTTGTGCTTGGGGGCTTTGTGCTCTCGCCTATGGGGATTCAGCAGCAGGCTGCCAAGACCGCCCTCGGGGCAATGGCGCTGGTAGCCAATCTGGTGATCGCCAACACGACCGGTGGTTACTTCGACGCTCCAGCAGGCACGAACCCGCTCTTAAATATCTGGTCCCTATCGGTCGAGGAGCAGTTCTACCTCGGTTTCCCACTGCTCATGTTTGCTGCCTGGATGTGGGCGCAACGCAGCGGACGCGCATCACATGTCCGAACCGTCGTTGCGATTGTGGGGATCGCGTCGTTCGCCTTGGCTGTGTACGGCTCGCAGGTTGCCGCAGGCCAGCACATTGCACTCGGCTTCTACAGCCCGTTTACGCGAGCATGGGAGTTTGCGGTAGGTGCGCTGCTGGCGCTCTCGCCTGCACCGCGATGGAGTCGCGAAGGTGCGTCTCTGGCGTCCCTCATGGGTGCCGGGTGGATGGGCATGTCGTTTTGGGAGATCAGCAATGTGACGCCGTTCCCTGGCGTGTGGACATTGCTGCCCGTGCTGGCAGCCGGGCTGCTGATCTCGGCAGCTGGAGCGGTGGACGCACCGGCACAGCGACCAGGTGGGTCGTTGCGGGTCAACATGATCGGCAAGCTGCTCGCATCACGAAGCATGGTGCGCATCGGCGATTGGTCGTACTCAATCTATTTGTGGCACTGGCCGATGATTGTCTTCGCCACATTGTTGTTTCCGCAGACTGTTTTCGCAGCGCCTATTGCTGCAGCGGTGTCTTTTGTTCCTGCCCTGCTCTCGTACCGCTTCATCGAGCAGCCCATCCGCCTTCGCGAGTATTCGCGGAGACAGCTGGTTGCGCTCATCGCTGTGACCGTGTTGGTGCCCGTCACCGCAGCATTGAGTGTGCACCGGGTAGCAGATACTGTGCTGAAGCCGCGCGTGGAAAAGGTGGGACATCCGGCGGCAGCCAAGGCCATGCACGCGGGGTATGCACTCGGCTGTCACTACCTACCTGGACAGGGCGCGAAGGACCCCAAGCCCTGTGTGTGGCACGCCGAACAATCCGGCACCCCGGTCTACTTACTTGGTGACTCCAACGCTGCGCAGTTCGTCGAAGGGCTCATCGATGCAACCGGTGCGTTACATCGTCCGCTGACGGTGACCACGAGTTCTGGCTGCCCCCTACTCGACATCGAGCTGGAAGGTCCCGACTTCCCCGGTTATGGCAAGGACTGCCTCGCGCGAAATCAACGTCTGCTGGCGTGGATGAAAACTCAGACACCGGGCACCGTCGTGATTGCCGCATCTGATGACTATTGGTTCAACCCTGGATGGAGTGTGGTGACACCGGTAGGGCGTCCCGGGGTACTGATCTACAAGATGCTGGGCTCGCTGCAGCGAATCGTGCGAGTGCTGCAAGGCGCAGGCCATCACGTCATCTTGATCCAAACCATTCCACATTGGACCGGCGACTACCCGTGGGATCCCAGCAAATGCACCCTCGCGGCGTCCTTGGAGGGCTGCATTCAACGCATGCCGTCTTCCTACGCGATCACGCGAACATCGTTGGTGCGTAAGGGAATTTTGGCAGTTGGCGCTGCCGAGGGCAGCGCGGTAATGGATGTGACTGCGCAGGTCTGCCCGCGCGGTGAATGTGTGACGGCGACAAAGGCCATGCCCATCTATCGCGACGCCAACCACATCACCGTCGCCATGAGCCACGCACTTGCGCCGCAATTCACTACCGCATTGAAGCGCTAGCCAGCGCTCGGCTCGATGGGTCAACCGCGCTTGCAGGCCCGCTCACCCAACAGCACTGGGCGGAACACCATAGACACGGCCTGACCCGTGGGGAGCAGCCACATGCCGCTGGCATTTGTGCCCTTCCACGCCGCGCGGAATACATTCGCCTTGATGACCGTGCAGGACGCAGTGGGCGCCTTCACTCCATCGGGCCAGTGCGACATCTTCTTCGCCTCGGCGCGGAAGTACGCCCACTCTTCGACCTTGCTGCCATCGCTGAGCGTGCACTGGCCAATCTGGCCGTTGGTGGTGTCTTCGATGGTGAGCGTGCCACCCATCGAGACGCAGAAGACAGATGCGGGATTGGCGATACCAACCTTGCTCGGCTTCACCAGCGTCGCCATGCTCCAAGCCTCATAGGTGGGCGCCATCCAAGTACGGCCGACCGCAGCGGCGGTGGTCTTGGACAACGCATCGAGCGTCTTTTGCAGGGCCTTGCGAGCAGCTGCTTGTACGGGAGTCACATCGCCACCATTGGTGAAACTCAAGGCATACACCGAGATGTCGCGAGCGATTCCGGAGTAGCCAATGCGAATCCGAGTGTTCGGCACGTCCGCCACACCTGGGCTTCCCCAGCCGCCCTTCGGCATGACGGCAGCCTTGGCGATCGCCGCCGCAAGCGCGCGCAGCGTCTGCGGGTCGACGGCATGCAGCCGCATCTCACGGATGTCGTCTCGACGCGGCGCATTGCTTTGCGTAAGCACTGCACCGTTCGCGTAAGCAACGAGCGAGGGGAGTGCAGATTTGATATATCCGGGTGCGACGAAGCCGCCTTCGGATGCAATGACGATGACCGGATCACCCTTGGGCTGCACCGACGAGGCAGCGGCGACTGGTGCGATCGTGAATGGCAGCATGGCTGCGAGGGCGAGGAGCCCGGTGGTGCTTCGAACGAGGCGCATGGCCCCTCCTATCGGTACGCGATCACGCACACAGTTGCTGGTGCTGAATATTGTCTCTGTTAGTGGAATGTCCTGGTGGCGCTGATTCCTTCACCCCGCCGGGCGAAAATCACTTGAGCGTGACTGTCAGTGTGGCACTCGAACCTTGGTTGCCTTCAGCTCGAGCGACGAATCCGATCGCGCCGACTTTGAGCGCATCTCCGCTTGCTCCGAGCAGCGGCATGGCCTTGGTTCCGTTGATGTAGAGAACCAAAGCGCCCGCTGAAGGGACGGCCCGGTTGAAGACGTCCGTGTCACTCAACCGCTGTGAGGAACTGGTAATTTGTGTCACCGCCTGCTTCAGCGTTCCTGCGTCGAGCCCTGCATACAAATGACCGCCCTTGCTCACGAACGGCAGCGAGCCGAAGAGCGGGCCAAGGAGCCTGCGAAGTGCGGCCTTCGTCTCGGCGGCATTCTTCGGTGCCAGCGACAGCACCAGATTGGGCGAGCCATCGTTTGCACTCAGCGCTGCCAAGGTGACCGGCCCGCTGAACATGGAGACGAGATCGGCCGGCCTCATGCCCATGTCCGACAGAGTGCTAGCGATGGTCGGATCGTCGGCCAGCGCCTTGCGGATGTTGTCGCCAATTCCTGCGATGCTGAGCCCGGCCAGCGCGTTGGCTGGCAGGTTGTGTACATCTTCGGTGGCCGTCGCGGCGCTGATGGTCTGCCCACTCACGGAAGTGCCGCGTCCGACCATTGCCAGCACTGCTGAGTCCGCAGTGAAGTGCAGACCCATGGCGACGCGGCCGGTGACGGACTCCAGCGCAGACTGCGCGGACGCTCCGGTGTCGCCGAGGAGCGCCGTTGCGTCATTGCCGTACTTGGCTACCTGCTTCAGATCTGCCCACACCACAGCTACCTGATCGCCCGGCAGTGCCGAGACGTCGGCCTTGAAATAGCCGTCGTCGGCCAGTCTGGTCTTGGAATTCGCGATGGCGTCCAGGGTGGACTGCTGCTCAGCGATGAGCGCAAACCCCTCGGACATCGCGATGTGCGCCTCAGGTGCTTGCTTCGCCATGTACGCGCGCATGGCCTGCTCATCCGTTACGGCCAAGACCAGCACGGGTACAACGGTCTTGCCCGCCGGGATTGCCGCGACGGCATACCGATCTCCGAGCCACGGCCGGATCTGCGACCAGACGCTTCCACCACTATCCAGCGAGTTGTAGACGGACTTCAGCGGATCCTGCTCGTCGACCTGCTTGAAGGTTCGCGGGAGCTTGGAGATGAATTGCACGAACGAGATCTTCTGATTGGCGGCGGGGTCAAAATCGAGTTTGGCAAACGCGATGGTGGAGCCCGGCAGCACGCTTTCCGGCTGCGCTCCACCGCCCGATAAGAGGTTGATGGCGGCAAAGGCCGAACCGGCTACGAGCAGGCCTGCCGCGACTGCACCACCGATCAGAAGTCGATTGCGCATTTGGCGTTTGGGTGCGGGCGCCGCTTCGGGAGCGACGCCAGGCAGTATCTGCTCGAGCGGCTGTGCGCTGGCTTCGGGTGTTGTGGCGGCTGGTTCGAACTCAGACATGGGATCCCCGTCGGCTTGTCGGCTATGTGTAACGCTAAGCCCCGAGGCTGACGGACGACAGATGCTGGCAGCACAATGCGCTTGCCGTGCACTTCGCATGCGCGCGAAGGAGAGGGGCTCGGCCGATGCGGCTGATCATGTTGTTGCCTTTCCTGCCTCTGGTGTTGTTGGTGTGGCGAATTCGGCTCACGCGTCGCGAAGAGCGGGTGCGCAGGCCACCTCGTGCACACACCAACGCCGACGGCAGCGCGAAGCGCAGTTACCGCTGGAAGCGATCTGCAGTCAGAGCGGCCCGCAAGTACGAACAGGACTTCGGCGGTCGCATTGCCGTGTACCGCTGCCGGCGGCGTTTCCACTGGCACTTTGGCCATAAACGCTGACTACCCGATCGTGGTTGCCGTGACGATGCCGTCCACGACCGTCAGATTGATCCGGTTGCCTACGCGCTCAAGCGTGTAGAAGAAGGGCTCACCGGGCGTGCGCGAGACCGTCCGAGTCACGTAACTCGCGCCCGTGCCCGCCGCTATCGCGTCAGCTTCGGCCAGGCCGACGAGGTGCGGAGCGAATGCGACCGCGTCGGCGTGGGTGCGAACCGTCGACTCGGAGCCGCCAGGCGGTTCCGGCGCGTCGGCAGGAAGAACGAGGGCGCTCAGCAGTTTTGTGGTTGTACCGCCAACGAGCGGGGTGGTCACCAGCGAAACGCCGGTGTCAAAGGAAATAACACGCACCCGAGTGCCAACCGTCAGGCTCGCTGGGTGCAGTCCTTCCGAGGGATACACCTGGCCGCACCAGTCTTGTCCAACCGGTAGCCCGCTGTCTTCGCCGGGATCAGGGGTGATACAGCGGTAGGCAATTTGTGCGCCAGCCTCTTGATCGATCGAGACTTTCCCCAGAAACATACGGAATGTGCCAACTGTTGTGTCGGCGCTCAAACCTCCACCGGCCCACCAGCCCAGGCCGACGGCCGCTGTCACAATCGCTGCCGCACCAAGTGCGGCCCGGCGTGTGCTGATGCTGTTCATGTGTTCCTCCACGTGAGCCACCGTTGGCCCTACTAACTGTAGATGTCCCATCGGCGCCGATCCCTTCACGCGAGTAACGCTCGCCATCCGCGGTAGATGGCGCGCCTGCGATGTCAGCCAGAAGCCCAAAGGCGACTCGAATCCCGCTATCGCTTGCGAGGGTGATGGATTCGGACAAGGGGCAGCCAGGGAAGCGGAGAAGCCTTCGAGGTGCCGCTATCACTTATGAGGGTGACTACAACCGAGAAGGCGGTGCTCGCGACCTCGGGGGAACCTTTTGCTCGCCAGAACGGTGCCGTCGCGGTTCGACGTCGTCGAGTGCCGCCAGTGTGCACCCACTCGCCGTGAGGGCCCGGACGCGATTACACGGGCATGGCTGGCCGATACACAATGAATACGGGAATATTCCCAGAATAAGCAATGTGGGGATATTCCCAGATGGTGTAGTCTGGGAATATTCCCAGAACCGGAGGTTTGACATGTCCTCGATCACAGTCCGTAAGCAGCACGACATCGCCTCGGCGATCAGGGACGCGCGCGAGAGGTCACACCTCACGCAAGCGGACCTCGCCGACAAGTTGGCGATCCCCGTCGACTACGTAGGTGACCTTGAGTCGGCTCGGAGCACCCTCTACATCTCCAGGCTCCTGCGTGTGCTGCACGCGCTCGACATCACGGTCTCGCTGCAGTACGGAGACAAACATGTCAGTGCTTGAGCTGTTCCTGCACGAGGACTACGTGGGCACCGTTACCCCCAACGCGCGCGACCGCAGTCGCGTCGCGCTCACGGTCGACGACGCCTATCGCGGCGCGGTTGTGCTCACCGAGGGTTTCACGACCGCCCCCGGGATGCGCCCCAATGCCGCCTCCGTGTCGAACTTCCTCGGTGGTTACGTTCCCGAAGGAAACCACCGTGACAAGATGGCGGCGAAGCGCCATGTCGACGCCGGTGACCTGTTTGCGCTGCTCACCGAGTTTGGGGGCTCCGTCGCCGGCGCCGGCACCCTGCGCAAGCCCGAGGATCAAGCGGCTGCCCGGCCGGAGTATCAGGCACTCACAGACCGCGAACTCGGCGCCAAACTCAAGCAGGCGCTTGAAGAGTCCGACCAGGGCTTGGTCGACGACAGTCGATCGACGCTTGCCGGATACCAGCCAAAGCTGCTCGTTGCCCGAGTCGATGAGCAATGGGCATACCCCCGCCGTGGCGCACACTCGACCTGGATCCTCAAACCGCAGGTGCCTGCTCGCCCCAGTCGGCTCTTCGACGAGCACTACAGCCACCTTCTGGCCCAACATGTGGGCCTGTCCGAATACCGCAGTGAAATCGGCAAGGCCGGGCGCATGACATATCTGGCGATCGAGCGATTTGACCGTGAGACCGTCGACGGAGCGGTTCGCCTTGTTCACCAGGAAGACCTAGCCCAGGCCCTCGGACTGGACTGGACCGACACCGAAGCGAAGTTCCAGGCGCCTGCGTGGCCGGGGCGTGCTCGACGAGCCTCGGCACGAGGTATCGGGGAACTGCTCGGATCGATCCCGGGAGGCGAGGCGACGCTGGCGCAGTGGATCCAGCAGCTGACGTTCAACGTGGTGATCGGCAACAACGACGCGCATGCCAAGAACGTCGCGCTTCTGCACACGCCAATAGGAACAAGCTTGGCACCGCTTTACGACGCCGTGCCGAATCTGTTCCAAGAAGGACTCATCAAGTTCGACCTTGCTCTGGCCATCGATGGTGTCTTTGATCATCGCCGGATCTCGGCTGAGCGCATCATCGCCGAGGCCGCGGGGTGGGGAGTCATCGCGCGCTCCCGTGCGGAGACAATCGTCAACGAAGTCCTAGCGGCGATCGCAACGTCCTTGGCGGCTGTAAGGGCCCCTCGCCAGATCTCCGAAGGCTTGGCCGAGCGGCTGCACTGGAATGTTGAGCGTCTGCTCGCGGGGGCCGAGATCAGCGAGCCTAAGCGCCGCTAAGTCGCACACCGCCTCCATTCAAGCGCGATGAGCGTGCGACACCCACGACCGCTCAGGATTGCGTATACCGCACGTCCCATGTTCGGGTCAGTGTCCGAATCCGTCACTCTCGTAAGCGATAGTCGCGTAAATCTGAGTCGTACAGACTCAGATTTATTGCGTCTGAACTTGACAGGTTCGGTTTCCAGGGTCATTCTTGGTCCTAAGCGGGTCCAAACCGGGACCCCGGAACACAGGAGTACCCCATGGCCCGCGCGGTCGGAATTGACCTCGGAACGACGAACTCCGTCGTTGCCGTCCTCGAAGGTGGCGAACCCACCGTTATCGCCAACGCCGAAGGCGCCCGCACGACCCCCTCGGTGGTCGCGTTCGCCAAGAACGGCGAAGTCCTCGTCGGCGAAGTCGCCAAGCGACAGGCCGTCACCAACACGGATCGCACGATCCGTTCGGTCAAGCGCCACATGGGCACTGACTGGAAGATCGACATCGACGGCAAGCCTTACCGCGCACAGGAGATCAGCGCTCGCACGCTGATGAAGCTGAAGCGCGATGCTGAGGCTTACCTCGGTGAGACCATCAGCGACGCCGTCATTACGGTGCCTGCGTACTTCAACGACTCTGAGCGCCAAGCCACCAAGGAGGCCGGCGAGATCGCAGGCTTCAATGTGCTGCGCATCATCAATGAGCCCACGGCTGCTGCCTTGGCTTACGGCTTGGACAAGGGCGACAAGGAACAGACCATCCTCGTCTTCGACCTCGGCGGCGGCACGTTCGACGTGTCCCTCCTCGAGATCGGCGACGGCATCGTCGAAGTCAAGGCTACGAATGGCGATAACCGCCTCGGTGGCGACGACTGGGACGACGCGGTCATCGCACACTTCGTCACCAACTTCAAGAACGCACACGGCATTGACCTGTCGAAGGACAAGATGGCATTGCAGCGTCTGCGCGAAGCCGCGGAGAAGGCGAAGATCGACCTTTCGCAGTCGCTCCAAGCCACTGTCAACCTGCCCTACATCACGGCCGGCGCTGATGGCCCGCTGCACCTTGACGAGACGTTGTCGCGCTCGCAATTCGAATCACTGACGGCCGATTTGCTCAAGCGCTGCCGCATCCCCTTCGAGAAGGTCATTGCAGACGCAGGCGTCAAGGTTGCCGATATTGATCACGTGGTGCTCGTTGGCGGATCTACACGTATGCCGATGGTTACCGAACTGGTCAAGCAGCTCACCGGTGGTCGCGAGCCCAACAAGGGAGTCAACCCCGACGAGGTCGTTGCCGTCGGCGCTGCCCTCCAGGCCGGCGTGCTCAAGGGCGAGGTCAAGGACGTGCTCCTACTCGACGTCACGCCGCTGTCGCTTGGTATCGAAACCAAGGGCGGCATCATGGCCAAGATCATCGAGCGCAACACCACCATCCCGACCAAGCGCTCCCAGGTCTTCACCACCGCTGACGACAACCAGCCGTCCGTGAGCATCCAGGTGTTCCAGGGTGAGCGTGAGATGACCGCGTACAACAAGAAACTCGGCACCTTCGAGTTGGTCGGCCTTCCGCCGGCACCGCGTGGCATTCCGCAGGTTGAGGTCACCTTCGACATCGACGCCAACGGCATCGTGCATGTCGCGGCCAAGGATCTCGGCACCGGCAAGGAACAGTCCATCACCATCACCGGTGGCTCGGGTCTGTCCAAGGACGACATCGACCGCATGATGCGTGATGCCGAGGCGCACGCCGCTGAGGATCACCAGCGTCGCGAAGAAGTCGAGACGCGCAACAGCGCCGAGGCTCTCGTGTACCAGACGGAGAAGTTCCTCAAGGACAACGAGGAGAAACTCGCAGAGACGCGTGGCGAGACCGATACGGCGCTTGCCGAATTGAAGACGGCGCTTGAGGGCACCGACACTGAGGCCATCAGGTCGGCCAGCGAAAAGCTCTCGGCTGCATCGCAGGCAATGGGTGCAGCGATGTACCAGGCAGATGCTGCGGCTGGCGCGGATGCAGGTTCTGCAGATGCCGGTGCGAACGCCGACGACGACATCGTCGAAGGCGAAGTTGTCGACGAGGACAAGTAGCCACCATGACGGACAACGCAGAGCAGTTCAACGCGGAAGAGGGTGCGGATCCGTCCGCACCCTCTGACGCCGCTGCCGAGGACCAAGCGGGAGCAGATTCGGCATTCGTCGATATCGCTATTGCCGAACTCACGAGTGACCTTCAGCGAGTGCAAGCCGAATACGCCAACTACCGCAAGCGTGTCGAGCGTGATCGTGCGAAGTCGCGTGAGGACGCGATCGCCGACGTGCTGCTGGCGCTCTTGCCGATGTTGGACGACATGTCCCGCGCTCGTGAACATAACGAGTTCGTCGGTGCGCTCAAGGCGATGGGCGAGGCCATTGAGGCCGTTGCCAATCGCTTCGGACTCGAGACCTACGGCGCACTTGGCGAATCTTTCGATCCGGCAGTCCACGAAGCACTGACACACACCACCGCCGACGGAGCCGGCAGCGATGCCGTAGCTGTCGTCACCAATGTTTACCAAGTGGGCTACCGGTACGCCGGTCGCGTGCTCCGCCCCGCTCGTGTCGGCGTTCAAGATGAGGCTCCCAAAGCCGAGTAGCGACAAGGCTTTTTGCGAATGCAGAGGAGGTGTAACAGATGAACCAGGACTGGCTTGACAAGGATTTCTACAAGACGCTTGGGGTGAGCAAGAGTTCGACCTCCGCTGAGATCAAAAGGGCCTACCGCAAACTGGCCAAGCAGTTGCACCCTGACGCAAACCAGAACGACGCCAAGGCTGAGGAGCGTTTCAAGGCCGTTTCTGAGGCCTACGACGTTATTGGTAGTGATGACAGCCGCAAGGAGTACGACGAGGCGCGGGAGATGTTCTCGCGTGGAGGTTTCTCTGGCGGGCCGCAGGGTGCCCCCACCGGCGGCTTCGGCGGCGGTCAGGGTCCAGGCTTCGATCTGGGCGACATCTTCGGCGGCATGTTCGGCGGCGGCGCCAACGGTGGTCGACGGCCGCAGCGCGGTAATGATCTAGAAACTCGTACCACGCTCTCCTTCGCGGATGCCCTGCAAGGCGTCACCTTGCCGCTGCACCTCAATGGTGATGTGCGTTGCACCGCATGTCGAGGTACTGGAGCCAAAGCAGGCACCGCGCCTCGAGCTTGTGCCACCTGCAGTGGTTCGGGCCATACGCAGCGGAGTATGGGTGGCTTCGGCTTTTCCGAGCCGTGCCGCGATTGCCGTGGCCAGGGCACCGTCATTGACACACCGTGTCCCGAGTGTCATGGCGCTGGCGCCGTGCGAAATGCACGCACCGTGCAAGTGCGCATCGCCGCTGGGGTCAAAGATGGCGCGCGTATTCGTGTCGCTGGCCGTGGCGGTTTAGGCAGCAATGGTGGGCCAGCGGGCGACTTGTTTGTGATTGTCACGGTTACGCCGCACCCGGTCTTTGGTCGTAAAGACGAACACCTCACGGTCACCGTTCCGATTACGATCGCAGAAGCAGCCCTCGGCGCCAATATTCCGGTGCCGGTCGTCACTGGTGGATCTGTTTCGCTCAAGGTTCCGGCAGGAACCATGCATGGCAAGACCTTCCGACTCAAAGGCCGTGGCGTGCCGTCGGCTAAAGGTCGTGACGGTGATCTGCTCGTCACGGTTGACATCGCCGTGCCGCACAAATTGTCGAAGCAGGCTCGCGAAGCGCTGGAGCAGTACATGGCAGCCACTGCTGATGACGATCCACGGGATGAGTTGCTGGCCCGTGCCGCTCGCGCACCACGCATAGAACCGGAGGCGTGATGTATTCCTTCACGCCCGATATTGATGCGCCGGTATACGGCATCGGAATTGCCGCTGCCATGGCAGGAATGCATCAGCAAACACTGCGACAGTACGACCGGCTTGGGCTGGTTGTGCCGCAGCGCACCGTGGGTCGAACGCGGCTGTACTCCTTACGGGATGTGGCCAGACTCAATGAAATTGCGGCCCTCTCGGCGGAGGGCGTCAATCTCATCGGTATCGCCCGCATCCTGGCTCTCGAAACCGAGAACAGCAGGCTACGCCAGCGCATTGCCGAGCTCAGCCAACAGTCGAACTCCACTGCGGTCGTTGTTTGGCGACCACACCAGCGTCGCAACTAAGCGCACGCAACCCGTTGGCGAACCCAGGTTTTGGCTCGAGTTCCCGCTGCAATCAAGCAAAAACCGAAGGTCGCCAGAGGATCGGAAAGCCCAGGTCATCAGCAAGATAGGCGAGGCCACAAATGACAACCCAATTCACCAATCGCGCGCAAGACGCACTATCTACTGCTGCTCGCACCGCGGGCGCAAAAGGCAATCCGCAACTCGAGCCTATTCACCTACTCGCCGGATTGCTTGAACAAGGTGAGGAGAGCATCGCCGTCGCATTACTGCGGCACTGCGGAACCGATCCCCAGGCTGTCAACGCAAGAGTGCGAGCAGCACTCAAAACGCTGCCAGCAGCTTCTGGTTCATCAGTGTCGTCACCAGCACCTTCACAGGCCCTTCAGCAGACTTTGGTTGCTGCAGACGCGTTCGCCCATGACCGTGGGGATGAGTATGTCTCGACTGAACACCTGCTTATCGCGTGCGCACAGATAGGGGAAACGGCTGCCTTGCTCGGCAAGGAGGGAGTGTCCATCGAGCAACTCATGGCCGCGTTAGCTCAATTACGTGGGGGCGAACGCGTAACCACTGCCGATCCCGAAGCGTCCTTCCAAGCGCTTGAGAAATATTCGATTGATCTGACGGCGCGTGCTCGCGAGGGCAAACTTGATCCTGTGATCGGTCGAGACACCGAGATTCGCCGCGTCGTGCAAGTGCTTTCGCGTCGCACCAAGAACAACCCTGTGCTGATCGGCGAACCTGGCGTTGGTAAGACCGCAGTGGTTGAAGGGCTGGCGCAGCGCATCGTCGCCGGCGACGTTCCCGAGTCCTTGCGTGACAAGCGATTGGTGTCGCTGGACCTCGCCTCGATGGTCGCTGGCGCAAAGTACCGAGGTGAATTTGAAGAGCGCCTGAAGTCGGTGCTCAAGGAGATTTCATCGAGCGAAGGTCGCATCATCACGTTTATCGATGAGTTGCACACTGTTGTCGGCGCCGGTGCCGGCAGCGAAGGGGCAATGGATGCAGGCAACATGCTGAAGCCGATGCTGGCACGCGGTGAGTTGCGCCTTGTCGGCGCGACCACGCTCGACGAATATCGCGATCACATCGAGAAGGATCCGGCGCTTGAGCGTCGCTTCCAGCAGGTACTCATTGGCGAGCCAAGTGTTGAAGACACGATCGGCATTTTGCGTGGTCTCAAAGAGAAGTACGAGGCTCACCACAAAGTTGCGATCACCGATGCCGCGCTCGTTGCAGCCGCCACGCTTTCCGATCGCTACATATCTGCGCGATTCCTTCCAGACAAGGCCATTGATTTGGTGGATGAAGCGGCATCACGCCTACGCATGGAGATCGACTCCTCTCCGGTCGAGATCGACGATCTGCAGCGCGCGGTCGACCGTTTGCGCCTCGAAGAGCTCGCGCTCGGGCGCGAGAGCGACGACGCATCAGCCGAACGGCTCACCAAACTGCGTGTTGAACTCGCGTCCAAAGATGAAGAGTTGTTGGCGCTCAAGGCGCGCTGGGCACTAGAGCGCACTGAGCTCGATCGCGTCGGCGGAATCAAAGAGCAGATCGATGCGCTGCGAGTGCAAGCTGATCGCGCTCAACGAGAAGGTGATTTCGAACGTGCATCACGGGTGCTGTACGCCGAGATCCCGAAATTGGAAAGCGACCTTGAAAATGTTGCTTCGAGTGTGTCCGATCGCAGCGCCATGGTGAAGGAACAGGTTGGGCCTGATGACATCGCTGAGGTCGTCAGCATGTGGACCGGCATCCCCGCTGGGCGCATGCTCGAAGGCGAAGCACAGAAACTCCTGCGGATGGAGGACGAACTCGCGCGTCGCATCATCGGCCAACATGCCGCAGTGCGTGAGGTTTCCGATGCAGTGCGCCGCGCCCGAGCAGGCATCTCGGATCCCGATCGCCCTACTGGTTCATTCCTGTTCCTTGGTCCAACTGGTGTGGGCAAGACCGAGTTGGCCAAGGCGCTCGCGGAGTTCCTCTTTGATGATGAGCGCGCCATGGTTCGCATCGACATGACTGAGTACTCCGAGAAGCACTCGGTGGCCAGGCTTGTCGGTGCGCCTCCTGGGTATGTCGGCTACGAGGAGGGCGGACAACTCACCGAGGCAGTGCGCCGCCGCCCATACAGCGTCGTGCTCCTCGACGAGGTGGAGAAGGCGCATCCCGAGGTCTTTGACATCTTGCTGCAGGTGCTTGATGACGGCCGTCTCACCGACGGCCAGGGGCGCACCGTCGACTTCCGCAATGTGATCTTGGTGCTCACCTCAAACCTCGGTTCCAAGTTCCTTGTGGATCCGCTACTTGATCTGAGCGAGCGGCGCGAGCGTGTTATGGCGTTGGTGCGCCAATCCTTCAAGCCCGAGTTCCTCAACCGTCTCGATGACGTGGTGATGTTTGATGCCTTGACCGTCGACGACTTGGCAGGAATCGTGCGGATCCAGTTGATGATGCTCAACAAGCGTCTAGTAGATCGACGGATCGTGCTTGATATTGATGAGTCGGCAATCGCCTGGCTGGTCACCCACGGGTTCGATCCGCTGTACGGCGCGCGGCCACTGCGACGGCTGATTCAGTCTTCGATTGGCGATGCCCTGGCGCGCAAGTTGCTCGGCGGCGAGATTTTCGATGGGCAATCCGTGCCCGTACGTGTGGTCGCAGGTGAGTTCACCGTTGGCTAGTTGCCAGTGCAACACATGAGAATCGGGCCGACACCACGAAGGTGACGGCCCGATTCGCCAATTGCTACTTGCCCCAACCGAAGAGCGTGCTCGTGGCGATGACGCTTGAGCCGTCTGACACGATGAGCTTGGCGCTCTGCGGTCCGTAGGTTCCAGCACGCGGTGTGAACGTCACCGTGACAACTCCGCTTGTATACGTTGCGGTAAAGGCAGTGCTTCCGCTGATTGCAATGGTCGGAGTAGCGCTCGCGCCAAGCCACTTCAGAGAAATTGTCTTGGCCCATGCGTGTCCGTTGAGCACCGGAACTGCACCGAAGGAGGTGCTCACCGGATCAAGAGCGATTCTCGCCGCAACAGCTCGCGACAGATCCGCTGCGCCATTACCTATCACGAGTGGGTCGACCGAATTCTTCACTGCCGCAGCGTTTGCCGTGTTCACAATTGCAGAACGGATGTCTGCCGCAGTCCAGGTCGGATGCTGGCCCTTGACTACGGCGGCCATTCCGGCGAGATGCGGGCTGGACATGGAGGTGCCCGAATAGAACGCCCACCTGTTTCCGGGTATTGATGACAGAACATTTCCGCCCGGAGCCACGACGTCTGGCTTGACCCGCAGGTCAACGTCGCTTGGTCCTTGGCTCGAGAACGCTTCCATCATGCCGGCGGATGCAGGGTCATATACATATGTCGGCGCACTCGCGATAGTCACGGACAGACCTGCTGCTGCCATCAAGTCGGTGCGATCTGCGAGTCCGGCCATGACGGCGGGGATGGTGGGCATGTGTACACCATCGGCCGCCATAGCTGTCGGCGTACCCGCGACATTGTTGACGACAATCACTCCGACTGCACCGGCATCCTGAGCGTTGGAGATCTTGGTGCCGAATGTGCACGTGCCGCGGCTGAGCAGTGCGATCTGTCCAGTCAAACTCCCGCTCGGCAGGGCGTCGCAGGCAAACCCAAGCGGCGAGCCGGCGAGTACTGCCAATGGTGCGGTCAACGCCGACAACGGCAGAGCGAAATCTCCTTGTGCCGCAAGGACCGAATGCCCGGTCCACGTCACTGGGATCGCGGTGTAGTGACCGACCGAGTATGCGCCAGAAGTGAGCGCACGTTCCGCCGAGCCAGGAGATCCGAGCGTGAAGTAACCCGGTCCTTCGTTGCCTGCCGAGATCGCTACGAGCATGCCGCCTCGATCGAGGTTGTCGACGGCGTGCGTTAGCAAGTCCTGCACTCCCTGTGCGCCGCCGCCGAGGCTCATGTTGGCCAAATCCATGCCGTCTTCGTAGGCGGCTTGCAATGCGTTCAGGATGTCCTCTGACCGCGCATTTGTGACATCACCGGGGAACACGTTGTAGTTGCCCAACTGGGCGGCCGGTGCCACACCGGTCACACCGTAGGGGATTGCAGCACCATTGACTTGGGCAGGAGTGAGCGGTTCGCATGCGATGGTCCCGGCAACGTGCGTGCCGTGTTCTTGACCTGCTCCTGGGAAGGCCACATAGCCCCGTGCCTTCGCACGCATGTTGAAGACTTTCGCGACGATCACTTTGCTGTTTGTGTAGCGCGAGTCTCCGGCGCTGCCGCTGAATGCTGGATATCCACTGCCGTCAAAGCACGGGTGTGAGTAGTCAATGCCACTGTCAATTACGGCCACCTTGACGCCAGCGCCTGCTGCGGCTGCACCGCCTGCACCCCAAGCTGAGATGGCGTTGATGAGCGACAGATCTGGATCAACCGGTGCTGAGAGCATCTCGTAGTTCACTTCGAGGGTCGCCGCGATGACGCCTGGAGCGGAACGCAGGGCCTCGATCGCCGTGCCGTTCAGATCGACGGAAACGGCATTGAGTGCCACGTCGTATTCACTCGTGACGCGAGCCTTCGGTGCGTTGGAGCGAAGCCACTGCTTAAAGTCGTTGCGAATCGCCACCAGTTGCGCGCGCGCGGACTTTGTCAGCGCGTTCTTGAAGTCGACCTTCTTGGTCTGCCCGTTGTTGAGCGCAGTGTTAGCGGCAAGCGGAGTGCCTGCGAGTTCGATAATCGCACTCGAAGTGTCAATGCTTGCTGTGCTGCGGTTGTCGCTTGACGTAGCCGTGCTCACTTTGCTGCTGTTCGCGGCGAGAACTGGGCCAGTGACGGTTAGCGACAAGGCGGCCATAGCGAGGACGGCGGCACGAAAACGAACAGACATGTTTTCCCCTTGCGGAAGTGGCGACGGAGTGCCGCTATTGCCACAGCATGGCAATGAATAACACAGGTCGGAAGACCTAGTGACGCGTGATTGGGCGCATTTGCCGCCACGTAGTGGTACCCATATGTCCAGCTCATGTCGAGCCCCGCCGCGATGCTGCGACCACTTCACCACCAAATCTTCGTCAAAAGGCCGGGCTGTCGTCACACAGTCGTGCGGATCTCGCGAGCAGACCTAGGCTCCCACTATGGCTACAGCACTTGTTACCGGGGCAACCGCAGGCATCGGCAAATCGTTCGCACAACTCCTTGCGGCGCAGGGTTACGACCTTGTGCTCGTGGCTCGCGACGAGGCCCGACTTCGTGGAGTGGCCGATGACCTCGCGGCGAAGTACAACATTCACGCGGAGCCCTTTCGTGCTGACCTCTCGCGCTATGACGAGTGCGCCTGGGTAGAGCAACGGCTGGCCGATCCGACTCGACCCATTGACGTGCTCATCAACAACGCTGGCTACACGGTCAACCAGGATTTCGTCGATGGTTCGCTACCTGCGGAGCAGGCTATGTTCGACGTGCTGACCCGAGCTGTACTGCGCCTCTCTCACGCAGCGGCGGTCGGAATGAAAGCTCGCGGTACCGGGTCGATCATCAATGTGAGCAGTGTTGCGGGCTGGATTCCGCAGACTACCTACGGCGCAGCGAAGTCGTTCGTGACGTCCTTCAGCCGCGCCCTGCGGCGGGATCTCCGCAAGACTGGCGTGAAGGTCATGGCACTGTGCCCTGGGTATACCGCGACTGAGTTTCACGAGCGCGCCGATTACGCGATGGGTCGGGTGCCGAAGTTCATGGTGCTCAACGCTGACGTCCTGGTGGCGACTGCTTGGAACGACCTGCAACGCGGGCGTGCCGTCAGCGTTCCGGGCGCCATCTACAAGCTTTCACGCTTCCTGCTTCGCTTCGCCTACTAGTCTCGACCGTCTGCGCTGTAGGTTGATTTTCGAACGAAATAAGCGAGCGCAAGCGCAGACGGTCGACTCTCGTAGGCTGATGCCATGACTGAAGCGCGCGCTGCACTCCGTGAAGAGATTCTCAACAAAGCGGTCGTCCACGGCAAGGTTGTCCTGAGCAGTGGCAAAGAAGCCGACTACTACGTCGACCTTCGACGCGTCACCCTGGACGCAACAGCCGCGCCGCTTGTTGGTGACGTCATGCTCGACCTGTGTGCCAAGTTCGACTACGACGCTGTTGGCGGACTCACGCTCGGTGCCGATCCGGTGGCAACTGCCATGTTGCACGCGGCTTCTCGCAGGGGCCGCAAGTTAGACGCTTTTGTCGTGCGCAAGGCCGAGAAAGCGCACGGTCTGCAGCGGCGCATTGAAGGCCCCGATGTCGCAGGTCGCCGTGTGCTTGCTGTCGAGGACACCTCGACGACAGGTGGCAGCGTGATGGCCGCCGTCGAGGCATTGCGTGAGGCGGGCGCCATTGTGGTTGGCGTTGCAGTGATTGTGGATCGCGGCGCCGGCGCGATGATCAGCGAGAACCAGCTTGACTATCTGGCCGCTTACTCGCTGGCTGACCTCGGGCTCTGAGTCCCACGCTTCAGGAAATCGTTACCCGCTTGGCGCTGACGCTGAAAGGCGAACTCCAAGCGCTCTGCCCGTAGGCGTTGGTCGCGCGCGCACGACAGGTGTACGTGGCGCGGGGCTGCAGGCCGGTGATGGTCATGCGCGCGGCTTTGGATTCAGCAACGGCACTGCTGGTCCGAGCCGTGCAGGTCACGCGTCGCGTAGTAACCGGAGCATCCGTTACTGCAGCTGAGAGAAACCACACCGTGACAGCGCCTTGCACGCTGATCTTCGAAGCACTCGCGATCCGCGGTGCTGTTGGCGCACCTTTCACCATGGCCTGGATGGCAGCCGGAGCGGACCCGAAAGGGGGTTCGGTCGTCACCGAGTAAGCGCCACCTTGCTTAAGACCCCTGATAGTGCAAGTGGCGACACGATTCGTAGCAGTGACGAGGGCTTTACAGGTTCCTTTGCTCGCTCCACGTGTCGCGGTGACCGGCCAATCGCCTTCAGACCACGGCTCCCCAGTGACGACCACCACCATGGAGTGAACGCCTGCCGAAATGAGGAGCGGTGTTGTCGGAAGCGTCTTCAACGTGGCCGGCAGGGTCGCAGAGATTTCGGTGTAGACGCCGGGTGTTCCCGTCGCGCAGCCACGTCCCCACGAGACGAGACCAATGAGTGTCCGCGTTCCGTTCAAACTGGCGATCAGGGGGCCGCCGCTGTCTCCTCGGCAGGCATCCACCCAACCCGAGTCTGTGTGCGCTCCTCCGCAGAGCTCAGTCGCGGGGTCGAAGCCGACCACCGTGATCTGGCACAGTCCGTCGGGGTACAACGTGATCAGCCCAGATTGAGCCGAGATCGCAGCAGGGCCTCCCGGCAGAAGATCCCCCCAGCCGGCAAACTGCGCGGTGCTGGTTTCAGCTAGTGCAGGTGCGGCCGTGGCATCGAGGTACTCGATAGTCGTGGCACCGATAGGCATGCGTGAGATTCGCAGCAGGGCGAGGTCGTGCCGTTGTGTCAGCGCGTCGTACTGCGGATCAATACGGATTGCAGAAACCTCGACCACGGTTTGATTGCTCTGCATCGCGGGCAGCAGCGGCGATCCTCCGGCTACGACGAGGTCTTCTGGCCGCAGGGCAGCACCTCCGCTAGCAAACATGCAGTGGGCGGCGGTTACCACAATGGTCGGTGAGATGAGCGTGCCCGCGCAGAACTGCGATGAAAACATGCCAACCGCGGGTTGATAGTGGCGGCCATCGCAGGCTGCGGTGGTGGTTGCTTGGCTGCAGCCCACCGCGACCATGAACGACCACGACGAATCCGTCACCTGCTGACCGTTGATCACTGCATGGGTGGGCGTCAAGTTGAGCCAGGCCACGGCGAATGCGCATACTGCGATTGCCAGCCTGCGCTTCATGCGCGCAGCCTATTCGTGGCGTTGGGACGGCCTTGGAGTTCTTCGCGGGTTCCCCGCGAGTTCCCAGAGAGCGCCTAAGAACCTGGGGTGGCAACGGCGACGAGCACGACGCCGACGAGCAGAAGCCCGAGACAGATGAGGTCAGTGCGCTTACGTCGAACTTCCAGCCAACCAATGCGGCGGCGCGGCAGTGCGCTGCGAAGTGCGAGCGCGAGGGCGAGGGCGAGGGCGAGCAGACCAACAGACCAGCGGAAGTCAAGGGCGATTGCGGCGACCGACGCGAACACGAGTGTCTGCACCGAAAGCGATGGCCATTGATTGCGCAGGCGGTTGGGGATGTGACGGCGCAGCGGTACCACGGCGGGGGATGGCGCAGTTGGCGATTGGTCGCCGCTCGCGCTGTGATCCACGTCTCTCTCCTGCTGCACGAGGAAGACGGTACCGCGCCTCAGCCCGCCGCGTTGCCGGCGGTACGCTTTGCCCTGCTGAATCGATGGAGGAAACCATGGCACGCAAGGGCAAAGTGACAGTGGTCGGTGCGGGCTTCTACGGCTCCACGACTGCAATGCGACTCGCTGAGTACGACGTCTTCGAGACCGTTGTACTCACCGACATTGTCGAAGGTAAGCCGGAGGGTCTCGCCCTCGACATGAACCAGAGCCGCCCGGTTGAGGGATTTGAGACCAAGGTGATTGGCCAAACCACGGGTCCGAACGGAGAGGGCTACGAAGCCATCGCTGGTTCTGATGTCGTCGTCATCACTGCGGGACTGCCGCGGAAGCCTGGTATGAGCCGCATGGATCTCATCGAGACGAACGCGAAGATCGTCCGCAGCGTTGCTGAGAACATCGCCAAGCACGCACCGGAAGCCGTCGTCATCGTGGTGTCGAACCCACTCGATGAGATGACTGCACTGACGCAGCTCGCAACGGGATTCCCCAAGCAGCGCGTGCTCGGCCAGGCCGGCATGCTTGACACCGCTCGCTTCACCAACTTCGTCGCCGAGGCACTCGCTGTGCCTGTCGGCTCTGTGAAGACGCTGACACTCGGCTCGCACGGCGACACCATGGTGCCGGTTCCGTCCCGCTGCACCGTCAACGGTCAGCCGCTGACCGAACTCATGCCCGCGGACAAGATCGAAGAACTTGTCGTGCGCACCCGTAATGGCGGCGCTGAGGTTGTTGCATTGCTCAAGACCGGCTCCGCGTATTACGCGCCGTCGGCAGCGGCGGCACGCATGGCCAAGGCGGTCATTGAAGATAGCGGCGCTGTTATGCCGGTGTGTGCATGGGTCGATGGTGAATTCGGGATCTCCGGTGTCTATCTGGGCGTCGAAGCCGAAATCGGCAAGGGTGGCATCCGCAAGGTCGTTGAGAGCGCCCTCACCGATTCGGAAATGGCCGGCTTGCTCGAGGCTGCAGAAGCAGTTCGCGCGAAGCAAGCCGACGTCAAGGACCTCTGAGGAGTTATCAGCATGTCGAAGATCAAGGTTGTCACTCCTGTCGTCGAACTCGATGGCGATGAGATGACGCGCATCATCTGGCAGTTCATTAAGGATCAGTTGATCCTTCCGTACCTCGATATCGAGCTGCAGTACTACGACCTCGGCATCGAAGAGCGTGACCGCACCGACGACCAGGTGACCATCGATTCCGCGAACGCAATCAAGCAGTACGGCGTTGGCGTGAAGTGCGCGACGATCACTCCTGACGAAGCCCGCGTTGAAGAATTCGGTCTCAAGAAGATGTGGAAGTCGCCCAACGGCACAGTCCGCAACATTCTCGGCGGAGTCATCTTCCGTGAGCCGATCATCATCAGCAATATCCCGCGGCTGGTTCCCCACTGGACCAAGCCGATTGTTGTTGGCCGCCACGCGTTCGGTGACCAGTACCGCGCTACCGACTTCAAGGTGCCCGGGGCAGGTAAGTTGACCGTCACGTTTACGCCGGCTGACGGCAGCGAGCCGATGGAGTTCAACGTCTTTGATTACCCGAGTTCGGGTGTCGCAATGGCGATGTACAACCTTGACGAGTCGATCCGTGACTTCGCGCGCGCTTCCATGCGCTATTCGCTGTCCCGCAACTTCCCGCTCTATCTCTCGACGAAGAACACGATCTTGAAGGCCTACGACGGCCAGTTCAAGGACATCTTCGCCGACGTCTTCGACAACGAGTTCAAGGCTGACTTCGCAGCTGCGGGCCTCACCTACGAACACCGTCTTATCGATGACATGGTTGCCTCAGCGCTGAAGTGGGAAGGCGGCTATGTATGGGCCACCAAGAACTACGACGGTGACGTGCAGTCCGACATCGTCGCGCAGGGCTTCGGCTCGCTGGGCCTGATGACGTCGGTACTCATGACGCCGGACGGCAAGACGATCGAGGCCGAGGCGGCGCACGGCACCGTCACGCGTCACTTCCGTCAGCACCAGAAGGGTCAACCCACGTCGACGAACCCGATCGCGTCGATTTTTGCGTGGACGCGCGGTTTGATCTACCGCGGCCAGTTCGATGGCACTCCTGAGGTGACGGCTTTCGCCGAGACGCTTGAGCGCGTATGCATCGAGACTGTCGAAAGTGGCGCAATGACCAAGGACCTAGCCGCACTCATCGGCCCCGACCAGCCCTGGCTCACCACGCAGGACTTCCTGGCGGCTATCGACCAGAACCTGCAGAAGGCCATGGCCAAGTAACACCTTGATCTACGCGCAACGGCGCGGCACTCCCTTGGGGCGCCGCGCCGTTGTTACGTCTACGGCCGAAACTCGAGTAGGTCGGCGGGTTGGCAGTCGAGCGCGGCACAGATTGCCTCAAGGGTGCTGAAGCGAATGGCGCGGGCTTTGCCGGTCTTGAGATTGCTGAGATTCACAGGAGTGATGCCGACGATCTCGCTGAGTTCGTTGAGCTTCATCTTGCGCTTGGCGAGCATGACGTCGAGGTTCACGATGATCGGCATGTCAGACCGTGAGTTCGGAGTCTTCGCGCATCGCTACGGCCGAGGCAAAGAGTGGTTCGAGAATGGCGACGACGGCGAAGAGGAATGCAGCCGCGACTTCGAGCAAAAGCCAAAGAACGGCCATCGGAGGCGCAATCATGCCGAAGGCAACACGGAAGGCGCCCATGCCCGCGATGAACCAGGCGATGAACCACACGATGTATTGCTTGATGCGGTGGATTTCGAGCACGGTGTCTGCACTAAAGGCCTCATCGCGTGCGACTAGGCTGGCGAGTCGATCCATTCGCCACAGCGCCAGCACCACCGGCACGAACCCCAGCACCACGCCGATGAACGTCGGCCAGCCCAAGTGGGCGAACTCCGGGAATGCGCGCTCGGAATCGATTCGCAGCACATCCACGATGGCGAGGGCGCCGAGCAGTATCAAGAAGAGCGCCACGAGGAGCGCTCTCAGCAGCATGGCAGTTCGCTTCATGTGGGCGAACTTAGCATGAAATTATCGAATAACGATAACTACTGATCGTTTATCGATGATCATGCCGGCAGGTGGAAGCCGGTGTGGGCGTGGCAGTCATAGCCGTTGGGGTTCTTCTGCAGGTACTTCTGGTGGTAATCCTCGGCGGAGAAGAACGGGTTGATTGCGGCTGGACCGAACTCGGTGGTGATGGGGTCGAGGCCACCGGCTGCGAGGATGCCGCCAAACTCTTCGTAGGTTCGCATGATCTCAGCGAGCTGTTCTTCATCGGTCCAGTACACCGCACTGCGGTACTGCGTTCCCACGTCATTGCCCTGGCGATCGCCAGTCGTCGGATCGTGGTTTGCCCAGAAGACGCGCAACACATCGCGCGTCGAGATTACGGCTTCGTCATACGTCACACGCACGACTTCGGCGTGACCGGTACGGCCTGTGCAAACGGTCTTGTAATCGGCGGGCCCGAAGTCGCCGCCCTGGTACCCGACTTCGGTTTCGACGACGCCTGGCAGTGACCAGAACTTCTTTTCGGCGCCCCAGAAACAGCCCATGCCGACATACAACGTCTTCATGTGCGAAGACTACGGTGTGCCCATGCTTACAGTGGTTTCAGCCAATGTGAATGGTGTTCGTGCGGCGCTGCGAAATGGCGGCCTGCAGCAATTGGGTGCCGCGCAGGCAGCGGGGCGGGCAGATGTCATCTGCCTGCAGGAAGTTCGCGCCACAACCGACCAGTTGCACGAGTGTTTGGCAGATGCGGGCTTCGAAGGTGCGAACGTTGTCCATGACTCGTCGACCAAACTCGGCCATGCGGGCGCGGCCATCATCTCCCGCTACCCCCTGATCAACGCAGTGATTGGGCTGGGCAGAGGAGAGTTCGCGCAAGTGGGACGTTGGGCGGAAGCCACGGTTGAGCACCCGGATGGCACATTCGTGGCGGCTTCAATCTATGTGCCAACGGGCGACGCTGAGCGCGAAGAGAAGATGGCTGAGAAGTACCGCTTTCTCGATGCCATGACGAAGCGAATGCGGGCTCATCAGAAGAATGGCGCGGAGGCATTGCTCGCGGGCGACCTCAATGTGGCGCACCGCACGGTCGACCTCAAGAATTGGAAGGGCAACCTCAAAGCTGCCGGCTTCCTGCCGGAGGAGCGCGCTTACTTCGACACTTGGCTCGACAAGCATGGCTGGGTCGACCTGCACCGTCGCACTTTTGGTGACGTAGAAGGGCCCTACACCTGGTGGAGCCAGCGAGGCCAGGCCTTCGACAACAACGTGGGTTGGCGCATTGACTACATCCTCGCCACGCCTGGTCTGGCGGCGCGCTGCACCGAGATGGAGATCGGTCGCGCGGCGTCCTACGCAGAGCGTTGGAGTGATCACGCGGCTGTCACCGCTCGCTTCGCCTGATGTCGCGAATCGCCCGCGTTAGTCTGATGTCATGAGCGACATCGCGTCCCGGATCGGGCTCGTCCTGCTGTTCATCTCGGTTGCTGGCATCTTCGTCGCCTTTGAGATTGCGTTGGTTTCGCTGCGCGAAAGCCAAGTGCAGCAGATGGCGCATCGCGGCAAGCGCGGAGCGTTGCTGGCAAAACTGTTGGCGAACCCGACGCGCTTTTTGGCCGCTGCCCAGGTCGGCATCACTGTCACCGGCTTCCTCAGTGCGGCCTTAGGGGCCGAGAGCCTCGCCCCCTACCTGGAGCCCATCCTGATCGGTTGGGGTCTTTCAGACGCGGTAGCCCATACCGTGGCCTTTCTCTTCGTGACCATGTCGGTCGCATACATCTCTCTGGTCTTGGGGGAGTTGGTGCCCAAGCGCTTGGCCATACAACGTGCCGAGTCGATCGCCATGGTCGGTGCGTGGCCGATCGAGATGCTGGCCCGCATCACACGCCCCGTGATTGTGCTGCTCACGGTTTCTACGAATGTTGTGGTCCGCATCTTCGGTGGCGACCCCTCTTTGCACCGTGAGGCGATGAGTGGTGAAGAGCTTCGGGACATTGTGGCTTCGCATGAAGACCTCACTGATGAAGAGCGCGAGCTTATTGACGAAGTCTTTGAGGCGGGCAATCGCGAACTGCGCGAAGTCATGGTTCCGCGCACAGAAGTGGTCTTCATCGACGGTGACACCCCCATTTTCAAAGCCGCCAAATTTGTTTCCGAGCAGCCCCACTCTCGTTACCCCGTAACGGGCGAGTCATCGGATGATGTGATCGGGTTTGTCCATGTGCGCGATGTGCTCGCCCCTGGCATGGCCGAGCGTTCCTTGCGCGTTTCTGAACTGGTGCGAGTGATTGCCCGCTTTCCCGGCACCAAGTATGTGATTCCGACCCTTTCAGAGATGCGCCGACTGCAGGTGCACATGGCGGTTGTCGAGGACGAGTACGGCGGCACGGCGGGCATCGTCACGATGGAGGATCTCGTCGAAGAGGTCGTGGGTGACATCCGAGATGAATATGACGAACAGGAAGTCATCGACACGCGGACCGTGGATGGCATGACGAATCTCGAGGACTTCTCCGAGGATTACGGCATCGAACTGCCGGAAGGGCCATACGAGACGATTGCCGGATTCATCGTTGCAGCGCTTGGGCAACTGCCGGAAGTGGGGCTTTCGGTAGTCGTGGATGGCCACATGCTGGTGATTGATGCCGTCGATGGTCGCCGCGTGGCTCGAGTGCGGATTGAGTCGGGGATTTCGACGGAGTCCGAGCCCCTGCCAGAATAGGCAAATGGACTCTCGACCCCGTGTGCTATCCGGTATTCAGCCGACCGCCGATTCCTTTCACATCGGCAATCTGCTGGGCGCTGTGCAGTACTGGTCGACGCTCCAGGACACTCATGAATGCTTCTACACGATCGTCGACCTGCACGCGTTCACACGGCACACCGATCCGCAGCTGCTGCACCAGCGCACACTCGTGTCATACGCCCAACTGATCGCTTCGGGAATCGATCCGGACAAGTCGACCGTGTTCGTGCAAAGCCATGTGCCGGAGCACGCGCAACTCATGTGGATCTTCTCCTGCCTCACCGGTTTCGGCGAGGCAGGACGAATGACGCAGTTCAAAGACAAGTCGGCCAAGGCGGGCGCCGACAGTACGAATGTCGGCCTGTTCACGTATCCCATCCTGCAGGCGGCCGATATTGCGCTGTACCAAGCCAATCTGGTGCCGGTGGGTGAGGATCAACGTCAGCATTGTGAACTGACGCGCGATATCACCGAACGTTTCAACAAGCGCTATGGCAAGGTTTTCACGGTGCCACAGGCGCACATCATGAAGTCGACGGCGAAGATCGTGGATCTACAGGAGCCGACGGCGAAGATGAGCAAGTCATCGCCAACGGGTGTTATCAACCTGCTCGATCCGCTGAAGACCATTGAGAAGCGCATCAAGTCCGCGGTGACAGATTCTGAAACCGAGATCCGCTTCGACCCCGCGAATAAGCCTGGCGTCTCCAACTTGCTCACCATCATCCACGCGCTGACCGGCACACCCATGGACGCACTCGTGCGGAGTTTCGAAGGTCAGATGTACGGCGCCCTGAAGCAGGCTGCTGCCGGCGCCGTTGTGGCGTATGCCGAGCCTTTCCAGAAGGTGGTCAACGATCTGCTTGGCGATCGAGCAGAGTTAGAACGACTCATGACCAGCGGTGCTGACAAGGCCCGTATCCAAGCTGCTGCCACGGTGAAGGCCGCCTATGAGGCGGTTGGATTCGTCGGCTACGCAGGTCGTTGATATGGGCGGCCACGACGACACGACGCTGACAGCGTTGCCACCCGTGATCGAACCGGGTTCGGTAACGATCGGTATCGCAATCGCGGTGCCGGATCCGTGCGGCAGCGAAGTGAAATTGGCGCGTGAGCGTTATGGCGATCCGCAGGCGCGGGCTATCCCAACGCATGTCACGTTGCTGCCGCCCGCAGTGGTGGCGCCCACCATGCTTGATTCGATTGATGCACATCTTCGCTCCGCGGCCTTACGTATCGAGCCGTTCCATGTGGCGTTGCATGGCAGCTCGACATTCCGCCCAGTCTCGCCAGTCGTATTCCTGGCCCTGAGTGAAGGCATCGCCGGATGTGAGGCATTGGAGCGAGTTGTGCGGACGGGACCGCTGCTGCGTCGGCGGAATTTCCCGTATCACCCGCATGTAACGTTGCTGCACGATGTTGCCGAACCTCTGCTCGACGCGGCATTTCAAGACTTCACGGATTACTCGTTCGCCTTTACGGCGTCGTCTTTCACGCTGTACGAGCAGGACCACGACCGTGTCTGGCAGCCCGTGCGCGAGTACCCACTCGGGCGATAAACGAACTTCTCGGCGATTACGAAACGGGATGGACTTCCATATCGTCCAGCGCTGCGGCCATGTGCGTGGTCAGACCAGCGGCATAACCAATGAGCAAGATGAACAGCAGTGCCTGCACCACTGTGCCTTCGAAGCCGTTCATGAGTGCCGCGATGATGATGAGAGTAAGTACGCCGAGGGCGGACAGTGAAGCGATACGCAATGGCTTGAGGTAGATGGAGTCACTCTCGTGCGGCTTCACACGGAATGCCGCGTGCGCCACGAGCGCGAGGTGGACAGCACCGAGAACTGCGAAGGCGGCAGCTTCACCGGAGAACTCCCAGTTCGTAAAGGGGCCGAGGAGCACGTGGTAGAGACCGGCGAAGATCGGACCGAGGGCAGCAAGCAAGATCACCACAATCGGAGAAATGATCGGGGCAACGACGAGCCGAATGCGCTGGCGACGTCCGTGCAGCCGCCAGGCAACTGCTGGACCGATCCAGAAGCCAACCACGGCGAGGAGCGTGACGATGAAAAGCGCGAGCGCCGAGTTGGAGACGACGCCTGAGCCAACCGCGGCAGGATCGACATGGCGACCGGTGAAGGCCCACCACAGCGGAAGCACAATGGAGGCCACCGCCGCGTACAGCCCGGAGGAGATGAGCAGTGCATCGGAGGACAGGTCGAACCGATCCTGCCCGATGATGGAAGGAGCGTGCATGGACAACCACCCTGACGGTCTCTGACGCCAATCGTCAACGCTTCACTCTACGGACACCAACGGCCCGTCACTAGTGACCAATGCCTCGATTCGGGAAAGACCTAGAGCAACACCATTCTTGCTGCTCCGGGTTCTTTCCAAACACGGACTCGCTAGCGCGAGATGAGCGCCCGCTTTACTTCTTGGATGGCTTTGGTAATTTCGATGCCGCGGGGGCAGGCATCGGTGCAGTTGAAGGTGGTGCGACAACGCCACACGCCTTCTTTGTCGTTGAGAATCTCTAGGCGCTGGGCCGAGGCGGTGTCACGACTGTCGAAGATGAAGCGGTGGGCATTCACGATCGCCGCAGGGCCGAAGTACTGACCGTCCGTCCAAAAAACTGGGCACGACGTTGTGCAGGCCGCGCACAGGATGCACTTGGTGGTGTCGTCAAAGACCGCGCGATTCTCAACTGTCTGGATCCACTCCTTGGTGGGCGCGTGACGACCATCGGTGATGAGGAAGGGCATGACGTCGCGGAACGACTTGAAGAAGGGCTCCATGTCGACGACGAGGTCCTTCTCCAGAGGCAAACCCTTGATTGCTTCGACGGTGATCGCCTTGCCAGCTTCAAAATCCTTGACCAGCGTTTTGCAGGCCAAGCGGTTGCGGCCGTTGATGCGCATTGCATCAGAACCACAGATGCCGTGCGCACAGGAGCGGCGGAAGGTGAGGGAGCCATCGATGTCGGCCTTCACCTTGGCGAGGCCGTCGAGGATGCGATCCGTGGGGAAGCACGGAACGACGTAGTCCTCCCAATGCGCTTCGGTGTCACCTTCGGGATTGAAGCGACGAATACGGAAGGTGACGTCGATGGCAACCGGCGTCGGGACCGCAGCAGGTGCGTGACTCAGGGTGGACATCAGTACTTACGCTCCATCGGCTGGTAACGAGTGATAACGACCGGCTTGCTGCTCAGCCGAAGTTCGCCGTTGGTCTCCTTGTACAGCATGGAATGCGCCAAGAAGTTCTCATCATCGCGAGTCGGGTAGTCCTCGCGAGCATGGCCGCCGCGGGTTTCGCGACGGTTCAGCGCCGTGAATGCAAGCGCCTCGGCCAAGTCGAGCAGAAAGCCAAGTTCAACCGCTTCGAGGAGATCTGTGTTGTAGCGGTGACCCTTGTCCTGGATCGCTACGTTCTTGTAGCGATCCTTGAGCGCACGCACATCGTTGAGAGCCTTCGTCAGCGTCTCTTCATTACGATAGACCTGAGCGTTCATGTCCATCGTCTCCTGCATTTCCTTGCGGATTTGCGAGACGCGTTCTGTGCCGTTCGAGTTGCGCAATGTTGCGAGGAGATCGGCCACGAGACGCTCTGGGTGCTCGGGAAGCACCGGCCAATCGGCTTCCTTGGCGAATGCAGAAGCTGCGATGCCGGCTCGACGACCGAACACGTTGATGTCGAGCAGTGAGTTGGTGCCCAGGCGATTGGCCCCGTGCACCGAGACACATGCGCATTCCCCAGCCGCGTAGAGTCCGGGCACAACATCCGTGTTGTTGCGGAGCACTTCGGTGTTCACATTGGTGGGGATGCCGCCCATTGCATAGTGCGCTGTTGGGAACACCGGCACCAGTTCGGTCACCGGATCAACGCCGAGGTAAGTGCGCGCAAACTCGGTGATGTCGGGCAGTTTCTCCTCGATCTGTTCCTTGGGCAAGTGCGTGAGGTCGAGGTACACGTAGTCCTTATTCGGACCTGCCCCGCGACCTTCACGAACTTCGAGCACCA